>JBCCRM010000043.1:0-29509 GCA_039513195.1 Pseudomonadota bacterium | reverse complement strand
GAGCACATCCCCGGCACGGGGCTGCAGAGCACCGTCTATGTCCTGCGGCGGCGCTGACTTCAGAGGCGGCCGATAGCCCACTGTGTTTGCGCCTTTTTCCGGATTCACAGCGTATGCACATCCTATGCACAAAGCCTATGCATAGCGTTTCAGTCGGGAATAGCCGCTGACGCCGCCCGGCGCGGCCCGGGGCTTGGGGGCCTCCTTGACGGTGCGACCGGGCGCCTCGTTGCGGTGGGTGGGCGGGGCCCCGGGCCGCGCCGGGCGGCGTCAGCCGCCATTCCCGACCGAAATGCTATGCATAGGCTTTGTGCATCGGATGTGCATACGCTGTGAATCCGGAAAAAGGCGCAAACACAGTGGGCTATCGGCCGCCTCTGAAGTCAGCGCCGCCGCAGGACATAGACGGTGCTCTGCAGCCCCGTGCCGGGGATATGCTCGCCATAATCGCGATGCAGGCACTCGGCATATCCACTATCGGTCAGCTCCATCACACGGCCTTCCATGGTCCCGTCGGCGGCGGCGTGGTCGTTCAACGAGAAGACCAGACAGCCCCCCGCGGGCAGCTTGCTGAGGATCTCGTCGAGCACGGTGACCGGCAGATATTCCGGGCTCAGGCACCCGATCGAGGCGGCATTGGCATAGACCCCCTCCGCCACTGCCAAGGGCTCGGCCAGATTGGCGACGGCGACGCTGCGATAGGCCCCCAGCCCCGCCGCCTTCGCCAGCATCTCCGGCGAGATGTCGAAGCCGTCGATCGCTGAGAAACCTACGGCGCGGAGCGCCAGACCCGACAGTCCCGTGCCACAGCCGAGATCCATGATCGGCGCTGCTTTGTCGCCGACGAACTGCGCCAAAGCCTCGGCGCAGCGGCGCGGTGTGGCATATCCATTCTTTGTTAGCTCGGCGTCGTAAGTCGCAGCCCAACCGTCATAAAAGCTTGCCGCTTCCTCCGGTGTCGCAATCTTGTAGGCCGTCTTCAGGCTGTAGGCGCCCTTCGCTTCGGTCATGATCCCGCAATCGCTTGTCTGTTCCGCTGTCGCCGAAAGGGTAACACGATTCGCGGATTGGGCGGCGCGGGGCTCAGGCGGCGGGCGCGGCGCTGTCGGCCGAAACCTCGGTCTCGGCGAGCCAGGCGGTCCAAGCAGCCTTCGCTCGCTCTGTCATCGCGCGGGCCCGGTCGCGCTTGCCCCGCCGGCCTTTCGGCGGTGCGCCAAGCGGCGGGAACAGGCCGAAATTCACATTCATCGGCTGAAAGCTCGCCCCCTCCGCGCCGCCGGTGATATGGGCCAGCAGCGCGCCCATGGCGGTGTCGGCGGGCGGCTTCAGGATAGATCGCCCCAATCTCTCCCACGCCGCAAACCGCCCAGCAAGCATCCCCATGGCCCCGGATTCGACATAGCCCTCGACCCCTGTGATCTGACCGGCGAAACGCAGCCGCAGATCGGCCCGCAGCCGCAACGCACTGTCCAAATGCTTGGGAGAATTGAGAAATGTGTTCCGGTGGATGCCGCCCAGCCGAGCGAAGCGGGCGTTCTCCAGCCCCGGGATCAGCGCAAAAACCTCTGCCTGGGCGCTGTATTTCAGCTTGGTCTGGAAGCCCACCAAATTGAAGAGCGTGCCGAGGCGGTTCTCCCGCCGAAGCTGCACCACCGCCTGGGGCTTCTGTTCCGGCTTGTGCGGGTTGGTCAGCCCGACCGGCTTCAGCGGCCCATGGCGCAGCGTCTCGCGCCCCCGCTCGGCCATCACCTCGATCGGCAAGCAGCCCTCGAAATAGGGGGTGTCACGCTCCCAGTCCTTAAACTCGGTTTTCGGGGCGGCAAGCAGTGCATCGACAAAGCGCTCATATTCGCTGCGGTCCATGGGGCAGTTGAGATAGGCGGTGCGCTCCTCTTCGGTTTCACCCTTGTCATAACGGGATTGGAACCAGGCGCGGGAGAGATCGACACTGTCGGCATAGACAATGGGGGCGATGGCGTCGAAGAAGGCCAGCGCGTCCTCTCCGGTCAGGCGGCGGATCTCGGCGGCGAGCGCGTCGGAGGTGAGAGGGCCGGTCGCAATGATCACCGAGGACCACTCGGTGGGCGGGCAGGGCACCTCGCCGCGGGCGATCTCGATCAGGGGATGGGCCGCTAGCTGCGCTGTCACGGCGGCGCTGAAGAGATCCCGGTCGACTGCCAGCGCACCCCCGGCGGGGAGCGCCGTCTCCGCCGCCGCAGCCATCATGACCGAGCCGGCGCGGCGCATCTCCCAATGCAGGAGGCCGACGGCATTGGTTTCGTCGTCATCGGATCGGAAGGAGTTGGAGCAGACCAGCTCCGCCAGTCCATCCGTTTGATGCGCATGGGTTTTTCGCTGCGGTCGCATCTCATGCAGGACGACGCGGACCCCGAGGGATGCCGCCGCCCAAGCGGCCTCGGAGCCCGCCATGCCGCCGCCGATGATATGGATGGGCTCGGTCATGCATCGGGGGTAGTCGGCCCGGGGCGCCCGGTCAAGCGGCGCCAGGGGCAAGGGCCAGCCCGGCGGGGCCGGGCTGTGGTGGCGCCGCGTCGACTGCCCGGCCAATGGCATGATCGGTGCCCGCGGCGGTCTGCGGGCGGATGCGCCGGTTGGGCCGCCGGCATGCCCGCCCCGCCCGATGCGCCGAGATGCCGTTGAGCGGCCTCAACGCGACGTGATGCCCGATTGATGGAGTACGCCGCCGATGGCGCCACCCGCCAAGGGTGCCACGATGAAGAGCCAAAGCTGCTCCAGCGCCGTGCCGCCCTGGATGAGCGCAGGGCCGATGGAACGGGCCGGATTGACCGACACGCCGGTAATCGCAATACCGACGATGTGGATCATCACCAAGGTCAGGCCAATCGCCAATCCCGCCATCGCTGCCGGGGCGCCTTCCTGCGTTGCGCCGAGGATCACGACCAGGAAAATCGCGGTGGCGAGAACCTCAAAGATCAGAGCGGACAGCATCCCGTAATCCGACCAACCATTCGCTGCAAAGCCCGCGGAGGGATCGAACCCGACAGTTCTGCCCTCGGCAATAATCAGCAGCGCCAACGCCGCAAGGACGCCACCTGCCACCTGTCCGATCACATAACCGACCAGATCGTTGACCGACAGGCCACCGGTGACAAAGACCCCGAGCGACACTGCAGGGTTGAGATGCGCGCCGGAGATATGGCCGATCGAATAGGCCATTGCGACCACGCTGATACCGAAGGCGAAGGAGACACCCAGCATGCCGACCTGATCGCCCATGAAGATCGCACTGCCGCATCCGAAGAAGACCAGCGTGAACGTACCGATCAACTCTGCGATGTATTTCTTCATTTTTTCCTCCCCGAGCAGGGTCCGCCCCTCGCGGACCCGCCCGGAGTAAGGCAAGTCGCACAACAAAGTCACGCGAGCATCCGCATCGTCATACCCGCATTGCGTGTTCCGACTACGCCATGAAGCGGAATGAACGGCTGGGACCTTAGGACAGTGGGCGCTTGGACCTCGGTTGCGGTGCCGCGGCCAAAGGTGCGGGCAAAATCACCGCGAGCGCTCTTCCGTGCGCGTCGCGAATTTGTCATAATGTCTTAACAGTATTTTCGGTGCCCGACGGACATGGCTGCTCCGGCCGCGCTCGATGCGAATCGTTGCCTCGCCTTTGAGATTGTGGCCGGGACAAGGCAGGCTCTTCTCACCTCTGCCGTGTTTCTGTCGCAGCGTCCGGATTGACACGGTGGACCAGGAAGGCCGGGCGAAATCAACAGCCCCGACTTGCCACCGATCGGCGTGAAAGGACTGGAGAACGACCGGTATGTTGGAATCTCTAATCAAACGCATGCTTGTGGTGCTACCCGCCGCCCTGATGATTTCGGCGACGGTCATCTGGATACTCGGGATGTTGGCCCCGGACACGGATGCCGAATTGGCGGATCTGAATGCGGTGGAGAGCGGGGGTTCCGCCACGGAGCTTGCCGCGGCGACACCCGACCCCGCTGCGGCGGCCCCAGCCCCCGGCGCTCCGGCGCAGGACGGCGCAACGCTGGCGCCGATCCAGCTGCCTGCATCCGCCCAGCCGCACACCGCACGCCCCGGCGCAGTCGCGGAGTTGCGGGCGCCCAACGGCAGCGGCGGCGCCCTCGACGGTCTGTCCACGGATTTGGGCGCGAGCTTGCCGCAGGATACGCCGCCCTCGCTCGGCTCGATTGGCGCCGCAGCGCCGGGAGGCTTAGCGCCGGCAGGCCCGCAGGCGCCTGTGACAACTCCGCAGATCGCGGCATCGCCGAGCGCCGGGCGCCCGAGCACCCCTAGCATTGGGACCGCGCAGCAGCCGGCCAGTACGCCGCAGCTGGCACCGCTGCCCAAGACTGCCCAAGAGACGCCGTCGACCGCAGCAATGGTGCTGGCAAGCGCCGGGCAGGACCCGGAGATGGTGGTCGCCGTGGAGTCCGCCCGCGCGAAGCTGGACGTCTTTTTCGATCTGGTGGCGAATCCCGAGCCGAACACCTCCGATTTTGCATTGCGGGTCGCGGTCCGCGAAGGACAACGTCTCGAGCATTTATGGATGGAGGCCTGCGAGCGCCGCGGGACCGGGCTGGTGAGCTGCATCAATGTCACCGACGCCCAGACGGTCGCTATCGAGGCCGGTGAGCGTTACACATTCTCGCCGAACGATATCAGCGATTGGCGCTTCGCACGCGACGGGTTGATCCACGGGGCATATACGACGCGCGTTGCCCTGGCGCGGATGCCGATCCGTAACAAAGATCAGATCGAGGCCGGGTTCGCGCCGCTGACCGATTGAGCGTCGCTCAGGCGGCGCAACACTCCTCGGCTTGGCAAGCCGCCCTGGTGGCCTGGGCGCGGCAAGGCGGCTCGGTTGATGCTGCCAACCGAAGGCGCGGCTGAACCTCCTGCGTGCGGCACAGGGCGACCGCGGACACGGGCGTCTCTCTGCCAGCCGGTGATGCCGAGATCGGTCAGCGCATGGTCGTCAATGGCCCTGAGCGCTGTTAGAGCATCGCGACGCGCGCGATACACTGCCGCCTGAGAGAGCATCGCGACGCGCGCGATACACTGCCGCCTGAGAGAGCAGCCAAAACCACACTTCCTTTGCAGCGAGAACCGGCGGGAGTCCGCCCTTTCGATATTCATTGCATGATCGAACGATCTGTCTGCAAGACCAGCGAGGCAAGGGGGCGGACAAGTCTCGCCAAACCGGTATAGGCTGATCGCCGAAACGGCAGGGAGACGCCCCATGAAGGTCAATGGCATCCATTATCGCCCGATCTGGCTCCACGAAGATGGCTGGCGGATCCAGATCATCGACCAGACCAAGCTGCCTTTTGCCTTTGAGATCGCGGCGCTTTCCTCTGAGGCCGAGGCAGCCCATGCCATCGCCGATATGCTGGTCAGGGGCGCGCCGCTGATCGGTGCGACGGCGGCCTATGGCATGGCGCTGGCCATGCGGGCGGACCCATCGGAGGCCAATCTGGGCGCGGCAGCAAAGAGGTTGCTCGCCACGCGGCCAACGGCGGTCAATCTTCGCTGGGCGTTAGAGGCGATGCGCCGGCACCTAGCGCCGTTGGCAACCGTTGACCGGGCCTCGGCAGCCTATGCCAAGGCCGCCCAGATCGCCGACGAGGATGTGGCAATTAACCGACAAATCGGCGCCCATGGCCTGCCGATGATCGAGGCGGTGGCCGCCGAAAAGGGCCGCGTCAACGTTCTGACCCATTGCAATGCCGGCTGGCTCGCGACCTGCGATTGGGGCACCGCGACCTCGCCTATCTATCAGGCCCATGATGCTGGGGTCGACGTGCATGTCTGGGTTGATGAAACCCGGCCTAGAAACCAGGGTGGGCATCTGACGGCGTGGGAGCTTGCCAATCACGGCGTCCCCCACACAGTGATTACCGACAATGCCGGTGGGCATTTGATGCAACGAGGGCAGGTGGATCTTTGCTTCGTTGGGACCGACCGGGTCACTGCCTCGGGCGATGTCTGCAACAAGATCGGCACATACCTCAAGGCCCTCGCCGCGATGGACAATGGCGTGCCTTTCTATGTCTGCCTGCCCTCGCCGACCATCGACTGGACCATCTCGGACGGGGTGCGCGATGTCCCGATTGAGGAGCGCCGGCCCGAGGAGGTGACCGAGGTCACTGGCCTCGACGGCGACCGCGCGACCCGGGTGCGGGTGGTCAACCCAGGCTCGCCCGCCGCCAACCCAGCCTTCGACGTGACGCCCGCGCGGCTGGTCACGGGCCTTGTTACCGAAAGGGGGGTGGCCGAGCCCTCTGCCCCGGGCCTGCTGGCGCTCTTCCCCGACCGGGCGGCCTAAACCGCCGCAGGACAAACGCGCGTGCTGCGACTACATTGGTGGCGAGTGAAGGAGCAGTCATGCGCGACCTGAAGATCCCCGCCCAGCGCCACCCGGAAAAGGCGCATCGCCAGGATAATCCGAGCCCGAAGAAACCCTCTTGGATCCGGGTTAAAGCCCCGAGCGCGCCAGGCTTTTTCGAAACCAAGCGTACGATCCGCGAGCATCGGCTGACCACGGTCTGTGAGGAGGCCGGCTGCCCGAATGTCGGCGAGTGCTGGGCCCAAGGTCATGCGACCATGATGATCATGGGCGATATCTGCACCCGCGGCTGCACCTTCTGCAATGTCGCCACCGGCAAGCCGAAATCGCTCGATGTGTTCGAGCCGGTGCGGGTCGCCGATGCGGTTTCGAAGCTTGGGCTAAACCATGTGGTGATTACGTCGGTCGACCGGGACGATCTCGGCGATGGCGGTGCAAGCCATATCGCGCAGACCATTCGTGCCGTCCGCCGGCGTTGCCCCGAGACGACGATCGAGGTGCTGACCCCCGACTTCCTCCGCTGCCCAGCAAATGCGGTCGAAGATGTGGTGGAGGCACAGCCGGATGTCTTCAACCACAATCTCGAAACCGTTCCCGGCCTCTATCCCGAGGTACGGCCCGGGGCGCGGTACTTTCACTCTCTGCGGATCCTGCAGCGGGTCAAGGAGCTAGACCCGCGGACCTTCACCAAATCGGGGATCATGGTCGGTCTTGGCGAGACGCGAACCCAGGTCCTGCAAGTGATGGATGACATGCGCGCAGCCGATATCGATTTCCTGACAATCGGCCAGTACCTGCAGCCGACGCCGAAGCACCACGCGGTCGACCGCTATGTGACGCCTGAGGAGTTCGCGGCCTATGAGAAGGCCGCCTATGCCAAGGGCTTTCTGATGGTTTCTGCGACGCCGCTGACGCGGTCGTCTTACCACGCTGGCGAGGATTTCGCGCAGCTCCGCGCGGCACGTCAGGCCGGTGCGGGAGCCCGCTAGCCGCAGACAGTGCCAAGAGACGTGTCGCCGGAGCGGTGCGGGTGGTCAGGACGCGAGCTGTCGCGGTGGCCAGAGCTATGCCTAACGAGTCGCTTTCGAGCGAGGCGCCGGCGCCACGCCCCCTGCGACGCCACGTCATTTTCCTTGGCATCTCTGCAGCGCCACCCTTATGCCTCGTTCGCGCATATCTCTGGCGCGTCTCGCCATGGCCTTGCGGCCTCGCTAGCGAAACCGTCTGGGACCCGAACGAGGAGACGAATGCCCACCCACGCCGAACGACGGCGGCTGCCATACACCGCCGACGAAATGTACGCTCTGATCGCCGATGTCGAGAAGTATCCGGAGTTCCTGCCCTGGTGCTCTGGCATACGCATTCGTGCGCGCAAACCGCAATCGGACGGCACGGAGATTATCGATGCAGATCTGGTGATCTCCTTCAAGGTCTTTCGGGAACGGTTCGGTAGCCGCGTGGTCCTGCGACCGGAGGAGCGGCGGATCGACGTGTCGTATCTCGACGGGCCATTCCGCTATCTCGACAATCATTGGCATTTCGAAGACGTCGGCGAGCGGGAATGCGAGGTGGATTTCTTCGTCGATTTCGAGTTCCGCTCGCGGACCCTGCAATCGATCATCGGCGTCGTCTTCAACGAGGCGATGCAGCGGATCGTCAGGGCTTTCGAACGCCGCGCCGGCGATCTCTACAGAGGATGACTGACCGGGCCTGGCGGGCTGAGGTGGCCGTGGTGCATATCGGCGCACCGCGCACCGGCACGACGGCCATCCAGGAAATGCTGGCGACCAATCGGAACACGCTGTTGCGCCATGGTGTGCTTTATCCGGAGAGCTTGGGAAGCGTTGCGTCACAAAACCTGGTTGCAGCACTGGCCCCGTTGCGCGTGCAGGACGCCATCCGCCGGAAGCGGGGGCTGGTCGGAGCGCGCTCGATCGGCGCCTATCGCCGGGATCTGGAGGCGGCGCTGTGGCGAGAGATGGCAGCGCACAGGCCCCAGACGCTGCTGATCTCGGCAGAACAGTTTTTCGACCGGGTTGATACGTTTTGGACCCGACGGCGCTTGGCGATGTTCCTCAGATCGTTCGCGCGCGAGGCCCGGGTTGTCGTGTACCTGCGGCGCCAGGATCAGGCGATCTGGTCGCGCCATCTCCACGGCATCAAGCTCGGAAAGCCAGGCGATTTCGTTGCGCCCAGCCGGGCGGAGCCGCTCTACGACTACGCCGCGCGGCTCTTACCATGGCAGAAGCTCTTTGGGGCAGAGCGGTTGACGGTGCGGGCCTATCAGCCATCGAGCCTGGAGGGTGGCGGGGCCGCGAAGGACTTCCTCGCCCAGATCGGACTGTCGGGCTGCGCCATCGCCCCGGTCGGGAAACGCAACACCAGCCTCGACATCGTTCGGGCCGCGTTTATGCAAAGGATCGGCGCCGCGCTCGGCGCACAAGGGGCGGAGAGCCTGGCGGAAGATCTGGCTGGGGCGATCGACCGGCTGGAGGCGCGGGGACCACCGGCACGCCTGCCGAGGCGGGAGTCGGAAGCGATTCTCTCCCTCTATCGCGCGTCTAATGCGCGACTGTCGGCCCAGTTTGGCGGCGGTGAACCCTTCTTTAATGACGCGATCGAAGAGGTCCCGCTGGCAGGGGGCCCAGTCCTGGACCTCGACGCGGCCGTCATCATCGCCGCCGATCTTTGGGCCGTGAAGCAGCGCCAAGTGCAAAGCCTGAAGCGCCGATTGGGAAAGGGCGGATAGCAACTTGCCTCTGCCGGCCCCGCTGCACTTTCTGTTTGGCCGACGTGAACAGGCGCAACCTTAGCAGAACGGTGGTGCAGGTAGCGTTTGTCGTTTGGCAATGATGTCCGGCGCGACAATGCCGGATCGCACCAGACTGTCCCCCGAAGCTTGCCGGCTCCTTCTGGGCCCCTCAGATGTCTACCGTGAGCGGAGCTGTTACGGAACCAACCACTGCCCCTGCCAGGCGCCTTTCCAATCGAAGCGTGCTCGGCGATGACCGCCCTGGCGGAGCTGCAGCCACTCGAACCGCATCACGGTCACCGCGACCCGCGCGAAGTGCTGCCGCCCTGGATCGACGCCGCCAGCGCCCGGCTTCTGCATTGCCTCCGCCGCGTCGGTTGCGCCCGCCGTGACGCGCCCCGGTGGCAGGGCGCCGCGGTAGACCGCCCGCTGCACCTCAACCAGCCGATCCCAAGCGGCATCAGCGCCACGCTCGTCGCTTTCGGCCACAGCCTGGCCCCAGAGCCGAAGCTGGATCTGCGGTTTCGCGTCCCAGAGATGGATCGAAACGCGTCCGTCCCTTCGGATTTCGCCGAACTTGGCCGAGCGCTTGTCAGTGTGAAAAGCGATCTGCCGGGCCGAGGGACTGCATTCCCGCAGGATCACGCTGCGTATCTCCGGCCAGCCCTGCGGCGACAGAGTGGCGAGTTGTAGCTGCCGAAACGGCGAATTGCGGTCGGCGCTTGCGCGGCTCAGACGGATCCAGGCCTGCTCGCCGAGGACCTCCAGATCGTCGGGGATCTCTCCAGAGCCCGTCGCCCCCTGCGCACTCATCCCCTTGTGATCTCCTCGAGGAGCATCTGTAGCGCTTGGGTGACCGAGGCTTCCCGCACCGTCTCTCGCCCGACGGCACCAAACTCCATGCGAATATGATTGATAGGGCCGTCGCGTTTGGCGGCGGCAAAATGGACGAGGCCAACCGGTTTCGCCACGGTGCCGCCGCCCGGCCCGGCGACCCCAGTGATCGATACGGCGACATGCGCGCGGCCCTTGATCAGGGCGCCCTTCACCATCGCGCGAGCCACCGGTTCCGACACCGCGCCATGCTGGCCGATAAGAACCGAGGGTACGCCCAGCATCTCGGTCTTCGCTTCGTTGGAATAGGTCACGTAGCCCCGGTCGACCACCGCCGAGGAGCCGGCGATATCGGTGAGCCGTGCCACCACCATCCCACCGGTGCAGCTTTCCGCCGTGGCCAGCAGCCAGCCCTTTACGCGGCATTCTTCCAGCACCTTCGCCGCGAGCTTTTCCCCGGTGAGGTTCGTCTCAGATCCAGCCATGCGCTACCCCCGCCGCGAGCATCGCCGCAAGCGCTGTCAACCCGCCCGCAACGAGATCATCCAGCATCACGCCTGTTGCACCCGGCGCGCGCTCGGCCCAACTGACAGGCGGCGGTTTCAGAATGTCAAGCGCGCGGAACAGCAGAAAGCCGAGCACCCAACCGGGCCAGGGCCAGAGATAGGGCGCCACCCCCATGACCGTCATGCCGACGGAGAGCGGCCAAAGCGCGACCATCATGCCCGCAACCTCGTCGATCACCACCTCGCCAGGGTCGTCGTCGCGCCCATCGATATACTGCTCGGTTGCCCACCACCCTATGGCCGTGACCGCGATGGTCGCGCCGATCACCAATACGAAACCGCCGGCCCAGTGTAAGAGCCAGGCGAGCGGAACCGCGGCGGCAGAGGCGAAGGTGCCTGGCGCCCCGGGCAGCCGGCCGATCCCACCGAAGGTAACGACGGTTGCGATCACGGCAGGATAACGCAGGCGGTGGCAATGGCGCCCATCCCTTCCTCCCGACCCACGAAGCCCATCTTCTCCATGGTCGTCGCCTTTATGCCCACCCGGGCCGGCGCAAGGTCCAGGATCTCGCCCACCCGGACCCGCATCGCCGGCGCATGGGGCATGATCTTCGGCCGTTCGGCAAGCAGCGTGACATCGACATTGGCAATCCGCCCAGCGCTTTCCGCCACCAGGCGCCCGGCGTGGGAGAGGAAGATATGGCTCTCCGCCCCTTTCCATTGCGGGTCCGATGGCGGGAAATGCGTCCCGATGTCCCCGGCGCCAAGGGCGCCGTAGATCGCGTCGCAAAGCGCATGCAGGCCAACATCAGCGTCGGAATGGCCCATGAGTCCATGGCTGTGCGGGATGGCGACGCCGCAAAGGGTAACGTGGTTGCCCTCGCAGAACCGGTGCACGTCGAAACCGTGGCCCATGCGGATATCCATGCCCATGCCCCCGTCCTGCGCAGCCAACACCCGTTCGGCACGGTCGAGATCGGCGCGGGTGGTGATCTTAAAATTCTCTGCCGGCCCCTCAACCAAGCGGACCTCGTGACCGGCGCGGCGGAACACCTCGGCATCGTCCAAGGCCGGCGGACCGTCATCAGCGGCCGCCTGGCGGTGCGCTGCAAGGAGCATCGCAAAGGGAAACGCCTGCGGCGTCTGCGCGCGCCACAAGCCCGCTCGCGGGACCGGCGCGTCGGCCCATCCGTCGGCCTCACGCCAGAGCGCATCGACCACCGGCAGAGCGGCAATGGCCCCCGTGCCATCGGCCGCGGCCTCGGCTAGCCTGCCCCAAAGCGGCGGCGGCGCAAAGGGCCGGGCCGCGTCATGTATCAGAACCACATCCGGCGCGGCATCGGCCAGCGCCTCCAGAGCCAGGCGCACGGTGTCGGCCCGCTCTGCCCCGCCAGTCATCGGGGGTAGAAGGCGCGGATCCGCAATTCCGGAAATAGCCTGCGCATAGAGTTCCGCCGCATCGGCCGAGACCGCGACCGCCACCAGATCGATCCGCGACGATGCCAGCGCCTGTGCGATCGTCCGCCTCAACACCGCCTGACCGCCGAGCGGTTGATACTGTTTAGGCAAAGGCGCGCCGAAGCGCAGGCCTTGACCCGCAGCCACGATCACGGCGGCTGTTCTCACGCGGCCCATCCTCCCCAGATCCCACGCCCGTCTTTGGCGCTCGTGTCTAGTGCTCCCCCTTGCACTGCACAAGTGGTGAGAGTACTGGTAAAGGGGGTGCAATTAAATTGGGCAAATGCTCAGTCTTGGCGAAATATCCATCAGCCCTGCGGTGCTCCTTGCGCCAATGGCAGGCATAACGGACCGGATCTTTCGCCGGCTGGTCCGAGAGTTTGGCGTGGGCCTGGTCGTGTCCGAGATGATCGCCAGTCAGGAGATGCTGGACGCAAAGCCCTCCGTCAAGGCCAAGGCGGAAATCGCGCCGGGCGATCCCGGCACGGCTGTTCAGATCGCCGGTCGGGAGTCACGCTGGATGGCTGCGGCGGCCGACCGTCTAGTCGGGCAGGGCGCCCGGATCATCGACATCAATATGGGTTGCCCGGCGAAGAAGGTGACGAATGGCGCATCGGGTGCGGCGCTGATGTGCGACCCGGACCATGCGCTCCGTCTGATCGATGCGGTGGTGCGCGCCGCCGGGCCGGTGCCGGTAACCTTGAAAATGCGCCTAGGTTGGGACGATGACAGCCGTAACGCCGCTGCGCTGGCCCGGCGGGCGGAGAGCGCGGGGGTTCGGGCGATCACGGTCCATGGCCGCACCCGCTGCCAGTTCTATAGCGGCGAGGCCGACTGGCATGCCATCAGCGACGTAGTGGACACCGTATCGGTGCCGGTCATCGCGAATGGCGACATCGTCTGCGCGGTCTCCGCGAGGGCGGCGCTGAAAGCGTCGGGTGCCGCAGCGGTGATGATCGGCCGGGCCGCCCGCGGCGCGCCCTGGCGCCCGGCGCAGATCGTGGCTGGCCTAGCCGGACGTCCGGTGCCGGACCGGCCGCGGGGCAGCGCGCTCGCTGCGCTGATCTGCCGTCACCAGGACGCACAACTGACCCTTTACGGCCGAGAAGTCGGCCTCAGAACCTTCCGCAAACATCTGGGCTGGTACCTGGCCGAAGTTCCCGCCGCAAGGCCGCTGCGGGACAGGCTGGTGAGGATGGATGACCCCGCCGCGATCCGCCGAAGCCTGATGGCCGAACTGCCAGATCTCGACCAAGAAAGCATCGCCGCATGAGCGCTCCCGACCTTCCCCTCCTCTGGCAGGCGCTGCCAAGCCCTGCGCTTGCCGTGGACGCCAACGCCGTTGTCGTCGAGACGAACCAAGCGGCAGAGGCGTTTTTTGGAACTTCGAAGCGGCATCTGGTCGACCTGCCCCTCGAAAAACCGGCAGGCGCGGACAGTCGGCTGATGTCGCTCGTTCGCGCAGTGCTGCGCCAAGGCGTCAGCATGGCAGAGTATGATGTGGAGCTCGGCTGGCCCGAAACGCCGCCGCGCCATGTCGATCTCAGTGCGGCACCGGTGGGCGACCCGATGCAGGGCGTGCTGATTCTGTTCCATCCCCGCGCCATTGCCGAGACAATGGACCGCTCGCTGACCCACCGAAACGCGGCCCGCTCGGTTACCGGCATGGCCGCCATGCTGGCCCATGAGGTGAAGAACCCGCTCGCCGGTATTTCCGGCGCGGCGCAGCTTCTCGATATGAATGCCGCCGGGTCTGACCGGGAGTTGACGCAGCTCATTCGCGAGGAGACCGACCGCATCGGCAAGCTCTTGAGCAGGGTCGAAGCTTTTGGGGCCATCGAGATAAGCCGTCGAGAGCCTGTGAACATCCATGATGTGATCGACCGTGCGGCGCGCTCCGCAAAGGCCGGTTTCGCGTCGCATCTGCGGTTTCTGGAGGAGTACGACCCGTCGCTGCCGGCCACCATGGGCGATGCGGACCAATTGGTGCAGGTGTTCCTCAATCTCCTAAAGAACGCTGCTGATGCAACGCCAGAGGTCGGCGGCATCATCTCGCTCCGCACCCGCTACCGGGCGGGGATGAAGGTGATCACGCCCTCCGGCAAGCGGGAGAGCCTGCCGCTGCAGATCCTGGTCTCCGACAATGGTTCCGGCGTGCCGGAGGAGTTGCAGCGCCATATCTTCGAGCCGTTCGTGACGTCGAAGTCCACTGGCTCCGGTCTGGGCCTAGCGTTGGTGTCGAAAATCGTCGCCGATCATGGCGGTGTCATTTCCTGCGAGAGTGAGCCGGGCTGGACCCGGTTTCGTATGTTGTTGCCGGTCGCGACCGCCGCCGAGTTGGCAGAGCACCCAGAAGAGGGGGCCGCAGCATGACCGAGGGACGCACCGTTTTGCTTGCGGATGACGACAGATCGATCCGCACCGTGCTGAGCCAAGCTCTGGGCAGGCTGGGTTGCCGGGTCCGCGCAACCGGCAGCGCCTCGGGCCTCTGGCGCATGGTCGAGGAGGGGGAGGGCGACATCGTCGTCACCGATGTGCGGATGCCCGATGGCGATGCGCTGGACCTTTTGCCGGTGATCCGAAAGCGCCGTCCAGATCTGCCGATCATCGTCATGAGCGCCCAGAATACGGTCTTAACTGCAATCCGCGCGGCCGAGGCGGGAGCCTATGAGTATCTACCAAAGCCTTTCGATTTGAGAGAGCTGCTGGGCGTCGTCCAGAAGGGGTTGGATGATCGCAAGCCATCGGGGGAGCCGGCGGCCGACGACCACTCCAAGGACGAGAACCTGCCGCTCATCGGCCGTTCCCCTGCGATGCAGGAGGTCTATCGTGTCATGGCGCGCCTGATGCACACCGATCTGACGGTGATGATTTCCGGCGAGAGCGGTACCGGCAAGGAGCTGGTTGCCCGGGCGCTCCACAACTTCGGCAAACGGTCGCGCGGACCCTTCGTCGCGATAAACATGGCGGCGATCCCGCGCGAGCTGATCGAATCGGAGCTGTTCGGCCATGAGAAGGGCGCATTCACCGGCGCCACTGAGCGGTCCATCGGCAAGTTCGAGCAGGCCGAAAGCGGCACCCTGTTTCTCGACGAGATCGGCGATATGCCGCCAGAGGCCCAGACCAGGCTGCTCCGAGTGTTGCAGGAGGGCGAGTTTACCTCCGTCGGCGGGCGTACGCCGCGGCGGGTCGATGTTCGGATCGTCGCGGCGACTCATCAAAACCTACGCAGCCTGATTGCTGAAGGCCGGTTCCGCGAGGATCTCTATTATCGCCTCAACGTCGTGCCGGTGCGCTTGCCGTCTCTGCGGGAGAGGGTGGATGACATCCCGGACCTAGCCCGCCATTTCCTGCGCCGTGCGGAGGAGGAGGGGCTGCCGAAGAAAACTGTCTCCCGTGAGGGGTTGGACCGGCTGAAATCCCATAGCTGGCCAGGAAATGTCCGGGAGCTGGAGAACTTGATCCGCCGGATTGCGGCGCTTTGTCCCGACGATCAGGTGCCGGCGAGCGTGATTGAGGAGGAGCTGAATGCCCGCAAAGCCGAGGACTTCGACCAGGGCGAGCGGGGCGAGGGCAGCCGCACCCTAGGCGCGGCGGTCGAGCACCATTTATCCCGATATTTCAGCATGCACGGGGAGAGTCTGCCACCGGCCGGCCTCTATGATCGGGTGTTGCGCGAGGTGGAGATGCCGCTGATCGCCCTGACATTGTCGGCGACCCGGGGAAACCAATTGCGGGCAGCCGATCTGCTTGGGATCAACCGCAATACGTTGAGAAAGAAAATCAGAGAGCTTGACATTCCGGTAACACGTGGCAAGAAACTGATGTAGTTGGGCCACAGCGGACCGGCCTGTTTTTTCGGACAGGCGGCCAGCGAGGAAGATTGACAAGCGTCGAGGCCACGGCTGACCCCTATGCCGAGCGTCCATCGGTCGAGGCACTGCCTCGCCGCATTGGGCGACCGGGCGTTATTTTGCTTGTTCTGCTCGGCCCAATCCTGGCGATCATCACCAGCGTCGTGATGGGCGGCGGCGAAGAGGGGCGTTCGGCCAATCTGCTACGTATCGTGCTGTTGGTCGACGTCTGCTACCTTCTCGCACTCTCGGCGTTGATCGGTTGGGAGATCGGGCGGCTCGTGATGGCGAGGCGCCGGGGTTCGGCGGGGTCGAAGCTGCATTTGCGGCTGACTGGCGTTTTTGCAGCCGTGGCCCTGGTACCGACCGTGATCGTTGCGGTTTTCGCCACCCTCTCGGTGAATTTCGGTATCGAGGGGTGGTTTTCGGAACGTATTGGCTCTGTGGTGCGCAACTCGCTGTCGACGGCGGAAGCCTATGAGCGGGAGCACCGCACGGATATCCGGGGCGATGTTCTGGCAATGGCGACGGACCTCAACAGAGCGGTGGCGGGCGGTCTGACCCAGACGCAGCTCAGCGATCTCGTGGTGAACCAGGCTCTACTACGCGAGTTGCCAGAGGCTTATCTCTTCACCGGCGACAAGGAATTCCTGGCCAGGGGCGAGGACAGCTATCTGTTCCGCTTCGAGGTTCCGTCCGACGAACAGCTCGCTCGCGCCCGGACCGGCGAGGTTGTGGTGATGGTGGACATCGCCAACAGCGAGATTCGTGCTCTGGTGGCGCTGGAGCGGTTCGATGACGCCTATCTCTATGTCGGGCGCGAGGTCGAGGGCGATGTCCTGCGTCTGCTCGATGAGACGCGCGAGACGGTGAAGCTCTACGAGCGGCTGGAGCAGGAGCGAGAGTCAATCCTGTTCGATTTCGCGATGATCTATGTGGGCTTTGCGCTGCTGGTGATCATTGCGGCGGTGTTCCTGGGCCTCTGGTTCGCTGAACGTCTGGCCCGCCCGGTTGGCCGCCTGGCTTCCGCGGCGCAGCGGATTGGCGAGGGCGATCTCGATATCCGGGTGAAGGAGGAGCGCGGCAAAGACGAAATTGCTATCCTATCCAGAACCTTCAATCGCATGGCAGAGCAGGTGAAGCATCAGCGCGACGAGCTGATCGAGGCCAATTTGGAAACCGAGCGCCGTCGCAACTTCATCGAGGCCGTACTGTCGGGCGTTACTGCCGGCGTTCTGGGTCTGGATGGCGAGGGCAGGGTCGATCTGTTGAACGATGCCGCTGCGGATCTTCTGGAATTGGATCCGATGGAGGTGCTCGACCGGCCCTTCGAGGTCATTGCACCGGCCTTCGCACCCTTGGTAGCAGAAGCCCTACAGGCTCCCTCTGGCGTCGCGCGAGGCGAGGCGCGGGCGCAATTCGGACAGGAGACGCGGGAGTTTCTGTGCCGGATCGCGCCCAAGGTGCCGGGCAGCCGCGCCGAGGGCTATGTGCTGACCTTCGACGACATAACCGCGCTCGCCTCCGCGCAGCGCATGGCGGCCTGGGGTGATGTCGCGCGTCGGATTGCTCACGAGATCAAGAACCCGCTCACGCCGATCCAGCTCTCCACCGACCGGATCCGGCGGAAATTCGTCGGTCGCCTCGGCGAAGAAGGCCAGAAGTTCGAGGAATTGCTGGATGTCATCGCCCGGCAAGCCGCCGAGATCCGCCGTATGGTCGACGAGTTCTCGCATTTTGCGCGGATGCCCGAACCGCAGATGGGCGACGCCGATCTCGGCGTGCTGATGCGAGAGGGCGTGCTTTTGCAGTGCGAGGCACGCCAAGACATCGCCTATGAAACCGAGATCCCGGCCCGGCCGATCCCCTTTGTGGGCGATGCCGGGCTGTTGGGACAGTGCCTGACTAACCTGCTCCAAAATGCTGCCGACGCAATCGATGCGCGGCAGGAACGCGACGGCGAGGATGCTCCTCCCGGACGGATCCGGGTGGAGCTCAGCATCGGCCCGCGACTCTACCGTGTGGCGATCACCGACAATGGCATCGGCCTGCCTTCCGAGGCCCGCGATCGGTTGACCGACCCGTACGTCACCACACGCAAAAAAGGAACAGGCCTTGGCCTCGCCATCGTCAAAAAGATCGTGGAACAGCACGGCGGAGAACTGGCATTGGGGGATGCTGGCGGCGACTTTGGGCTCGACGGGGCACAGGTTAGCCTCCGTTTCGCCCTACAGGCATCGCGGCAGGACGGACCTGACAGGCTGAACGAAGAGCAGTTGGCTGAGAGAGAAAGAGAGCATGGCTGACATCCTGATCGTGGACGACGAGGCGGACATCCGCGGGTTGATAGCGGATGTGCTGGAGGATGAGGGTTACAAGCCGCGTATGGCCGACGATGCCGACAGCGCCTTCGCCCAGATCGACAAGGCCGCACCGGACTTGATCATCCTTGATATC
Organism: Pseudomonadota bacterium; assembly: GCA_039513195.1. Taxonomy (GTDB): domain Bacteria; phylum Pseudomonadota; class Alphaproteobacteria; order Rhodobacterales; family Rhodobacteraceae; genus Thermohalobaculum. The sequence continues at coordinate 11,293 of JBCCRM010000043.1, read as the reverse complement.
TGGCTGCAGGGCAGCCGCATGGACGGTATCGAGATCCTCAAATCGGTGAAGCGGAACAATCCGGGTATTCCTGTGGTGATCATTTCGGGTCACGGCAATATCGAGGTCGCGGTGGCGGCTGTGCAGCAAGGCGCCTACGATTTTATCGAAAAGCCATTCAACATGGACCAGCTGCTGGTTGTGGTGGCCCGGGGATTGGAGGCCTCGCGCCTGCGCCGCGAGAACGCGCAATTCCGGGCATCCGAGCTGCGGGCATCAACTTTGGTCGGCTCCTCGCCAGTCATGAATGCGCTGCGCTCAAAGCTCGAGCGGGTCGCCCGCGGCGGCAGCCGCGTGCTGCTGACCGGCGGTCCCGGAACCGGCAAGGAAGTCGCGGCGCGCTACATCCACCTGAATTCGGAGCGGGCCGATCAGACCTTCGTCGTGGTCAACGCCGCCTCGATCGAGGCCGACCGGATGGAGGAGGTTCTGTTCGGCCGCGCTGGCGATGGCGAGGCCCCGGCCCAGCCGGGATTGTTCGAACGCGCCCATGGCGGCTCGCTGTTCATCGACGAAGTGGGCGACATGCCCATGGGCACCCAGTCGAAGATCCTACGTGTGCTGGTCGACCAGAGCTTTACCCGGCTCGGCGACACCGCAACGGTGCGGGTCGATGTTCGCGTGATTTCCGGTACGACCCGCGACCTGCCGACCGAGATTTGCGAAGGACGTTTCCGCCAGGACCTCTATCACCGTTTGAATGTGGTGCCGATAGAGGTGCCGTCTCTCGACCGGCGGCGCGAGGACATCCCAGAGCTCGCGACCCATTTCCTCGACATGTTCGCGGAGGACCAGGGGCTCTCGCGCCGGAAGCTGAGCGAGAGTGCCATTGCCGCGCTGCAGACCAGGCCGTGGCCCGGGAATGTCCGGCAGCTTCGGAACATGATCGAACAGGTGCTCATCCTCGGTTCTGAAGGTGTGTTGATCGAGGCAGAGGAGCTGCCGGCCCCGGGCGGCACGTTGCCGGGGGATGCAGGCCTCGGCAGCGTTATGGGCTTGGTGGCCTCCCTGCCATTGCGCGAAGCACGGGAGCTGTTCGAGCGGGAGTACCTAATCGCACAGATCAACCGCTTCGGCGGCAACATCTCGAAGACCGCGAGCTTTGTCGGCATGGAACGCTCTGCTTTGCACCGCAAGCTCAAAATGCTCGGCGTGACCACCACCTCCCGGGGGGGCGTCAGGATCGCCGTTACCGAGGACCCCGAACCGGCCCTGGCAGGCAGCGCGGGCGAGGAACTCTGACCCGACCGGCAGGGGATCCTCCGTTGACCGGTTGGATTGGCCCACGCCATAGTCCGGCGAGGAGCGGCCGGGAGCAGCACCCATGGAGGTGATCGTCTGCGGTGCGGGCCAAGTTGGCTCGCAAATCGCCAGGCATCTGTCGGACGAAGGCAACGCCGTAACGATCATCGACAACAACGCAGCCCTAGTGCGGCGCGTAACGGATGCGCTGGACGTCTCCGGAGTCGTTGGCTTCGCCAGCCACCCGAGCGTCCTCGCCCGCGCGGGCGCGCGGAATTGCGACATGCTGATCGCAGCCACCTCAATGGACGAAGTGAACATGGTCGCCTGCCAGGTGGCCCATTCGGTGTTCGAGGTGCCCACCAAGATCGCCCGCGTTCGCACCGACGGATATCTGGAGGCGGAGTGGTCGGACCTGTTCCGCCGCGATCACATGCCCATCGATGTGATCATCTCGCCGGAGGCGGAGGTCGCGAATGTGACGATGCGCCGGCTGGGTTCGACCGCGGCCTTCGATATCGAGCCATTCTTTCAGGGTCAGGTCTATTTCGTGGGCCTCCGCCTCGATGAGGATTGCCCAGTTGTGAACACGCCGCTGCGCCAGCTCTCGGAGCTCTTTTCGACGCTCCGCGCACGGGTGGTGGCGGTCCGGCGCGACGGCAAACTGTGGACCACCTCGGCCGACGACCAGGTGTTTCCCAACGACGAAGTCTATTTCGTCGCCGCGACCGAGGATGTGAACCGAACCTTTGGGATCTTCGGGCGGGAGAACATCGCTGTCAGCCGCCTCGTGATCGTCGGGGCAGGCAATGTCGGTCTGCGGGTCGCGCGGAAGGTGGAAAGCTCCGGCACCATGCGCTTGAAATTGATCGAACGCGACCGCCCCCGCGCGGAGTATGCCGCCGACAGGCTGGAGCGCACCATTGTGCTAAACGGCGACGGGCTGGACGCTGAGATGCTGGGCGAGGCGGGGATCGGCGAAGCAGACGCTCTGGTGGCTCTGACCAATGACGACAGAACCAATGTGCTGAGTTGCGCTCTAGCGCAGGAGGCCGGCTGCCCGATCTCGATTGCGCTCTCCAACGACCAAACATTCGGCCGGATCGCAGAGCCCCTCGGCGTCAACGCGCTGATCAATCCACGAGCAACCACTGTATCCTCGATCCTGCGCCATGTCCGCCGCGGCAAGATCCGCTCGGTTTACTCTGTCGGCGGCGGCGAGGGCGAGGTCGTCGAGGCTCAGGTCATGGCGACATCGCCAATTGCGGGAAAGCGCGTCCGCGACATTGCCTTTCCCGCCGGTGCGATTATTGGCGCGGTGCTCAGCGACGGCAAGGTGGTGATGCCCAGCGGCGATATGACTATCAAGGTCGGCGATGTGATGGTTTTGTTCGCCGTGCGCGGCGCGGTCCAGAAGATCGAACAGATGTTTCGCGTCAGCGTCGACTTTTTCTGAACAGAGGGCAGGGGGATGCAACGCCAAGACTTGCCTCTCTTCGCGATCTTCCTGGGGTTCGTCTCCGTGGCGATGCTGGTTCCCATGGCCCAAGCGGCGCTACTCGGCGATTGGCGGGTGGCGCGGGCCTTCCTGTTCTGCGGTCTCTTCACCGCCTTTGCCGCCGCAACCTTGGGTGTCGCCCTCGGGCGGCGTCAGTCCGGGACAGTCCAGACAGAGCTCGCCACACTCGTGGCGCTTTGGTTCATCGTCCCGGTCTTTGCAGCGCAGCCGATCCTGATGATCACCCCGCAGATTGGCGGGATCGGTGCCTGGTTCGAAATGGTTGCCGCCTTCACGACCACTGGGGGCACCGTCTATTCCGACCCGGAGGCGGTGGCCGGCCCGATCCATCTTTGGCGCGGAATAATCAGCTGGCTCGGCGGCTTTCTCACTTTGATGGCGGCCTATGTGGTGATGGCGCCGCGTCGGCTCGGCGGCTTTGAAGTTACCGCTTCGGTTGGGCTCGAAGACCCGAGCGAGGGCCGCAGCCGCCTCGTCACCCTGGGCGCTGCGACGCCGCCTGCCATGTCTCGCTCGATGCGGGCAATGCGCGCGATCCTGCCGGTCTATACCGGGATGACCGCGGCATTGATCCTCATCTTTGAGGCATTTGGCGAGTCGGCGCTGACATCGGTCGTGCATGCGGCGGCGATTGTGTCCACCAGCGGCATTTCGCCGAATGCCGGGGGATTGGCCGCCTCCGACAACATCGGCGTCGAAATGGTGGCGGCGGTGTTCATGGTGCTTTGCGCCACGCGGCTCCTCTATGACAAGGCGAGCCAGGTCGGATCGGTAAAGAAGTGGCACCAAGACGAGGAGCTGCGGCTCATGGCGCTCTTGGTCGCGCTTGCCTCCGCGGCCCTGTTCCTGCGCCACTGGTACGGTGCCCTAACCACCGAGGAGGCGCTGGACACATCAGCCGATGCGCTGCGGGCCCTTTGGGGGACGCTGTTTACAGCGCTTTCCTACATCACCACCACGGGATTCGAGAGCGCATCCTGGATCGCCGCCCGCGACTGGTCGGGGCTGGCCAATCCCGGGCTGATCCTGCTGGGTCTCTGTGCGGTCGGCGGCGGTGCCGCAACCACGGCCGGCGGCATCAAGCTGATCCGCGCCCATGCGCTCATGCGCCATGGCTTTCGCGAGGTAGAGCGGATCGCACAGCCGAACGGCGTCGTCGGCGTCGGCTCCGGCCTCCGAGGCGTCCTTCGGGAAGGTGCCTTTATCGCCTGGGCCTTCGTGATGCTGTTCGCGGGTGCGGTTTTCGCTGTGATGCTGGCGCTTGCAGCCTTCGGCGATCTCAGCTTCGAGGAGGCGCTGATCGCCTCGCTCTCGGCCCTAACCAATACCGGACCCGCGTTCAGCGTAGCCCTGGAAGGCGTGCGGGACTTCGCCCTGCTTGGCGATGCCGAACGCATCATCCTCGCCGCCGCGATGGTGCTCGGGCGCATCGAAATCCTGGGGTTGATCGCTCTTTTTAACACGGATGCGTGGCGCACACCGTCGCGCTCGGCAAAAACCGCTGGAAAACAGCGGCGAGACGAGACAGTGTCGCGCTGGTAGCAGCCGCCCCGTTCGAACGATGCGGCCGGGGCAGAACGGCATCGCAAAACAACAATACGCCGCAAGAACAAAAAGAGAGTCGAATGCAATGGCCACTGAAACCAGGCAAAATCTTCAAGACAGCTTTCTCAACCAAGTCCGCAAACAAAAAGTTCCTGTCACCGTCTTTTTGGTGAATGGCGTCAAACTGCAAGGCGCAATCACTTGGTTCGACAATTTCTGCGTGTTATTGCGCCGAGATGGGCAGAGCCAGCTGGTTTATAAGCACGCGATTTCAACAATTATGCCCGCTCAACCGTTCAGCCTCTATGATGCAGAGAGCGAGCGCGAGAGTTAAGTCGGTCGTAGCTTTTTGACACAGGTCCTCGTCCTCCATCCCGATACCGGCCAACCGGGTCGGCGTGATCCAGGGGCGAGCCTTGCCGAGGCTAAGAGCCTAACCGCGGCAATCGAACTCGACAGCCGGGGCGGCACTGTAGTGCCCGTCTCACGGTTACATCCTGCTACTTATTTCGGCCCGGGCAAGGTTGCTGAGATAGGCGCGCGGGTCGCGGACGACGGCATTGGCGTTGCCGTCGTCAACGCCACGCTGAGCCCGGTGCAACAGCGGAATCTCGAGCGCGCCTGGCAGACGAAGGTGCTCGACCGGACCGGGCTAATCCTAGAGATCTTCGGCGCCCGCGCTCAGACGCGCGAGGGGGTCCTGCAGGTCGAGCTTGCCCATTTGACCTATCAAAAGTCGCGTCTCGTTCGATCCTGGACCCATCTCGAGCGTCAGCGCGGCGGTTCGGGCTTCCTTGGCGGCCCGGGCGAGACCCAAATCGAGGCTGACCGCCGACAACTCGACGAGCGCATTGGACGCCTTCGGCGCAAACTCGACAAGGTTGTGCGCACCCGCAGCCTGCACCGGTCGAAGCGTCAAAAGGCGCCGTATCCGGTTGTCGCGCTGGTCGGCTACACCAATGCCGGCAAGTCCACCTTGTTCAATGCGTTGACCACCGGTGGTGTCCTAGCGGAAGATATGCTGTTCGCAACGCTCGATCCAACCATGCGGCGCTTGCAGCTGCCGTCGGGCCGGGTCGTGATCCTCAGCGACACGGTGGGTTTCATCTCCGAATTGCCGACCGCCCTGATCGCCGCCTTCCGCGCGACCCTGGAGGAGGTTTTGGAAGCGGATCTCATCCTGCACATCCGCGATGTCACGCATCCGGAGACGGACGCCCAAGCTGCCGATGTCGCGCAGGTCCTGGAGGAACTCGGCATCGATGCGGAACGGCAAGACCAGATCGTCGAGGTGCGCAACAAGATCGACGGGCTCGATCCTGACCGTCGGGCGGCCGAGGAAGAGCTCGCCGCGCGCTGCAAGACGACGGTACCGGTCTCAGCGATCAGCGGCGACGGGCTCGACCGGCTCTTGCAGCTGATCGAAGGCGCGCTTTACCGGGAGCCAGCAATCTTCGAGGCGAAGCTCGACTACGTAGAGGGGGCAGCGCTCGCCTGGCTCTATGACCATGGCGAGGTTCTGTCGCGCGACGACAAGGAAGACGGCGTTACCCTCGCGGTCGCCTTGATGGACAAGGAAGTCGCACAGTTCCGCAAGCTGCATCCGATGCAGATCCTGCGCCGCCGCTAGGAGCACCTGGCCGCCCAATGACAGGGTCACTTTTCCTGACATAATATATCTTATCGGATAAACCTCCGCCGGACCGCTGAATGATCTCCAAAGTGCAGCACCTAAAAGTGCAGCGGGTCGCACGGAACGCGGGATGCGCCCCGGCCCGGGTATATCGGCGGAATTTCATTGCGCTGCTTGGCGACTCGCAGTTTTCACCGCCGACAAAAAAAGACCGCCTGCACAAGCACAGACGGTCAGTTGGCAATCCAGAGACTAAGCGGGACGCAGACGCTTCAGGACGTGGGGAGACCGAAGCGCATGGGGACCGGCCTCACAGGTCAGGCCGAAAAGATCGACGGGGGCAGACCGCCGATCGAGGGACGCATCCCACCCTGGACCGCAGGCGAGAGAAAACTCAGAAGAAAACCGGGGCACAGAAGCCCGCGAAGACCATCAGGCAAAGCGCTGCAAAACCGGTCACATCTGTCCATGCTTCCCGCGGTGCTGCGGCGAGAAAACGGCGAGTTTCGATGATCTTAGCCATGGGACTTCCAATTGTGTTCTGCTCCGTTGGCCTTATGTTCTATATAAGTTCGTAGCAATTGCAAGAACAATTTTAGAACAAGAGAGAACGAAACGGGCTTGACACACAGCCTCAAGCACTTCGCATGAGCCGGACGGAACTCTCCCGTTCCATCAGATAGAGCAGCGTTCTCATCGTGTTATCAGGCGTTTCTGAATTGAAAACCCCTTTGGCGACGGCATAGCGGGCGGCATCATGCGCGCGCTTCATAAGGGCGCCGTCCGCTTGCAGATCGGCGATCCGGAACCGGGGCAGACCCGATTGCGCTGGCCCCAAGGGATCGCCGCTGCCCCGCAAGCGCAAATCCTCATCGGCGATTCTGAACCCGTCCTCGGTCGAGCGCAGCACCTCCAGCCGTGCGCGGGCCGTTTCCCCCAATGGCGGTTGGAACAGCAGGACGCAGGAGGACGCGCCACTGCCTCGCCCTACCCGGCCGCGGAGCTGATGGAGCTGCGCCAGGCCAAATGTCTCGGGCTGTTCGATGACCATGATGGTCGCGTTCGGCACATCGACCCCGACCTCGATCACCGTTGTGGCCACCAAGATTTGCGCCTCGCCGGATTTGAAGGCGGCCATTGCGGCGTCCTTCACCTCTGGCGGCAGCTGCCCGTGGACCAAAGCGACCCGGGCGCCAAATCGCTCGGCCAGCGCGCGATGCCGCGCCTCGACCGCCATTTTGGCGTGATCGCCCTCCTCGACCGCCGGGCAAACCCAATAGGCCTGTCGCCCCTCGGCCACCGCCGCCGCAAGGCGGTCGACGACCTGGGCGTAGCGTTCCATCGAAACCAGCCGCGTTTCCACCGGCTGCCGGCCCGGCGGCTTTTCGTCGAGTATCGACAGATCCATGTCGCCATAGCCCGCCAACGCCAGGGTCCGAGGGATCGGTGTCGCGGTCATCACCAGAACATCGCAACCGGCGGGCGCCTTTGCCGTCAGCTCGGCCCGCTGACGCACGCCGAAACGGTGCTGCTCGTCGATCACGGCGAGACGAAGGTCGTGAAACCGTACGTCCGGCTGGAAGAGCGCGTGGGTGCCGATGACAAGGCCCGCCTGCCCGCCCTCGATCGCCGCCAGAATCTCGGCGCGCTGCGCTCCCTTGTCCCGCCCCGTCAACACGCGCAGATCGACGCCGGCAGCCTCCGCGATCGGGGCCAGGCCGGCGCCGTGCTGTCGCGCCAGGATCTCGGTCGGGGCCATCAGGGCGCCCTGCCCCCCAGCCTCTACCGCCGCAAGCATGGCCATCAGAGCGACCCAGGTCTTGCCCGCGCCGACATCGCCCTGCAAAAGCCGCAGCATTCGGAAGTCGCTGGCCATATCCTCTAGAATTGCGTCGAGCCCTCGGGCCTGCGCCCCGGTCGGCGGGAAGGGAAAGGCTGTCGCTGCCGCCCTGCGCAGCACCCCATCACCCCGGGAGGGCCGGCCCTTATTGCGCCTGGACCGCTCCCGCACCAGGGCCAGGGCGAGTTGGTGGGACAGCAGCTCATCATAGGCTAACCGTTGACGTGCTGGCGCCGCGGGGCTGAGATCCTTCGCCTCCCTCGGCCGGTGGACGCGTTGCAAGGCCTCGCCCCAGTGGGGCCACCCCATCTCGGCCAGAGAAGCGGCATCCAGCCATTCCGGCAGGGCGGGTACCCGTGTCAGCGCCGAGGCGACGGCCCGGGCGAAGACTCGGTTGGTGAGCCCTTGCGTCAGCGGATAGACCGGCTCCCAAGGCGGCAAGTCATCGGCCTCGGCCTCGCGCAGGACATGGTCGGGATGCGGCATCTGCCAGCGCCCATCGTATCGCTCGACCTTGCCGGAGATCACCCGCCGCGCGCGCAGCGGCAAGGCCCCCTCCAACCAGTCGCGTTTGGCTCGGAAATAGATCACGTCCAGCATCGCATCCGGCGCCTGGCATTGGATGCGCCAGGGTTGGCTGTCGCGCCGTGGTGGTTCGTGGTGGATCACCTCTATCGGGATCGTGGCGATCTGCCCGGGCTCGACCGTCGACAGCCCGTCGCGCAGGCGCCGGTCGACGGCCGATTGCGGCAATGTGAAGAGGAGGTCGACCACCCGCGTGATCCCGATCCGGGCGAACAGCGCCGCCGTGCGCGGGCCGACCCCGTCGAGCGTCGTGATCTCAGCGAAAAGCGGAAACAGGATCTCCGGACGGGTCATCAGCCTTGATCGCCCGGCGCCATGTCGCGCGTCAATCGCCCTGCCCGATCCGGACGATCCATGCCTCCTCGGTCAGCACCTCAACGCCCAGATCCTCGGCCTTTTTCAGCTTCGATCCGGCCTTTGCGCCCGCGACCAGGATATCGGTCTTGGCGGAGACGGAGCCCGACACCTTCGCGCCCAACCGTTCCGCCTGTGCCTTCGCTTCGTCGCGGCTCATCCGTTCCAGCGTGCCGGTGAAGACGACGGTTTTCCCGGCCACCGGGCTGCTGGTCGCGGACGGCGCCTCGGCATCTGCGGGGTTGACGAAGGCGGTCAGCCGGTCGAGAGCGGCGCGGTTCTGCGGCTCGGCGAAAAAGGCAATTACCGCGTCGGCGAGGACGGCCCCTACCCCGTCGATATCCAGCATGTGCTCGCGGATGGATGGGTCTCTCCCCGCCGCCTCGATCGCCTTCCGGAACTCCAGCCAAGTGCCATAGCTGCGGGCGAGGAGTTTCGCTGTCGTCTCGCCGACATGGCGAATGCCGAGCGCGAAGATGAACCGCTCCAGCGCCACGGAGCGACGGGTCTCGATCGCGGCCAGCAGGTTGGTGATCGATTTTTCAGCATAGCCTTCTAGGGCCGAGAGGCGCTGCGGCTCCGTACCCTGCGGGCCGAAGCGGATGCCCAACGTAAAGATATCGGCGGGCTCCTTCACCCAACCGAGCTCCCAAAACGCCTCCACCTGTTTGGTGCCGAGCCCTTCGATATCCATTGCGTTGCGGGACACGAAATGCTTCAGCCGCTCGACCATCTGTGCGGCGCAGATCAGCCCACCGGTGCAGCGGCGCACGGCCTCACCTGCTTCGCGGGGCGCGGGGCTGCCGCAAACTGGGCAGATCTCCGGGAAGACGTAGGGATCGGCGCCTGCATGCCGCCGGGACAGGTCGACGTCGGTGACCTTCGGGATCACATCGCCCGCGCGGTAAACCGTGACAGTGTCGCCGATGCGCAGGTCCCTGCCCGCGCGGATCGGACTGCCATCGGCGCCCCGCCCGGCGATGTAGTCCTCGTTGTGCAGCGTGGCGTTGGAGACCACGACCCCGCCGACGGTGACCGGACGGAGGCGGGCAACCGGCGACAGGGCGCCGGTACGGCCCACTTGGATGTCGATCCCCTCCAACACTGTGATCGCCGTCTCCGCGGGGAACTTATGCGCAACGGCCCAACGGGGGGTCGAGGACCGAAACCCGAGGCGCCCCTGCCAGTCCAGCCGATCGGCCTTGTAGACGACGCCGTCGATGTCATAGCCGAGGGCGGCGCGATCCGCCTCGATCCGCCGGTAATGGGCGAGGAGCGCCTCCAGCCCCTCGCAGCGGGTGGCGAGCGGGTTGACTGGCAGATCCCAGGCGCGAAAGGCATCCAGCATGCCCGATTGCGTGTCCGCAGGCAGATCCGACACCTCGCCCCAGGCATACGCAAAGAAGCGCAGCGGTCGGTCAGCGGTGATCGAAGGATCGAGCTGGCGGAGCGAACCCGCTGCAGCGTTCCGGGGATTGGCGAAGACCTTGCCCTCCCGCGCTGCTTGCCGGGCGTTGAGATCGGCGAAATCTGCATGGGTCATATAGACCTCGCCCCGGACCTCGAAGACCGCCGGCATATCGGGAATGCGCGTGGGGATTTCATCTATGGTGCGGGCGTTCGCCGTAACATTCTCCCCCTCGACCCCATCGCCGCGGGTGGCGGCCTCGACCAACTCTCCCCCTTCGTAGCGCAGGCTAAGGGACAGCCCGTCGATCTTCGGCTCTGCCATGACGGCGACGGTGGTCTCCCGGTCGAGAGACAGGAACCGCCGGATCCGGGCGAGGAAATCCGCGACATCCCCATCGTCGAAAGCGTTCGCGAGCGACAGCATTGGCAACCGGTGGCGGATCTTGCCAAAGCCTTCCGCCGGGGCGGCACCGACCCGCCGCGAGGGGCTCTCGGCGCGGATGAATTCCGGATGGATCGCTTCCAGCGCCGCCAACCGCCGGCGGAGTGCGTCATAGGCGGCATCGGAGATCTCGGGCGCGTCGTCGCGGTGATAGGCGCGGTCGTGATGCGCGACCTCCTCGGTCAGCCGGGCGATTTCAGCAGCGGCTTCCGCTTCCGTCAGCGCTGCGATGTCGCTGGTGTCGTCCATGGCCCTCTCCTCCCTCCGCAGGGTGGATCTGGCCGGGAGGATGCGCCGGGTCAAGCGCCGAGGCTGCCAGGCCGGTCCGCCTACCTAGCGGAATCGCGGGCTGGTCGCCCGCGATGGGTCTTTGCCCGCCTCGCCCTTCCGCGCCTTGCGGCGCGCGCGGGGTCGGCGGCGCCTGTGGCCCGTGCGGCCGAGACAAACCAGGCGGCCAATGTGGAAAGGGCAGCGGGAATAGCAAGAATATTGCGGTGACCCGTCCCCTTTGAACGCAGCCACCCTGAGTGGAGGAATGACTTATTCAAAGGAGAAGAGCGATGGGTGCGAAGCGTTACAAACCCGAAGAGATCATCTCGAAGCTGCGTGAGGCTGAGGTCTTGCTTGCGGAAGGCGTCGGCGTGGGCGAGGTGGTTCGTCGGCTCGGCGTCACCCAGGTGACAT
>JBCCRM010000042.1:0-30785 GCA_039513195.1 Pseudomonadota bacterium | reverse complement strand
GAGTTCATCCTGGCCGCCACCGCTCAAAACCTCCGCAAGATGGCCAAGCTCCTTCCCGCAACAGCGTGAGGGAGCTGTTGGCCCCCCTCTTCGAGCCGCTTCCACCGCACCGCAACACGTTGTTTTTCCACAGAATTGGCGCTAAGCGGCCTTTCCACAGGCAGGAACCTCGAAGATCGCCGCGTGCACTGCGGTCGCAAGGGGCCGGTAGGCAGACGCGGCGCCCTGGACGGCCGAGCGGCAGCGCCCCACCGGGGCGTTGCCCGAGGGCGGTGCCGAGCGAATGGCGCCGATCTGTCTCTATGGGGGTTGGCTTGGGATGGGCTGCTCCGTTAGAGCCCTGCGGATGATCGAGCCGCAGCGATTCTCCCGCGCCCCGCCACCGGCCCATGCCCCGCCGCGCGCCGTTCCGACGCCGCCCGCGATCGGAATGATCTCGCGCGGCTGCCTTAGAGCGCTGGTCGATAGCGAGCGGATCCTGACCCGCCTCCGCGCGGAGCGCTTTGCCATCGCACCCGATTACAACGGCGCCGATTTGGTGATTGTGAGCACCTGCGGCTTCCTCGACAGCGGCCGGGCCGAGAGCCTCGGCGCCATCGCCGAAGCGCTCGAAGCCATGGGCCGCGTCACCGTTACCCGCTGTCTTGGCGCCGAAGCGGAGACGGTGAGTGCCGCACATCCGAAGGTGCTCGCTACCACCGGCCCGCGGCGGCAATACGAGGCGGTGATGGACGCTGTCCCCGCCGCCGTACCGCCTTGGCTTGACCCGAAATTCGATCTTATCCCACCCCAGGGCGTGAAGCGGGCCCCCCTTCACCACGCCTATCTGAAGATCTCGGAGGGCTGCGATCACGGCTGCCGCTTCTGCATCATCCTGGCGATGCGCGGCAAGCTAGCAAGCGGTCCGGCGACTGCGGTCCTGCCCGAGGCGGAGCGGCTGGTCGGAGCCGGCGTCTACGAGCTGCTCGTGATCAGCCAGGACATCTCCGCCTATGGGCCCGATCTCCGCCACGCCGAGAGCGCATGGCGCGCCGCCCGCTGGCGCGCCCATATCACCGGTTTCGCCCGCGGGCTCGGTAGTCTCGGCGCCTGGGTGCGGCTCCACTACGCCCATCCTTTCCCCCATGTCGACCACCTGATGCCGCTGATGGCGGAAGGGTTGATCATCCCCTCTCTCCACATTCCGTTCCAGCACGCGGCGCTCTCGGTCCTGCGCGCCATGCGCCGCGCCGCCGATGAGGCGAAGGTTGTGCGGCGCCTTGCTCGGTGGCGCCAGATCTTTCCGGAGAGCGCGCTGCTTTCCACCTTCATTATCGGCTTACCCGGCGAGTCGGAGGCGGATTTCCAGCACCTGCTCGACTGGTCGGAGGAGGCGCAGCGCGACCGGGTCGGCTGTTTCCAGTACGAGGATGTCGTCGGTGCCGCCGCAAACGACCTGCCTGGCCATGTTGCCGAAGAGGTCAAGGAAGACGGTACCCTCTGCCGCACGTGCAGCGATGCACCGGAGATCGACGGCAATCTGTTTATGGAAGACGCTGGCACCGTCTCGCCCGGCGATATCCTCACAGTCGAGGTGACTGAGGCGAGCGACTATGATCTTTGGGACCGGGTGGCTTGACCGGCCCCGGGGGTGGCGGTCCGAACAGGCAGGACGGAGACAAGCGCATGGCGATGAGCGATGACCTTTCCCTGCCGATCGTCTGGGTCCCGGGCCATCTTTGCGGGGCTTGGCTCTATGCGCCGCTGCTGCGCCAACTCGGGCCGGGCCTTCTGGCCGACGTCAACCGCGATGCGGATCTCGGCACCATGGCTGACCGGTTGCTCGCCAATGCGCCTGAGCGGTTCGTGGTGGCCGGTCTCTCCATGGGCGCGATGGTGGCCATGGAAACAATGGTGCGGGCACCTGACCGGGTTCTTGGCGCCGTGCTTATCGCGACCGACCCTACTGCGGCGCGGGACAAGGAGCGCGCCTGGCGCCAGGGCTGGCGCGAGCGGGCGCGGCGTGAGGGCACCGGCAGCTTCGTCTCGGAGTTTGCCGGCAAGATGTTCGACCATGACCCGGTGATGGCCGCGCAGCTGTTGGGCAAAGTCGAGGCCGAGATGGCGGCAGTGCCCCTGCAGGTGTTCGAGCGTCAGGCCGATGCGCTGGATGCGCGGCGGGCGATGGGGCCGCTTCTGTCCGGCTATACCGGACCGGTGGAAGTGATCGTGGGGGCCGAGGATCAGGTTTGCCCACCGCAGTTGCACCGCCCATTGGCCGCGGCGATGCCTCATGCCGCCCTGACTGAACTCCCCTATGTCGGCCATCTGGCGACGCTAGAAGCTGCCGACGCCATCGCCGAGCGGTTTTTGCTGCTGCTCGGCCGCATAGCGGAGACCGAGGTCTGAACGCCGAGCCGGCTCAGCCCTAGGCCTCGGGCAGCGGCTCCAACCGGCGGAAGAAAATCACCAGTTCGCCGATCGTCACGCCGTATTTCATGACATAAGCGCGGTTCACCATCACGGCATTGTCAAGCTGCCAAAGCCAATCGTCGAAGCTGACCCGCAAGGTACCGTCCGGCGTCGGCAGGTCGATCGTATAGCGCCAGTTGAAGGCGTTGCCGCTTTCTTCGCCCGTCGCCTCGCCGATGACGCCGTCCGCGTTGCCGCGCCAGGTCTCGTCGCCGGTTTGCTCGAGGGTCCAAACCCGCCGTTCAGTGGTGCCGTCCTCGTAGACGAAATCTTCTTCCAGCGTTAGGGTTTGGCCATCCCAAGTGCCCTTCACATCGACGACGAAACTCCGCCGTATGTCGCCGAACAGGTCCTGAAAAATGCCGTGGGCGACGAGGTCGCCGGCGAGGAACTCCTCCAGCTCGAGCTCGGGTCCCTGTTCCGCGTAGTCTTCGAGATCCGGGCGCCCGCCGCAGCCGGTTAGTCCGACAGCCAATAGCGCCGCCGCACCGTATTTTAGAAGATTTGCCATGGCGCGGGAGCTAGATCGTTTCTTGCCGTTTCAAGAACACGCTTGCAGCGCCAGAGCACCGCGGTAGCGTTGGCGCAACGACGAGGGAGGAACTGTGCTCGCAGAGCGCGGAGAAGGGCCGTTCCGGCGCTGGCGGCTTGCGGCCGAACTGGGCATGCTCACTGTGGCCGTCGGGTTGGCCGCCTGTTCGCCGACCCCTCAGCTGCCGGATGTCGGCCAGATCTACGCGCAGGTGGCGGACGCGCAGGACCCCGCGCAGCGGCGCACGCTGATCACCGTGCCGGGCCTGCTCGGCTCGCGCCTGATCCATCTGCAGACGGGCACCATCGTTTGGGGCGGCGGCAGCGCCGGGCTGTCCGCGGACCCCGACGACCCAGTCGAGGCGCGGTTGATCGCCTTGCCGATACTGGGTCGCAATGAGCCGCTTTCGGCGCTGCGCGACGATGTCATCCCGGCCGGGGTCTTGGATGTGGCGACGCCGGAAATCCTCGGGATCCCCTTCGATATCGAGGTGTATGGCGGGATCCGGCGGACCCTGACTGCCGGGGGTTTTCAGATCGACCCGACGCCGTCGCGGACCGCCCTGCAAACGGTCGATGGCGGCGGCGATGTGGGCGCTCAGACCAGCGATGTCCGGCGATCGGCGCCGTTCAGCCTGCCGCGCTATCGCGGCTTTCTCTCGGACGACAGCAACAATTTCGGTTTCGACTATGATTGGCGCCAGGATATCGCGGAACTTGCGCTGGACTTCCACCGCTTCGTGCTGTTCCACAAGCGTCGCCTCGCTGCGCAACGCTCCCTGGCGGTCGGCCAGCCGGTCGATCCCACCTCGGTGCGCCTGGACCTTCTGGCCCATTCCATGGGCGCGCTCGTCACGCGCTACTACATCATGCATGGGCCCGCGCCTTTGCCCGAGGACGGGACGCTGCCGCCCCTGAATTGGGCCGGCGCAGAGCATTTCGACAGGGTCGTCTGGGTGGCGCCGCCCAATGCCGGGTCGATCATCGCCTTTGACAATCTGGTCAACGGCAAGGTGTTCGGGCCGTTGCAGCCCTTCTATCAGCCGGCGCTGTTGGCAACCCATGCGTCGGCCTATCAGCTGATGCCTCGAACCCGGCACAAGCGGGTGCGCTGGGCGGCCTCGGGCGGCGAGGCGGTCAACGACATCTACGACCCGGCGCTGTGGGACCGTTATGGCTGGGGTCTCGGCAGTCCGGCGGCGGAGCAGCTGCTGGCCTGGTTGCTGCCAGAGATTGCCGACCCGGCGGAGCGGCGGCGGATCGCCATGGCGCATCAGGCCCGGATGCTGCGCCGGGCGGAACTTGTGCACCGGGCGCTCGACCGTTGGGGCAAGCCGCCGGAGCATCTGGAAACCTATTTGGTGGTCGGCGGCGGCTTCCAGACCGCGGCGACCGGCGAGCTGAACCGGGAGACCGGCGCCTTCGCGATCACCGGGGTGGAGGAGGGCGACGGCGTGGTGCTGCGTAGCTCGGTCCTCCTCGACGAGCGGGCCGGGCGCGACTTTACCGCCGGGCTGCAGTCGCCCCTGCGCTATGACACGGTCCTGTTCCTGCCCGACGAGCATGTCGAGCTGACCAAGAACCCGGTCTTCGGGGACAATCTGCTGTTCTGGCTTTTGGAGCGGCCGCGCGATGTCGAGGACCTGCGCAGGCCCAGCGGCGGTGGGACCTTGGCTAGCGCGACCCAGCCGGCGGGCGGGGCAGGCGGCGCCTTGGCGGGCGTGCTGCGGGGTCCGGATACCGCCACCGTTGACCGCTTGGCGCCGGAGCCTCGGGATCGATGACGCCGCAGCCGCCAACTGCCCCTTGGCGGCACCGGAAGCAGTTTCTATGGTGCGCCGCGTCAGTGGGACGGTGCGGCGCGGGCCCCCGGGGCGCGGCCGAAAGCGGAGGTCGAGAATGAAGAAGGTGTACTCAACCGCGGCGGAGGCGCTAGACGGCACGCTCCAGGATGGCATGCTGATCGCGGCGGGCGGTTTCGGCCTGTGCGGGATACCGGAAAACCTGATTACGGCGATCCAGGCTGCGGGCGTCAAGAACCTGACGATTGCGTCCAACAATGCCGGGGTGGACGATTTCGGGCTCGGCCTTCTTCTCCAGACCAAGCAGGTGGCGAAGATGATCTCTTCCTATGTGGGTGAGAATGACGAGTTCATGCGCCAATATCTGGCGGACGAGCTGCAGATCGAGTTCAACCCACAGGGCACGTTGGCGGAGCGGCTGCGCGCAGGCGGGTCCGGTGTGCCGGGGTTCTACACCAAAACCGGGGTTGGGACCCAAGTGGCTGAGGGTAAAGAGCACAAGGAGTTCGACGGCCAGACCTATATCCTGGAGCGGGGGATTATCGCGGATCTCGCCATCGTCAAGGCGTGGAAAGGCGACACCACCGGAAACCTAATCTACCGCAAGACCGCGCGGAACTTTAACCCGATGTGCGCCATGGCCGGCAAGATCACCGTGGCCGAGGTCGAGGAGCTGCACGAGCCCGGCAGCCTGGATCCAGATTTGATCCACACGCCCGGCATCTTCGTTCAGCGCATTATCCAGGGCGCCCATGAAAAGCGGATCGAGCAGCGGACGGTTCGCGCCGCCTGATCAATCCTTCCTTAGGGGCTCAGGCTGTCACTCTGTCCCGAGGCTGCTGCAGGTGCGCGGTGGCGTCTGGTCGCCGCAACAAGCCGACTTTCCTGGGCGGGGCGGGCGGCCAGAGCTTTCCTATCCCGTGTTCCGTGTTAGACCTGCCCGTCCACACCGAATTCGGGAGATCGCCCATGCCTTGGGACCGCAACGAGATGGCCGCCCGCGCGGCGCAGGAACTGGAAGACGGGTTCTATGTCAATCTAGGGATCGGGATTCCGACTTTGGTCGCCAACCATATTCCCGACGGTGTCGAGGTGACATTGCAGTCGGAGAACGGGATGCTGGGCATGGGGCCCTTTCCGACCGAGAACGAGGTGGACGCCGATCTGATCAACGCCGGGAAGCAGACCATTACCGAGCTGCCGACGACCTCTTACTTCTCGTCCGCCGACAGCTTCGCGATGATCCGCGGTGGGCATATCAATTTGTCAATCCTGGGCGCTATGGAGGTGGCTGAAAATGGCGATCTCGCCAACTGGATGATCCCGGGCAAATTGGTGAAGGGTATGGGCGGCGCTATGGACCTCGTTGCTGGGGTGCAACGTGTGGTGGTGGTTATGGACCACACTAACAAAAAGGGCGAGTCGAAGGTCCTCAAGTCCTGCACCCTGCCATTGACCGGTGCGTCCTGCGTTGATCGGATCATCACCAATTTCGGGGTGTTCGATGTGGTTGATGGTGGGTTGCGCATTGCGGAACTGGCGCCTGGGGTGTCAGAAAGCGACGTTCGGGCAGCGACCGAGGCAACAATCCTGCATTAGCGGGGGCTGGGCCGAGGCACACTGGGATGGGCGGCTATGCGCCGGCCCGGCAATGCGGGCGTATCCGACCGAGGCGCCTGGCAGGATCCAGGCCCGCGCGGCATGGCAGGCATCAACCCTGCGGCAGTCCGGCGGTGGCCGGCGCTGTTGCTGGCCAGGCACAGAGACGGCGGAGCCCAATCTCTCCGCTCTGACACAAAGGCTCTGCCGCTGCGAGGGCATCCAATACCTTCACCACATAGTCCCGCGTCTCCGCATAAGGCGGTACGCCGCTGTGTTTCGCGACCGCGTTTTCACCGGCATTGTAGCCCGCAAGGGCAAGCAGTAGGTCGCCGCGGAACCGTTCCAGAAGCCAGGCCAAATAGGCCGCGCCGCCCATCAGGTTCTGTGCAGGGTCATAGGCATTGCTCACGCCAAAGCGCTGCGCGGTGGCGGGGATCAACTGCATCAGGCCTTGCGCCGCTTTTGGGCTGGTCGCCTTGGCCTGTCCGCGGGACTCGACGGCGATAACGGCCAGGATCAGCGCCTCTGACACCCGATGCGCCCGTGCGGCCTGGGCGATCTGCGGTCGCCACGCCGCAGCGATCCGAGCGGCGGCTGCGTCGGACAGGATCCGGCTGCCCTGTGCGCGGCGTCGGCGCAGGGTCTCCAACGCCTCCTGCCAGCGGCCGGGGGTGGCCGCGCTCGCCGCCGGGCTGTGGGCTTTCCAGAACCAATCATGGGCCGCTTTCGGCGAGCCCGTCTTGCCGCGATCTGGACCCGGCAGGCGGACGCGCTGACCGGGCCGCGGCGGCCGGGAGAGGTTCATTCGAGAGCGGTCCCCCGCCCGGACACTGTTGGGCAATGTGCCTGCCCTAGCATTCGAATCACCGAGCGCTGTAAATGAGTCGCCTCCGCAAATTAAGAATGCGGCAAGCATGGCTATAGTTTGGACACAATTTAGCCGCAATTCGCCCCTCCCCGTTCATAGTCCAAAGTCTGCACGCCTCTATTCGACCGAATTCTCACACGCTATGGTTAATTAAATGGATTCAATCGAAAAATCTATGAAAGCTTCTTTGTGAGGGCCTGGGATCGATGATATCACAGATCCCGAGGAAGGCAGGGCTGCTTGCCGACCCGCTCCTACATCAAGGGGTTCGATGTGGGGTCTAGTAAGTCGGAGCGGTTCCGGCTTTGCAACTTGAACGTCTGGAGGGTTCAAATGACCAAGTTCAACCAGTTCCTGCGGAACGAAGAAGGCGCCGTGACCATCGACTGGGTCGCGCTCACCGCCGCTGTCGTGCTGCTCGGCCTGTTCGTCGTCTATGCCATCTTCGAGACCGGCCTCTCGGGCCTGGCGACCAGCATCAACACCAACCTGGGTGAAGTCAGCGCAATCAACCCGGATAACTCCGACGCTCTGACCAACCTGGGCGGCAACAACTAATTCTGACCGCTCTATAGCGCGCTTCGCGAGCGTGCAGTGCGTAAAACGGCAGGCGCCGCTCGGGGCGGCGCCTGCGCTCAAAAATTGGTGTTGTCAGGATGTAAGCCGGCATGCGCATCGTTTCGATTCTGATCCTATGTTTCGGCGTCGCTCTTGCTGGCGGCGCGATCGTTTTCGCATCGCGCTATTTCGCAGAATACGAGGCGAGCCTCGCCCGACAGAACCAAGGACCGGAAACGGTTCGTGTGCTCGCGGCACAAAAGACATACTCCTATGGCGACAAGTTGGATGGCGCGCAGCTCAAATGGGTTGAGTGGCCGGCGCAGGCTGTTCCGGAAGGCGCCTTTACCACGGCCGAGGCGCTCTTCGGCGAAGCGCATGACGAAGATCGGATCGTGCTGCGCCGGATTGAGGCCGGCGAACTGATCTTATCTTCCAAGATCACGGGATTTGGCGAGCGTCCGCGGATGGCCATGCAACTCGCCGATGGCAAGCGCGCTGTGACGATCCGCATCGACGCCGTTTCGGGTGTCGGCGGTTTCGTAGCGGCTGGCGACCATGTCGATATCATTCTGACGCGGACCATCGATGGCCGCTTGGTCTCGAACGCGATTCTCCTGGAAGTGCCGGTGATCGCTGTCGACCAAGTTTCGGACAATGAACAGCGGGGGCCGCGGATTGGCCGGACGGCCACCGTCGAGGTGGATGCCGAGGACGCTCAAAAATTGGCCCTGGCACAGCAGGTCGGTCGTCTTTCTTTCACTCTCCGTTCTGTAAGAGATGTTGCCCAAGATGGCGAAGGCGAAATCAGACCCGTCAGTGTTGACGACCTGATGCCGTTTGAAAAAGAGGAAGCTCCGGTCGTAGTTGCACCGGAGCCGCCTCGTACTGTGCGAGTACGGAAGGGCATCTCAGTGGAAGATGTTCAAATCGAATAATGCGTTACAGTCTGGCAACTTATTTTGCTACGTTGCAACCAAAAAGAGATCAGCGCTAGATTGAGAAATTGTTTTATTGTTTACTGGCTTAGCCTAAACCGGCGTAATCGAGCCAAAATCAAACAAGCGCGGCGGATCATGAAAGCAGGTACAAACAAGATAATTGGCGCAGTGCTGGCAAGCTTGGTCAGCATCGCTATTCTCGCAACGAGCACGCCGGCAGATGCGCAAAGCGTTCTGCGTGTGGCACGGGGTCTCGCTTCCAACAACATCGTCGTCCTCGAAAACCGGGCGGTTGTGATCGAAAGCGCCGAGGGCTTTACCGAGGTTTCGGTCGCGCAGCCGGAGATCGCTGATGTCTCGCCGCTGTCGGATCGATCAATCTATATCTTTGGTCGGGCGCGCGGGGCGACCACGCTGACCCTGCTCGGTGAGAACGGTCGGCTGATCACCAACGTCACTGTGACGGTCCAGCCCGACCTGAACGAGTTGAAGGCGCGCCTGCGTTCGCTGCTGCCGGGGGAGCCGATCCAAGTCCGCACCGCCGGCGCGGGTCTTGTGCTCTCCGGTACGGTTTCCGGGAAGGCGAAGATCGATCGGGCGATGTCCTTAGCACGGGCATATGGCGGCGACAATGTCGCGAACATGATGTCGGTCGGCGGGACCCAACAGGTGTCCCTTAAGGTCCGGATCGCCGAGATCGAACGTTCGCAGGGCAAGTCGCTCGGTATCAGCACCGGTTTGGTTGGTGCGAATGAGCGGGCCATACCTTTTACAGAAACTGGCTCGAGCATTACCAACAACCTCGGCGATGGAGACGTCTTGAACCCTGCCGGAGAGGCAGCTCAGTTCACGAACGCCTTGCCCGGCGCGGGAGCGTTCTCCGGCGTGTTCGGTGCGATCTTCGCTATCGGCAGCAACTACTTGCTCGACCTTCAGATCGACGCGCTCCAGGACAAGGGGTTCGCAAGACTGCTCGCTGAGCCAAACCTGGTAGCGCTTTCGGGTACCGAGGCAGAGTTTCTTGCCGGCGGCGAGTTTCCGGTGCCTGCAATCGACGACGAAGGCAATGTCGAGGTGACTTTTAAGCCGATCGGCGTGAGCATGAACTTCCGGCCGACTGTGCTCGACGACGATCTGATCAATGTCGCGGTCTCTGCGGAGGTCACGAGCGTAGACCCGAGCATCGGTATCTCGAGCGGGGGCGTGGATATCGTTGGCTTTACTACCCGCCGGGCCACCACCACGGTCGAGTTGCGGGATGGTGAGAGTTTCGCGATTGCCGGTCTCTACGAGGACGATTTCTCCGACACGGTGAGCCAAGTGCCCTGGCTGGGCGAGGTGCCGATCCTGGGTACCTTCTTCCGCTCGACCAGTTTCTCCCGTGGTGAGAGCGAACTCGTGATCATCGTGTCCGTCGACCTGGTTGTGCCGGTCTCCGATATCAGCCAGCTCAACGACCCCCTCGGCAATGTTGCGATCCCGAATGAGCGCGAGCTCTTTCTCCTCGGCAACATCGAGGCGCCTGGGCAGACCGGCGGTGTGATCGAGGTGCAGAGCCAGGACTTCGATGGCGAATTCGGCTATGTGGTGGAGTGACAGGATGTTGAACCCAAAGATCCTTCCCGCGCTCGCGGCCACTGCGCTGGTCGTCGCAGGCTGCAGTAACGAGCTCGGTATAGACGGACAGTCCCGGTCCTACGGCCTTGCCCGCGCACACAACTCGGTCGTGCAGGTAGCCTACGGTGATCCTTCGGCTCGCCTGCGCAACCTCTCGGAGGCGTTTAAGGCGGCGACGACGGATACGGTGACCTTCGCCTTTAACCAGTCCAGCATCGATCCGCAGGGGCGGCAGGTCCTGGACAGCCAGGCGAAATGGCTGGAGGACAACCCGAGCGTGCGGATGACCGTCATCGGCCACACCGATCTGGTGGGCGGCGAGAGCTACAACAACCGCCTCGGCCTGCGCCGGGCAAGGTCGGTGGTCCGGTATCTCAGCAGCAAAGGGATCTCCCGCAAGCGTCTTGATGCAGTCGAGTCGCGCGGTGAGAGGGAGCCTGTGGTGCAGACGCAGGAGCGGGAACGCCGCAACCGGCGGGCGATCACGATGGTCGCCGGCTTCGACCGGCGCTTCGTGGGGTCGGGCCTCGACGGCGAGTACGCGGCGCAGGCCTTCGACACCTATCAGGGCGGCAGAGCGACCACCACCGAGGCCGACTCGACCGACACCGGCGGGTAAGCCGGCGCGAAGGCAGGGTGCGCGGTTTTCCGCCGGGCACCCTGACGCTGTCGAAGCGAACAAGACTTTAACGTGATGCGGCGACGCTGTGCGCGTGCCGAGTGGGGGTAGGGGTTGTGAGCCAGCTGAGAGAGATCGTGAGCGCCATGCGAGCCTTCCGGCTGCGCGATATGGGGCCGGCGCAGCTGGAATTCGGTGCGACCTTGGTCGCCTTGCTCACCGTTCTGTTTGTAGCCTCCGAATACGCTCGGCCATGGATTGCCCACGGTCTCGGCAGTGAACGCTCAGTCCTGATGGCGAACGCTGCCACAGCCTTGGATCGTAGCCAGGCCGACGGGCCGAACGGCGCGGCCCCGGACAAGAGCGCGAGCAACCAGGGGGATGCATCGTCACGCGGCGGCCATCCCTTCGCCGCATCTCGGCACATTTCGTCCTCTATGCCCGAAGCATCGAGCATGCAGCAGACGATGCAGCGTCCCCAGCGGGAGAACCGGATACTATGGCGTTGAGTTTTACCCGAGAGAACCCGGAGCCGGCCCCAGAGGCGTTCGCGTTCATCGACGGTTTTGCCGATATCGATCAGCTGTCCGAGGACCTTGACCGGGAGTTTGGGCCCGACCAATGGATCGAGGTGACGAATGATCGGGCCGACGAGGTTCTGGCGACCGCGGACCAGGCGGCCACTTTCGTCCTGATCTCGCTCAGCTCCGACCTGCCGCAATCGGTGGCCGGAACAGCGAAGCTGATCCGCAAGGCACGGGATTCGGGCCTGTTGGTCTTATTGGTGGTGGGCGAGATTTCTTCGCGCTCCATGCACCAATTGATGCGCGAGGGCGTGACCGATTTCGCGCCGTATCCCGATCCGCCGGGCGCTTTGGCGGATGCCGTGAATCGGCTTCGCTTCGCGCGGTCCAATGGTGGGCAGGCGAGCCTGCCGTCACCGGGCAGTCCGCAACAGCGTAAGAGCTGGGTGATCACCTGCTATGGTGTCGCCGGCGGAGTCGGTTCCTCGACCCTCGCGACGAATGTTGCGTGGGAACTCGCCAATCTGGTCCGCAAGGAAGGGCGCCGCGTCGCGCTCTTGGACTTTAACTTCCAGTATGGATCGGTCGCGACCTATCTCGACGTGCCGCGCCGCGAGGCGGTCTATGAGCTTGTGTCGGAAGCCGCCAACCTGGACCAAACCGGTCTCACCCAGGCGCTGTCGACCTACCAGGACAAGCTGTGGGTGCTGACCGCCCCGCGCGATGCTCTACCGCTCGACATCGTCTCCCCGGCCGATGTCTCGGCGATCCTCAATCTCGCGCGGGAAAGCTTCGACTTTTTGGTCGTGGATATGCCCCAGGCGCTGATGAATTGGTCCGAGCAGGTCTATTCGGCGTCGGACGATTTCTATGCGGTCATGGAGGTCGATATGCGGTCGGCCCAGAACATGTTCCGCTTCCTCCGCACGCTGAAGGCAGAGGATATGCAGCTCGACAAGCTCCGCTTCGTGCTCAACCGGGCGCCGGGGATGACCGATCTGTCCGGTAAATCGCGGGTCAAGCGCGTCGCGGAGAGCCTGGGCATCGATTTCCACAACATGCTGCCCGATGGCGGCAAGCAGGTCGTCAGCGCCTGCGATCAGGGGGCGCCGTTGTCCGAGGTGGCGCGCTCGAACCCGCTCCGCAAGGAGATCCTGAAGATCGCGCAGCGCATCATGACCGAGGCGGCGTCGGACCGCGCGGCGAAATAGCGGCGAGTGACTGAGTAGAGAGGCGAGGCCATGTTCAAGCGCATCCGTGGAGGCAATGGCGAAGACGGCGCCGGCAGGGTGCGCCATGCTGGCGCGAGCGGGGCGGCCGGGCGTCCGAACGGCGCTGGCACGAACCGTCAGCAGCCGGTCCCGATGGCAGCTCAGAACGGAAACGCCGTCGATCAGCAGCGCAAAGACAGTGCGGGAGAGCGCCTGAGAAGCCTCGGCGTCACCAGTTCCCCGGTGAAGGGGCCCGAGGACGAGGCAGAGGCGAAGCGCCGCAAAAAGCTTCTGAACCTGCGGGTCGAGCTGCACCGCAAGCTTCTCGACACCCTCAACCTCTCGGCCATCGAGAAGGTGACCGATGCGGAGCTGCGCGCCGAGATCGGCGACATCGTGCGCGAGGAACTGCGCAGCGGCGAGCTGGTGCTCAGCCGCCCGGAATTCGAAAACCTGGTCAAGGAACTCGTCGACGAGGTGATGGGCCTTGGCCCGCTCGAGCCGCTGCTGGCCGACGAGTCGATCACGGACATCCTCGTGAACGGCCACGACAACTGCTATGTCGAGCGCAAAGGTAAGCTGGTCAAATCCGAGGTTCAGTTCAAAGACAACCCGCACCTTATGCGGGTGATCAACAAGATCGTCTCGGCGGTCGGTCGCCGGGTCGATGAAAGCCAGCCCTGGGTCGATGCTCGCCTCGCCGATGGCAGCCGTGTCAACGCGCTGGTTCCACCCTGTGCGGTGGACGGGCCGCTGCTCTCCATTCGTAAATTCTCCAAGATCCCGTTCACGGTCGAACGCCTGATCGATGGCAGCGCCTTTTCCGAGGAGATGGCGCTGTTCCTCCATGCCTGCGTACGGGTCCGGCTGAACGTGCTGATCTCCGGCGGTACCGGTTCCGGTAAGACGACCACGCTCAACGCGCTGTCGAGCTTCGTGCCGAACGAAGACCGCATCGTCACGATTGAGGACACGGCGGAACTCCAGCTCCAGCAGGATCATGTCGGGCGGATGGAGAGCCGGCCGGCAAACATCGAAGGAACCGGCGCGGTCACCATCCGGGACCTCCTTAAAAACGCCCTGCGTATGCGCCCCGACCGGATCATCGTCGGTGAGTGCCGCGGCGAGGAGGTCATCGACATGCTCCAGGCGATGAACACCGGCCACGATGGTTCCATGACCACGATCCACGCCAACAGCCCGCGCGACGCCATGGGCCGTCTGGAGAACATGATCGGCATGTCGGGCATCGATCTGCCGCTGAAGGCTGTGCGCACCAACATCGCCAGCGCGGTCAACTTGGTCGTGCAGGTCGGCCGGATGTCGGACGGTAAACGCCGCATGTCCTCGGTTACCGAGCTGGTCGGCATGGAAGGCGACATCATCACGATGCAAGAGATCTTTAAGTTCGACCGCACTGGTACAGACGGCGACGGCAGGATCCTTGGCCGCTACACGGCTACCGGCATCCGCAGCAAGTTTTCGGATCGATTCAAGCAGTGGGGCTACGATCTGCCTGCCACTTTGTTCAGGCCCGACATGTAAACGAGAGACGGCAACGACGGAAATAAATAAGATCGAAGGGGCGCCAGCAGGACGATGCTTTTCCTACCGCTTGTCTACATTCTGATCTTTGTCAGCATCCTGGTGCTGGTCGAGGGCGTTTATCTGGCCGCCTTCGGCAAGACCTTGAAGCGGGAGAAAAAGGTCAACCGCCGCCTGTCGCTGCTGCAGGAGGGCAAGGACACTGAGGAGGTCCTGTCCATCCTGAGGTCGGAGCGGGACGGCGCTGCGAAGAACTTCGGCCTGCCGGTGATCGGCACGCTGATGGAAAGCGCCAAGCACGCGAACATCAACATTACGCCCGTCACCATGGTGCTGGCGTTGATCGGGATGATCGTGGTCTCGTTTATACTGCAGACGCTCTTCACCGGTGCGGGCCTGCCGATCCGGGTGATGGTCGCCATCGCAACCGGGTATGCAGCTCTGTATCTCTGGTTCAAGAACAAGGCCAAGAAACGCATCGGCATGTTCGAGGAACAGCTGCCCGATGCGCTGGACCTCATGGTGCGAAGCCTGCGCGTCGGCCACCCGATGACCGCCTCCATTGCCATCGTGGCACGGGAAATGCCCGACCCTCTCGGTACTGAGTTCGGTCTGATCGCCGACGAGGCGACCTATGGCATGAACATCAATGATGCGCTGGACCGATTGGCGAGCCGTGTGCCCGTGCCGGATCTG
Organism: Pseudomonadota bacterium; assembly: GCA_039513195.1. Classification (GTDB taxonomy): domain Bacteria; phylum Pseudomonadota; class Alphaproteobacteria; order Rhodobacterales; family Rhodobacteraceae; genus Thermohalobaculum. Next base: position 15,820 of record JBCCRM010000042.1, on the reverse strand, counting down.
CGGTTCTTCGCCATCGCCGTGTCGATCCAGACCACATCGGGCGGTAACTTGGCCGAGGTGCTGGCTGGCCTGTCGGCAGTGATCCGCTCACGCTTTAAGCTGTTCCGCAAGGTGAAGGCGATCACCGCCGAGGCGCGTTGGTCCGGGTGGTTCTTGTCGATCTTCCCGGTCATCGCGCTCCTGATGGTGCAGCTTGTGCAGCCCACCTATTACGACGCGGTGCAGGACCATCCGCTGTTCACACCTGGGGTCATCATCACCTTCGTGCTCCTGGTCCTCAACGTCATCTTCATGCGCATCCTGGTGAATATCAAAGTATGACCGAGAGAGCCGCAGCGATCCCGAACCAAGACACGCTCCCGCCCGAGCTCGAAGCGGAGGCGTTGCCGCCTGGCGGTGTCACGCAGGATCCTGCCGGCGCACCCGCCCCGCAGGCGGGTGCCGGTGCCGCGCAGCCTACGGCGGATGCAGCGGCCGGCACAGCGCCCCCGGAGGCGGCCGGCGATGCTGCGGCAGCGCAGCCGGAGATCCTGGTGCCGGAGGGGATCTCAGGCGGGATGATGGAGCGGTTGTGGATCGTCCTGGTCGATCTGTTCGGGCCGGCGGGGCCGTTCTATGCCGTTGCGGCCATCGGCCTCTTGCTGGCTTTGGTCGCCATCCCGCTGGCGCTGCGCAAAAACAAGGACCCGCTGGATCGGTTTTCTTTCCGAGACGACCGGTTGGACGACGAGCTTGTCCGGCTGCGCACCGACAAGGATGACGGCCAGCTCGCCAGCCTTTCGAACTATCTGGAGCCTGAGGATCAGGAAGAGTATTCCGAGGTCCGGACGACCCTCCGTGCCGCTGGCTATCGCGGCGCCTCGGCGGTGCGGGTGTTCTACTTCACCCGCGCAGCGCTCGGCCTCGGCCTACTCGCCGTCGGTTTGATCTTGATGGTTCTGATCCCGGACGATCCCGACATGGTGGTTGCCGCGGGCTTCTCGCTGGCTTTCGGGCTCGCGGGGTATTTCGCACCGGTCTACTGGGTGCAACGCCAGATCGCTGTGCGGAAAGAAGAGATCCGCAACGCCTTCCCGGACGCCATGGACATGATGCTGGTCTGTATCGAGGGCGGCCAATCCCTCGACCAGGCGATGGCGCGGGTCGGCAAGGAGATGGAGTCCGCTTCCGGCCCTCTGGCGGAAGAACTGCAGGTGGTCACCTCCGAGTTCCGCGCGGGCAAGGAGCGCGTGGCCGTGCTGCGTGATTTTGCCGAGCGCTGCGCGGTGAACGACATCTCCTCCTTCGTGACCGTGATGATCCAGGCCACCGCCTTCGGTACCTCGATCAGCCAGGCCCTGCGGGTCTACGCGGCCGAGATGCGCGACAAGCGCCTGATGCGGGCCGAGGAGAAGGCCAACATTCTACCGACGAAGCTGACCTTGGGGACGATGTTCTTCACGGTGCCGCCGCTGGTTCTGATCTTGATCGGACCGTCAGTCATCCAAATCATCCGCGCACTTACGGGGTTGTCGAGCCAATGAGAATGCCCGGACCACAAACCGCCCTCGCCCTTTTGCTGATTGCCGGTGTCGCGGCCTGCAGCACGACGCCACCCGCGGTCGACAGCGTCCATGCGCCCGCCCAGATCAAGCCGGAGGCCCGCGAAAGCTGGCTCGCGCTGGGCAAGCGGATGATGGAGAGCGGCGAACTGGTGATGGCCGAGCGCGCCTTTCGCAAATCCATCGCCTATGAGGGCGCCTCGGCCCAGGCGCTGACCGGCCTTGGCGTCTCGGCCGTGCGCCAGGGACGTTTGAAAGAAGGGCGCCGGTTCCTGCAGATCGCCCGGGATCAGGTCCCGACCTCGGTCGTTGCGAACAACAATCTGGGCGTCGTCCTCTTTAAACTAGAGGATTTCGAGGGCGCGCGCGTTGCCTTCCGCCGAGCTTTCACGGCCTCCGACCGTGCGGATGAAGCCGCCGAACACAATCTGCGTGTGGCAGAGAGCATGGTCGCCGCGCTGCAGGCTGAGCAGCAGCCTCACCCGGCGCTCAGCCACACCGTGATGCGCACAGGGTCGAGCGAGTACCGGCTGGTCAGCCTCGGCGATCAAACACCCGATGCGACGGCGCAGGTGGCGCTCGACACGCCGGCGCCGAAGCCTTCGTTGGTTGAGACGGTGGCGCTTGGCCCCGCGGCGCCTCGCAACCGGATCGCTCTGCCTTCGACCCGCCCGACCTTGCTCGCCGCTGGCATCGGTGCCCCGGCGCCGCAGCCGGTCGCGGCGGATGCCGAGATAGGACCGGCGCATCCGGCGCCTCGCCCGGCCGACGTTCCGCAGCGCCCAGTGACCACCCAGGCTCCGGACAGCGTCGCGGTCCTGCGGGCCGAGATGCCGAGCCGCAGACCGTCGCTCGCCGTAACCGGGGCCGATAAGGCCAAGAGCGTTGCGGCGGCGCCCGCAGAATTGGACGTCGATCTGCTGCCTTCGCCCCGCCCCGAGAAGGCGGCGATGGAGGTTGCCGCTGCCGCGCCAGTGCCGCGACCGACGCCAGGTGCTGTGCCAAGTGACCTGGACCTGGCGCCCCCAGCGCCAATTGATCATCTGGATTTGTCAGAGTTGCCCAACCCGTCGGCTTTGACGGTGCCGGTCGACCTGGCGCCCGATGGTGCTGACGCACCGGTCGCACGCAGCGACGCCGGGATCGCGATCGCAACTGCGCCCGAATTGCCGACGGAAATGACCCTGGCGTCGGTCGAGGCCCAACTTCGCGGCGCCCTGCCCGGCGATGGTGCATCCGGGAGCTTGCTCGCCGCCGCTGAAACGCTGCCGGCCTTGCCCGCAGAGCTGGGCGCAGAGCTTGTCGCCCATTCGCTTGAGACCGATGGCCTGAGCACCCTGTCCGGTGGCTATGATCCGAAACGCGCCCCGCGTAAGGGTGATCGTCGTCTGCCGAATGCACGGGTTTTGGGTTTCCTGCCGCCGCATACCGCATCGAACCTGCCGGCGAACCCAGTGCCTCTGCCGATGCCGGAAGCGTTTACGCGCCATAAGCAAACCGACGCGCCCGCCACCCCGGCGGCTGGGTTGGGGATCGGCCCGGACCACCAGGCAGACGGCCCCAAGCCGCATCCGATTTGGCGACGGGCCGCGCCTCCGCTCCGCTATCGACCGGTAGAAGTGACGGTCGTGGCGCAGTTGTTCTCGGGGGAGTAGAGACGACGACCACCGGTCGACCCGTAAAAAAACAGGGCGTCCGGCAAGGCAGAAACAGACGCGCTCTGTTGAGGGGAATGGGCAGATGATGACAAAACTGGGCCGACCGGTAACGAGACTTGCGTGCGCATTCGCGGCGCTGCTGGGCCTTGCGGCATGCCAGTCGACGTTTGATGGCAAAGAGGATCCGCTGGCGCAAAGCGTGATCGACGAGGCGGATTTGAACAGCCTGCTGCTGACCGCGGGCGATCCGGCGGCTGCGGTCACCTATTTCGAGCAGGCTGTCGCTCGGGAGCCGGAACGCGCCGATTTTCGCCAGAACCTCGCGCGGGCATACGGCCGGGTGAAGCGGTTTCCGGAGGCTGCGCGGGTCTATCAGGAATTGGTGAACCTGGAGCAGGACCGCGATGCGGATCGGCTGGAATACGCCTTTGTGAACATCCGCCTCCAGGCGTTCGAAGATGCCCGCCGCCTCGCCGAGACGCTACCCCAGCGCATGGATACGCCGCGGCGCCACCTCCTCGATGGGCTCCTCGCCGATCATCAGGAAGACTGGACCACCGCCGATGCCTCCTATGCCCGCGCGGTCGAGCTGTCGACCCGCCCTGCCGAGATCTACAACAATTGGGGCGTTAGCAAGATGTCCCGTGGCGAGTTGGAGCAGGCGATCCGGGATTTCCGGCAGGCGATTTCGTTCGACTCGCGCCTGTTCTCGGCCAAGAACAACCTTGCCATCGCCAAGGGGCTGCAGGGGGACTATCAGCTTCCCATCGTGCCCCTCACCGACACCGAGCGTGCGATCATCATGAACAATCTCGGCCTGATCGCATTGCGCAAGGGCGATGATCGCGCCGCCCGTGGCTTGTTCGCCTCGGCGGTCGAAACCCATCCGCAGCACTATCAGGGTGCGGCCGACCGGCTCGCCGCTCTGGAGAGCAAAGTCACCAACTGATCCCAACACCAGGCCCAGAAAACCATGATCAGCACGCCCGCCCTCGCCATCGCCGTTATCGCCCTCACGCCCCTTATGGTGCTGATCGCGTGGCACGATCTTAAGGCGATGCGCATTCCGAATTGGAGCGTGCTCGCCGTCGTCGGTGTCTTCCTGGCGACGGGGATCTGGGGCCTGCCCTTCGAGGAGTTCCTTTGGCGCCTGGGCATCGGGATCGTGGTGCTGATCGCCGGGTTCCTAATCTTCTCGATCGCGTCCAACCAGATCGGCGCCGGGGATTTGAAGCTAATCGCGGCGTTGGCGCCGTTCCTCGCCGGGCCCGATGTGGCACGGATCATGCTGATCTTCGCGCTGGTGGCGATCGCCGGGTTGATCCTCCACAGATTGGCTCGGGCGGTCCGCCGCGGGCGGGAAACTGGGTGGAAAGCAATCGACCAGTCGACCTATTTCCCGGCCGGGATCTTGCTGGGCGCAACGATCATGATCCATCTGAGCATGGCGTTGACCGAACGGCTCGTCTGAGCCTTGCCGACCGAGCCATGTCCTAATGCGCACCCCAGGCGGCCCAGGCAGGATCGTCGAGGAAAAGCGACGGATCATCTGTGATCACGCCGCCCAGGCCTCGGTCGCGATAGGGTCGCACCAGTGCGGGGTCATTGACCGTATAGGTGCTCAGGTTGATGCCATGCAGCGCAGCCTCTTCCAGCAGGTCCCCGTTAAGTGCCGCGATGTGAACATGCAGGGCCGCAGCACGCAGGGTCCGTGCTGTGTCGACCCAGTCTTCGGCTGTCTTGGAGAGGAGGGCTATCGGTTGATCGGGCAGGTGGCTGCGCAGCGCCGCGAGTTCCCCCTGGTCGAAGCTGGAGACGAGAACCCGCTCGGCCGCCCAGGGCCGCGCCGTCAGCGCCGCTGCCACGCCGCTGGCCAATCGCCGATCTGCGGCGCCGTGGGGCTTCATCTCCAAGTTCGCGAAGAGCCCGAGCCCCTCCAACAGGTCGAGCGTCTGTTTCAAGGTCGGGACCGGCTCTCCCGCATACGCCATGCCAAACCACGATCCGGCGTCAAGGGCCGCGAGATCGCCCGCGCCAGCATCGGCGAGGGCACCGCTGCCGTTGGTGCACCGATCCCAGGTCGCATCGTGGTGGATCACCGCCGTCCCGTCGCCGAGAAGACTGACATCGAGCTCGACCCATCGGGCACCCTGTCGTGCCGCCTCCCGGAACGCGGAAAGGGTGTTTTCCGGCGCCGCCCGGCTCGCGCCCCGATGCGCGATGATGCGGCCTTGGCCAATCGTGCTCGGCGCGTCTGCCATCGTTGCTTCTCCGGACCGGGGCAGTCTTGCACTCGCGCCCTCGCTGGCCGATCAATAGGGTTTGGGGGCAGGGTCGGAAAGGGTGGCAACGACTGATGCTTCGCTTTGCGTTCATCCTTGGCCTAGTCCCTGCGGCGCTGATGGGCTCTCACATCGTCGGCAAGCAGGTTGCCACGGCGATCGAGACGCAGATCGGCGCCAGCGCCGTCGAAAGCCTTTTTCTGCTCGAGGTCGATTGGGCCGAGGTTTCGGTCAACGGCCTGACCATGACCGTCGCCGGCCTTGCGCCGAACCGCGAGGCGAAGGACCGAACGCTATCGACGCTCCGCCAACTCAGCCGTTTCGTCACGGTGATCGACCGGGTCGGTGTCAGCCAGGCGCCGGAACTGGCGCCGTCACCGGTGCCGGCCTGGTCCGGTGGCCCGCCTGAGGTGATGGTCGAGCTGCATCGCACGGTCGATGGCATCACGCTGACCGGCCACCTCGCCGGCGCTGCGATGCGCCGGGATCTGCTCTCGGCGATCCGGTCCCGCCTGCCGGAAGTCCGCGTGCTGGATCTCACCGGAACGGATGCGGAGCCGCGTCCCGACAGTTGGCGGCGCGAATTCGATGTCGCAGCGATGGGGATTGCAGCGCTTCCGAATGCGCATGTTCGTGCGGTGCCCGGTCGGGTGACCGTCGAGGGGGTCGCCAAGAACTCCGCTGCCGGGCTCGCGGCGACCAGGCTGCTCGAAGCGGCGGCGACCGAGGCGGTGGCCGTGGAGCTTGCCATCGAGGCGCCGATGCCGGTCATTTCGCCATTCCGGTTCCGCGCGATGACCGACCGGAGATACGGGTTCGAGATCCTCGAATGCGCGGCGCGCGGGGTTGAGGAGGCGGGCGCCATCGCGGATCTTGTCGCTGCGATCGAAGGGCGGTTTCAGCAAACCTGCGCCGTCGGGCTGGGCGGTCCCGATGTTGCCTGGGCAGTGGCGGTCGAGGCCGGTCTCGACGCGCTCGGTCGCCTAGGGGCCGGCACCCTGGAGATCGACAGCACGCTCGTGCGCCTGACCGCCGCAGCGGAGATCGATCCGGAGGCCGTCAAGGCTGCCATGGCGGAGCTGGCAGAGGCCTTGCCCCCTGGGCTGACCCTGGCGCCGGAACCGGGCTGGACCTTCGCCCTCGACCAGGCCAGCCGGGCGCGGGAGCGGTTTTGGCTGCATTTCACTCGGGCGGACGGCGAGATCAGGCTGGCCGGGATGGTCCCGGGCGAGACGGAGCTTTGGGCCCTGCGAACCTATGCCAGGGCGCTGGTGGGTGGCGGCCGGGTCGATTTGCTGCTGCAGGTCTCCGATGAGGGTGCACCCCCGCGCGGCTGGCAGGAGGCCGCGATTGTCGCAATCTCTGCCCTCGCTGAGCTGGAGGCGGGCAGTGCAAAGCTGGCCGAGCAGACCTTGCGCGTGACCGCCCGGCTGCCGAGCCCGGAGACGGCGGCGCTGTTTCACCGCAGCGTCGAGGCGCAGGTGCCCGAAGGCTGGGCCGCCCGGACGGAGCTTACTGTCGACCTGCCTGCCGCAGTGGCGGCCATCCCCGCGGACCCGCAGCGCTGTGTGACGCAGCTGAACGATGTGGTCGCCGACCGGTCGCTGCTGTTCGACAGCGGCAGCGCCGTTCTTTCCGATGAGAGCGTACCGCAAATCATCGCCCTCGGCGCAGTCTTGGCCCGATGCGAACCGGTCTCGGTGGAAATCGCCGGTCATACCGACAGTTTTGGGCGGGAGGCTTTCAATCTGCGCTTGAGCCAAGCCCGGGCGGAGGCGGTGCGCGCGGCGCTGGTCGCCGCAGGGGTAGAGCCCGACTGGTTGGTCGCGCAAGGCTATGGCGAGAAGCGGCCAATCGCTACGAACAAAACCGAAGCTGGGCGGGCGAAGAACCGCCGCATCGCTTTTTCGTTGTTGGAGTAGAGGATGCTGGACCGTGCCGATCTTGCGCTGGTTGTCGCTGCCGCCCTGCTGGCCGCAGTCGCCGCCGGCTGGGTGCTGCACTGGGTCTGGACCCGGATAGCCGCCCGTCCAATCGATGATCGCAGCGAATTAGCGGAGATGGTCACTCGTCTCCACCGAGCCGAGCAAGAAACGTATGCCGCGCAGGCGGCGAAGGCCACCGCCGAGGAGCATGCGGTCGCCAGGGCAGAGCAGGCAGAGGTGGCGATGGCCGCGATGCAGGCGCGCCTCGACGGCGCTTTGGAGGGTCGGGAGGCGGAACTGACCCGGGCCTTGCGCGAGCAGCAGGTGGAGGCGGAGGCGACGATGGAAGCGCTCGGCGATGCACGTCGTCGGATCGCCGTGCTGGAAGCGGGCTTGGCGGCACGCGACTCAGAGGAAATCTCGGGCTGAACCGCGGCCGCGCCGTCAGAGGCCGGAACGCCCCCATCGCGCGGCGATCTGTTGGTCGCTTTCCCGCGCATCGACCCAGACCGGACCCTCTACCCCATGCTCCTTTTTCCAGAAGGGCGCCCTGGTTTTCAGATAATCCATCAGAAAGGTTGCGGCGCCAAAGGCGGCTTCCCGGTGGCGGCTTGCGGCGATGACCAAGACGATGCGGTCGCCCGGTGCCAGCTTGCCAAACCGATGGACCAGCCGCACGGCGTCAAGGGGCCATCGTGTTCGGGCCTGCTCGACTATTTCCCGCAGCGACCGTTCGGTCATGCCTGGGTAATGCTCCAGCTCCATCGCCGTGATCGGCCCCTCGCCGGTGATCTCGCGCACCAGGCCGGTGAAGGTCACGACGGCGCCGATTTCTCGGTTTGCCGACGTGATCCGTTCGACTTCGGCGGAGATATCGAAATCTTCGGTCTGGACCGAGACGGTGGTGCTCGTCGGGGCATCCATCGCTCAGCCCCCTGTTACCGGCGGAAAGAAGGCAACCTCGCGGGCCCCGGAGATCGGGGTGTCGAGGTCGCCCATTTCCTGGTCGACCGCGACGCGCACCGCGGACAGATCCTCGAAGGCCAGGGCATAGCGCTCGCCGCGCGCGATCAAGGCGTCGACCAAGTCGCCTGCCGTGGCGGCGTCGCCCGGCTCGATCTCCTCGGCCGCCGTGCCGACGCGTTCGCGCAGCCAAGCAAAATATCGCACTTGCATCACCGGTCCTCCTCTCCCCGAAGATAGGGCAGCGCCTTTACGAAATAGTGCCATCCGGTGAACGCAGTGAGAATCGCAGCGATCCAAAGTAGGATCATGGCGGACTGAGTTAGAGACAGCCGGGTGTCGGCATGTGCGGCGATGTCCGAGGATGCGCTCGGCGCTATGGTCGCAGTCAGCGGCTCCACAGCGAAGAAAGCCCCGATCGCGATCATTTGTAGAGTGGTCTTCCACTTTGCAAGCCGCGTGACGGGTAGCTTGATGTCGCCGAGGAACTCGCGCAGCCCGGACACCAGAAGCTCCCGCATCACGATGATCAGGGCAGGGATCGCGACATAGCCCGGCGCGACGAAGAAAGACCAAGCGTCGGCGATTGGGACGGCGCGCGGTTGCTGGGCGACGATGACCATAAGCGCCACGATCACCATGGCCTTGTCGGCGATCGGATCGAGCATTTTGCCGAATGCGCTGATCTGGTCGAAGCGACGAGCGAGCCAGCCATCGAGAAAATCGGTGAGCCCCGCCGCGACGAACAGGATCAGGGCCAACCACCCTGCGAGTGGCCGATCGAAGGCCAGGAAGACGAGGGCGACGCCTGGGGCTGCGAGCAGCCGGCCGATGGTGAGGATGTTTGGTAGGGTCCAGATCATGTGCCCCCCAAGACTCGGCCGAGAGGCATTCGGTCAGACGGCAGAATGTCGAAGGGGCGCGGTCCCCCTCCTCCCTCCACCCGCCCACCCACGGTCGGAGGAGGACCGCGCCGGGGACTGTGGCGAGCGAGAGTTACGGGATGTGCCGCGCTCCCCTTCCGTCGGCCCGCACGCTCCCGCTGGGTGGGTGGGTGGAGGGAGGGGGCGGGCCACGGCGCGCAGCGCCGTTTTTCAGCGTTCGCCGTTAAAGAAGGCATAGATCGTCTCGGCCATGGCCCCGGAAATCCCCTGCACACCCTTCAAATCGGACAATCCCGCCCGCGCGACCGCCTTTGCCGATCCGAAATGCGCCAACAGCGCCCGTTTCCGCGACGGCCCGATCCCGGGGATTTCGTCTAGCGGCGTGCGTGTCGTGGCCTTGGCCCGTTTCGCACGGTGCGCGCCGATCGCGAAGCGATGCGCCTCGTCGCGTAGGCGCTGCACGAAGTAGAGCACGGGACTTCGGAATGGCAGGGCAAACGGTTTCCGCCCAGGCGCGTGAAACTCCTCCTTCCCGGCATCGCGGTCGATTCCTTTAGCCACGCCAAACAGGGCGACATCGCTGACGCCCAGATCGGCCATGACCTCCGCTGCGGCGCCGACTTGCCCGACGCCGCCATCGATCAGCACCAGGTCCGGCCAGGTCCCGCCCTCGCGCTCCGGATCCTCCTTCACCAGCCGCGCGAAACGCCGGGTCAGCACCTCCTTCATCATGCCAAAATCGTCGCCGGGGGTCAGCTCGGTGCCCTTGATGTTGAACTTGCGGTACTGGCCTTTCTCATATCCCTCCGGCCCTGCGACGACCATAGCGCCGACGGCGTCGGACCCCTGAATGTGGGAGTTGTCGTAGATCTCCACCCGTTTCGGCACTTCGGCCAGGCCAAATGCCTCCGCGACGCCAGTGAGCAGTTTCGCCTGGCTCGCGCTTTCGGCCATCTTCCTGCCGAGCGCGTCCTTGGCATTGGCGAGCGCGTGGTCAACCAACTCTCGCTTTTCACCGCGCAGCGGCATTGCGACGGCCACCCGACGGCCCAGCACTGTGCCGAGCGCTTCCGCCAAAAGATCGGCGTTCTCGATCGGATGGCTCAACAGCACCATGCGAGGCGGCGTTCGATTGGCATAGAATTGGCCGAGAAAGCTCTCCAGCACCTCGCCATCCTCCGCCTCGGCACTTGCTCGCGGAAAATAGGCGTGGTTTCCCCAGTTCTGGTGGCTGCGGAAGAAGAAGACTTGGACGCAGGCCTGTCCACCCTCGCGGTGCAGCGCGAAGACATCCGCCTCGGCCGTGACGCGCGGGTTGATGCCTTGATGCCCTTGCACATGGGCCATGGCCCGAATCCGATCACGATAGATGGCGGCGCGCTCGAAGGCCATATCGGCGGATGCCTCCGCCATCTTCGCGGCTAGATCTTCTTGCACCCGGGTCGATCGTCCCTCCAGAAACCGCACGGCGTCCTCGACTAGGGCGCCATAGTCCTCCTGGCTGACATGGCCCACGCAGGGGCCGGAGCAGCGCTTAATCTGATAGAGCAAGCAAGGTCTCGTGCGGCTTTGGAAAACGCTGTCCGAGCAGGTGCGCAGCAGAAAGGCGCGCTCCATCTGGTTGAGCGTCCGATTGACGGCGCCGGCGCTGGCGAAGGGGCCGAAGAAGCGCCCTTTCTCCCGCTGCTGGCCGCGATGCTTCCTCAGGAGCGGGAAGGTGCCGTGCTCGATCAGGATATGGGGGAAGCTCTTGTCGTCGCGGAGCAACACATTGTAGCGGGGTTTGAGCTGCTTGATGAGATTGGCTTCCAACAGCAGCGCCTCGGTCTCCGTCTCGGTGGTGATGAACTCCATCGAGGCGGTCTCGAGGATCATCCGCGCGATCCGGTTTGTGTGCCCGCCGAGCTTCACATAGGACGCCACGCGTTTTCGGAGCGACCGCGCCTTGCCGACATAGAGCACGTCGGAGCGGGCATCGAGCATGCGGTAGACGCCCGGACGGTCATCGAGCTGCGGTAGCTGCGCGCGGATCACCTCGGGTCCGCTCCGGGACCGGTGCGAGATGCGTTCCGTTTCGACAGCTTCATTGCTCATCGGGATTCGCTGCCGGAACTATCGCGCTGCGTGTACGAGTTCAAGACCAAAGGAGTCCCCGGAATTTGTGCATAACTCTGTTGGAAAGGCCTGGCTCATCGGTTTTTATCCTTAGGCTTCAACGGGCTCCTTTGGTTTGGCTAAATTATAGGCAAACTCACAACACCTTGAAATTGCTCCGAATCTTTCTCAGCGATCCACGGGCCCGGGCCGCAGCTTAATGAAAAATAACAGTCTCTTAACGTTGAACCGTGCCGGTGGAAAACTTTACAGGACGGCAGTTCGTTGCGTGCGGAAACGGCCATCTCTCATTCCGCCATGCCGATGATATCCGGCGTGCGCCATGCCAAATGCTGCCCGCCATCGATGGCAAGCATTTGGCCGGTGAAGGCTTTGCAAGTCACAATGAAGCGCAGAGCTGCGACAATATCGCCGGTGTCGGAGCCGCGACCGAGGATGCAGCCCGCCCGCTGCTTGGCGAAATGCGCCTCGGACTGCCGATCTCCTTGCAGTGTCGGGCCGGGTCCGATTGCCGCCACGCGAACATTCGGGGCCAGGGCCTGAGCGGCCGTGCGGGTGAACGTCAACAGCGCCGATTTCGCGAGTGTGTAGGACAGGAAGAAGGGCGTCGTCTTCCACACTCTCTGATCGATCATGTTCACCACCATCGCTTGAGCAACCGGTTCACCACGGCTGTCGGTCAGGGCCTGCGGGGCCTGCGCGGCAAAGTCCTGAGCCAGCTTCACGGCGGCGCGCAGATTGGAGTCCATCGCCCGGTCCCAGCTTTCGCGCGTCATGCTGTCGATCAAATCCATTTCAAAGACCGAGGCATTGTTGATCAAACAGGCGAGCGGACCGCCGAGCGCATCTGCCGCCCGGCCGACAAGAGCCGCAGTCTCGGCCTCCCGCAGCAGATCCGCCTGCAGGGCCACTGCCGAGGCCCCGGCGGCTCGGCACTGTGCGGCCACCTCTCCGGCGCCCGCATGGGAGCTTGCGTAGTGAATGGCCACATCCCAGCCGTCCTCCGCCATCGCCACCGCCATGGCGCGCCCCAGTCTCCGGGCCGCTCCGGTGATCAGGACCCGGCGGCGCTCGGGCATTTGCAGGCTCTCCTCAGGCTGTGAACGCGACCCACATATAGGTGGCGTAGAGCCCGAGATAGACGCATCCGGTAATCCGGCAAATCACACGGCACCAGATCACATACGGTATCAGCAGCACCGTCGCCCCGACCGCTACCCAGAGATCGCGGCGCAGCAACTCCTCCGGCACCTCTAACGGTGCGAAGAGAGCGGCCGCGCCGATGATCGCAGTGAAATTGAAGAGATTGGAGCCGATCACATTGCCGATCGCGACATCCGCATGCTGGCGCAGCGCGGCCATAACGGTCGTCGCCAATTCTGGCAACGACGTGCCGATCGCCACTACCGAAAGGCCGATAAGCGCCTCGGACACCCCAAAGTCCGACGCGATGCCGCGGGCGCCATCGATCAAGCACTGCGCCCCGATGGGCAATCCAATCAGTCCTGCCGCCATGAGCGCGGAGAGTTTCCAAGTCGCCATGTTCGGGTCGACATCTTCCAGATCGGCGAGGTCGTCCCCCTCTGCCGGCGCTTCGTTGGCCGTCCGTGCGGAGAGCCCCTGGCTGATCGAGTCTGCGACCATCGCGACCGTTATGGCGATGAGGAGGAGCCCACCCCACCAATAAATCACGCCGGTCATGGCGAGGGCCGTAAAAACCGCCGTGGCCCCGCACATGATCCACATATTCCTCTGCGCATCGGGCCCGCAGCCAGCCAGCGGCGTTATGATCGCCGGAATGCCGAGCACCAGCAGCACATTGGCGATGTTCGAGCCGACAACATTGCCGAGCGCCAGGCCCGCCGCCCCTTCCACCGCTGCCTGGATCGAGATCAACAGCTCGGGTGCCGAGGTCCCGAAGGCCACCACCGTTGCCGAGACGATGATCGCTGGCACGCCGAGGCGTAGGGACAGCGCAACCGCGCCTCTTACCAACGCATCGCCGGCGCCCAAAAGCAAGACGAGGCCGACGATAACGAGCAGTATGTCCATTCGGCGGGCCTTTGCGGCTGGGGAGATCCGGGTCGACCCCGGCAGCGTGTCCTGGGGCTCGACACGCCGCGCATATAGATAGTCCCCGTAAAGCTGGATGCAGCATATGTCAGACGCTCTCCGGCTGTTGAGCATATGTCACACTCCTCGCGCAAGGCGCAGAACTGCATTTTTTCGGCAGACCGACCGTGGCCCTGCCGCCGGAACGGGCAGCGGCCATGCTTTCGCCAAAGCGTCAGGTGCGGTAAGCTTCGGTGTGTTTCGGCGCTGACTAGGTCCCGCAATGAACCTGATGGACAACGAGCAAATCCTGCACACGCAACTTCGCGATCTGCGGGAGCAGCACCGTCGGCTCGATGAGGAAATCGCGGAGCTTGACGCAGGGATCGCGTCCGACCAGCTGTCGCTGAGACGCTTAAAGAAGCAAAAGCTGCGCCTTAAGGATGAGATCGCGCGGATCGAAGATCTCCTCTACCCCGACATCATCGCCTGACCGCTGCCGCTTGCTGTCGCAGCCGGCCCTGTGATAGGCGCCGCCGGAAAGGGGGCGCTGATGGCGGAGCAGAGTGGCGGCGAGGCCCGGGTCGGGATCGTGATGGGCAGCCAATCGGACTGGCCCACAATGGCCGCAGCGGCGGAGATCCTTTTGGCGTTGAGTATTCCTCACGAGGTGAAGATCGTGTCGGCCCATCGTACGCCCGACCGTCTCTTCGCCTATGCGGAAACGGCGGTGCAACGCGGGCTGGCGGCGATCATTGCCGGGGCGGGCGGTGCGGCGCATCTGCCGGGCATGCTGGCCTCGAAAACGCGGGTGCCTGTGCTGGGGGTGCCGGTGCAGTCAAAGGCGCTATCGGGCCTCGACAGTCTTCTCTCTATCGTTCAGATGCCGCAGGGCATCCCGGTCGCCACCTTCGCCATCGGTGCCGCGGGCGCCGGCAATGCGGCTTTGTTTGCTGCGGCACAGTTGGCGGTGACCGATCAGAGTGTCGCCGCGCGTCTGGAGGCTTGGCGCGCCCAGCTAACCGCCCAGGTGGCGGAGGAGCCCAAGCGGTGAGCATACCCGCACCGCTGCCGCCGGGCTCCGTCATCGGCATTTTGGGCGGCGGTCAGCTTGGCCGCATGTTGGCGATTGCCGCAGCCCGCCTCGGCTTTCGCTGCCACGTCTACGACCCCGCTGCCGACGCGCCGGCGAGCCAAGTGGCGGCGGCCAGCACGGTTGCGGCCTATGATGACTTGGCCGCACTCGATGCCTTCGCGGCCGCCATAGATGTCGTTACCTTGGAATTCGAGAATATTCCTGTGGCGACCCTGAGGCATCTGGCTCAGCAGGTCCCGACCCGGCCCGGCGCCGACGCCCTCGCGGTGGCGCAGGACCGGGTCGACGAGAAGTCGTTCCTTAACCGGGCAGGCATTGCCACCGCGCCCTGGCGGCCGGTCCATGATCTGCCGAGCCTGGTGGCGGCGTTGGAGGATATTGGCGCGCCCTCGATCCTGAAAACCCGCCGTTTCGGCTATGACGGCAAGGGGCAAGTGCGGATTGCGGCGGTGGACGGGGCCGCCGCGGCTTGGGAGGAAATCGGAAGCCAACCGGCCATTCTGGAGGGGTTTGTGCCCTTCTCGGCCGAGGTTTCGGTGATCGCCGCCCGCGGTCTTGGCGGCGAGACCGTGGCCTTCGACCCGGGCCGCAACGAGCATCGCGACGGGATATTGCACAAGACCACGGTGCCCGCTGGCCTACCGAAACGGCTGGAGCAGGATGCAGTCCTCACCGCCGGGCGGATCCTGGCTGCGCTCGACTATGTCGGTGCCATGGGGGTCGAGATGTTCGTTACCGACGGTGCGCTCCTGGTGAACGAGATCGCGCCCAGGGTCCATAACTCTGGCCACTGGACGATCGAGGCTTGCGCGATCGATCAGTTTCAGCAGCATATCCGCGCCGTTGCCGGCTGGCCGCTAGGCGACGGGACCCGCCACGGGAATGCCGAGATGGTCAACTTGATCGGCGGTGACGCCGCCGATTGGCAGCGCCTTTCGACCGACGCTGTGGGACTGCATCTTTACGGCAAGGGAGAGATCCGGCCGGGGCGGAAGATGGGGCATCTCACCCGGGTGTCGCCACTCAGCTAGAATTGGATGGGCTCGGCCGAACCGAGCCGGCCGCTGATTGATTGTTTTGGTCCCGAGGGCGAGAAGATCCTTCAGTCGACGCCTGTCAGCGACCGTCTGGCAGGGCAGCAGCCGCCGCATCAGCCAGGAACAGCCGCGCAGCCCGGGTCGAACCGGCAGTCGCGGCGTGTCCGCGAGGCGTCAGAGCCCCGATTCGGCCCTGCGCCGTGGCGCCCTGACCATGCCGAGCACCTGCATCGGCCCCCAAAGGGCCGCCCGCGCTAAGGGGTTTTT
>JBCCRM010000041.1:0-32578 GCA_039513195.1 Pseudomonadota bacterium | reverse complement strand
TCGATGATTTTGGAGACGACGCCGGCGCCGACGGTTCGGCCGCCCTCGCGGATCGCGAAGCGGAGTTTCTCCTCCATCGCGATCGGCGCGATCAGCTCCACCTTGAAGCTGACATTGTCGCCGGGCATCACCATCTCGGTGCCCTCCGGCAGCTCCACCATCCCGGTCACATCCGTCGTGCGGAAGTAGAATTGCGGCCGGTAGTTCGAGAAGAACGGCGTGTGCCGCCCGCCCTCTTCCTTCGTCAGGATATAGGCTTCCGCCTCGAACTTCGTGTGAGGCTTCACGCTGCCGGGCTTACACAGCACCTGCCCCCGCTCCACCCCGTCGCGCTCGATCCCACGCAACAGCGCGCCGATATTGTCCCCCGCCTCGCCGCGGTCGAGCAACTTGCGGAACATCTCCACACCCGTGCAGGTGGTCGATTTGGTCTCGCGGATGCCCACGATCTCGATGGTCTCGCCGACCGTGATCACCCCGCGCTCGACCCGGCCGGTGACCACCGTGCCGCGGCCCGAGATCGAGAACACATCCTCGATCGGCATCAAAAACGGCTGGTCGATCGGCCGGTCCGGCGTCGGGATGAAATCGTCCACCGCCGCCATCAGCTCCTTGATCTTGTCCTCGCCGATGCCCTCGTCGCGGCCTTCCATCGCCGCGAGCGCACTGCCCGCGATGATCGGGATGTCGTCGCCCGGGAAGTCGTAGGACGAGAGAAGCTCCCGCACCTCCATATCGACGAGCTCCAGCAGCTCCTCGTCATCGACCTGGTCGACCTTGTTGAGGAACACCACCAGCGCCGGCACGCCGACCTGGCGGGCCAGCAGGATATGCTCGCGGGTCTGGGGCATCGGGCCGTCGGCAGCGTTCACCACCAGGATCGCGCCGTCCATCTGCGCAGCCCCGGTGATCATGTTCTTCACATAGTCAGCATGGCCCGGGCAGTCGACATGGGCGTAATGGCGATTGTCGGTCTCATACTCCACATGCGCGGTCGAGATCGTGATCCCCCGCGCCTTCTCCTCCGGCGCGCCGTCGATCTGGTCATAGGCCTTGAACTCGCCGAAATACTTGGTGATCGCCGCCGTCAAGGTCGTCTTGCCATGATCAACATGGCCGATCGTCCCAATGTTCACATGCGGCTTCGTCCGCTCAAACTTCGCCTTCGCCATCGTCTCTCGCCCGGTTTGCGTCGTGGGATCCAGTTGCGGGCGGTCGCTACGACGATTGCGCAGGGGACGCAAGGGGGAATGGCTGGACGCTGTGCCGGGTGTCACGGACCAGGGGACCGCAGGATCGGCAGGCTGCAAGGCCTTCAGCGATCCGCCTTCGCAGGACCCCATACCCCGGCCTTTCATCAAGGATTTCGCGATGCGTCGGCTCCTAGAGGCGCGCATCGAAGTCACCGTCTGCTTTCGCCTGAACTTCCCCGAGACGGAGCTGCGCCTGCAGATCCCCGCCCGCGTCTACTGTATGATCTTGCAGGAGGATGGCGACCGCGACACGGCGCATCTTTCGGCCGATTGGTCCGCGCACTGGCCGAAGGAAGACAATGACGACGTCGCCCGGGGCTGGCGCTGGGCCGGCAGCTTTGCCGAGAGCACCAGCCAGACCTAAAGGGACAGCTTCGACAAGGCCCAGATCAGCCGCGGGTTCGAGGCGGGGACAGAGTCTTGGTATGTTCTCGGCCAAGTCAGGCCCAACATTGTCACGGATACCGGCGAATTCCAGGTCTTCCGCCTTCCGCTCTAGCGCGGGCTGCCGGAGCCTCAGACGTGCAGATCGCATTTTCGGCCGTGATGGCA
This sequence comes from Pseudomonadota bacterium, assembly GCA_039513195.1. Taxonomy (GTDB): domain Bacteria; phylum Pseudomonadota; class Alphaproteobacteria; order Rhodobacterales; family Rhodobacteraceae; genus Thermohalobaculum. The sequence goes on along the minus strand of JBCCRM010000041.1, from coordinate 30,773 downwards.
TATATCTGACGGCAGACGCGCCGTGACGGGACAGGAGACCGCCATGCAGGACCAAGGCCCAAAGGCTATCGAGGGCGAAGTTCTGGAAGACAGGACCCCCGACCCGGCGGCGAGCGACGTCACGCCGGGTTGGATCGGCCGCAACCGCGAGCATATCGAACGCGGCCGCCAACTCAGCCGGGCCTTGATCATCGTGGCGCCGCCACCGGCCCGCCTGGCCTTGGCGGCAGTGTCGGTGGCAGCCGACGGGCTGTTGCTCGCCGACGATCTGCGGCGGCGGGATCTGGAGCCGGGCGCCGGGGGCGTCAAGGCCGGCTCGATCGTTCTGGAAGGGTTGGCGCTTGCGGCTATGAGCCGGTTCGCACCAACCGCGCTGGCGCGCAACCTCGTTGCCATCGAGACCGCCCGCACGGCCCTTAACCGCTTGGGCCAAAGGGCCTAGCCGAACCCTACATTCCTGCAAATTCTGGAGCGGGCGGCGGGAATCGAACCCGCACGTTCAGCTTGGAAGGCTGACAGGCTACCACTACATCACGCCCGCGGCCGATCCGTCGGCTGGTACATCCCGCCGAAAGAGAGGTCAAGCGAGCGCCCCCTGTCCTCCCAGTGCCGCACCCATGTCGCGCGTCAACTTTGCCTCTTGCAGTGCGGAAAGAGACGCCACATTGTACCGTCAGTAGCCGACCGAATTGGTCGGGGTTGCGATATGCATGCCTGCCAAGGGCTCTGGAGGAACACAGATGCCGCTCAGCCTGCCTGCGCCATGCCGTGAGCCGAGGTCAGAGACGCCGGTCACGCCCTGCCGGTGTCTGGCGCGCTTGCGCCGCATTGCCATGACCAGCCGTATGGCGCCGCGCAGGAATGCCGAGGCTATTTGCGCCCTCGTAGACGCCGATAAGAATTGCGGTCTGGATGCCTATGGCTCGGCGCTGCTGCGGTTGTTGCCAATCGCCCTCGGACGCCGGGTCGTGTTTCACCGCCCTGGCAGCCCTGAGATAACCTTCGACGAATCGTGGGTGATCTCGCTTCTCACCAGCATCAAACGCGGCGATGCCGACAGCACCTTGTTCGCCCTTTCCTCCCGGATCTCGCGGCCGATGCGCGGCCAAGTCCGATATCTCGCCCGCGGATTTGCGGATCGTCTTGACACAGCCGAATTAGAACTATTCTAATTCGTATTCAGCGCCCGGAAACGAGGCGATGTGAGCAGGACGTTATCCGCAAGGAGGGATAGAGATGCAAAATCTGGCGACGAAGCTCGATGGCGCCGCTATCGAGGCAATTGAGGCTGGCCTCCACCAGGCCGTGGCAGAAACCGTGGTCACGACCATGAAGGCTCAGAACTACCACTGGAACGTGACGGGCATGGCATTCGGCCCGCTGCACGACATGTTCCAAAAAATCTATGAGGACCATTTCGAGGCGCAGGACGATCTGTCCGAGCGGCTCCGGGCGCTCGGCTGCCATGCCGAGGGGCGCCTCTCCGTGCATATCGACCGGTCGAAGATCACTGAGTCCGACGGCAAGATACCGGCCGAGACGATGATCGAGATCCTCGCCGACGATCAGGAAATCTTGGCGAGCACCTTGGCCGCCCTCGCCGATCTCGCCGACAAGAACGGCGATGCGCTCACCCAGGATATCGCGATTTCCCGTGGACGGACCCACGAGAAGTTCGCTTGGATGCTGCGCGCCCATCTCGGCCGCTGACCGTCGACCAACGGCCTAGGCGCAACCGCGCGCCTAGGCCGCGCTCGCCAACTCGTCCAATGGACAGGCGACGCCCTTTTTCTCGCATTTCCGCCGATAGGCGACGGTCCAGCCTTTGAATTTGCCGCCAAGCGCCGCCTGCTGCGCGATCAACATCGCCAGAAAGGCGCGTTTCGGCTTGTTTGCGTCCAAGCTCTTGAAGGTCTTCTTCTGCGCCTTGGTCATCGAGCACGCAATGCAATGGCCTTTGAGCTTGTGCTTGCAAACATCGATGCATGGTGAGGGCAACTTGCCCATTCCCGTCTCCCTAAAGGACCCTGTGGCACATCCTTCCAACGCCCCAGCCCAAAAGTCGAGAGGCGGCGCCCGAGCGCAGACCTGCGGCAAAAACGATCGAAAAAAATTTGCGGCCCAGTGAACCGCTCCTGCGGGCCGCGGCACTGACGAGCATGACCATCGCTCGACAGGGGCATGAGAGAATGCATTTGCAGGTTGAGACACAGCGGGTATCAGGCGTGGCGATGCCGGAAGAGACGGATCATCAATTGCTGAACGCCGTCGCCGCTGGCGATGTGCATGCGTTCGAGCGGCTTTACCGGCGCTACTTCCGGAAGGTCATCGGGTTTGCCGCGCGGATCACCGACCGGGCGGATCTGGCGGAGGAGGTGGCCTCCGACACACTGATGACGGTCTGGCGCAGCGCCGAGCGGTTCGAGGGGCGCTCCCGCCCCTCCACCTGGATCTTCGGCATAGCCTACCGCATCGCGCTGAAGGCGCGTACTAAACGCGGGCCGGAGGAGCGCTATCAGGAACTCGACGACCAGTTTCCCGCCGAAAGCACCGGCACCGAGGAGGTCGAACGCCTGTTCCTGCGCGAACAAATGGGCCGGGCGTTGCGCACCCTCTCGCCCGAACATCGCGCCGTGATAGAACTGACCTATTATTATGGGCACCACTACACCGAGATCGCCGAGATCGTCGGGTGTCCGGTCGGCACGGTGAAGACGCGGATGATGCATGCGCGCCGCAACTTGAAGCAGGTTCTGTCGGCCGCCCCGGCCGCATCGGAGGAAGACAGATGACCCGTTCCACACCCGCCATGACCGATGAACAATCGGAGATCTGGGAACTGCTGCCCTGGTATGTCAACGGCACCCTTTCCGCAGAGGAAAGGGCCCGGGTGGAGCAGTATTGCGCCACCTGCCCGATCTGCCGGGAGGAATTGGCGCACCAGACGCGGATCGCATCGGTCTTCGCCGAGGTCGAGGATTTCGACGGGGTCGAGGCCCGGAACTGGGAGGCGATCAAGGCGCAGATAGCACCGGAAGCTGCGGCACCCGCCCGGGCACTGGAGCCCCGCCGCCGGTCCCAGATTTCGGACTGGGTCGATCAGATCCTCGACGCCGTGAAAGGGTCCTGGATGGTGCCCGGCGCTAGTCTTGCGGCCTGCGCGGCCGTTCTCCTCGGCCTCACGATGTTCCTCTCCGGCCCGCCGGCGATCGAGGATCAGCGGTTCGAGACGCTGACCGCTACCCCCGGAACGCCCGCAGCGATGATCCGAGTTCAGCCGGTGCCAGGCGTCTCCGCCGACGCGCTTGCCGCTTTGTTCGAGCGGGAGGGGTTGGTTCTGGTCGAGGGCCCGGGCGCCAGTGGGGTCTACACCCTGCGCCCGGCTGCGGCGGAGGACCGGAACCGCGCCCTGGCAGCCCTCGCCGATGCGCCGGAAATCGCCTTTGTCACAACGGGGGTCCGCGAATGAGTATCCAAGCCTGGCTTTCAGTCGTCCTTTTGGCGCTGGCTGCGGCCGGCTGCGCGGTCGAGCAACAGCTGCAACAGCAAAGCTCTGCGCCGGTCTGGCGGGTCACTGCCGCCGACAAGATCGCCGGACCCCGGGATCTGATCCTAACCGTGGCGCAGCAGGATCCCGACGGACTTGCCGCCATGGCAGAAGCACTGGCGGCCAAGTACAATGTCGAGCTGGTGGCGGAATGGCCGCTCAGCGCGATCGATGTGCATTGCATCGTGTTCCGCGCCGCGGAGGATGCGGATCTCGACGCCTTGATCGCGAGCATGAGCCGCGACGACACGATCCGAACGGTGCAGCGGATGCAGACCTTCAGCACGCTGGGTGTCACCTATCCGGACGAGCTGTTCGCCCTACAAACCGGCCTACAACAGATCAACGCTCCGTCGATCCACCAGGCCAGCACCGGTGATCGGGTGCGCGTCGCCGTCCTCGACACCGGCGTCGACTTCTCCCATCCGGATCTCACGCGCCGCCAAGCCCTGGCCCGCGATTTCGTCGGTGCACCGCCGGGAACCTACACGCCGGAGCTGCACGGGACAGCCATTGCCGGGGTGATCGCCGCGGACGGACGGAACGGTCTCGGGATCGTTGGCGTCGCCCCGGATGCCGAGATCCTGGGCCTGCGCGGCTGCTGGCAGGACCCTCAAACCATGGCTGGGGTCTGCTCCACCTTCTCGCTCGCCCGCGCCCTCAACTTCGCCCTGAATGCCGAGGTGCAGATCCTCAATCTCAGCCTTGCCGGGCCCTTCGATCCCCTGCTCGCCGAACTGGTCGAAGCTGCGGCAGCCAAGGGGATGGTGTTGATCGCTGCCTCCGGAACGGCGCCGGGGCAGAACTTCCCCGCCTCCCAACCTGGCGTCATCGCCGTATCAAGCTTGGCTGGCCAGGGCAAAGACGCGCTGGCAGCACCCGGCAACGACATCCTCAGCACCCGGTCCGGCGGCGGCTACGACTTCTTCTCCGGCAGCTCGGTCGCCGCGGCGCATATGTCCGGGGTCGCCGCCCTGCTCTTGCAAAGCCGCCCGCGGCTCAGCCCGCAGGAGATGCGCGAGGCACTGCAAGACGCAGCGCAAAGCACCAAGGGTCGCCAAGACGGCGTTTTATTCGACAGTTGCGCCGCGTTCCGCACGGTCGCCCCCGATCAGCTCGACGATCCCTGCTGACCGCTTCCAACCTTTCGGCCCCTTGCGCTCCCCGCCCAGATCGACGCGGGGGGCGCTTTGCGCGTCGGGCATAGGCGGACCGCTCTCGCCGACATCCCAACCAAAATTTGATAGTAACAGCTCGTTTTCGATCGCGCGACGAGCCCAAAATAATTTTTCATCATAGCTGAACCAAAGAATCCAGCACCGGCACCTATGACTGCAATCACCGAAACGGTGACCTTGAAAAGCATCATAGTTGGGAGCCTCAAATGTCTGGCGACGGCAATCAGCCTGTTCTTGGCTTGAACATCTTCGGAAATCTTGACGACAACATTCTTTACGGAGACGGCGACAGCGAATTGATCCGTGGCCGCGACGGCAACGACATCATCTTCGCCCGCGGTGGCGACGACACTGCCGATGGCGGCACCGGCGATGATGTCGTTTTCGCCGGCGCCGGGAACGACCGCGTCCGCGGTGACGACGGCGAAGACGCCCTGTTCGGCGGCACCGGCAATGACGGCATCTTGGCCGGCGCGGGCGAGGACACGGTCTTCGGTGGCGCGGGCAACGACGTGATCGTCGGCGACACAGGCGACGACCTCATCTTCGGCGGTGCCGGCAATGACCGCAACATCTGGAACAACGGTGACGGGTCCGACACCATCTTTGGCGGCCAGGACTTCGACCGCCAGATCGTCAACGGCGCCGACGGTGCCGGCGACAATTTCGAGATCTCGAACCGCGGCAATCTGGTGGAGTTCCAGCGCACCAATCTCGGCCTGTTCGAGCTCGACCTCTTCCAGATGGAGGCGCTCAACGTCAATGGCGGCGGCGGCGACGACACCATCTCCGTAATCGGCGAGGTGGCCGAGCAAATCACCCTCGTGCTCAACGGTGGCGAGGACGCGAATGGCGAGACCCCGGACGCCGAAACCGGCGACACGCTGGACCTCGCGCAGCTCGACGAAGGCGCGCTTGTCGATCTCGACATCCGCAACGGCAGCAACACGGCGGGCCTCACCGAGCGCGGCCAGGTCCGGAACGTCTCCGCGACCCAGGGCGAAGAGCTTAGCTTTTCGTTCGTCGCCAACGACTTCGAGAACATCATCGGCACCGAGTTCGACGACCGCCTGATCGGCAATGCCGAGGCGAATGTGATCAGCGGCCTCGGCGGCACCGACAGCATCTTCGGCGGCGACGGCGACGACGTTCTGGTGGCCAACAAAGGCGACGATTTCGTCTTCGGCGGCAATGGCTCTGACATGCTGGTCTGGAACAATGGCGACGGCTCCGACCTGCTCGACGGCGGCGCGGGCCAAGACCAAGTGCAGGTCAACTTCAACACCGACCTCGTCAATGACGACCTGCAGAACAAGGATGTGGCCGAGTTCTCGGTGACCGACGAAGGCGTGCAGTTCGCTCGGGTCGAGTTGAACGACCAGGCCGTGAACGGTCTCTTCCAACTCGACATCCGGAACACCGAGGAGCTGGAGACCAATTTCGGCGGCAATGACGATACCGCGCGGCTGATCGGCGCCGTGGCCCAGGAAATTGACATCACCCTCAACGGCGATGCCGACACCAATGGCGATATCGCCGATGCGACGACCGGCGACACGCTGGATCTCTCGCAAGTCGACGAAGGGGTTGCCGTCGATCTCGACGTCAACTTCGCCGGGGTCGCCGCCCCGGGCCTCAGCCAACAGGGCCAGGTCCAGAACTTCGACGTCATCTCCGGGGGTGAAGAAACCTTCTCGGTCGCCGCCAACGACTTCGAAAACGTCATCGGCACCGAGTTCCAGGACCGCATCTTCGGCAATGCCGAGGCGAATGTGCTGGAAGGCCGCGGCGGCGACGACATCTTCCACGCCTTTGGCGGCAACGACGTCTATGACGGCGGCGAGGGTGTCGACACCGCGCTCTTCAACCAGGCGATTGTGGGGATCGAGGCAAACCTCGCCACCGGCCAAGTCGTTGCAGGCGATGACGTCAACACGCTGATCTCGATCGAAAATCTGAATGGCGGTGGCTTCGACGACCGGATCACCGGCGATGACGGGTCCAACGTCCTCAACGGTCTCGCGGGCAACGACGTCATCGTCGGCGGTGCGGGCGATAACGACGTGATGACCGGCGGCACGGGCGAGGACAGCTTCGTCTTTGCCAATGGCGATGGCAACGGCACGCCGGGCAATGCCGACCAGATCGAGGACTTCACGGTCGGCGACGACCAGTTCGCCCTCGACGCCGTCAGTTTCGGTCTGGATGCGGAAGACCAGCTCGTCTTCTCGAATGTCGCCCGGGTCGATGACGGCGCCGATGAGAACGGGATCGACGACAGCCTGGACCTCGCCACCTTCGATCCGGAAGCGAATGTCTATGTCCTGCAGGGGGCGTTCGCCAATGCAGGGGCAGCGGCCAATGCGATTGCCGACGCCCGGGATGCAAGTGCCTTGGAGATAGACGAAACCGACGAGGCCGGCTTCTTCATCTACTTCAACCAGGGTCAGGGTCGTGCGCGCCTGTTTGCCGTGAACGACCTGAATGCCGGCACCGACGAGGGCATTCAGCAGGTGGCCAATCTCGGCGATCTGGTCCCGCTCGGCGACGGCGAGACCAATGCCGACAATGCGCTCCGGACCGCAGCACTGGACTCGCTGGAGACCTTCACGGCGGACGAGTTCACCTTCGACACCGACAGCCTGCTGAGCTGATCGGGCACCGTACGCGCCCCGCCACCGCGGCGGGGCGCAGATCCGCCCAGACCGTCGGACTGCAACTGATGCGCCCTGCCCCCAGCGTCGGGACCGGGCGCATCGTCTTCCCGCCGGCCACTTTGCGTGATAGGGACCCCCGCTGTCATGGCGACGCTTTCCAACCCGGCCCGGCAGGAGGCCTATCCGACCCGCTTTGCCGCCCGCAGCATCCGCTCCAGCCCATCGAGAAACCGTGACCGGTCCGCCTTCGAAAACGCTCGGTTACCGCCCCCGGCCCCCAGCGGATTGGCCGCCCGCATATCCGCCATCAAATCGCGCATGGCCAACTGATGACCGATATTCGCCTGAGTGAACGCCTCCCCCGTGTGCCGGATCGCCTGCGCCCCGGCCTCCAGACAACGCGCGGCGAGCGGAATGTCCGCCGTTACGCAGACATCGCCCGGCCCGGCCCGCTCGGCGATCCATCGGTCTGCGGCGTCCGGCCCCTCCGCCACGATCACCGTCTCGACCAGGGGATGCGGGGTCGGTCTGATCCCGCCATTCGAGACTACATAGACCCTGACGCCATGGCGTTCGGCCACCCGCATCGCCTCGGCCCGCACCGGGCAGGCATCCGCATCGATATAGAGCGCTGTCATAGCAATGGCTTACAGGACTGCCGGGCGCCGCGAAAGCCCCGCACCGGACCACAGTCTCTGCGCAAAGCTGTCGCAAAATCGTCCGCTTTTTCCGGCTTTCTCCACCCCGTGATGGAACCGCCAGATCTGCCCGATCGGCTTGCCGGGGATGCGCTCGATGCCGCCATCGCGCCGATTAGGACCGTGGCGTCCCACAGTGACGGCAGATTAGGACCGACCGCACCCCCCATGAGCCAGCCCGACCGCGCCCCCACCGAGCCTTCGGACAGGCTCTGCCCCACCGCGATGCGCGGCGTTGCGGCCGGCTGCCGGGCTGTCGGATGACCTCGATGATTTGGCGCCGCCGCCACGACCCCCTGTCGCGCATCGACGCGACCGCCCTCGATGCGGGGGACTGGGACACGGGGCATGCTGTTCTCGACCGGTATCTGACCGAACCGGCCGCGACGGGCGTGAAGCCAAGCCTGAAGACCTGGCAGACCGCCTATCCGACCGCGGCCGCCCTCTTGGCCCTACCGCCTGAGGAACGGGGCGAGATCTATCTGCGGGCCATCGCGATCCTGTCGCGATTTCCGCTGATGGGGACCCATCCGACGTCGCGCGGCCGCGATCTCTGCAATCGCGTCGCCTATCTAACCGGCACGCTCTGCCGGGATGCTGGAATGGTGCTGACACCCGAGGACGCCACGACGCTCATCACCCGCTATGGCCAGCGGCTGATCGACCTCGGCCAGTTCCGCGATGCCTGGCGCGCGGCGCAGCGCGGCGATCCGAAAGGCGAGAACAACCGCCTGCGCCTGGCGTTGGAGAAAGCCACCAAGCTCGACTTCACCCGCGCCAATGCAACTTTCCGCAATTCGCTGCCGACGCTCGGCGAGCTGGAGGCCGCGCTTGGCCGCGACCCGCTCTCTCACCCCGCGCTGCAGGCCCACGAAGCAGCGAAGCTGGAGACCGAACGGCTGATCGACTCCATCTCGGCCCGTGTGCATCCGGTGCTGGTGGAACCGCTGCAGGCGATGCGCGCCCGTCGGCTCGGCCAATCCTCCGCGCCGCAAACCAAATCGCTGATCGATCGGGTGCTCGGGCTCGACACCGATGCACGGACGTCGATCTTCCTCGATCTCGTCTATCTGCAGCGGTTGCGGCGGCGCGACCGGTATTTGACGACCCGCTTCGGCGCCGATTGGTCGCCGGGTGCGGTGAACCCGGACCCATTTCACCTTTTCGATGTCGACGAGTATCTGGCGCTGCTGGCCGACTTGCCGGAGCGTCTGTCGCTGCGCCGCCTGTCGCTGACCGCGGATCAGGCCCGCGACGTGCTCACCGCCCTGGTCGAGCATGACTTCACCCTGCGCCTCACCGTTCCCTTCCTGCGCCGCCTCGCCCGACATTTGCCGAAAGGCGATCCCGGGATCCTGCCGGATATCGAGGCGCTGCAACTTTCCACCAAACACCGGGACGCATTCCTCGACAGCTATCAAGCCGGCGCTGCGGACAAAATGCGAGAGGCCGCCCGCGCCGCCAGCACCGAGCGTGTCGCCACCACCCGAAAGGTGCTCATCGATGCTCTGCGCCGGCCGGTGGAGATGGGCATCCACCTTTCGGCGCCGCGGGGGAACGGCGATGGCGTGGCGGCGACCATCCGCCCATGGACCGCGCCGACCGGCCAGATCGCACCCCACACGGCACCGATCGAGGCCCATGCGTCGGCGCTTTTGGACGCGTTTCGCGCAGGCGCCTATGTGGCGGCGCAGGCCACGGCGCTGACCGATCTGGCGCGCGCGGCTGCCGACAACCTGGCCCGGCTCCGCGACGGCGAGGGGGAGGAGCGCGCGCCCGCGACCACGGGCGACCGGAGCGATGGCGTCTTCATTCACGGCGACGAGTATCTGAGCTTCCGCGAGTGGATCGTCCAGCGAGAGGAACAGGCTGTGGCTGGGCTTGCCTGGGCCTCCGACGCTGTCGCTTGGCTCGCGGCCCTGTCGCCGCGCTCGCGCGCCGCCTATCTCGCCTTCGGACGCGCCATCGAGGAACTGCCCACCGGCCCAAAACCGACGGCGCGTTGGCTGCGCGACGCCCGGGCCGCGCTGGACGACAGCGTGGCGGAACTGCTGCCCGACCGGCTCGGCCGCTATCGGCCGCGCGCCGTGGGGGTCTATGGCGCGAACACCTTGCTCGGCCAGGAACAGGAGCGCATGCGCGCCCTCGCCTGGGCGGCGTCTCTGCTGCCGCCCGACAAAGTGGGGGATCCGTTACGCGATCTGGCGCAGAGAGCGATCGCCGAGACCGCCGACGGCATAACCACGGCGGAGCCTTTGGCCCTCGCCTGCATTTGGTCGCTGGAAGCCCTGCCCGACGGTGCCGGCGCCGAAAGGCTGGCGTCTCTCCTGTCGGTGACCCGCCCGAAGGGATTGCGCCGCCGGGTCGCGGCAGCACTTGCCCGCAGCGAGAGGGAGGCTCGGTCCTCGCCGGCGCGGCTTGCAGAGCTTGCCGCCCCAAACCACGGCTTCGGTACGGATGACGTCCTGTGGTTGCCGGCGGGAGCGGGCTCCGCGAAGCTTTCGCTGGGGTCTTCGGGCCGCCTGTCGCTGGCCTGGCAGCATGGCGACGGGCCGCCCCGGCGCAGCCTTCCCGCCGAAATCCAGGAGGCCGACCCCACCGCTGTCCGCGCCATCCGGGCCCGCGTCCGCGAGGTCGAGGCAGAGATCTCCGTCCAGCGCGACCGGCTGGAGGGGCTCTACCTCCAAAACCACAGCATCCCAGCCGGCGACTGGACCCAGCTCTACCGCGACCATGGCACGGTCGGGCTGCTTGCCCGCCGCCTTCTTTGGACCGTCGCAACCGCGACCGGCCGAACCACCTTTTTGCCTCGCGCCGGGACGTTAGAGGATCTCACGGGATCGCCGGTCGAGTTGGGCGGCGGGGCGGTGAGCCTTTGGCATCCGCTGGAAGCAGAGGAGGCAGAGGTCGCCGCTTGGCGCACAAGGCTCGCCCGGTTGGAAGTCACCCAGCCCTTCAACCAGGTCTGGCGGGAGATCTTCCGCGCCAGCGGCGCACAGCCCAGCCTGCCGCAGGTCGCGGGCCGGCGCCTGTCGCTCCGACAAGTCCGGCTCCTCGCCCCCCGGCTCGGCTGGTCGGATCCCGACGCGGCGCTGGTGGCCGAGCCGCCGATGCTGCACTTGCCGGTGCCCGCCCATGACCTTTTTGTCGGGCTCGCCCTCGCGGGCCCGTCCGAGGGCGACCGGCTGCCGAGGCTGACAGCCGGCCCTCTGACGATCCGGCAGGCGGGCGACGATCACCCGACACCCCATGAGAGGGTGCCCCCCATCGTGCTGTCCGAGGTGTTCCGCCATCTCGAACGCTTCTCGCATCGCCCGCCCAGCTCGCCGGACAGCGACACAGACGGCGGGTCGGAGATCCCGCCGATCCGCACTGCCCTGACGTTGACCCGTCACAGCGTGCTTTCCCAGATCTTGCCACCGATTGACGCTGGCGAAGACCGCCTCCGGCTCGAGGTGCGCCATCTCTGCGTACGGGGGGAACGCCGGCGCTACCGGATCGACCTCGCGACCGCCGCCGTGGCGCGAGAGCCGGACGGCCAGCATGTCGCCGTCCTGAGGGGTCTGACCCGCAGCGACCGGGCCTATCTGCCGTTCGAGGACGATCCGGTCCTGTCGCTGATCCTCTCAAAGGCGCTCATCCTGGCCCGCGACGACACCATCACCGACCCGGTTTTCCTGTCGCAGATCTAGCTGTCGCGGCCGCCTCATCCGATCTGATCGAAACGCCTTTGCCAGGCCTTCAACGCGGTGACCGACCCGAGGCCGGCGCAAAATGCGCGCCCCACGGGGGCATAGTTAGGCCGCCGCTATGAACGCGATGGCGTTCCCTACAGCAGATCCCTGGGTCGCTCGCCCCGAAAGAACGCGTCGAGATTGTCGAGCGCCCGGAACCCCATCGCGTCCCGGGTCTTGACCGTGGCGCTGCCGATATGGGGCAGCATGAAGATGCTCTCATGCGGCGCAAAGTCCGGATTGCCGCCGGGCTCCACCGCGAAACAGTCAAGCCCCGCCGCGGCGAGCCTCCCACTCTCCAGCGCTGCCACCAGCGCGGCTTCATCGACCAGCGCACCCCGGGCCGCGTTCACCATCACCGCACCATCAGGCAGCAGCGCAAAGCGCTCGGCATTCATGAACCCCTTCGTCTCCGGCGTTGCGGGGCAGTGGAGCGACAGGAAATCGGAGAGCGGCAACAGCGTTTCCAGACTTTCGTGGAAGGTCGCGCCCTGTTCCATCTCCGCCGGCAGGCGCGAGCGGTTGTAGTAATGGATCTCCATGCGGAACCCGCGCGCCTTCTCGGCGAAGGCCCGGCCGACCCGGCCCATCCCCACAATGCCGAGACGGCTGCCCGTCACCTCTTTGCCGACCATGAAGGATGGGCTCCAAAAATCCCACGCGCCGGTGCGGACAAGCCGGTCCCCCTCCACAGCCCGCCGCGCGGCGCCCAACATCAACAGCATGGTCAGCTCGGCCGTGGCATCCGACAGCACATCCGGCGTGTTGGTGACTGCGATCCCGCGGGCCTTCAGGGCTGACAAGTCGCAATGGTCGACCCCGACCGAGTGATTGGCGATGATCTTCAGCCGCGGATCCAAGCGCGCCGCCACCTCGGCCGAGAAGTGCTCAGAATGGCAGGGGACGATCCCGTCGACCCGGGCGCTCATGGCGATCAGATCTTCGGCGCTCGACAGCCCGTCGTCATGGTTGACGATGCAGTCATAGTCCCGCTCGGCCCGCGCGAGCGTCGCATCGGACAGGCGGCGGGCAATCCAAATGACGGGTTTCTCGGCCAAGGTCACTTCTTCCGCAGCGCGTCTTCGTAGAAGTCGTAAAGCGCCATCAGGATCACGAGGGTGGCGATGACCACAAAGGGAAGGCCACCCCAGAACCCAGCGAACCCGGTCGAGATGCTGTGGGCCAGCCCCAGCACAAAGGTCATCATCAACCCGATGCCGATGATCGCGACGACGATGTTGGTCATGCGGGACATCAAGCGCCCTCCTCTGCCAAGCTGGCCTGAAGCGCGCGGGTCACCCAGGCAGTGCTGCGCATCAGGCGGTCGTCTTCCTCCCGCGCGCCTATCAATTGTAGCCCGATGGGCAATCCGTTGTCCCCGACCAAAAGCGGTACGGTCACCGCCGGCAACCCGGCAAGCGTCCAGATCGTGCAAAACACCGGGTCGCCGGTGTTGCCGCCCAACATGGGTGCCTCGCCGGTCGCGCTCGGCGCGATGATTGCGTCGAACTCGGTGAAGAACTCCGCAAAGAACCCGTCGGCAGAGGCCTGCACGGCCAGCGCATCCTGATACTCCGCCTCGCTGATCGCCCGGCCATGGGTGATGACCGGCTTCAGCGTGTCGCTGACTCGATCCCAGTGCCCATCGAAGACAGCGCCGAGATGCTGGCAGATCTCATAGTGGTGCAGCGTCGCCTGCACCTCCACGAGGCCGGAGAGGGTCGGCGCCGCCTCCATCCGCTTCACCCGAGGGCCGAGGGCATCAACCACCGCCTCCATCCCAGCCCGCGCATCGGCGTCCAGCCTGTCGTGATAGGGCATGTCGAGCCAGGCGAGCGCCGGCTCCACCGGCGGTTCCTCCCGGGCTCCTGCCAGCGCCGATGGCCGCGGGCGCGGAAAGCTCGCCGGGTCCGCCGGGTCGTATCCCGCAATCGCATCGGCGAGGGCTGCCACATCCTCCAGCGACCGCGCAAATCCGCCCATCTGGTCCAGCGAGCGGGAGGTCTGGAGCACACCCCGCCGCGAGATCATCCCGCGCGACGGTTTAAACCCATAGACCCCACAAAAAGAGGCCGGGCGGATCACCGAGCCATTGGTTTGCGTCCCGATGGCCACCGGCACCTGCCCCGCCGCCACCGCCGCGGCCGAACCGCTGGAGGAGCCGCCCGGCGTGCGCCGATGATCATGCGGGTTGACCGTATCGGTCGGGTGGACAAAGGCGAATTCGGTGGTCTTGGTCTTGCCGAGGACGACGGCCCCGGCTTCCCGCAACCGGTCGACCAGGGCGGCATCTGCCCCCGGCCGGCGGCCCGCGAAAATGACGCTGCCCCGCTCGGTCGGTAGGTCCTTGGTGTCGACAACATCCTTCAAACCCACGGGAACCCCATGCAGCCGCCCGGTGGCACGGCCCTCTTTGCGAAGACGGTCGGCCTCCGCCGCTTGGGCCAGCGCCCAGTCCCGATCCAAATGCGCCCAAGCTTTCAGCGCGCCATCGGTCTCGTCGATCTTGTCGAGGCACGCCCCGACCACCGCGGTCGAGGTGAGCTCGCCGGCGACGATCTTCTGCACCACCTCGACCGCCGAGAGAGCCGTCAGATCGCCGCTCACGGCACGTAGACGCCGAACAGATATTCGGGCAGCCAAAGCGCGATCTCCGGAAACTGATACATCAGCACCATGCACAGGATCACGATCGCCAGATACGGCATCAGGCCCTTGAAGATCTCGACCAGCTCGATCTGTTTCTTCAGCACCCCCTTCAGGTAATAGGCCGACATCGCCATGGGCGGGGTGAGGAACGAGGTCTGCAAGTTCAACGCCACCAGCATCGCGAAGAAATACGGGTTGATCCCGAAGGTATCGAGCATCGGCAGGAAGATCGGCACGAAGATGATCAAGATCTCCGACCACTCCAGCGGCCATCCGAGCAGGAAGATGATCAACTGCGCGAGGACCAGGAACTGCCAGGGCGCGAGGTCGAGGCTGATCACCCAATTCTCGATGATGTCATGCCCGCCGAGGAAGGAGAACACCGACGCAAAGGTCCAGGACCCCACGAACAGCCAGCAGACCATCGCGGTGGCTTTGGCGGTCAGGAACACGCTCTCTTTCACCTTGATCCAAGTGAGCGAGCGATAGGCCAAGGCCAGCACCAGGCCGCCGAGCGCCCCCATCGCCGCCGCCTCCGCCGGGGTCGCGAGGCCGCCCAAGATCGATCCGAGCACCAGCATGATCAGCACGGTCAGCGGCACGAAGGAGACCAATAGGTCCAGATAGATCTGGCTGGCCGGCGGCACGTCCTCCAAACGCGGCTTCGGGGCCAGGGTCGGCTTCAGCTTCACCCGAACCATCACATAGACGATGTAGAGCCCGGCCAGCAGCAAGCCCGGGAACACCGCAGCGGCATAGAGGCGAAGGGGCGACAGCTCGGCAATCGCGGCATAGACGATCAGCATGATCGACGGCGGGATCAGGATCCCCAGGGTCCCGCCTGCGCAGATCACGCCCGACGCGAAGCTCTTATTGTACTGCGCGCTTGCCATCGCCGGATAGGCGAGCAGGCCCATCAGCGTCACGACTGCTCCGACGATACCGGAGGCGGTCGAGAACACCGCGCAGGTTAAGAGCGCCGCAATCGCCAGCGAGCCGGGCAGGTTCCGCGCGGCCATGTAGAGGGAGTAGAACAGCCGGTCGACGATGTTCGCCCGTTCGACGACATAGCCCATGAACAGGAACAGCGGGATGGCGACGAGAATGTCGTTCTCCATCACCGAATAGGTGTTCTGGTTCAGCAGGTAGAAGATGTTGTTGTTGAAGATATCGGCAATCGATTCCGGCGCGCTGGTGGCATAGGCGTAATAGCCAAAGGCCACACCCATCGCCAGCAGCGTAAAGGCAATCGGAAAGCCCAGCAGCACCAGCACGATGAACAGGCACAGCATCAGGATGGCGACTTGGGGATCGGTCATCTCGCGTCTCTTATTGTTATCAGGATTGGCCGCCCCCGGTCAGGACTGCGCGTCTTCCCGGTGCATCAGCATGTTCTCGGTTTCCTGCACATCGTCGAGACGCGGCAGCCATTGGCCCGTCTTCATGGCCAGATAGCAGCGCATCATCTCGGCGAGGCCCTGGAGCATCAGCAGGAACCCGGCGATGGGGATCAGGGTCTTGAAGAAATAGATCTGGATGCGCGCAGGGCTGTTCCAGCTCACCTCCTGATAGCGCCAGCTATCGGCGGCGATCTCCCACCCGAACCAAAAGAGCGCCATCATGCCGGGGAAGAAGAACAGGATGTAGAGCAGGAAGTCGATCCGCGCCTGCCAGCGCACCGGGAACAGCCGGTAGAGCACATCGCCGCGCACATGGGCGTCCTGCGCCAGAGCATAGGGCCCGGCCATCAGGAACAGCGCGCCATACATCTGCACCATCATGTCGAAGGCCCAGACCGTGGGCGCGTTCAGCACGTAGCGGACGAAGACCTCGTATGACACCGCCAGCGTCAGGATCAGAATGCACCAGGCAAAGGCGCGCCCGACCCAGACGCTCAGCCCCTCGATGGCGTGAATGATGGAGACCAAAGCGCGTCCTCTCGCCTTGCCGCAGTGGGGCGGAGGCGGCGCCAAGGCCACCTCCGCAACCCCCCGTCACCGCTGCGGCGGTTACGCGAAATAATGGTTGTAGGCGAGTTTGTAGTCAGGCTGGTTCAGGTTCAGATAGTTCATCACCGTCTTCGCATAAGCCTTTTGGCTGTCGATAACTTTGGCGAAGAACTCATCCTCGGCCGAGATCCGGTCCACGACGATGTCCCAGGCTTTAAGTTGTGCCGCCATCACGGCGTCGGGCGTCCGGTAGACATTGACGCCATGCTCGTTCTGCAAGGTCTCCAGATCCTGGGCGTAGCGGCGCGTGTTATGCCAGTAGAAGTTCGAGTTCTCGGCCTCGGACGCGTATTTCAGGATCGCCTGAAGCTCGGTAGGCAACCCCTCGAATTTGCGCTTGTTGAAGCTGATTTCGAAAAACTCCTGGCTCTGGTGGAAAGATGCCAGGTGGTAGTGCTTAGACACGTCCTGCATGCCGAAATCGCGGTCCGAAGTCGGGTTGTTGAACTCCGCCGCGTCGATCAGGCCAGACTTCATCGCGGGCTGAATCTCGCCGCCCGGAAGCTGCACGACCGACATGCCCATTTCCAGCAGGACATCCGCGGCCAGGCCGACGGTGCGGTATTTAAGACCGTCCATCTGGCTGAGATCGGTGATTTCTTCTTTGAACCAGCCCATCGGCTGTGCGGGCATCGGCGAGTTAAAGAAAGACACCACGTTTAGGCCCAGCGAGGCCATCAGCTCGTCGAACAGCTCCTGCCCGCCGCCATAATGGACCCAACCCAGCACCTCTTGGCTCGACCAGCCAAAGCATGGGCCGGTGCCGAACAGCGAGGCGGTCTTCGATTTCGAATACCAATAGACCGGAACGTAATGGACAGCATCCAGCACGCCGCGATGCACAGCATCTTGCATCTGGCTGGTCTTGACCACCGAGTTCACCGGCAACAGGTCGATCTTCAGCGCATCGCCCGCCATGGCGTGGACGCGATCGACATAGGCCTGTGCATTCTCCAGAAAGATGCCGCCACCCCAGGCCGCCTGCATCTTCAGCGTCGTCGTGGCCGCGCGGGCAACCGCCGGCGCCGCCAGGGTCGCCGCACCGCCAAGCGCTGCACCCCGCATGAATCGTCTGCGGTTGACCGTCTCTGTCATGGTTCCCTCCCTGGGAAAGTCTTGATGGTTCGTTGACCGTTGATGCGGCAAATAGAGACATAGACGCGCCCAAAGTCCAGCAGTCTTTCGCCCTCCGCATGTGTGCGAACGGAAGCGATGCAATGGATCCCGACTGTCGCGCCACCGATCAGCCGGCGCAGAATGGGCGCAGTCGTTCCGGCATATCTGCACAACCCCAGGAGGCTGACGGATGGACCGAGACAAAGACATCGCCGATGGCGGCTGCCTGTGCGGCGCCATACGGTTTCAAGCGGTCGGCGCCGAGAAGGGGGCCGGCTATTGCCATTGCGAGAGCTGTAGACGCCATACCGGCGCGCCAGTGGTGGCCTTCGTTGTCTATGGCGCCGACCAGGTCCGCTGGCTGAAGGGCGACCGGACCCGATATCAGTCGTCACCGGCGAAGTTTCGATCGTTCTGCGGTGCCTGCGGCGCATCGCTGACCTTCGAGGATTGCAGCGGCGGCGGGACCGCGCTGGTCGAGTTCCACATCAGTGCGATGGATAATCCGAATGCCTTCCCGCCCAACGAACATACGCACGAGGCCGAGCGGATTTCTTGGCTCGCGCTGTCGGATGATTTGCCGAGATACCGCGGCAGCATGCGGATCGACTGATCGCGCGGTTCAGAAAGGCGGCCTCACTGCACGGCGCCGATGGAATGCGCTTCCGCCCCGCGCGATTGCAAATCCATTGACGCGGCGGCATCCTGGCGACCTCGCAATGATGCCGGGGAACTCCGGCCACCGATAAACAAGTCCAAGGGAGGACGCGATGGATACCGTTGCACCCAACGGCAAGGTCTCGACTTGGTTGGCAAAGTTCGCGGACGCGTTGCAGGGCCGCGATGCGGAGGCGCTGAAGGCGCTGTTTGCCGAGGAATGCTATTGGCGCGACCTCGTGGCCTTTACCTGGAATATCAAGACCATCGAAGGGCGGGACGCGATCGGCGCCATGGCCGCCTCGGTGCTGGGCGATGTGCGACCCTCGAATTTTCAGATCAAGGGCGATGCGACCCAGAATGACGGCGTCACCGAGGCCTGGTTCACCTTCGAGACCGGCGTCACCCGCGGGACCGGCATCCTGCGTCTGAAGGACGAGGGCTGCTGGACCCTCCTCACCTCGGCGCAGGAACTCAAAGGCTATGAGGAGAAGAAGGGCGCGGCACGCGAACACGGGGTCTCCCACGGCGCCTTTAGAGACCGCACCACCTGGGCAGAGGCACGAGAGGCGGAGACGCAAGAGCTCGGCTATACGCAACAACCCTATGTCGTGATTGTCGGCGGCGGCCAGGGTGGCATCGCGCTCGGCGCCCGGCTCCGCAGGCTCGACGTACCGACCATCATCATCGAGAAGAACGAGCGTGCCGGGGACAGCTGGCGCAAGCGCTACAAGTCGCTCTGTCTGCACGACCCGGTTTGGTACGACCACCTGCCCTATCTGCCCTTCCCAGACCATTGGCCGGTGTTCAGTCCCAAGGACAAGCTCGGCGATTGGCTGGAAAGCTATGTCAAGATCATGGAGCTGAATTACTGGACCAAATCCGTCTGCCAGTCCGCCAGCTATGACGAGGCAGCAGGCGAGTGGACCGTCCGGGTCAACCGCGATGGCGAGGAGGTGGTGCTGAGGCCAAAGCAACTCGTGCTCGCCACCGGGATGTCAGGCGTGCCGAACCTGCCGGACCTGCCTGGTCGGGACGCGTTCAAGGGCGAGGTGCAGCACTCCTCCCAACATCCGGGGCCGGACGGTTATGTGGGCAAGAAGGTCGTGGTGGTAGGCTCCAACAACTCCGCCCACGATATCTGCGCAGCCCTTTGGGAGACCGGGGTCGATGTGACCATGGTCCAGCGCTCATCCACCCATATCGTGAAATCCGAGACGCTGATGGAGCTGGCGCTCGGCGCGCTCTATTCCGAACAGGCGGTGGCCAATGGGATCACCACGGATGTGGCGGACCTGATCTTCGCCTCGATCCCCTATAAGGTGCTACCGGCGATCCAGCGTCCGCAATGCGACGAGACGAAGA
Organism: Pseudomonadota bacterium; assembly: GCA_039513195.1. GTDB lineage: Bacteria > Pseudomonadota > Alphaproteobacteria > Rhodobacterales > Rhodobacteraceae > Thermohalobaculum. The sequence goes on along the minus strand of JBCCRM010000041.1, from coordinate 11,163 downwards.
AGCGGGATGCAGACCTCTATCGCCGGTTGGAGGCGGCGGGCTTCCTGCTCGATTTCGGGGCGGACGAGACCGGCCTCTTCATGAAGTATCTCCGCCGCGGGTCCGGCTATTACATCGATGTCGGCGCGTCGGAGCTGGTGGCAGACGGCTCGATCAAGCTCAAGACCGGCCAGGTGGAACGGTTCACCGAGACCGGCATCGTGCTCGCCGACGGGACCGAGCTGCCCGCGGATTTGGTTGTCTTTGCCACCGGCTATGGCTCGATGAACGGTTGGGCAGCGCAACTGATCAGCCAGGAGGTCGCGGACAAGGTCGGGAAGTGCTGGGGCCTCGGCTCCGACACGCCGAAGGACCCCGGCCCGTGGGAGGGCGAGCTGCGCAATATGTGGAAGCCGACCCGGCAGCCGGGGCTGTGGTTCCATGGCGGCAACCTCCACCAGTCGCGCCACTACTCACAGTTCCTGTCGCTGCAGCTCAAGGCACGGCAGGCCGGGATCCCAACGCCGGTCTATGGCCTCGCCGAGGTGCACCATGTGGGCTGACGCTGCCGGTCCCAGTCCTTCTTAAGGTCGCCTCCGGCGCCGCTGAGCTAGACGGTGCACCGGCGACGGCAACGCCGATAGCGCCCGACCGGCTGGAACACGACGAAGTCGCACCCGCCATGGAGCGGGCGGGTGCGATCCGGTGCTGCCGCCCCGGAAAGGCGCGAACAGCACCAAGAAAGGGCGCCAGAGCTCGCCGGGATCTCAGCCAGAGCGGCGCCAGGCCGGCGCCAGGGGCGTACCGCTGTCAGAGCCGCCCTCGGGCTGGGCGATGCCGCCCCAGAGCTTTCCGCATTGCCCGTCAGAGAGCCCCTAGCTGCCGACCACCATCCGGTCGGTCAGGCGCTTTAGGCAAGCGATCACACTCTGCGCGGTGATCCGGCCGGTCCGCGGGTTCTCGGCCGATGGGATGTTGCGCATCACCATCTCCGCCTCGCCCGCGTCAGAGGCGATCGAGACCGACTGAATATTCCGGTCGATGCCGGGGTCTGCCCAAACCTCGACCATAGTCCGCTCCGGCCCGATCCCTGCCAGCGACAGGGCGGCCGCCACATTCACATTGGCGGGGAAACCGCGCGCAGCCTCCCGCGCGGTGCCAGCGAAGACCCGCACGGGCTCGCTGATGCCCGCCAGATCGATCCCCTGCTCCTCCAGATAGGGCGCCCCGGCAAGACCCCCCGGCGGCTTTCTGGTTGTCAGCGTCGCATGGTGGATTTCGCCGACCGCCATGGCCCGCACCGTATCGAGCCCCAGCAAGGCCCCGGTCGGCACAACGATCTGTGCCCCGGTCTCGGCTGCGCGCTCGACCAAGTTCGGATGGTCCAGCAGCGCCCCGACAGAGAGGGGCATGAAGATCCGCCCGCCCTCGACCGCCGAGCGGGCAAGAGGCTCGAAGATCGACTTCGGCGCGCTCTCGATCACGATATCCGCTTTAGCTGCCAGATCCTGCGCCGCAACCACGTGCGGCGGAATAGCGAAATCTGCGACCCGCTCGGCCGCGCGGTGCAGGTCGCCCGCCGAGACAGCCACCAAGCGCATCCCCGGGATTTCGCCGCCATCCAAAGCCCGGGCCACCCGCATGCCGATGGCGCCGATCCCCGCTATGCCGACCGAGTATGTCATGCCCTCCCCCCTAACTCAGCGGCCACAGCGATTTGGCGATCAGATAGACGCCCACCACGATCAGCGCGACAAAGAAGAGCTTGCGGAACTGTGGCTCCGAAATCCGCCGCCGGATCCGCGTGCCGCACCAGAGCCCGGCCCACATCGGCAGAAAGCCGACGCCCGCCAGGACGACATGCTCCACCGTCACGAGCGAATACCGTGCCATGGCGAGTGCCAGGGTCAGTGAGATGGTGATGAAGGTCAGCCCCAGCGCCTGCACGAATTGGTCCCGCGGCATCCGCAAGGTTTCGAGATATAGGATCCCAGGGATGATGAAGAGGCCCGACATCCCGAACAGCACGCCCGCGGAGGCACCGGCGGCAGGAGACATCCAAACTTCGCGCGGCCCCGGCTCCGGCAATCTGGGCGCCAGCAGCGCATAGCTCGCATAGGCGATCAGCAGCAAGCCAAGCACCAGGGCCATGGTCTCGGACCGCGAGCCGGCCAGCACCGAGGCGCCGGCCAGAATACCCAGCACAGCCGCCCCGAGAAACGGCCACATCCGCCGGACGAGTGTGCCGAGCCAGGGGCCGTTGGTCGCCTGCCATAGATTGGCGAAGATCGCCGGCAGCAGAAAGATCGCCAAAGCGTCTCGGAGCGACATTGCCACCGCCAGCACCGGCAGCACGACAACCGGCAGGCCGAGGCCGATGGCGCCCTTCACAAATCCGCCGGCGAAGAAGGCTGCCACCACCAGCGCCGCGATCTCGGCGCTCGGCACGCCCTCAGGCCGCGGCGGGGCGCATCGCCCGCCAGGCCAGGACGGCTGCCAAAACCACGGCGATCGCAGCCAGGGTGGGCCGGAACATCCCGTCCATCAGGCTGAGCGGCAGCGCCACCGCCACGAGCATTGCCGGCGCGTAGAACCGGGTCCAGCGTTCGCCCCGCTCCCGCGCGTTCTGGAACCAGGGGAAGGCCGCCGAGAACACCGCTACGATGGTGAAGAACATCGCCCAAGGCCGCGTGACGAACAGCGTCAGATCGGTATCGATGGCGAGCGCGCGGCTGAGGTTCAACTCGGCGATGTTCCCCAGCACCACGCCCAGGATCATCGGCGCGAGCGGAAAGCCCAATTGGCGCATCACGAAGCCCAGCAGGCCGAACCAGAACAGCGTCCACATATCGTCGGCAGAATTGTTCAGCGCGAAGACCCCGATCGAGGCAAAACCCAAGATCACCGCCGCCAGCATGTACATGCGGATGCGCGTCACCAGCACAAAGACCCGCAGCATGCCGGACTGCATCACCAGCATGATGAAATTCGCCGCGAAGAACGCCACGAAGATCGAATAGGCGAGCACCGGTTGTTCCGAGATGAAGGTCGGCCCGGGCACGATGTCGTGGATCAACAGCGCGCCCAGCATGATCGCCGCCGTGACATCTCCGGGAATCCCCAGCGCCATCAACGGCGTCAGCGCACCGCCCTCCACGGCATTGTTCGAGGTCTCCGGCGCGATGATCCCCTCCGGATTGCCGGTGCCGAAGCTCTCCGGCTCCTTCGAGGCCTTCTTCGCCTGGTCATAGGCGAGGATGTTAGCGATCGACCCGCCCGCGCCCGGCAGAATACCGGTGAAGACCCCGATCAGCGCCGAGCGGATCACCGTGGTCCAGCGGCTGAGCAGCGCACGGATGGCGCGGCGATGCTCGATCCGGACCTTCATGTCCCGCTGATCGGTCAGCGCCTGGGTCGCCTTTGCCGGATCGCGGATATCCGACAGAAGCTGCGAGAACGCGAAAAGCCCGATCAGAACTGCGATGAAGTCGAACCCGCTGAGCAGATAATCCGACCCGAAATGGAACCGGCCTACGCCCACGGCATCGTCCTCGCCGACCGTGCGGACCAACAGCCCGAGTGCGCCGGCGATCAGTCCCTTGATCAGGTTGGCCCCGGCCAGCGAAGCGGTCACCGTCAGCGCGAAGATGACCAGCATGAAGAAGTCCCAAGGCTGGAACTCCAACCCGATCCGCGCGAGCTGCGGCGCAAACAGGACCAGCATCACCGCCGAGATCATGCCGCCGCAGAAAGACGACCACACCCCGAGGCCGAGGGCGAAGCCGGGCTCGCCCTTCCTGGCCATGGGGAACCCGTCGAACGTGGTCGCGACTGAGGACGGCGTCCCCGGGATCCCCGTCAGGATCCCCGACATAAGCCCGCCGGAGAGCCCGCCCACCAGCACCGAAATCATGGTGGCGAGGCCCTGCGCCGGCGGCATCGAAAACGTGAAGGGCAGCGTCAGCACCACCGCCATGGCGATGGTGAAGCCCGGGATCGAGCCCGCCAGCAGCCCCGTCGCCACCCCGACCGCCATCAGAAACAGGGTCTGAAGGTTGCCGATCTCGGCCAGCGCCAGCATCAGATTGTCGGCGACCATCTAGAAACCCGTCAGCGCGCCGCGCGGCAAGATCACGCCGAGGCCTTGGGTGAAAAGGAGCCAGACCCCTCCGATGGTGACAAACGCGATCACGATATGCAGCGGCGTGCGGGCAAACCCGCCGATGGCCGTGAGAAGAGCGAAGACGAAAATCACGCCCCCCACGAGCATGCCGACCTGCGGGATCGCGAGCAAGTAAGCGAGGAACAGCACAAACACCCAGACCACATTCCGCCAATGGCTCAAGAGCGCTGCTGCCCCCCGCGGTGCATCCGGGTCCGGCACATCCGGCCCCTGGCGCAGGGACTGCACCAGATACAGCCCGCTCAGCACCGCGATGATGGCCACAATCGCCCGCGGCCACGCGGCGGGGGAGAGCTGGCCGTAATCCGGCTCGCGGATATCGAAGCTCGCCACCATCAATCCGCCGCAGATCAGCAGCAAGGCGATCGCGATCAGGCTATCGCGGTTCAGGGTCATGGAGGGATCCCTCGGGATGGGGACGCCCCAACCGGGGCGCCGAGCGGCGGGGGCATCACGCCCCCGCACGCGTCACTTCTTGAACATCCCGATCTCGATCGCGACACCTTCGTAATCGGCATAGAGGCTCTCGGCCCATTCCCGGAAGGCCGCGGGGCCCTGATAGCGCAGGCCGGTGCCCTTCGCCTCCATCTGCGCCTGCAGGTCCGGGTTCTCGACGGCCTGCTTAAAGATACCCGCCCAGTGGTCGATGATCTCTGGCGGCGTGCCCTTCGGCACCACGATCCCCCGCTCCAGCGCCGCGGTCATGTCGACGCCCAGCTCCTTCAGCGTCGGCAGGTCCGGAAGCTGCGGCGCCCGCTCGTCAGCGGCGATGGCAAAGGCCTGCAGCGCCCCGCTCTCCATATGCTTCGAGCCGGAGGCGACATTGATCGCACCCACATCGATGGCGCCGGACAACAGCGCATTCATCCGCTCCGCTGTGCCGTCATAGGGAACATAGGAGAAGTCGACCCCCATCTCCTTGGCAAGAAGCAGGAAAAGGAAGTGCGAGGTCGATCCGAAAGTGGTCCCGGCCTTGACCCCCTCCGGGTTCGCTTTCGCATACTCGGCGAATTCCTCGAAGTTCTTATAGGGCGTGTCGGTCGCGGCGCCGATGATGTCCGGGGTCATGGTTAGATTGGCGACGGTGTCGAAGCCATCATACTGAAAGTCGATCCGCCCGTTCAGAAAGCTGGTGATCGCCGACTGGTGAATGGCGAACAGGGTACAGCCATCGGGAGCCGCCTTGGCCGCCTGCTTGGCGCCCTTGTTGCCGCCCTGCCCCGGCACGGTCACGACCTTGACCTTCGGGGTTACGTCCATCTCGGCGATGGTCTTCTCGAACACCGAAAAGATGACGTGGGTGCCGCCGCCCGGCTTCCACGGCACGATCAACTGCGCCGTGTCGCAGGCCAATTCCACCGCATGGGCGGGGGTCGGCGCCGTGGTCGTAAAGCCAGCCGCCACGAGTCCCGCAGCAGCCGTCGCAAGAAGCTTGTTCATTCATCGTCTCCCTGTTGGTGGCTCCGGCGCCCTGCCGGCGAACCGCCATTGATCGCAGCGGTTCTTGCGACCGCCCGTTAAGCATGCTTTCGACTATAGCCAGGCAAGACCCCGCTGCAACCTCCTGCGGTCGTGGTGTTCTGCAACTGAGAGCATGGGGGCACAGATGGAACAGGCAGCAAAACCGGCAGTGGCGATCCTGATGCCCGGCGATATGGGCCATGGGGTCGGCCAGGCCTTGATCGAACGCGGGCATCCGGTGGTCACAGCGCTCGCAGGACGCAGCGCCCATACCCGCGGGTTGGCGGAAAAGGCCGGGATCCGCGATGCCGGCACGCTGGCCGATGCGGTGGCGGCCGCGGATGTGGTGCTCTCGATCCTGCCGCCAGACCGCGCCGTGCCGCAGGCAGAGGCGGCGGCCAAGGCGATGGCGGAGACCGGCGCCAGCCCGGCTTATGTGGATTGCAATGCGATCTCTCCGATGACCGCGGCGAAGGTGGCAGAGGCCCTGGCCCCCGCCCGATGCCCGGTCATCGATTGCGGGATCATTGGCCTCAACCCGCTCAAGGCGCCGCCGACCCGATTTTACGTCTCAGGCCCCGATTGCGGCGCCATGACAGCCTTGGACAGCGATGCGATCCGCGTGGAGGTGATGGGCGACAAGATGGGCGACGCCTCGGCGCTGAAGATGGTCTATGCGGCGCTGACCAAAGGCAGTTGGACCCTGCAAACGGCTCTTTTGATGACGGCAATGCGGCTCGGTGTTCTGGACCCATTGCTGAAGGAGTTCGATTACTCCCAAGCGGGCCCTGTGCAGGCGATGCGCGCACGCACCCCTTTCCTGCCCGCCGATGCCGCCCGCTGGGTGCCGGAGATGGAGGAGATCGCCGCCACCTTCGCCTCTGCCGGGGTGACGCCCGATTTCCACAACGGCGCGGCGGAGGTGTTTCGGGTGCTGGCCCGCACGCCCTTCGCCGCCGAGACGCGGGAGACGCTGGACCAATCCCGCACGCTGGAGGACGCGCTCGCAGAATATGTGAAGCATCTGCGGTAACCCATAGCGCGCCCTGGTTGCATCACCGGTCAACTCGCGCCCCTTTCCGGTCGCGCTTTGCCCGACTTGGCCCTTGGCCAGGCTTCGTCCGGCATGTTTAGGTGTAGCGAAAGACTCACCGCGCAAGACGGTTGGGAGAGGCAGATGACAGCAGAAATGATGACCGGCCGCGGGCTGCACCCGATGGCCCCGCCCTTGGTCGACGGCTTGCGCCGCGGCGAGCTCTCTCGGCGCGAGTACCTGGCCGCGATGATGGCGCTCGGGGTGACATCGGCCGCAGCGGTGTCCCTAGGCGGGCTGGCACGCGCACAAACCGAACAAGCCCCTGTTACCGCGCCCAAACCGGGCGGAACCCTGCGCATCGCCATGGACAGCCGCGATTTAAAGGACCCCCGCCTCTTCGACTGGTCGGAAATGGGCAATGTCGCGCGCCAGTCCCTCGAATATCTCATCCGGTGGGAGCGGGACTACAGCTTCACCCCCTGGCTGCTGGAGAGCTGGGAGCTCAACGACACTGCCACCGAGGTCGTGCTGAACCTCCGCCAGGGGGTGACCTGGTCCAATGGCGACGCCTTCACGGCAGAGGATGTGGCCTTCAACCTCAACCGGTGGTGCGACAAGGGCGTGCTCGGCAATTCCATGGCTGGGCGGATGGCGAGCCTGATCGACCCCGACACCGGCCTCGCCCGGGACGGCGCCATCCAGATCGTCGACGACCACACAATCCGCCTGGTCACCGGCTACCCCGACATCACGCTCATCCCGGGCCTTGCCGACTACCCAGCCGCCATCGTCCACCGCAGCTTCGACCCGGAGGGCGACCTCCTCGCACAGATCAATATCGGCACCGGGCCCTACGACATCACCCGGTGGGAGATGGGGGTCGGCGCCGCAGCCGCAAAGCGCCCGACCTGGTGGGGCGAGGCGGTGTTCGGCCCGGCCCTCCTCGACGGGATCGAGTGGATCGATCTCGGCACCGATCCGTCGGCGACGGTGGCAGCCCTCGCGGCGGGTGAGGTCGATTGCAACCACCAGACCCTCTCGGACGCTCGCGACCAGATGTCGAGCCTCGGCCTCGCGCTCTCGGAAGCCACCACTGCTGCCACAATCGTCTGCCGCTTCAACGTCAATGTGCCCCCCTATGACGACCAACGCGTGCGGAACGCCATGCAGGCCGCGGTCGACAATTCGGTGGTGCTGGCCCTCGGCTATGACGGCGCCGGCGAGGTGGCGGAGAACCACCATGTCGGCCCGATGCACCCGGAATACTTCGCCTTGCCGAAACCGACCCGCGATGTCGAGCGGGCGCAGGCCCTGCTTGCGGAGGCCGGGCAAACCGACCACGAGTTCGAGCTGATCTCCATCGACGATCTCTGGCGGCGCAACACCACCGACGCTATCGCAGCCCAAATGCGCGATGCCGGCATGAAGGTGCGGCGCAAGGTGATCCCCAGCGCGAATTTCTGGAACGACTGGGCGAAATACCCGCTTTCGACGACGAATTGGAACCCGCGCCCGCTCGGCGTGCAGGTGCTGGCGCTCGCCTATCGCTCCGGCGAGGCATGGAACGAGACCGGCTACGCGAACCCTGCCTTCGACGAGCGGCTAAACCAGGCGATGGGAACCGTGGATGTCGAGGCGCGCCGCGCCCTGATGCAGGAGATCCAGAGCATCCTCCAAGACTCCGGCGTGATCCTGCAGCCCTATTGGCGCAAGGTCTATCGCCACGCAAAGCCCGATGTGCAGGGCTTCCCGGCCCATCAGGCGCTGGAGCAGCATCTCGAAAAGGTCTGGCTCGACCGGGAGGGTTGACGCCGCCGCCGCGGGCTGGCGCATCACCGGCCGGGAATTGTGGGGACATGCCAGATGCCGAATCCGATCTTCCTCCTGAACGGGCCCAATCTGAACCTGCTCGGCACGCGGGAGCCGGAGATCTACGGCCACCAAACCCTCGCCGACCTAGAGGCCAAGGCCAAGGCGCGCGCAGAAGCCCGAGGCCACACTGTCGACTTCCGCCAGTCGAACAAGGAGGGCGTTCTGGTCGATTGGGTCCAGGAGGCGCGGACCGGCGCCTCAGCCCTGATCTTGAATGCAGGGGCCTACACCCACACCTCGCTCGCCATCCTCGACGCGCTCAAGGCGCTCTCGATCCCAACCATCGAGCTGCATCTCTCGAACCCGGCGAGGCGGGAGGCGTTCCGACACCACTCCTATGTCGCGCTGGGGGTCACGGGCGTGATCGCGGGCTTCGGGCCAGCCGGCTATAGCCTCGCGGTCGACGCCGCCATCGACCTTGTCGAGACGGCCCCGACCTAACCCCACCTCACATCCCAGTCGCCCGCTGCATCCCCCGGGCCGCCCGATCCCCGCCCCTAGCAAAGGTCACGACCCGGTCCAGCGCCTGCCGGTCGAAGAGGATGTTGCGGTGACCCACCCCCTCCAGCGCGAAAAGCGTCACGAGATCCCGGACCTCCAACCACCGCTCGGCTTGGGAAAACGCGATCTCCTGATCGTTCCGGCAATGCAAGACCAGCACCGGCAGCCCAACCTTGCGCAGCGTCGGATTGCCTTCGCCCTCCGCCTCGGTGACGCCCACCAGCGCGAAGGCCCGTCGCTCGAAATGCCGCTGCGCCTCGGCCGAGAGACCCAGCGCCGCGCCGACCCCGCCGGTGACATGGCTAAATTGGTTGGGGGACGACATCAGGACGATCTTTGCGCGCGGAGCCAAAGCCGCAATGGCCGGATTGCGCAGGGCAAGGCAGATCACCCCACCCCCAAAACTGTGGCCGAGCAGCAGATCGACACCGCCCAGATCTGCAATCACCGCCTGCAGCGCATCGGCGGCCTGCCGCGCATTGGTCAAGCGGCCCGGCGACGCGCCATGGGCAGGCAGATCGATGCAGACCACGTCATAACCCGCGCTGCGCAGCCGCTCCGCATACTGGCCCAAATGCAGCGCGCGGCTGGTCCAGCCATGGACCAGCACGGCCGTGCCCCGCGGCGCCCCCTCCGCCGGCAGGCGATAAGTCACCACATGGCTGTCGCCACAGGCGACGGTCTTCCGCGCGCCCTCCGCAAAGCGCCGCTCGGCCTCCACCAGAAGGCGACGCTGCTCCGGCGAAGTTGGCTCCGAAGGCGGCGGCCATTGAAACAGCCAATGCGCCACCTCTCCCGCCGCCTTGGGCGAAACCCAGTCGACACCACGCAAAACCATCCGCAAAGCTGTGAACAGCATGATCGGCCCCCATTCTCGAAAGTCAGGCAGACGCGCAGTTCCTTTGATTTTTGTACCGGCGTTCCGGGCGGGATGGAATTGAAACGCAGCGTTAACCTTCCGCATGGACAGGTGCCGGCGGCAATTCCCGACCGAAATGCTATGCATATACTTTGTGCATAGGATGTGCATGCGCCGTGCATCGTCTAAACTGCTGACTGGGCGCGCCTTTTCTTGCCACAGGCCGCCGCTCTGCGCATCCCGTCCGCACACGCCCTTGCAGGCCCTGCGGATCGGTCTAGGGTAGCCGCCAAACACCAAACCCTAGGGGAGGAACAGCATGTTCTCAGCCAGCATGAGCTTCGGCCTGCCGGAGGAAGTGGAGGCGCTCCGCGAGACGGTGCAGCGCTTCGCGGCCGAGCGCATCGCCCCCCAGGCCGGGGAGATCGACCGGACCAACACTTTCCCCAGTCCGCTTTGGCGAGAGCTGGGCGGGCTCGGCCTCCTCGGCATCACGGTGCCGGAGGAGTTGGGCGGCGCCGGCATGGGATATCTGGCGCATACCGTAGCGGTGGAGGAGATCTCCCGCGCCTCCGCCTCCGTGGGGCTCTCTTACGGCGCCCATTCAAATCTTTGCGTCAATCAGATAAAGCTGAATGGCAGCCCGGAGCAGCAGGAGAAATACCTCCCCGGCCTGATCTCCGGCGAGCATGTGGGCGCGCTCGCGATGTCCGAACCCGGCTCCGGTTCCGATGTCGTCTCGATGAAGCTAAGGGCGGAGAAGCGGAACGACCGGTACATCCTGAACGGCAACAAGTTCTGGATCACCAATGGTCCAGAGGCGCAAACCCTTGTAGTCTATGCGAAAACCGACCTTGATGCCGGGCCGCGCGGGATCACCGCTTTCCTGGTCGAGCGGGGGATGGTGGGTTTCTCGACCGCCCAGAAACTCGACAAACTCGGTATGCGCGGGTCCAACACCTGCGAGCTGATTTTCGAGGACTGCGAGGTGCCCTTCGACAATGTCCTGGGCGAGGAGGGCCGGGGCGTTAACGTCTTGATGTCGGGGCTGGATTTCGAACGGGTGGTCCTCTCCGGCGGACCGCTTGGGATCATGGCGGCCGCGATGGACGTGGTGATGCCCTATGTCCATGAGCGCGAGCAATTCGGCCAGCCGATCGGCGAGTTTCAGCTCATGCAGGGCAAGATCGCGGATATGTATACGGCGATGAACTCGGCCCGGGCCTATGTCTATGCGGTAGCGGCCGCCTGCGACCGGGGCGAGACGACGCG
>JBCCRM010000040.1:0-33645 GCA_039513195.1 Pseudomonadota bacterium | reverse complement strand
TGCTCGCGGGTCTGGGGCATCGGGCCGTCGGCAGCGTTCACCACCAGGATCGCGCCGTCCATCTGCGCAGCCCCGGTGATCATGTTCTTCACATAGTCGGCATGGCCCGGGCAGTCGACATGGGCGTAATGGCGATTGTCGGTCTCATACTCCACATGCGCAGTCGAGATCGTGATCCCCCGCGCCTTCTCCTCCGGCGCGCCGTCGATCTGGTCATAGGCCTTGAACTCGCCGAAATACTTCGTGATCGCCGCCGTCAAGGTCGTCTTGCCATGATCAACATGGCCGATCGTCCCAATGTTCACATGCGGCTTCGTCCGCTCAAACTTCGCCTTCGCCATCGTCTCTCATCCTTCTCCTGCGGCGCGCCGTGTGCCCGCAGCCCACAGTTGCGTCACGCGTATTTCGCTTGAATCTCTTCCGAGATGTTCTGCGGCACCGCCTCGTAATGGTCGAACTGCATCGTGAACTGCGCCCGCCCTTGGCTCATCGAACGCAGATTGTCGATATAGCCAAACATGTTCGCCAACGGCACGAATGCATTGACCACATTGGCGTTTCCGCGCGTGTCTTGCCCTTGTACCTGGCCGCGCCGAGAGGTCAGATCGCCGATGATGCCGCCAGTATATTCCTCCGGTGTCACCACCTCGACCTTCATAATCGGCTCGAGCAGCTTGGCGCCGGCCTCCTTCGACTTCATCGCCTCGCGCATCGCTGCCCGGCCCGCAATCTCGAAGGCCAGCACGCTTGAGTCGACGTCGTGATAGGCGCCGTCGATCAGGGCGACCTTGAAGTCGATCACCGGGAAACCGGCGAGCGGGCCGCTATCCATCACCGATTTGATCCCCTTCTCGACACCGGGGATGTACTCTTTCGGCACGACGCCGCCGACGATCCGGCTTTCAAAGCTATAGCCCTCACCCGCCTCGGTCGGCGAGATGATGAGCTTGATCCGCGCGAACTGACCGGAGCCACCGGACTGCTTCTTGTGGGTGTAGTCCTTTTCGACCACGCGCGAGAGGGTCTCGCGATACGCCACCTGCGGCGCGCCGACATTACAGTCGACTTTGAACTCCCGCTTCATGCGGTCGATCAGGATGTCGAGATGAAGCTCGCCCATCCCCTTCATGATGGTCTGGTTCGACTCGGCGTCGGTGAAGACCTGGAAGGACGGATCCTCCGCCGCCAGGCGCTGCAGCGCCATGGCCATCTTCTCCTGGTCCGCTTTGGTCTTGGGCTCGACCGCTTTCTCGATCACCGGGGTTGGGAAGGTCATCGTCTCCAGCACCACCGGATCGTTGGCGGCGCACAGCGTGTCGCCAGTCGTCGTCTCTTTCAGGCCCGCAATCGCGACGATATCGCCGGCAAAGGCCTCGTCGATCTCCTCGCGATTATTCGAGTGCATCATCATCATGCGCCCGATGCGTTCGCGCTTGCCCTTTGTCGAGTTCATCAGGCTGTCGCCCTTCTTCATTTGCCCCGAGTAGATCCGGGTGAAGGTCAGCGAACCCACGAACGGGTCATTCATAATCTTGAAGGCAAGGCCGGCGAAAGGCATCGAGTCCTCGGCCTTCCGCTCGATATTCCGGGTTTCCGTTTCGTCGCCTGGCTTGAAGCCCATATAGGCCGGCACGTCGAGCGGGCCCGGCAGATAATCGATGACCGCATTCAGCATCGGCTGGACGCCTTTGTTCTTAAAGGACGACCCGCACATCACAGGCACGAAATTCATACCAAGCGTGCCCTGCCGGATCAGCTTGCGGAGGGTGTCGATATCGGGCTCTTCGCCTTCAAGGTATCTTTCGGTCCAGTCGTCATCGACCTCGACCGCGAGCTCGATCATCTCGGCCCGCATCTCCTCGCATTTGTCCTTCAACGCGTCGCGGATCGGCTGCCGGACCCAGGAAGCGCCCAGATCCTCGCCCTGGTACACCCACTCTTCCATGGTGATCAGGTCAACAAGGCCGGCGAACTCGTTCTCCGCACCAATGGGGCACTGGATAGGCAGCGGCTGCGCACCGGTCCGGTCTTTGATCATGTGGACGCAGTTGAAGAAATCCGCGCCGATCTTGTCCATTTTGTTCACATAGACAACGCGTGGCACCTCATAGCGGTCCGCCTGGCGCCACACCGTCTCGGTCTGCGGCTCAACGCCCGCATTGGCATCCAGCACGCACACTGCGCCGTCGAGCACCGCGAGCGAACGCTCCACCTCGATGGTGAAATCCACGTGGCCCGGCGTATCAATGATGTTGAAGCGGAATTTCTCCGACTGCGGCGTGTCGCCGTCCTCGGTCCGGAACCAAAAGGTCGTCGTGGCGGCCGAGGTGATCGTGATCCCGCGTTCCTGCTCCTGCTCCATCCAGTCCATAGTTGCAGCGCCGTCATGGACTTCGCCGATCTTGTGGGACTTGCCGGTGTAGTAGAGGATGCGCTCGGTGGTTGTGGTTTTGCCGGCATCGATATGCGCCATAATGCCGAAATTTCGGTAGCGCTCGAGCGGGTATTCGCGGGCCATGGTCTCGTCCTCAGCCTGAGTGATTTACCATCGGTAATGCGAGAAGGCCTTGTTGGCCTCCGCCATCTTGTGCGTGTCTTCGCGCTTCTTCACGGCAGTGCCGCGGTTATTCACCGCGTCCATGAGCTCGCCGGCGAGGCGTTCTTCCATCGTGTTCTCATTTCGGTTGCGGCTCGCGGTGATCAACCAGCGGATCGCCAATGCCTCCCGCCGCTCCGGCCGCACCTCTACGGGCACCTGGTAGGTCGCGCCGCCAACCCGACGGGAGCGCACCTCCACTGATGGTTTGATGTTGTCGAGTGCCTCGTGGAAGACTTCTACCGGTTCGCGCTTCAACTTGCCTTCAACCCGGCCGAGCGCGCCGTACACAATCCCCTCCGCCACCGATTTTTTGCCGTCGAACATCAAATTGTTCATGAATTTGGACAGCACGCGATCGCCGAATTTTGCATCCGGCAGTATCTCGCGTTTCTCAGCCTGGTGACGCCGCGACATGCTCCGCTCCCCTATTTCGGCCGTTTGGCGCCATACTTGGACCGACGCTGGCGGCGGTCCTTAACACCCTGGGTGTCAAGCACACCGCGCAGAATGTGGTATCGAACGCCGGGCAGATCCTTCACGCGCCCACCGCGGATCAGCACGACCGAGTGCTCCTGCAGGTTATGCCCCTCGCCCGGGATATAGCTGATCACCTCGAACCCATTGGTCAGCCGCACCTTTGCGACCTTCCGCAATGCCGAGTTCGGCTTCTTCGGCGTGGTCGTATAGACGCGCGTACAGACGCCCCGCTTCTGCGGGCAAGCCTGCAGATGCATCGCCTTCTGGCGCTTCACTTTCGGCTGCCGGGGCTTCCGGATCAGCTGTTGAATCGTCGGCATGCGTCGCCTATCCCGCTTCGTTTCCGCAACCACTGCCCAGCTTCACAGCGCCGTGCGGCGCGAAAAACAAAGGCCGCACATCGGCGGGACAATCCCGGATGTACGCTGTGTCCAGAGGACCAGGCGAGCGTTGCCGGGTCTTGGTCACCAAAGATGTGGCAATCGACAGTGACGCGCACGGCCAGGGCCGGCGCGAAGTGGGCGGAACATACGCATCGACCCAGAACGGGTCAAGCGCCAATTTCTACTGGGAGATGCGGCCCAGATCGCCGGGGGCGGACACCCGTTTCACCCGGTTGGGTGACGACGAAAAGCGCGCATCCGCAGACGTTTGGTGGCGCCGGTAGATCTCGATCTCGGCCCTTTCCGGGTGCAACGCTCGCGCGGCGGCGGCAGATCCGGCGTAGCGCACGGCTAGATCGGCAGCCCGTTACCCAAGCGGGCCATAGTGCTCCGCCAACCAATCGCGTGGACCGCCCCCTGGCACCACAGCAGATCGAAGCTGGCGTCCCGAAAGCGTAGATCGGCCATGTCGCACATCGCCCACGCGACACAAGAGGCGATGCCTACAGCCTCGGCCCGCCTCTGCAATTCGGCGAGATACGGCGCATGCCTATCGATGGCGATCAGCGTTGCTTCCCGGTGCCTCGCGGGGCAGGCGGCTTTGGAGGTCAAAGAAGATCTCACATGCGTCGGGACCCCCGCCGCCCAAGGACACCGGCCTAGTTCGCCGTTCTGGCCGCGAACTCGTTCAGTGCCGCACCCCAAGCGTCGAAGACCGCATCGAGATTCTGCTCCGTCACCCCGCCTTGCAGCACCACATTGTGCTCCAGCACCGCCTGCCCCTCCTCGCCGAGGCTCGCCTTGCCGATCCGCCGGTCCTCGTTCCACTCCGCAATCGCCTTTGCCGGCATAGCGGAGCGTTCCTCGCCTACCGGCGGGAAGGCGCTGAAGAACCGGATCTCGCGGCACTCCTTGCCGCCGCTGCAGCCATAGAACTCGACCCGGTAGGGCAGCTCGCCAAAACTCGCATTGATCACCGGATCTCCCAAGCTGTCGCGGCCCCAAGGCGCCTCGCCATAGCGCCAGGCGATCTCCGAAATCGGCTGCGGGTCCGTGGCGTCAATCAGCCCGTCTGGCGTCGCGACGGGTTGTACGGGGCGGGCCCCCTGCCCAGGGCCGAGATCGAGGCAGGCCGCGAGGGCCAGGCAAAGCGTAAAGGGAACGGCTAGGCGGCTGCGGGTCATCGGGACACTCCCCAAAACAACAATTAGGCAGACCCGATCGGCCTACCTTCCCCCGCAGGCGCAACCCTACAGCAGCGGGACCGCCGGGCAAGTCGCCTAGGATGGCAGGCGGACAAAAAACGGGCGGTGCGACCGAAAGCGCACCACCCGCCGATTTCAGGCCCGAGGGCTCGCGTCAGAGGATTTCGCCGAGGCCGTGCTCCGGCTCGCGCTCGGCACCGTCCGGACCGCCGCCCTCCTCGAACTCGATCACTTCCAGCGCCGCTGCCGCCTGCTGCGCCGCTTCCTCACGCTCGGCGATGATGGCCTTGTCGCGCTGCGCGGCCTCCAGCTTGATGCGCGTGGTCGCGCCGCCGGTTCCTGCGGGGATCAAACGGCCGACGATCACATTCTCCTTCAGCCCCACCAGTTTGTCGCGCTTGCCTTGGGTCGCCGCCTCGGTCAGCACGCGGGTCGTCTCCTGGAACGATGCGGCCGAGATGAAGCTGCGGGTCTGCAAGCTTGCCTTGGTGATGCCGAGGAGGACCGGCTGCCCCTGCGCAGGCCGCATGCCCGCGGCCTCCATCTTTGCGTTCACCTCGTCGAACTCCTGCCGATCGATCTGCTCGCCTGCCAACAGCGTAGTGTCGCCGGACTCCGAGATCTCGACCTTCTGCAACATCTGGCGGACCACCACCTCGATATGCTTGTCGTTGATCTTCACGCCCTGCAGCCGGTAGACCTCCTGGACCTCGTTGACCAGGTACTGGGCCAGCGCCTCGATCCCCATAATGGCGAGGATGTCATGGGGCGCCGGGTTGCCGTCCATGATGTACTCGCCCTTCTGGATCACATCGCCTTCCTGGACGGTGATGTGCTTGCCCTTCGGGATCAGATATTCACGGGCATCCTCACCCTCGGTCATCGGCTCCAGCACGATCCGGCGCTTGTTCTTGTAGTCTTTCGCAAAATGCACCGTGCCGTCGATCTCGGCGATGATCGCATGGTCCTTGGGCCGGCGGGCCTCGAACAACTCCGCCACCCGCGGCAGACCGCCGGTGATGTCCTTGGTCTTGGCGCCCTCGCGCGGGATCCGCGCAATCACCGTGCCGGCATCGATGGCCTGCCCATCCTCGACCGAGAGGATGGCGTCCACCGACATGAAGTAATGGGCCGGGTTGCCGTTCTCGAGCTTCACCATATTGCCGCCATCGTCCACCAGGGTGATCGCCGGCTTCAGCTCGTTGCCCTTGGGCGCGGATCGCCAATCCGCCACCACCCGTTGGGTGATACCGGTGGCCTCGTCGGTCTCCTCCCGGATTGAGACGCCGGGGACAAGATCCACGAATTTGGCGTTGCCCGCCCGCTCCGCGATCATTGGCAGGGTATAGGGATCCCACTCCGCCAGCCGGTGGCCACGGGTGACCTGCACGCCTTCCTCGACGAGCAGCTTGGTCCCGTAGGTGACCTTGTGGGTCGCGCGCTCCCGCCCCTGCTCGTCGGTGATGGCAATCTGCATGTTCCGCGCCATGACGATGGTTTCGCCATCGGCGTTGTTCAGCGTGTTGGTGTTGCGGAACACCACGCGGCCTTCCTGCGTGCTCTCCAAGAACGACTGGTCAGAGACATTTGCCGCACCGCCGATATGGAAGGTCCGCATCGTGAGCTGGGTACCCGGCTCGCCGATCGACTGGGCAGCGATGATCCCGACCGCCTCGCCGACATTGACCATGGTACCGCGTGCCAGATCGCGCCCATAGCACAGAACGCAGACGCCGTCCTCTGCCTCGCAGGTTAGGGGAGAGCGGATATAGATCGACTGCACCTTGGCCTCGTCGATCGCCGCAGCGTGGCGCTCCTCGATCAAGACACCCCGCTCATGGAGCACCTCGCCATTGGCGGGGTCGAGGATATCCTCCTGCGGCACCCGGCCCAGCACCTGCTCGCCGATCGAGGCGATAACATTGCCGCCATCGATCACAGCCTCCGCCGTGATGCCCGTATCGGTGCCGCAATCGTCGATCTTCACGATGCAGTCCTGGGCCACATCGACAAGCCGGCGGGTCAGATAGCCCGAGTTCGCAGTCTTCAACGCCGTATCCGCGAGGCCCTTGCGCGCCCCGTGGGTTGAGTTGAAATACTCCAGAACCGTCAAACCTTCTTTGAAGTTCGAGATGATCGGCGTCTCGATGATCTCGCCCGACGGTTTCGCCATCAGCCCGCGCATAGCCGCCAACTGACGCATCTGGGTCGGCGAGCCGCGAGCACCGGAATGGGACATCATATAGACGGAGTTCGGCTCCATCTCGCGCCCAGTCTCGTCATCGCGGTTGACCGACTTGATCTCGGCCATCATCGAGTCGGCGACCTTGTCGGTGCATTTCGCCCAAGTGTCGACGACCTTGTTGTACTTCTCGCCTTGAGTGATCAAACCGTCGAGATACTGCTGCTCGAACTCCTTCACCTGGGCGCGGGTCTCGTTGACGATCTCCCATTTGTTGTGTGGGATCACCATGTCGTCCTTGCCGAACGAGATGCCGGCCTTGAACGCCTGCTGGAAGCCCAGCGACATGATCCGGTCGCAGAAGATGACGCTCTCCTTCTGTCCGCAATGGCGGTAGACCGTGTCGATCACCTCGCCGACCTCGCGCTTACGCAGCACGCGGTTGATGATGTCGAACGGCACCTTGGCGTTCCGCGGCAGTAGGTTCGCTAGCATCATCCGTCCTGGCGTCGTCTCGACCCGCTGCACCATCGGCGCATCATGCTCGTCCTTCGTGTGGAAGCGGGTGACGATCTTGGTGTGGAGCGTCACCAGGCCTGCGTGCAGCGCATGCTCGATCTCCGACTGATCGCCGAGGATCATGCCCTCGTTCGGCTCGCCCTCCTTCATCAGCGAGATGTAATAGAGGCCCAGGATCATATCCTGCGACGGGACGATGATCGGCTTGCCGTTAGCGGGGCTCAGCACGTTGTTCGTCGACATCATCAGGACCCGCGCCTCCAACTGAGCCTCCAGGCTCAGGGGGACGTGCACGGCCATCTGGTCGCCGTCGAAATCAGCATTGAAGGCGGCGCAGACCAGCGGGTGAAGCTGGATCGCCTTCCCCTCGATAAGCACCGGCTCGAAAGCTTGGATGCCCAGGCGGTGCAGCGTCGGCGCGCGGTTCAACAGCACCGGGTGCTCACGGATCACCTCGTCGAGGATATCCCAAACCTCCGGCCTCTCTTTCTCCACCAGCTTCTTTGCCTGCTTGACTGTGGAGGACAGCCCCTTCGCGTCGAGGCGCGAATAGATGAAGGGCTTGAACAGCTCCAACGCCATCTTCTTGGGCAGACCGCATTGGTGCAGCTTCAGCTCCGGACCGGTCACGATCACCGAGCGGCCGGAGAAGTCGACCCGCTTACCCAGCAGGTTCTGCCGGAAGCGGCCTTGCTTGCCCTTCAGCATGTCCGAGAGCGATTTCAGCGGCCGCTTGTTGGCGCCTGTGATCACGCGCCCGCGGCGACCATTGTCGAACAGCGCGTCGACCGACTCTTGCAACATCCGCTTCTCGTTCCGGATGATGATGTCCGGCGCGCGCAACTCGATGAGCCGCTTCAGGCGGTTGTTCCGGTTGATCACCCGGCGATAGAGATCGTTGAGGTCCGAGGTCGCGAACCGCCCGCCATCCAACGGCACCAGCGGCCGCAGCTCCGGCGGGATCACGGGGACGACGGTCAGCACCATCCATTCCGGGCGGTTGCCGGATTCCAGGAAGCTCTCGACCAGCTTGAGCCGCTTTATGATCTTCTTGGGCTTCAGCTCGCCGGTCGCTTCGGAGAGGTCGACACGAAGCCGCTCTGCCTCAGCCTCCAGATCGATAGCAGCGAGCATCTCGCGGATTGCCTCCGCCCCGATACCGGCGCGGAACGCGTCCTCGCCATAGGCGTCCTGGGCGTCGAGGAACTCTTCCTCCGTCATCATCTGGGCACTGGCCAGATCGGTCATCCCGGGCTCGATCACCACATACTGCTCGAAATAGAGGATCTTCTCTAGATCGCGCAGGGTCATGTCGAGCATCAGGCCGATGCGGGACGGCAGGCTCTTAAGGAACCAGATATGCGCCACCGGCGCCGCGAGCTGGATATGCCCCATCCGCTCCCGCCGCACCTTCTGCAGCGTGACCTCGACCCCGCATTTCTCGCAGGTGACCCCGCGATACTTCATGCGCTTATATTTGCCGCAAAGGCACTCATAGTCCTTGATCGGGCCGAAGATCCGGGCGCAGAACAGGCCGTCCCGCTCCGGCTTGAAAGTGCGGTAGTTGATCGTTTCAGGCTTTTTGATCTCGCCGAAGGACCAGCTCAGAATCCGCTCCGGCGAGGCCAGCGAAATCTTGATCTCGTCGAACGCCTTCGGCGGCTCGGTCGGGTTGAAGATGTTGGTCAGTTCCTGGTTCATCCCTGGACTCCATCATCCCCCAAATCTCTAGGACCACCCCGTCAGCCGCACGCAAGGGGGGATGCGCGCGGCAAGGGCGGGGTGGGGTTAGTCTTGGATCTGGCCGGAGGGCAGCTCGCCGTCCTCGCCGTCGCCTTCGCTGTTCATCAGCTCCACATTCAGGCCGAGGGAGCGTATCTCCTTCACGAGCACGTTGAAGCTCTCCGGGATCCCCGCCTCGAAGTTATCCTCGCCCTTGACGATGGCTTCATAGACCTTGGTTCGGCCGGCCACGTCGTCGGATTTAACGGTCAGCATCTCCTGCAGCGTGTACGCGGCGCCATAGGCCTCCAACGCCCAGACCTCCATCTCGCCGAACCGCTGGCCGCCGAACTGCGCCTTGCCGCCGAGGGGCTGCTGCGTGACCAGCGAGTAGGGCCCGGTGGATCGGGCATGGATCTTGTCGTCGACTAGGTGGTGCAGTTTCAGCAGATACTTGTATCCCACCGTGACCTTACGCGCGAAGGGCTCGCCCGTGCGGCCGTCATAGACCGTGGACTGGCCGCTTTCGTCGAGGCCGGCCATGCGCAGATGCTCGTTGACATCCGGCTCTTTGGCGCCGTCGAAGACTGGGGTTGCGATTGGAACGCCACGCCGAATGTTCGACGCAGCCTCCAAAACCTCGTCCTCGGTCATCTCGTCGGTGGCCTCCTGATAGGCGTCCTCGCCATAGACCATCTTCATGGCGTCACTGACCGGGCTCATATCGCCGTGGCGGCGATAGGCGTCGAGCGCATCGCCCACCACCCGGCCGAGATTGGCCGCGGCCCAGCCCATATGCGTCTCGAGGATCTGGCCCACATTCATCCGGCTCGGCACGCCGAGTGGGTTCAGCACCAGATCGACGGGCGTCCCATCGCCGAGGAAGGGCATATCCTCCTCCGGCACCACCTTCGAGACGACGCCCTTGTTGCCGTGCCGCCCGGCCATCTTATCGCCCGGCTGCAGCTTGCGCTTAACCGCGACGAAGACCTTGACCATCTTCATGCCGCCCGGGGGCAGGTCATCGCCGCGGCGAACCTTCTCGACCTTATCCTCGAACCGCGCCTCCAGCACCCGTTTCGCCTGATCGTATTGCTGGTTCAAAGCCTCGACCCGCGCCGCGTCGCCCTCATCGGGCAGCGCGAGCTGCCACCAGAGCCCACGGGATAGGCTGGCGAGCAGGTCGTCTGTCACCTCCGTGCCGGATCGGATCCCCTTCGGCCCCTTCACGACGGTCTTGCCGAAGATGATCTCCTTCAGCCGCGCATAGATGTTGCGGTCTAGGATCGCGAGCTCGTCGTCCCGGTCGCGCGCTAGGCGGTCGATCTCGTCCCGCTCGATCTGCAGGGCACGCTCGTCCTTGTCGACACCGTGGCGGTTGAAGACCCGCACCTCGACCACTGTGCCGTAGTCGCCCGGCGGCATGCGCAGCGAGGTGTCGCGGACATCCGACGCCTTCTCGCCAAAGATCGCGCGGAGCAGTTTCTCCTCTGGCGTCATCGGGCTCTCGCCCTTCGGGGTGATCTTGCCCACAAGGATGTCGCCCGGCCCGACTTCGGCCCCGATATAGACGATGCCGGCCTCGTCGAGATTGCGCAGCGCCTCCTCGCCGACATTGGGGATGTCTCGGGTGATCTCCTCCGGCCCCAGCTTGGTGTCGCGGGCCATAACCTCGTACTCCTCGATATGGATCGAGGTGAAGATGTCGTCCTTCGCCACCCGCTCCGAGATCAGGATCGAGTCCTCGTAGTTGTAGCCATTCCAAGGCATGAAGGCGACGAGACAGTTCTTGCCGAGCGCCAGCTCGCCCAGATCGGTGGAGGGGCCGTCGGCGATCACCTCACCCGCCTGCACCCGGTCGCCCACCTTCACCAGCGGGCGCTGGTTGATACAGGTGTTCTGGTTCGAGCGTTGGAACTTGCGCAGCCGGTAGATATCGACCCCGGGGTCGCCGATCTCCATCTCGTCGGTCACCCGGATGACGATCCGCATGGCATCGACCTGGTCGATCACGCCGCCGCGCCGGGCGGTGATGGCAGCCCCACTGTCGCGGGCCACCTTCGCCTCCATCCCGGTGCCCACGAAGGGCGCGTCGGCCTTCACCAGAGGCACCGCCTGGCGCTGCATGTTCGAACCCATGAGAGCCCGGTTGGCGTCGTCATTCTCCAGGAACGGGATCAGCGAGGCCGCCACCGACACCAACTGTTTCGGCGAAACGTCGATCAGGTCAATGTTCTCCCGCGGCGACAGCATGAATTCGCCGCCCTTGCGGGTCGATGCGAGCTCGTTGACGAAGGTCCCGTCTTCGTTCAACCGGGCATTGGCCTGGGCGACGGTGTGGCGCATCTCCTCGGTCGCTGAGAGATAGACGACATCGTCGGTGACCTTACCCTCCTGCACCTTGCGATAAGGGGTCTCGATAAACCCGTATTTGTTCACCCGCGCAAAGGTGGCCAGCGAGTTGATCAGACCGATGTTCGGCCCCTCTGGCGTCTCGATCGGGCACATGCGGCCGTAATGGGTGGGGTGCACGTCGCGCACCTCGAACCCAGCCCTCTCCCGGGTGAGACCGCCCGGCCCGAGTGCCGAGAGGCGACGCTTATGCGTCACCTCGGACAGCGGGTTGGTCTGGTCCATGAACTGGCTGAGCTGGCTCGATCCGAAGAACTCCCGCACGGCTGCGGCCGCGGGCTTCGCATTGATCAGATCCTGCGGCATCACCGTGTCGATCTCGACCGAGGACATCCGCTCCCGGATCGCGCGCTCCATCCGGAGCAGACCGACCCGGTACTGGTTCTCCATCAGCTCACCGACCGAGCGGACCCGGCGGTTGCCCAAATGGTCGATATCGTCGACATCGCCGCGCCCGTCGCGCAGCTCCACCAGCGCCTTGACCACCGCCAGGATGTCCTCCTTGCGCAAGGTCCGTTGGGTGTCTGGTGCGTCGAGCTGCAAACGCATGTTCAGCTTCACCCGCCCCACGGCGGACAAATCATAGCGCTCGCCGTCGAAGAACAGACCCTGGAACATGGTCTCGGCAGCTTCCAGGGTGGGGGGCTCGCCGGGGCGCATCACACGATAGATGTCGAGCAGTGCCGCCTCGCGGTCGCTGTTCTTATCCGCCGCCATGGTGTTGCGGATATAGGCGCCGATCGTCACCCCATCGATGTCGAGCGTATCGATGGAACTGAAGCCCGCGTCGATCAGCGTTTGTACCCGGTCAGCGTCCAGTTCGTCCCCGGCCTCGACATAGATCTCGCCGGTTTCCTCGTTGATCAGATCGACCGCGGAATAGCGCTCCTGGATCCCCTCGAACGGCGCCAGCACCCGCTCCACCCCGGTCTCAGCCAGGTTCTTCAGCTTGCGCGGGGTCAGCTTCTGACCCGCAGGCGCAACGACCTCACCGGTCGCGGCATCGACCAGATCATAAGCCGGCGACGAGCCTTTCAGCCGCTCGACCAGCAGTGGCACGGCCCAACCCTCGCCATGGCGCTCGTAGGTCACGCGATCATAGAAGGTGTCGCAGATCCCCTCCTGATCCAAGCCGAGCGCATAGAGCAGCGTGGTCACGGGCAGCTTCCGGCGCCGGTCGATCCGCGCGTAGACAATGTCCTTCGCGTCGTATTCGAAATCGAGCCAGGACCCGCGATAGGGAATCACCCGCGATGCGAACAAGAGCTTGCCCGAGGAGTGGGTCTTTCCCTTGTCGTGGTCGAAAAAGACGCCGGGAGAGCGGTGCATCTGGCTGACGATCACACGCTCCGTGCCGTTAACGATAAACGTGCCGTTCATCGTCATCAGCGGCATGTCGCCCATATAGACATCCTGCTCCTTGATGTCCTTGACCGAGCGGGCGCCGGTCTCTTCGTCGACATCGAAGACAATCAGGCGCAAGGTCAACTTCAGCGGCGCCGAATAGGTCATATCCCGCTGCTGGCATTCCTCGACATCGTATTTCGGCGCCTCGAGCTCGTAGCGCACGAACTCCAGCACCGCGGTCTCGTTGAAGTCCTTGATCGGAAACACCGATTGGAACACGCCCTGTAGCCCCTCGCCATCCTGAGGGGTGTCGAGATCGCCCGACTTCAAGAAAAGATCGTAAGAACTCTTTTGAACTTCGATAAGGTTTGGGACGTCAGCGACTTCCCGGATCTTGCCAAAATACTTCCGAATACGCTTGCGGCCGGAAAAGAGATTGCCCATAGATGCCCTCGTCTGAGCGTCGCGCCGGGTCGCGCCGGGGGCAGCGGCGACCAGGCCGGTTTGCGCGGTTCGAAACCCTATCTGTCGCACCGGCGGCCCCCGCCGGTCGTGTCCCGGATTTCGTTCCCGCACCGTCCGAGACCCTACGTTCTAGCAGGGTCTGGGACGACGCAGGCCAGACCCGCGCCCAAAGGCCCGGATCCGGCTTTGTCTCTTCGGAGCCGCGCGGGCTCCCGGATTGAACGCTTACTTCAGCTCGACTTTCGCGCCAGCCTCTTCCAGCTTCTTCTTGATTTCCTCAGCCTCGTCCTTCGACGCACCCTCTTTGACGGCCTTACCGCCCGCTTCGACCAAGTCCTTCGCCTCTTTCAGGCCCAGCGACGTGATCGCACGAACCTCTTTGATCACATTGATCTTCTTTGCGCCAGCCTCAACGAGGATGACGTCGAATTCCGTCTGCTCCTCCTCCGGCTCCGCTGCGGCTGCAGCCCCGCCGGCACCGGCCGCCGCCGGCATCGCCGCCATCATCATGCCGCCGCCGCTCGCGGCCTCGACGCCCCAGTGGTCCTCAAGCATCTTCGCGAGCTCCGCCACTTCCAGCACGGTGAGGTTCGACAGCTCTTCCTTGATCTTTTCCAGATCCGCCATGATTTCAATCCTTCTCGGTCTCGTTCGGTTCGTGTCGCGGATCGCTTCGATCCCTCGACGGCAAATTCAGCGGCCCGGATCAGGCCGCGTCCGCATTCTGTTTGGCCTCGAAAGCCTTCAGGACACCGATCAGCTTTTGCGGCGGTGCCTTCAGGACGCCCGCCATTTTCTGCGGCGGCGCCTTCAGCACCCCGGCAAGCTTCGCCAACGGGGCCTTCAATGTGCCCAGAAGCTTGGCGCGAAGCTCGTCGATCGACGGCATCTCAGCCAAAGCCTTGACGCCGTCCTTGTCCAAAAGTTGACCGCCAAGAACCCCACCGATGATCACGAATTTGGTGTTCTTCTTGGCGTATTCGACGGCGACCTTCGAGGCTGCCACCGGATCCTCGCTATAGGCGATCCCGGTTTGGCCCGTGAAAAGGTCCTTCGCCACCTCTTGCGGTTTGCCATCGAGCGCGATCTTGGCGAGCCGGTTCTTGGCCACTTTGAAGCGGGCCCCACCTTCGCGCATCTGCGCGCGAAGATCGGACATCTCCGACACCGCCATCCCCTGGTATTGGGCAATCACCACAACACCCGAGGTCTCGACGATCTCAGCGAGCTCCGCTACGGCCGCGGTTTTTTGAGCTCTATCCACGGTCACACTCCAGTCTGACGGGGACGGGCTTGGCCCCTCTCCGCCGGTTCGGGTCTGCCACCCGCGAGCTCCCCCCGCGAACGGCCAGCGCAAACTGCCCCGGGGAAGAACCGAAACCGACCGCCGGGCCGCCACGCGGGCCCGGATCTCGCATCTCGTCTCGTCACCCCGTCTATGGCGGGCTTTACGCCTTTGGACCATCGCAGGCCCCTGGGCTACCCACCGTCTCGGACAGGTCGGAGGCTTTCTGCCCCCGCACCCCAGGCTTTTGCCCGGGGATTTCTAAACGCAGCGGGCCGATGCCCGCCGCCCGTCAACTCGCCAAGCTGTCGAGGGCGACCGACACGCCGGCCCCCATCGTGGAGCTGAGCGACACTTTCTTCAAATACGTGCCCTTCGCCCCGCTCGGCTTCGCTCGGTTCACTGCGTCGACGATCGCGCGCACATTGGCCGAGAGCTGGGCCGGATCGAAGCTCGCCTTGCCGACGCCGGCATGAATGATCCCCGCCTTTTCCACCCGGAACTGCACCTGACCGCCCTTTGCGTCCTGGACCGCCTGGGTTACGTCCATCGTCACCGTGCCGACCTTGGGGTTCGGCATCAGCCCACGCGGACCCAGGACCTTCCCGAGCCGGCCGACGATCGGCATCATATCCGGCGTCGCAATGCAGCGGTCGAAATCGATCTTGCCGCCTTGGACCGTCTCCATCAGGTCCTCGGCACCGACGATATCGGCGCCTGCGGCCTGCGCTTCCTCTGCCTTAGGGCCGCGGGCGAACACCGCCACCCGCACCGTCTTGCCGGTACCGTGGGGCAGGTTGACCGAACCGCGGACCATTTGGTCCGCGTGGCGCGGATCGACGCCTAAGTTCAGCGCGACCTCGACCGACTCGTCGAATTTCGCGGTGGCATTGGCTTTCACCAGGCCAACCGCCTCGTCCAGCGGCAAGCCGTTCTTTCCGTCGGTGGCCTTGCGAACGGCCTGCATGCGCTTTGACAGTTTGCCCATGATCTCAGCCCTTCACCTCGATCCCCATCGACCGCGCAGAGCCGAGGATGATCTTCATCGCCCCGTCGACGTCGTTGGCGTTCAGATCCTTCATCTTAGCCTCGGCGATTTCTCGCACCTGCTTGACCGTCACCGTGCCGGCGGTCGCCCGCCCGGGGGTTGCACCACCACCCTTCAGGCCCGCCGCCTTCTTCAGCAGAAACGACGCCGGCGGGGTCTTGATCTCGAAGGTGAAGCTCTTGTCGGCATAGTAGGTGATGATCGTCGGGCACGGCGCGCCGGGCTCGATATGCTGGCTCTTGGCGTTGAACTCCTTACAGAAGCCCATGATGTTGATGCCCCGCTGACCCAATGCGGGACCGATCGGCGGCGACGGGTTCGCCTTGCCGGCCGGCACCTGCAGCTTCAGCGTGCCCACGACTTTCTTGGCCATCCTCAGCCTTCCTCTAACTCAAGCCCCGCGACGCGTCGCAGAGCACTCCTGAGCGGTGGTTCGGTCCGGACAGCGCGCCGCCCTCGCCTCCCACCTGTTGCCGCCGTCAGGCCCCTTTGGAGACCTGGGCGTATTCCAAATCCACCGGCGTCGCCCGCCCGAAGATCGAGACCGACACCTTCAAACGCGCATTCGACTCGTCGACATCTTCCACTAGACCAGTGAACCCCTCGAACGGGCCGTCGGTGACATTGACTTGCTCGCCAACCTCGAAGGTGATCGCCGGGCGCGGCCGCTCCAGCCCCTCCTCGACCTGGTTTTGGATCCGCGCGACCTCAGAGTCGCGCAGCGGCGTCGGTTTGCCCTGGGGACCCAAAAATCCGGTGACCCGCGGAGTGTCCTTTATCAAATGATAGGCCTGGTCGGTCATTTCCATGCGCACGAGCACGTAGCCGGGCATGAACCTACGTTCGACATTCACCTTCTGGCCACGACGTATCTCGGTCACTTCCTCGGTCGGCACGAGCACATCCTCGATCTCGTCCTCGAGACCTTGCTGCTCCACCGCCTCGCGAATTGCCTCGGCCACCTTCTTCTCGAAATTCGAGAGAACATGCACCGAGTACCACCGCTTCGCCATCGACGCCCGTCCTTGCCAGTCCTTAGGCTGAGTGGCTGCGGGTGTCGTACACGCGCCATTCATCCAATCCCGCCATTCCGCCGCGAGAAACATATCTTTGGCGCCGGCCGAATCGCTCAGCACGCATCATTTGCGGAAGTCCTGAGCCGTTAATGCCTTGACCGGGCAAAATCAACCGTCAAATGGCCAGCAGCAGGTCCACACCGATCCGCATGATCTGATCGACGAAGAAGAAAAAGATCGCAACGATCACCGCCATCAACAGAACCATGGCGGTGGTAAGCCCGGACTCTTTGCGGGTCGGCCAGACCACTTTCGACGCCTCGGCGCGCACCTGGGCTACGAATTGCGCGGGGTTGATCATCACTCACTCCTGTCGATCGAAGCCGGCAGCCGCACCGCCCCGGGTCTGGCAGGGGCGGAGGGGCTCGAACCCCCGACCCTCGGTTTTGGAGACCGATGCTCTACCAACTGAGCTACACCCCTGCAGCGGCCCCGCGCCTGGCAAATGCCGTATCAACGAGACCACAACGCCAATGCGCCCCGGGCCGCGCGGCCAAGCCTCGCAGCGACGTCCACGTATCCTCTCGCCCCTGGCGTTGCAAGTCCGGAGTGATAAGACCCGCCTGGCCTTTGGCGACCAAAACACAATTTGATCTTTTCCCTGCGCGAGGCCCGGCGCAGTCTCCACCGCCGCAGCCGACGCAGCGAAAGAGGATTCACGATGCGCGTGCTCGTCACCGGAAGCGCCGGCCATCTCGGCGAGGGGTTGATGCGGTCCCTGCCCGGTCTCGGCATCTCGCCGGTGGGAATTGACCTTCTCGCCTCCGCCTACACCCGCCATGTCGGCTCGATCACCGACCGCGGGCTCTTGCAAAAGGCGATGCGCGGCGTCGACGGCATTCTCCACACGGCGACGCTGCACAAACCCCATGTCGCGACCCACGGCAAGCAGGACTTCATCGACACCAATATTACAGGCACCCTCGCCGTTCTGGAGGAAGCACGCGTTGCGGGCATCGGGCGCATTGTCTTCACCAGCACGACCAGTGCCTTTGGCGCCGCACTGACCCCTGGACCCGGCGAGCCTGCGGCGTGGATCGACGAAACCGTGAGCGGCGTGCCGAAAAACATCTATGGCGCCACCAAGACGGCGGCCGAGGATCTCTGCGCCCTCTTCGCCGCGCGCCATGGCCTCGGCTGCATCGCTCTGCGGACCTCGCGCTTTTTTCCGGAGGAGGACGACAGCGCCGCCGTCCGTGCGGCGTTCGATGACACCAATGCGAAGGCAAACGAGTTTCTGTTCCGCCGGGTCGATCTGGCCGATGCGGTGACCGCCCATGCCTGCGCGTTGCGAGCGATCGAAGGCCCAGGCTTCAGCCGCTACATCGTCAGCGCTACGACACCCTTTGCGCGCGAGGATTGCGCGGCTCTCCGCCACGACCCAAACCGCGTGCTGGTCGAGCGCTTCGCCGACTTCCAGGGGATCTACAGCCGCCTCGGGTTTCGCATGTTCGACGATATCGGCCGGGTCTACGATAACGGCCGCGCGCGCAAGGAGCTCGGCTGGAAACCGGTCTACGACTTCGCCGCTATCCTCAGGCAGCTCGACGACGGCGCGCCCATCGGCAGCGATCTGGCCCGTGAGATCGGCCGGAAAGGCTATCACGAAGAGATCTTCGCCGATGGACCCTATCCGGTCGACTAGAGCGTTTTCCAGCCAATCCGGATCAGATTGGCGTCGTGAAAATGCGCCCGAGCAATACGTTAGAGCGCAAGACCCGATGCAATCGGGTTGGAAGGCGCTCTAGGGACTGAATGATCGATCACGCTCCACATAACGCAGCGTCGCCCCGGCAGGCAGAATACCGGGAATTTGCCGACAGTTTTCCGCAACTCGGGGGAGCGCGGGATTGCATTTTTCTCAAACTACGCTCCGATAGGGACCGTAGCGGCCCGGGACAGTGGCCGGGCATCAATGTCTGGGAGGACACTTATGAGATCACTCGCGCGCTGGAGCGCTGCGGCCCTTGCCTTCGGTTTGATGAGCTCGACCGCACTCGCAACCGACAATCTCGAAAAGCTTAGCCAGTTCAAAACCACCGGTGTCTCGGAGTTCATCACGGTCGAACAGGGCGGCGACTACGCGGCCGGTATCCGCGCGGTCCTGGAAAACGACATCACCCTGCCCCCAGGCTTCAAGATCGAGCTTTATGCGGTGGTGCCCGATGCCCGTCACATCGCTGTCGGCCCGCAGGGCGTCGTCACCTTTGTGGGCACCCGCAAGACCGAGGTTTGGGCGGTCACCGATCGCAACAAGGATCGGGTGGCCGATGAGGTCAAGAACTTTGCCCCATCGCTCGACAAGGTGATCCCGAACGCCGTCTGCTTCTCGCCAGACGGGTTTCTCTACACTGTCGAGCAGAACCGCGTTCTAGTCTTCCCAGCGGCCGAGTTCTTTTACGAAAGCCCCGATGTGGCGGCCTTCAATGTGCTTGCCCAGGGCGAGCTGATCCCAGTCGAGGAAGAGAGCTATAACCACACAGCGCGCGTTTGCGATGTGGGCCCAGACGGCAAGCTCTACATCTCGCTCGGTCAGCCCTTCAACGTGGCTCCGCCGCTGAAGCTGGACCTCTATAACGAGGTTGGCATCGGCGGGATCATCCGGATCAACCAAGATGGCACCGACCGCGAAGTCTACACCTATGGGGTGCGCAACTCGGTCGGCCAGGACTTCCATCCTGAGACCGGCGAGCTTTGGTGGACTGACAACCAGGTAGACGGGATGGGCGATGACATTCCGCCGGGCGAGTTGAACCGCCAGACCGAAGCAGGTCAGAATTTCGGGCATCCCTGGTATGGCGGCGGCACGGTGCGGACCAATGAGTACAAGGAGGAGAGCCCGCCCGATGGGATCGTGCACCCGGTGGTCGAAACCGTGGCCCATGCCGCCGATCTGGGGATGACGTTCTACACCGGCAACCAATTCCCGGCGAAATACAAGAATGCTATCTTCTCGGCCCAGCACGGGTCCTGGAACCGAACCGAACCGATCGGGGCGCGGGTGATGGTCTCCTTCATTGCCGAGGACGGCTCGGTCACCATGGAGCCCTTTGCCGAAGGTTGGCTGGACGATAATGGCGAGTATCTGGGACGGCCGGTGGATGTGGCGCAGATGCGGGACGGCTCGATCTTAGTCTCGGACGATCTGGCAGGCGCGCTCTACCGCATCTCCTATGTGGGCACCGAGTAGGGCGTCGCAGCCGGGCCTGGCGACATCCCGGGACTGACCTGGGACATGGACCGAGGTGGAGGCAAAACGATGCCCTGGGCGTGACCCAGGGCATCAATGTCAAACACCGCGGGGCCGAGCGTTTACCCACAAGCCAGTCCCGCTCAATCCTTTAGCTGCTCTTCGCCGGTGCATTCGACGGTAGACCCGCCGCGCGGGCCGGCGGCACCAACGACCGGCAAGTGCCGGTTAAAGATCATGTCGGTCGTCGCCGAGAGGCCCTCCGAAAAGGATTTTACCTGCCCTGTCGTCCCGGTACGTCTCCATCGAAGTGACGGTGACCTTGCGGGAGCGACGGTCCGAGGCGAAGCCGCCTCGGACCGCGCCAATGGATCAAGTGCTCGGCGACGTAGCATCGCTGCGCTGCCCGTTTTGCGGGGGTTCGGGGTCGACCGTAGCCATCGGCATGTCAGTGCCCATCGCCGTGGCCGCCTGCCTGACCCGTTGCAGACGCATCAATGTCGTTGCCTCTAAAGTGTCGACACCAGCCCGTAGCGAACAAGCATAGTGAAACCGGTTAATGTCACCGAGAGCCTGCGCCATGGTGTATCGGTTGACGGGGCGACGCAGAGACATGCGGATCTCATTGCGGATCTCGATCCGATCCGTATCGATCGCCTGTAGAACAGCGCCGATCGCACGGTTGTTGAAGTAGCTTTCGCTGATCGCGACAGCGCTTGCGGCAACGCCACCTGCGGCGGCAGCGAGGATTTGAGAGGCCCCATCGACCAAGGCCGCAGCTGCTGTGAGACCCGAAATCGCAACGCCCGCACCAAAGGCCACATCAGCATCGATTTGCGTGAGAAAGTCTTTGTAGCGCTCGCATTGGAATTCCGATGCAGCAATCAATCGCTCCGTGATTTCATTGCGGCGCTTCTGCTGTATCAGGGCTTGGGTGCATTTAGGCCGCTGCGGGGGCCCCGGCGGAGTAAGCGCCACTTTCTCTGTGCGCGACACAGTTCGCAGGTTCATGGGATCGCCCACCGGCTGGTTTTGGCCATTGACCCGCTGCTGACCCACCTGCTGCTGTTCAAGATCAATTGTGACGGTCGCGAAGCGCTCCGGGCCTGGGAGTGCTATGCAAGCCGTCGACACATCGCCGACCCGATTGTTCCGCGGTTTTTCGAAGAAGAACAGCGCCCTATCGATTTCGCTGTCGTGCTCGAAGGCTGTCATCATCGAAGGCGTTGCAGCGGATCCGCCTGGCCCTGGAGAAAAGCGCATGCCTTCGGGGTCAAGTAAGAAAGCGAGATCGACCTGTCCTGCGGAGCCTACTTGGCCGGACTGAACGACATCTCGAACACCCCGTTCGCCGTAGATACCATCTCGAACCCAGGCGCATGCGGAGAGCTGTCCGCCAACAGCCAGGCTGGCTGCCATTACTCCTAGTGATTTCAACATTGATTGCTCCCAATTAATGAAGTTTGACAATTCAGAAAGCGCATGACTCGGGCCGTCGCATTGAAATCGAGCTCGATTGACTAATCTCCCCCAAGGCCGGAAACGCGCCAAGTAGAAGGTACTCTGCTTTCAGGATACCCGCCAGAATTGAGAGCTGACCAGCCGCGAGACCTCGCTACGCAAGAAGCGGAAATCGGGTGTGCCGCCACAACTTGACCTCGGGGCTGCGGGGACAGATATCTGATACGAAGAACAAAGGTTGGTCGCAGTGTCAGACATCGCCATTCGCCTGAGCGTGTTTTTCGGTATCTTCGCCGCCATGGCCCTGTGGGAGCTGTGGCGCCCGCAGCGCGATCTGGTGACCGCGCGGCCCCGGCGCTGGTTCACTAATTGGTCGATTTCGATCCTAGACAGTGTGATGGTACGCTTGGTCTTCGGCGCTGCGGCGGTCGGCGCAGCCATGGATGCCGCGACGCAGGGCTGGGGCCTCTTCCATTCGCTGGCATGGCCGATCTGGGCGGAAGTGCTGATAGCCTTCGTGATCTTCGATTTCGCGATCTGGCTGCAGCATGTGCTGAGCCACAAAATCCCCGTCCTTTGGCGGCTACACCGGGTCCACCACTCCGACCGCGACATCGATGTGACAACCGCGATCCGCTTCCATCCGGTCGAGATCGCGTTCTCCATGCTTCTCAAGATCGGGTTGGTCTACGCACTCGGCGCCCCCGTGGTGGCGGTCATCCTGTTCGAGATCGTTCTCAACGGCGCTGCGATGTTCAACCACGCTAATATTCGCATCCCCGCCGCCATCGATCGTCGGCTGCGATGGTTGGTGGTGACGCCGGATATGCACCGCGTCCACCACTCGGTTGAGCGGACGGAGCACGACACCAATTACGGCTTCAACCTGTCGATCTGGGACCGGGTCTTCGGCACGTATACCGACCAGCCGGAAGGTGGACATCAGGGCATGACCATCGGCTTGCCAGGGCACCAAGACGATCGCCCGACCCGCCTCGGCTGGAGCTTGGCGTTCCCCTTCCTCCGCTCCTGAGCCGGTGGCGGGTCTGGCTGAGATCCAGGCCGTCCTGGCTCCCTACGGCCTGACCGCCACGGGGGCCTTCCACCCGGGACCCATGGACGGCGCCCCGGGATCGACGGGCACGCTCTGCCTGATCGGCGCTGACGGGGTGCGGATGTGGCCGGTTTTCCATGCGGCGCCAGAGCCTTGGGACGGCCAGCCCCACCCGCTCGACCGTTGGTCGAAAAAGGTTCTTTCCGCTGTCGCTGAGCCCTTGGGCGCCACTGCGCTGTTCCCCTTCGGCGGGCCGCCCTGGCATCCGTTCCTCCGCTGGGCAGAGAGAGCCGAAGGCGCGCGCGCCTCGCCGATCGGGCCTTCGGTGACGGCGACGCGCGGCCTCTGGGCGTCGTGGCGCGGGGCCCTCGCCCTCCAACAGCGGATCGCCCTGCCCGCCCCGGACCTGTCCGACCCCTGCGCCACCTGTGCTGCGCCATGTGTATCGAGCTGTCCCGTCGGCGCCCTGGGGACGGGCCCGTACGACGTGCCCCGCTGCACCGCCCATGTGCTGGGGCCAGATGGTAGCGATTGCCGCGGGGGCGGCTGTCTCGCCCGCCGCGCCTGCCCGGCCGGACAGGATGCGACGCCGCCTTATCCACAGCGCCAATTTCACATGGCCGCGTTTCTCACAGCGAATGCGGGACCCATCGCGGGTGGATCATTGACGGATTCCGACTGAACCATTTCAAATTCCGGCATGAAGAAGCTGATTCTGCTGCGCCATGCTAAGTCGAGTTGGTCCGATCCCGCGTTGGAGGATCACGACCGGCCTTTGAACGACCGCGGCAAAGCGGCCGCTCCGGTGATCGCGCGTTGGCTGGCAGAAAAGGCCCATGTACCGGACACGGTGCTCTGCTCCTCCTCGAAACGCACGCGCCAAACCGTGAAGCGAATGCGGAACGAAATCCCTACCTTGCCGGAGCCACTGATCGACGAACAACTCTACCACGCCTCGCCGAAGACCATGCGCGACCGGCTGAGCAAACTACCGCCCGACTGCGACACGGTGATGGTGGTCGGTCACCAGCCCGGACTTTCGGCCTTTGCGCGCAAGCTGACCAATGGCAATGTCTCGGCCCGCTGCCGTCGCGCCTTCGAGCAGTTTCCGACCGCCGCTGCCGCCGTGTTGCGACTGAACATCGATGATTGGTCGAAGCTCAACTATGACGAGGCGGATTTCATCGATTTCGCGAAGCCGCGAGAGCTGTCCGACAGCGGATAGGGGGTACGATGCCGAAGCATCGGGCATGACCGTGTCCCTCGAACCAGGTTTGTCTCTCGGATCGGTTACTCCGATAGCGCCTGACGCGGATCTGGCTCAGAGGATGGTTAGCCCGGTGAAGGTGACCGCCATAAGCACGCAGACCGTCAGGGGATAGAGAAAATAGCAAGCCTTCACGCCGTTCACCCCGTACGCATGTTGCTCGATTGCAGTGAGCGGACACCTAGGCCCGCTGCGCCAGGCGAACAGTGACGGGCGTCACAGGACCGTTACAATTTTCCGGCCCCAACAAAAAGTCGGGTCGGGGAACCCCCCAACGGTTCCCCGACCCCCCGCGGTCATCCGCGGATCCATTATACGACCCTGCCGCGCGAACCGTCGCGCTATTACGCCAATAGCGCGAGGTCCGACGCCACGGGAGGGACGGATTAGTGTCCTAGAATCTGGCTGAGGAACAGCTTTGTCCGGTCGGATTTCGGGTTGAGGAAGAACTCCTCTGGCTCGTTTTGTTCGACGATCTGGCCTTGATCCATGAAGATAACCCGGTTCGCGACCTGGCGGGCAAAGCCCATCTCATGGGTCACGCAAAGCATGGTCATCCCCTCCTCCGCCAAGCTGATCATGGTGTCGAGCACCTCCTTGATCATCTCCGGGTCGAGGGCCGAAGTCGGCTCGTCAAACAGCATGATCCGCGGCCGCATGCAGAGAGCGCGTGCGATTGCCACACGCTGCTGTTGCCCGCCGGAAAGCTGACCTGGGAACTTATGCGCCTGGTCCGGGATCTTCACCTTCTCCAGGAAATGCATCGCCGTGTCCTCGGCCTCCTTCTTGGGCGTCTTGCGCACCCAGATTGGGGCCAGCGTGCAGTTCTCCAGAATTGTAAGGTGCGGGAACAGATTAAAATGCTGGAAGACCATGCCGACCTCGGCACGGATCTTGTCGATGTTCTTAAGATCGGAGTTGAGCTCAATCCCGTCGACGACGATATCGCCTTTTTGATGTTCTTCCAGCCGATTGATACAGCGGATCAGCGTCGACTTCCCGGAGCCCGACGGGCCACAGATCACGATGCGCTCGCCCTTATACACCGTCAGGTCGATGTCGCGGAGCACGTGGAAGTCGCCATACCACTTGTTCATGCCGGTGATCTGGATCGCCAGTTGGTCGGTGACGGTCATCCTCGACCTGTCCGGCGCGTGATCCTCGGGCATATGCTCGTCGTAAACGGCGGTCTCGGCCATGGCTGACTCTCCTCCTAGCGGCGGTCGGTGGCGAGCTTACGCTCAAGATACATGCTATAGCGGGACATGCCGAAGCAGATTATGAAGAAAAACAGCCCCACAAACACGTAGAATTCCCAGATTATTCCGTTCCAGGCACTGTCGGCCCGGGTGGTATTTATCAAGCCGATCGGGTCCAGAAGCCCAATCACCACCACCAGCGTCGTGTCTTTGAACAACCCGATGAAGGTGGACACGATATTGGGGATCGAAATCTTCAGAGCCTGTGGCAGGACGATCAGGCGCATCGATTTCCAATAGTCGAGGCCCATGGCATCCGCGGCCTCGTACTGCCCCGGCGGCAGGGCCGCGAGGCCACCGCGGATCACCTCGGCCATATAGGCCGACGCGAACAGCGTCACCATGATCACCACCCGCAGGATCAAGTCCAGATTGGCGTTCGGCGGGAAGAAATAGGCCAGGACCGAGTTGGCTACGAACAACAGCGTAATCAGGGGCACGCCACGGAAAAACTCGATGAACATGATCGACACGGACTGGATGAAGATCAGCCCGGATTGCCGGCCTAGCGCCAGCAGGATCCCGATGGGAAGGCTCAGCACGATCCCCGCAACACCGATGATCATGGCCAGGAGGAACCCGCCGAGCTGGTCGCTCGACACTGGGGTGAGCCCGACCAGACCGAGGCGCTGATAAGTGCTGTCGACCTGACGTTCAGCACCCAGAACCTGCGTTTCCTTTGCGAAAAGATCTTCGAGCTGCCGCCTCACATCCGCAGGCGGGGGCGGATCCAAGTTCTGCAGCTCTGAACGACTCCCTACCCCGGAGTACTCGGACGGGATGTCGTCCTCCATCGCCGCAAGTTCGGCCTCGAATTGGGCAAGGCGATCCCGCCGCTCCGGCAGCTGCCGGAGGTTGGCCAGCTCGGTGGTCAACGCCGACCGTTTCGCCTCGACCGCATTGGCGAGGAAACTGTCCCGCTCATCCGCTGTGGGAATGGCAGCCCATTCCTCTGCGATCTCGGCACGTACACCGGATTCGACATCGCCTGCGATCTGCGCTTCCAGTTCCGCGATCTGACCTTCAAACCGAGAATCTCCGATGGCCCGCGTGATTGCCCCATCAGCGGGCGCGACGACGAACAGCAGCCACAGCAGCGCCGCGACAAAGGCACCGATGGCCGCGAAAGGACCGTCGATCAGCCTGCGGATGCCAACAAAGGCCGCGTAGGCGACCATCGGGGCAGCCAGCAGCAAAAGCGGGCCCCAGACGCTGCCACCCCAAATCAGGAAATAGGCGACGACCGGATAAAGCGCCGAGAACATCAGTCCCAGCCCACGATAAGGCACATTGTCGAAGAGCGCCGGGACCAACGCCACCAGCAGAAGGACAAAGGCCAGATTGGGCCGCCAGCGAAGCTCCTCAGGGTAAAACCCGTAAATGAACTGGTCGAAGCGTTCGACGATCACCGCCCAGCACGCACCTGCGGCATTGATCTCGCGGCATTCCTTTAGGCTGCTTGCGATCCACACGCCATCCACGAAGGCCCATTGGATGACCCCCGGCAGAAACCAAAGGACCAGGCCGATGCAGATCACCGTCACGGCGGAGTTCACCGGCCCAGAGAACAGGTTCTCCTTCAGCCAGCCCATGACGCCAGTCGTCGCGGCCGGCGGCGGCGAGGGCGGGATCTGGCCGGAGGCGACGAAAGAGACATTGCGCTCGGTCATCACTCAGGCCTTTCGCACGCGGTGGAAGAAGGTCAGGTTTGGCCGCGCCCCGAAGACGGTATAGCCCAAGATCAACAATCGGATCGCAAGGCTGCCGGCAATCAACTCGGTCGTGCCGGTCAGCTCGGTCAACTGTTCGAACGGAAAGCCGAACAGCACTGCCAGCAAGAACACCGCCAACTCGATGGCGACGAAATCGACGAAGCGCGCGTTTTTGAAAATGCAGGTGGCGAGCGCACCGAAGCTTGTCGCGATCATTGCCAGCGCCAAGAGCTGCATCCCCGTCGGCCAATCGAAATAGCTCGGCCGGATGTCGGTGATCCTCTCGATGAACACATAATTCAGCAGATAGATCAGCACGACCGCGTAGAAGAGGACATAAAGGTTCAAGAAACCACGGATGCCGTAATTGGCGTGCATGATCGCATCGCCCTTCTTCAACCTCTCCCATTTGCCGACACCGTCGAGAAGCGACAGCACAGAAAAGCCCATCCCGGTGCCAGAGGTGCGCTCCACCAATTTGGCATTCTCGTTGTAGAGGTTCATGACCGCAGCAATCGAAAGTGAGACGGCGAGATAGAAGGCCATTAGCAGGAACAGCGTCTCGAACTCGCGCCCGGTCTGGTTGAGCGTAATGCCGCCCAAAGTGCCAGTAGCGTCCATATAGCCGACCAAGAGTGCCAGCGAGGAGTTCTTGGTGAGATTCAGGTATTGCGAGATCAGCGGCGGAATGATGATCCGCAGCGCCTGCGGCAGGATCACCAGGCTCATATTGCGGCTGGGGCGCAGGCCAAGGGCAAAAGACGCCTCGGTCTGACCCCTCGACACCGCTTGAATCCCCGCGCGTACATTCTCGGCGATGAAGGCACCCGTGTAAATGGCGAGCGCCAAGGTCAGCGCCACGTAGCTTTCACGCGCATAGATGCCGCCGCTGAAGTTAAAGCCGCTCAACTCCGGGTACTCCAAACCGATAGGCAAACCGGAAAAAAGGAAAGCGAGGAACGGCAGGCCAAAAATGATCCCGAGCTTGATCGGCAGCACCGGCAGCAGCTCGCCGGTTGCCTGCTGGCGCTGTGTGGCCCAGCGGCCGAAAATAACCGCGATGATGATGCCGATGATGCCTGCGACCACCACCACCCAGGAGCCGTCACCCCAAACCGGGCGCGGGAAATAGAACCCACGATTGGTCGCCGCAACGCTGTCGAAAAACAGCATTGACGCTGCCGGTTCGTCGCCTCGGAAGGCGCGCGGAGCCGGCATCGTCTCCACAATGACGGCGGACACGAGCAGGATCTGGATCAGCACCGGGATGTTACGCACTACCTCAATGTAAACGGTCATCAGGTTGCGCAGGATCCAGTTCTTCGACAACCGCCCGATGCCCGCGAGCACCCCGATCACGGTGGCGAGAAAACAGCCGACAACCGCCACCAGCAGCGTGTTCAGCAGCCCGATGACCGCGGCACGCGAGTGGCTGTCCCTGGAGGTGTAGTCGATCGGCTGTTGGTTGATATCGTAAGAGGCCGGATTGACCATGAAGTTGAAGCCGAACTCCTTACCGAGCGCAGCAAGATTGGCCTCAACATTGCGAACCAAAAGCAACAGCAGCGTAAAGAAGGTGAAGAGCGCGATGATCTGAAAAAAGGTGGAACGGTAACGACTGTCGTTCCATAGCATATCGACGCGGAAAGATTCCTGCGGCGGTTCGGCAATCGCGGTCATGCGCGGCTACTCCCCGAAACTCGGCGTAAGCTGTGTCGAAATGGCATCTGGACGGAAAACGGGCGCGCCTTGGGATAGGCGCGCCCGCCTGTCATATCAGCGGAACGGCGGAGCGTAGAGGATGCCGCCTTGGGTCCACAGCGCATTCAGACCGCGGGCCAGGCCGATCGGCGTCTCCGGCCCGATATGAGCATCGAAGACCTCGCCATAATTGCCGCCGGCTTTGATCGCCTTCACCGCCCAGTCCTTCTCCAGACCCATCATCGAGCCATACTCGCCCTCGGTGCCGAGCAGACGATTGATTTCCGGATCCTCGGTCGGAGCGGCCGCAAGCTCCTCGACATTCGATGCGGTGATGCCCTTCTCCTCGGCGATCACCAATGCGTTGAGGGTCCAGCGTACGATGTCGCCCCACTCGCTATCGCCGTGGCGAACCAGCGGGCCGAGCGGCTCTTTCGAGATGATCTCCGGCAAAACGACATGGGCGTCCGGCTCCTCGAATGTCGCCCGTGTCGCGGCGAGGCCCGAGGCGTCCGTGGTGTAGACGTCGCAGGCACCGGCCAGGTACTTCGCCTGCGCCTCGGCATTTGTCTCGATCGGCACCGGCTCGTAGCTGATGCTGTTGACGCGGAAGAAATCCGCCAGGTTCAGCTCGGTGGTGGTGCCGGTCTGGATGCAGACGGTGGCGCCGTCGAGTTCCTTCGCCGAGCTGACGCCCAGCTCCTTAGGCACCATGAAACCCTGGCCGTCGTAGTAGTTCACACCGAGGAAGGTGAACTTCAGGTCCACATCTCGGCTGAAAGTCCAGGTGGTGTTGCGGAACAGGACATCGACCTCGCCGGAGGCTAATGCCGTGAAGCGCGTCTTGCCGGTCGTCGGGGTAAATTTGGCAGCGCCCGGATCACCCAGGACGGCCGCCGCCAAGGCCCTGCAGAACACGACATCAAAGCCGTCCCACTGGCCCGCGTCATCGGTGAAGGCGAAACCGGCCAAACCGGTCGAAACGCCACACTGCACCGATCCTTTGGCCTTCACATCGTCCAGCGTCGCTGCGCCTGCCAGCCCTGATGCCAGCCCGGCGGCGGCGAGCGCGCCGATGAATACAGAAGTCCTCATGCTTACCTCTTCTCCCTGTGGCCGCCGGCCCGGTCAGCCGGCCTGATGGCGCACCAATCGATTTTTGGTGTTAGCCCCATCACGAAAATTGAACGACCAACCCAAGGGGCGTCAAGCAGTTGCACCTGGTTTTTGCACAAGGCAGGGGCATTTCATCCAGCAGACCGCTGCGACCAACGCCAAACGCCCAAATTCGCGCCGGAAGAGTGGGGATTTGAGCGCGAAGTGGTCAGAGCCTTTGCCACGCCGGCAAAGGTCCCTCTCGGCTGCTCTGCCACAGGCTGAGCGCGCTCTGCCAGAGCAATGCTTGCGGGCATTGTCTCGGCCGGGGCGCCGAATCAGATCTGTTGACGCGCCCCGTGAAGTTTCTACGTCTTCAGATCTCGGATTACCAAGAAAGGATGGCCATGAAAGACGCCACCCGCGTGGTCACTGTCGGGCGCGCGCCGCATGCCAACAGCGGCGTGGTCAACCCACCCGTGTACCATGCCTCGACCATTCTCAGCCCGACCCTGGCCGAGATGCGCCGCAAGGACGCGACCGAAGACGCCGACGACACCACCTATGGCGTCCATGGCACCCCGGGCACTTTCGCCTTCGAGGACGCAGTGGCGGCGCTCGAAGGCGGGTTCCGGACCAGGCTGTGCGGAACCGGGCTGACCGCCTGCACCGCTCCGCTCCTCTGCGTGCTCTCGGCCGGGGACCATCTCCTGATGACCGACAGCGTCTATGGGCCGACGCGCCGCTTCGCCAACAAGATGCTGCGCCGGATGGGGGT
This sequence comes from Pseudomonadota bacterium, assembly GCA_039513195.1. Lineage (GTDB taxonomy): Bacteria > Pseudomonadota > Alphaproteobacteria > Rhodobacterales > Rhodobacteraceae > Thermohalobaculum. Next base: position 3,408 of record JBCCRM010000040.1, on the reverse strand, counting down.
GGAGACCACCTATTTCGATCCGAATATCGGTGGTGCGATCCGGGATCTGATCCAGCCCAATACACGCGTGGTCTATGTGGAAAGCCCCGGCTCCTTGACCTTCGAAGTGCAGGACATCCCCACCATTGCGGCGGAGGCACACGCCGCCGGCGCGCTTGTTCTGATGGACAACACCTGGGCCTCACCGCTTTACTTCAAGCCGTTCGAACACGGTGTCGATATCTCGATCCAAGCGGCGACGAAGTATATCGCCGGACATTCCGATCTGGTGCTCGGCACCGTAACGGCGACCGAGGCGGCGTATCCGCAGATCCGGGAGGGCTGGAAAGAACTGGGGCTCAACGGGGCGCCGGATGATGTCTATCTCGCGATGCGCGGGATGCGGACCATGCATGTCCGGATGGAGCGGCACTGGCAAAACGGGCTGCGGATCGCCGAGTGGCTGGTGGAGCGGCCAGAGGTAGCAGAGGTACTGCACCCGGCCCTGCCGGGCGCGCCCGGGCACAATCTTTGGGGGCGGGATTTCCTCGGCGCTTCCTCGCTCTTTGGCTTTACCCTGCGGTCCGACCTCTCGTCCGAGCGGCATCTGAGTGCCCTGCTCGACGATTTGCAACTCTACGGGATGGGCGCGTCCTGGGGCGGGTTCGAGAGCCTGCTGATCCCCCGCAACCCGCCGCGCTCGACCTCTGCCTGGCCCACCCCCGGCCGGGCGGAAGGGCAGTTGATGCGGATCCATATCGGGCTCGAAGATCCGCAGGACCTGATGGATGACCTATCGGACGGTTTTGCGAGAATGGCCCAGGTTTGATCCAAAGGCCCGACGCGGGGCGGCGACCGCCGCTTCCCGGCGCGGACCGAGGCCCACCCACCCACCTGAAATCTGCGCCTAGCCGCGCGGTCGGCGCAGCCCCCTTGCCTCGGCCCACGCCGGGCGCTTGGCCGATCCCAGCGCGGTCTCGTCGGCGGGCCCTCCTCTGACATGGACCGGCGCATGGACTCTCGGGGTCACGCCGCGCCGGGAGCGCGCCCCGCTACATGCCCTTCTCTTTGGGGTGGTGCCACCCTGGTGGGCGCGCCCGCCGGGGGGCCACCACAACGACGCCCCCGTGGCAAACCTTTTAGAAGGCATCCGGACGGCGGTCCTAGACATCTTTGGCGCGCCACCGGACAAAGCGATCGTCGAGCGTTGTCCGCGGGCCATCGTGGGTCTTCGGCCCTGCCAGGGGCTGAATGATTGCCCACTCTCCCTCGCTTACGCCCTGCCGCCAACCTCAGTCCTGTCGACCGGGAAAGCTCAATCGCTCCGCGCTAAGCGTGTGAACTGGATCGGAAGAAACCGAGGCGGCCACCGCCTCGCGGTCCTCGCAGCAGGTCGGGTCCGCAGTCCATCCAACAGCACGGCGCCAAGGGACGACAGGCGCGGCGCGGGCCGAGGCTGTGGGCCTCCCCGCCGGCGCAGCTAGGCGCCCGTCTCGAAGGGGTGGGTGGGCCTCGGCCCGCGCCGCGCACAACCCGATCGAAGGAACTCTGCACATCCTTTGTGCATCGATTGTGCATGTGCCGTGCATTGCCCAAATCTCTGCAAAGAAACGCTTTTCCGCTCGACGCCGGGCGGGCGATGCATATCTCGTCAGCGACGGATCTCGAAGCCTGCGGTGTCGCCGTCCTGCACCTGCACCTCGTGGGTGTCGACCGAGACGACACGCGCATCGACTGGGCCCCGGCCACATGCGTCGATCATCGCGGCAACCGCCGACGCATCCCCTACGAAATGCGCCGAGACGCTGCCATCGCTTTCGTTGCGGACCCATCCCGACAAGCCACGTCGCTCCGCTTCTTCACGGCACCAGGCGCGGTAATAGACACCTTGCACTCGGCCGGTGATCCGCGCCTGCACGGCGATCCGTGCGCTCACGCGCGCAAATCCATGACGAGGCAGGTAGTGGAGCCGGTCGCAAAAAGCGTCCCAGCGGGAGCCTCAAGTCGCCCCTCCGCGACCGCCGTGCGCCGGCCTGAATGACTTACCGTCCCTATCGCCCGCAACGGCCCGGTGCTTTCGAAAATCGGCCTGACGATGTTGACCTTGAACTCCAGCGTCGTATAGCCGCGCCCAGCAGCGAGGGTTGTCTGCACCGCACAAGCCATGCAGCTGTCAAGCATGGTGCCGACCCAACCGCCATGCACCGTCCCGATCGGGTTATAATGGCGGAATTCGGCAATCCCGACAAAGACCGCGCGTCCCTCCGCAACATCTTCCAGCCGGAAGTTCATTGCCTCGCAGATCGGCGGCGCCGGGAGCCGCCCCTCCGCCATGCCGCGGATAAAGTCGAGCCCGGTCATCGACGCAAGATCGGCCGGCGACAACAGCTCCGCCGCGGACCCGGCAAAATGCGCTTTCGGCAAGTCGTGCATCGTTCTCTCCCGCCAACCATGCACGACAGCGAACAGGAAAATGCCCGCGCCCGGAGATCGCGGCAAGGGGCATGACGCACGGCACAACCGAAACCCAAGCCCGCGGCAAGACTGCGAGTCCGGCGTGCCCAGCAGGCAGGGCCAGCGCCGAGATGCCACTCAAAATGCTCTGTCGAGCGCGTGACGAAACTCTCCGCACTGTTCCGGGAGGTCGCCACAAGCAGGGACAGAAATCGGTGCGAAAACGCCGTGAGGGTGGCAATTAGGGTGCCTCGCAGAGCCTCCCGGGACGGGGGCAGTGCGTCGTTGACAAGCCGATGAGCCAACGACTATTCCGGCTGCGGGCGGGTGGCCGAGTGGTCGAAGGCGCTCCCCTGCTAAGGGAGTAGGCCCCAAAAGGGTCTCGTGGGTTCGAATCCCATCCCGCCCGCCATCACGCTTTTCATCGTAGGGATCTCCTCTAAGGCTTTGAAGATTATACTGGTTTTCGGGGTTCGAAACCCGCCATTCCGGCAGTAGGTCAGGCGGTCGTCAAACACCAGTCTGAGCACCGTTTGCTTGTCGGTGAAGCGGTCACTTTTCCAGAGATTGCAGGGGTTTGCGAGAAAGCCGAGGGCGCGTTCGAACATTTCGGCGAAGGGCCGCTCCGGCTGGCCGGTTTTGGCCAGTTTTTCGGCCAGGATCAGCTTTTCGCGCTCGAGCGCGTCGATGCGGTCCTCATAGGCGGTGATGACACGCTCGTTGGAGGCGGTCACGATCCGATCCAAGAGACCTGCGATCTGGTCCTCGGCCTCGCGCAGCCGCTTCGTGAGCGTCTGTGCGGCGGCCTGCGCCTGCGTTTGGCGGTGCGCCCAGGCATCCTCGAACATCCGCCTGACCAACTGGCACAGCGTCCGAGCGGGCGTGAGTGAGGCGAGTAAGTCTTCGAAGGCGCCCTCGATCCGATCGCGCCGGATCGATTTGCGATAGGTCCCGCAGCCCTTCCGGAAGCACATG
>JBCCRM010000039.1:0-34135 GCA_039513195.1 Pseudomonadota bacterium | reverse complement strand
CTTGTTGGGCGGGATGGATGCCGAAGCCGAGATCGACGAAGCCCAGGATGATCGACCAGAGCGCCTCGAGGAATTGGCGCTTCTCGGCCTCGGTGAGATCGGTCTCGGCGAGATAGCTCTCGTAGAGCGCCCAATCGACCTGCAGGGATCGCTGCGGAGTGTTGGCGTTCTCGTCATGCCGCTCGGTCATCGCTCTGCTCCTCTCGGCCTCGGTCCTCAGCGGGGTGCCCGGCCACTGCGGTCATGCACACGGCTTTGGCGGGCGAAGGCGCGGCTTGGCGCGCTTTGCTCCTGAGGGTCTTCGGCCGGCGCATCGTCATGGTCGAGGAGCGGCGGACCATCGGGCTCCTGGGTCAGTTCCCGGCGGAGCACCCCGCTCCGGGCATAGGCGGTGCGGGCAAGCTCGGCGAGCTTCAGCAGATCGGCACCGGTGAAGCTCTGGGCAGCGGCCATGGCGGGCCGTGACATCGAAGTTACCGTAAGGCCCCCAGTAGCTGCACCGGTGGTAGATCCGCGGCGCAAAGGGATCCATGGTCTGGCCGGGGCTCGTGAAGGAGTACTCCCAGACGATGTGCGGCAGCCCGATCTGCAGCAAGCCGGCATAGAGGGCGATCGGCACCAGCACCCAGAGGAAGTACTGGCCGCGGATCAGGGCCACACGGATCGATCTCTTCTGCACGCGTCGCATCATCGCCCTCCCGTGGCTGTGGCCAAGGTAATCCGAGGGTCCGGGTCGAGCCGGCGGCCTTCCAGCGGGTTATCGGCGAGATGGTGGCAATAGGGCGCGATCTGGTTCTGCCGGATCTTGCGGCAGTGCACCCAGCCCAGATCCTTCACATGCAGGATCTGCTCGTCGGGCGGGAGCCGCATCAGCCGTTCGGGCGAGAATATCCGCTCCTTGGCAAGGCTCAGATTGCCCGAATAGTCGAGATTGCCGCTTCCATAGCCGAGGCTGTGGCTTAACACTTGGTCCTCGCCCATGGCCTTCGAGACCCGCTCGGCCTCCCCGAAAGACGAGAACCCGAAATACTGTTTGATCACCGCGTTCTCTTCGACGGTCGCGGTTTCCTTGTCGCCATAGACGCGCTGAATCTCAGAGCGGCTCTGCGCGATGAAGTGGCAATTGCCGCCATAGCCACGCATAGTCGTGAGCGCGCCGATCAGCGATTTAAGCGGCGCATTGGTGGCTTCGTCCAGGATGAAATCCACCTGGCCTGGAACGCCGGCGAACAGCGCTGAGAGAGGGTCGCAGCGGGATCATGGCCGCGCCTCCCGGTTCTCTGGCGCTTCCGACTGCGTATCGAGGAGCTCGTCGATGACGTGGCGCACCTTCGCGAGGCGGCTGACGGAGCCGACGACGCGCCCAGCACCGCCCATGCCGCGATACTCGATGCCGAGCACACCGATCTGGGCCGCGAACGGCAGGGCCAGTGCGGGCCCGCCGAGCAGGACCCAGATCTCGTGGTCATAGAGGAGGATGTCCGCGAACACCCAGGCGAGGGCTGCACAGGTGCCCCAGAAGGCAAGCAGCGCCACGACCGCCGGGCGGCGCAGGCTGGTCTGCTCGACCTGGCGCAACAAAAAAGTCCGGCGCGGCGTGCGGAAGCTGGTGGCGGTGACCGTGAAGCTCTTGTCCTGATAGTGGATCTCACTGGCCATGCGGTCCGCCCTCAGCTCAGAGGGAGGCCGCCGCAGGCCCCCTCCTCGATGAGCGCCGCCACGACGCCGTCGAAGCCGAGCACCGCCTCTGGGCGATAGGTCGTCAAGCTCGCCGTGTAGGCCGTGAAGTCCGCGTGGTGCTGGGCGATCGCCCCGCTTACCACACAGCCACAGAAAGTCGCCTGGGCCGCCGGGTCCGGTGCGGCCAAAGGCGCCGGGATCACCTGCAGCTCCAGCGGTTCCACGCCCAGCGCGCCCGCGAGTGCGTCCGGATTGAGCCCTGAGAGCTGCGGCAGCAGCAGCTTCAGCTCCGCCATCGCATCGCTGCTGGGGCTCAGCCCGTCCAGGATCTCGCCGAAGGGCGTCGCCCCCAGCACCGCGCCGAGGCCTTCCTCGAGGCGCCTGATCTCCTCAAGCTTTGAACGCGCCCGCTGTTCTGCCTCGGCGATCAGCCCGTCGCGCAGGCCCTGCAGACGCTTCCGCTCTGCCTCATGGGCTGCAACCCGCCGGGCCTGCAGATCCGCGACATGCGCCACACAGGCGGGCTCGAACTGCTTCACCGCCATCCGCGCTGCGATCTCCGTCGCGACCACCGCATGGTTCAGCCCCACCCAACCCAGACCCGCCAACTCCACCGGCGCCAGCCGGGACATCAAATCGAGCATCGCGCTCTCCTCATGTGAGACGAACAGAGGCGATGGGACGTGTCTCCCGACGCCTCTGTCTCTTCTGAGGCGAACGACCCGGATCCGCGGCGGCGAAACGGCGGCTTAGAGCGCAAGTCCTCTCGGAGTGAAACGAGGATCGGGTAGATTGCGCGCCAGAGCTAAGATGTAGAGCGGTCGACCTGACTCGTTCCGGTCGGGAACCGCTCGAAGCCGGTAACGGCTCCAGTCAAGATGGGGCCATATTGGTCAGTCTTGTGGGGCGATCAGCGCAGGCCAGTGACCGCCAGCGGGTCGATGATCACCCAAGCCTTGTTCGGCGCGCGGCCCTCGCGCATCGCCGCCTCGGTGCCAAGGCCCGCCAGACCGATCTTGGACGCGATCCTGAAGGGTGTAGCCCAAGTGTCGGGGCCGATCCCGATCCGCACTTTGCCGTGAACACCGTCGGCGCCGCCGCGCCCTGCAAAGAAGCTGACGCCGATGAGAAGCTTGCTGAGATCGACGGGCGCTGAGAAGGCAATCGTCTCGAAGCCGTTCGAGATGGCCGGGCTGCGCCGGAAGTCCTCGAGGAGCTGGCCGTTCGCTGTGCGCTTGTTGCCGTCGTAGATGACAGGCGACGCAGGACCGGGCCGGGCATAAAGGTGGAGATTGCGGCCAACAGTGACATGGCCATCATTCGGCACCTTGCCGCCTTTCATGGAAAAGCCCGGCGCCCGCGGGTTGTCATGGATCGGCGAGCCGAGGACGATCAGCTCAGCAGGCTCCGTCGCCGGCCAATTGCGACCGACCTGAAGCAGGAACCCCGGCAGATCGATCCGGCCCCTGGGGGCGGGATCGCCGTCAGAGGCCTTCGCGAACTCCGCGAGCGCCCGCAGCGCCGGCCGGTTGGCCTTCAGCTTGGCGCGGGGATGGCGATAGGCAGCCTTCTCCGGCACCGCGAAGGTTCCGATCAGCCGCAGCGTGGCGGCATCGAGCGCCGCCCGACGCTTGGTCAGTTGCTCGTGCTTGAGGCTCGCGGTGAAGTAATCGGGGGCGTAAACCGCGGCGATCGCCTCAAGGTTGAGGAAGAGCGCCGCGCCCACCAGCACCTCGGTCGCGATCTGGAGCAGGTTGAACGCCCAGGCGACGACCGGGTCCGGTTTCGCAAACGGGTCGAATGTGCCGTTGACGCCCTCGATTTTGGCGGCGAAGATCTCAAGCCAGGCGAAGAAGCTGAAAGTTGCCAGCGTATAGACGCTGATGCGGACCCGCTTCTTGGCGCTTTCCTGCTTCACCAACGAGCCGATCGACTTGATCGCAATCGACGTGCTGGCGCTCGGCGAGTGCCGCCTCGGCGCGCTCGGCGTCCCGAGCGATGTCGGCCTTAAGCCCATTCTCCTCCTCCCCATGCGACACTGCGTGGAGCTGGTCGGCGGCCCGGTAGACTGCCGCGAGCCCGGCCGCCTCGTCCAAATGCGCCGCCGCCCGGATCAGCTCAGCGGGCATCATGTTTGCCCCTTGGGGCAGCGCTGCATCGTCTGAGACCGCGATCTCGCCGCGGCCAAGCTTCTTTTGCATGTGGTTTGTCTCCTGTTCCGATGCGCCCGCAAAAGCCCGGCGCGATATCTGTCGCGTAGCCTGCGGACCGCGCGCTCTTGGGGGCTTTTCGGGGGGCTGTGCGCGACCGGACCGGGGGCGCGTAGGTAGGGCAGCGGGCAATCGCCCGCTGCCCCTCGACTTGGTCAGAGCAGGCTCACGGCCCGGAGCGCGAGATCGAGGCGCGCCAGCCGTTCATAGAGGGTGCTCCTCGGCCAGCGCTTGAGGACATGCTCCTGGCAACGCTTCGCGAAGGACGAGACCCAGTAAAAGCTCGGATCATCGCCAAAGATCTCGTCCAGATAGTCGTCGTGGAAGTCCATCACGGAGAAATCCACCTCCCGGAGAATCATCAGGCCCTGATCGATTTGGAGATCGACCTGATGATGCAGCCAGTCGACCAGCTTCGCGCGCGGGATCCCGCGGACATAGACAAGTTGATAGAGTGCCAGGCCGATCGAACGGGCCCATCCCCTGGTCAAGATCACCGCTAGCAGGGCTTTCAAGACTGAGCCCGGCACGTCATCGGAGCCAAGCCCGCCCCCCGTCGGGGCAACTGGACCGCCGCTCTGGCCACTCACCTGCAGAGCCTGTCCACAGGTTGGGCAGAGACAGAATTCCGTGTTTCCGTCTTTCGGGATGGACATGGCCACCTCCCTTCGAAAAGACGGGAGGCGTCCCTCCCCAGTCAAACCGCTGACGCGATCGGCTCGTTGTCGACTGGGGTATTATCGAGAAAATTCAGGTATTTACCTACTGAGGCACGTGCCGAGCTTTCCGGTCGATTTGCCGAGCTTGATGCCGAGGAACACCGGCGCAGCCCGCCGTTTGCCGAGGATCGTGCCGAGGCAACGCCCATCACCGCGCGCCAAAGCGCTTGGGTGACCGACGTCTCCATCATCCATAAGCCGTCCGAAAAGGTGATTTCCACTTGCGGGCCTTCGCCGTCCCAACGCCCTTCTTCGTCCTCCGGCGAGCCTATCAGGAACCGCCCCGGCGGGCACCAGCGCAGCCGGACCGGCACGCCGTCGATCTCGACCTCCGACCAAGCCCCATACTGATCCAGCCCGAAGTCTGAAACTCAAGAGGGGGCGCCCTCCGTTCCCCAAATCTCGGTGAAGGGATCCTCGATCTCAAGCCACCCGTTCTCCGATGGCAGGATCGCGAGCGGACTGCCGACGGGCGCCGCGTCCGGTCCGCAGGCCAGCAGACTGCCACCGCGGAGATGGAGGGATGGATCGGCGCCCGGGCGATCCGCGCGCAGAATGAGAAGCGCCTGGCGGCGGTCGTCATCGGTCAGGCTGAGCGAGGTCGCGGAGCGGTCTCGATAGGGTCCGATCACGCCCGGATCGAACGTCCCCCCGCTCTGACAGCGGTCCGTCAACGCGGCCGATTGCCAAAGCTTGAGCTCGACCCCCACGCCCAGGCTTGGGAAGAAATGCTGACGAAGCGCGCGCAGCAGCTCCGGGCCAAGGCTCAGCGCTGGCGACGCAAGCAGCAGCAATCGCTCCAGGTCGGCGTCATCGCCCGCAGGCCGCTCGTCGAATACCTCGCACTCCCAGCCCACCGGCACACCACGGACACTCGATACCGCTGAAGGAACGACTGCAAGGGCGGGGGTGCTGCGGGCCGCCAGCGCGCTCCGCAGCTGCTTCCAGACCGGCCCATGCAGATCCGTCACCGCGACAAGTGGATCATGCAGATCCGGCAGCGCCTCATAACCTGCCCCCGCAAAGCACCTTGTAGTATTGCTCCAGAGCCAAATCTCGAAGTGCGTGTTTGGCATCATCTGGCGCAGCGCGAAATCCAAGAGGGCTTGCTCCGCAAAAACCGGATCCAGCTTCGGACTGCTGTTGAAGACCAAGGTCACCCGATCTGGCGAGCGAGGGAGAGGACGTCTTGGGAATCGGCGAAGCGGCCTTCCTTTCGAAGTCTCTCTGACCGCGCCGGGCAGATCCAGTTGTCCCAAGCCGAGCGCTTGCGTGAGCTTGGAGGCAACGCGCCAAGCGAGATCGTCGATCGATGTCACCAGGGACCAAGTCGCTGGCTCCTTTGGGGCGGTCTCCGCCCACGACGATACGAAATTGGGCTCAAGGGGCGGATCGGCCGTTTGCTGCACATCGAAAGCCGAGAAGCGTCTGGCCGTTACGAGAGGTGTCGGGGCTGTGGGCCGTGCCAAGACCTCAGGAGGAGCCGCGGGTGCTTGCTCGTTTTCCGGCAGCACCGGCATCGGTGCACGCTCAGGCTCTCGGGCGTACCCAAGCCGCGCGGCCAACTCGTCCGCCCTCTCCGGCGCCCCTAAGATGGCGCGCAGCAGATCGGCGCGGCCGACAGCTCCCGTCATTCGCTCGCGTCCGAAGCCTTATCGAGGAAGTATGGTCGCAGGAGGCTCAGCGCTTCTGTGGCGGACACTGCGGGATCACGGGCGTCGTCGAAGAGCGCGCTCAGCAGGTCAATGTACTCTGCGACGCCAGGCAATGGAGATACACTTTTCTCTGCCAGAGCCGCCCTGTCACCGGCGACGAACTGCGCCGCCTGCTTGAGCAATTCATCTGTGGCGTCAGGCACTGCATGCTTTGGGAAATGCGCCTGTCCAAGGACAACGAGATGCTCGACCAGCGCATCGCCCTTGGGCAGGCGAATGCGATGGCTAAGGCAGCGGCGCATGAAGGCCGCCGACAGCGGACGCAGCTGGTTCGAGGCCAGGATGATCAACGGCTTTGAGGCAGCGCTCACGGGTTCGCAGCCCGGCGGGCGTATAACCCGGCTGCCGAGCGCTTCGAGGAGCGCGTTCGGAAGTGCTGTTTCCGCCTTATCAATCTCGTCGATCAGGACGACCACGCCCTTGGCGCCCGCGGCCCGGCGCGCATCGTCGATCTCCTCAATTCCATTCCTTTCCATATGATTGCAGGCGTCATCCCAGTTGAAGGTCCACCAGAGCGGACCGGGGCGAACAAACCGCGCGATGCGCAAGCGTCCTCGGACAACAGCAACGTCTTGTTGCGAAAGCACCGAGGCCAATTGGGCCTCTGCCAACCGCCCCACATGATCTTCTTCCCACAGGAGCGCATGGGCTTCCGTGAGAACACCGACAGTCTTCGAGACGAATGCACGCTCCAGTGCTTTCGCCACCGCTTGGGCGAACTGAGTTTTTCCGACGCCAGGTTCGCCCCGCAGGAGAAGGGGCCGATCCGCCAAGAGTGCCGCCTCGATGGCCCGCACCTCTTCATCTCGGAAAACATGGGATGCGCGCTGCTCTGTTCCCGCCAAGTTGGGCCATCTGCTGCTAGAATTTTCTGTGGCCTGAGCCCTTTGCCGAAAGGCACGGAGAAGCAGGAAGGCGCGCAAGTTCACGGATGCGCAGAAGGCGTTGATCCTGAAGCAGGCCGATGAGAGTGCGCCGGTCGGCAACATCTGCCGGAAGGCCAGGATCAGCCAGGCGACGCTCTACAGCTGGCGGAAGAAGTACGCGGGCATGACACCGCCCGAGATGCGCCGGCTGAAGGCGCTGGAAGACGAGAATGCCCGGCTGAAGAAGCTAGTCGCGGATCTCAGCCTTGATCGCGAAATGATTGAGGATGTTGTCCGGCCAAAGCTCGTTCGCCGTGGGCCTCGGACCGATGGCGCGCGGCGCAGCTCACCGTCAGGCAGCTTGTTCCCGTCATCGAGCCCAAGACACCGCCCGAAGGTTCGCCGATCCATGATCTGGCACTCGGCTTGAGCGTCCGACAGCCCATAGAGCGCCTGGATCACCGGCAGCTTGAACATCAGCACCGCTTCCATCGGCGGGCGCCAACCCTCCACGCCATCTGGCCGGTTCAGCGCCGCGTCCAACTCGGACCGGAAGATCTCGAAATCCACAACGCTGCAAGCGGTTCGACCGGATCTCCTCCCTTCGACAGCGCCGAATAGCGCTCGTCCAGATCGCAGAACCCGCGCTGACCAGCCATGCCGACCTCCCGCTCATGCTCCCGAAACGGAAGCACGCCAAGCCGCTCAACTCGAGAGGTTTTTCAGGGTGTCCAGCTGCTTCAAATCCATCGCACTGCGCCGCTCAGCCTGGTTTCCCGCCCCACGCTGCCCGATCGATATCGAGATCAGGGTAATCGTCCGGGTTCAGCACCGGACGCTCGACACCTTGATCAAGCTGACGCCGGAAATCACGCAGCAGCCGAAGGCAGATCGGCAGCAGCATCATGATCGCCACAAGGTTTACCACCGCTAAGATACCCATCATCGGATCGGAGAAGAAGAAGACCGACGTCGCACCAGGCGCCGTCGCCCCCAGGAAAACGATCACAATGACCGCGGCCCGGAGCCCGTGCACCGCCATCGGATGGGGTGTGATCACGGTCATTGCGTTCTCGCCGAGGTAATAGTTGTAGATGATCGAGCTGAAGGCAAAAAGCAGGATCATCATCGAGAGGAAGTACTGCGTCCACTCACCCAGATGCGACACGAGCGATTGCTGGGTCAGGACGATGCCGTCCACGCCTTCGGCCCCTGCCTGATAAACATCGCCGAGCAAAATGACGAAGGCCGTGCAGGAGCAGATAAAGATCGTGTCGATAAAGACCGACAGCGCCTGCGTAATACCTTGGCTGACTGGGTGGCGCACATCGGCCGTCGCCGCAACGTTCGGAGCAGACCCAAGGCCGGCCTCGTTTGAGAACAGACCTCGCCGCAGACCCTGAGCGATTGCCGCCCCCATGCCGCCGCCAACCGCTTCCTCCAGCCCGAAAGCATTAGACACGATCGAAATGATCACGCCCGGTAGCGAGCCGATGTTGATAAGGATGATGAATAGAGCCATGCCAAGATATAGCAAAGCCATGACAGGCACCACGATATCAGCCGTCTTGGCAATCCGGTGAATACCGCCGAACACGATGAATGCTGCAATGATTGACAGAAGCCCGCCGGTGTAGATCCGATCGATCCCCATGCTGTCCTGCACTGCCCCTGCGACGGTGTTTCCCTGGAAGGCATTAAAGCCGACCGCAAAGGACGCGATCAGACAGATGGCATAGAGCACCGCAAGCCAGCGATATTCAGGCCCAAGACCGTGGATAATCGACCGCGCCGGACCGCCGCGGAAGTCGCCATTCTCCTGCCGCCGCTTGAACAGCTGGGCGAGCGAGCACTCCACAAGAGAGGTGGCCATACCGACCAAAGCAATGGCCCACATCCAGAAGACAGCTCCCGGACCGCCAAGCGTGATGGCAACTGCAACCCCCGCGATGTTGCCACCGCCCACACGGCCGCCCACCGAAATCAAAAGAGCCTGGCGGGCACTGATCGCATTCGGATCGGCCGCCTCGTTGTCGCCAGTAAGAACTGCGAACATCCGGCGGAAATAGCGGAACTGAACAAATCCGGTCAGCAGGGTGATAAAAGTACCGAGCACGACCAACAAGGGGATGAGAGCGAACCCCCAGGTCATATCGCCGATCAATCCGAATAAGGCCTCGAACAGTTGCATCGCAAATCCCCCTCTTCGCAGCGGCAGGAAAATTGCAACCGCCTCCTGTCACACTTCACGGATTACACGAGAATGCCAAGAAAATTTTTTGCACCTGCGAAATGGCTGTGAGATCTCGGATGGATTGTTTTCCTGCAAGCGCGAGAGCGGGAGACAGCCGTTTCCTGCAACGCCGTCTGGCGTCTATGCAGTAGGACCAAGTCCAGTCGGATCCTACCCACGGTCCCTGAGTTCGACATCGCCGAGAGCCGGAGCCTTTCACTTGTCCGTCTGATGACAACTATGCTGCCGCCACCGGCAAGATCTGATTCAAATGTCCGACTTATCGGTGCCGATGGCTGCCGCGGTAGCCAACTGCAGACAGCGGTGATTTGGTGAGCTTCCTCCGTCGACGCATCTCCCTGTGCAGATCGCGCTTCCGAAGCAGAACAGGCCGTCGTAAGCATCTGGACATGCATCTTGTCCTGATAAATCCGAACACCACCCAGGCCTTCACCGAGGAAATGGTGGCCTTGGCGAGTGCCGATGTCCCGACAGATGTTGCGGTCGCCGGCTTGACCGCACCGTTTGGCGCACCTTTGCTCACCAGTGCCGCGCAATATGAGGAGGCCGGCGAGGCCGTGCTCGCGCTGACCGAAGAGCTGAAAGGCGCGGACGCCGTCGTTGTCGCGGCTTTCGGCGATCCTGGGCGTGATCGATTGGCTGAGCGGTTGTCGATCCCGGTTATTGGCCTGGCGGAGGCCTCGTTCGAGATCGCCACTGGATGCGTGTCGGGCCGCTTTAGCGTGGCAACCACAATGGGCGACCTAGGCTCAAGGATCGAAGCCCTGGCCTGCCAGCACGGACATGGTACCCGCCTTGCATCGGTTCATGTAACCCACGGAGATCCCACAGCCCTGGTGGCAGACCGCCCTGCCTTGATCGATGCGCTGGCCGATGCCGGCACTGCTGCGGTGAGAGAGGACGGCGCTGAGGCAATCATTGTCGGCGGCGGGCCCCTGGCCAGCACCGTCCCTGCCCTCGCCCAGCGCCTCAGTGTCCCCGTTATCTCACCAATCGCCGCCGCGGTCTCGGTGGCTGTGCAAAGGGCGAGGACATCTGTGGGATGAACCCGCCGCGTAATACCCGGGCCAACAAGGCGAGGACACCTCTCCCGCTGAGCAGCGGTACGCGCAGTGAGCAGGGAGGCGGCCCGACGCAGCCCGTTGCGGGTCCGATACAGCCGGTCGATCGAGAGGTGGCGATGGCGGCTCAGCTCGCCGACATCCTGCGTGATCGGATCGTTCGTGGTGCCCTGGCCCCAGATGAGCGGATCGTCGAGCGCAAGCTCTGCGCAGAGCTCGATGTCTCGCGCACACCTCTTCGCGAGGCTCTGAAGCTGCTGGAGATCGATGGCCTCGTGGAGATCCACCGCAACCGAGGAGCACGCGTCGCCCCCCTTGGTTCGGCCGACGCACGTCATCTCTTTGAGGTGCTCGCCGGCATCGAGGCCACTGCCGCAGCGCTTGCGGCCGAGCGCATCGGAGCCGAGGCGATGGCAACGCTTGAGGGCCTGCACGCGCGTATGCTGGCGCGTTTCCATGCCGGCGAGCGTGATGCCTATTTCGAGCTCAACAGCCGCATCCACGAGGGCGTCCTTGCCGCAGCGGCAAACCCCTATCTTTCGGAAACACATGCGCGCCTGATGCTGCGCGCCATGCGCGGGCGCTATGCGGCGATCATGGAGCCGCAGCGCCTGTCGGAGGCCGTCGGGGAGCATGAGGCCCTGATGGCCGCGCTGCGTGTGCGCAACGGGGCGGCAGCAGGGCGGATCTGGCGGCGCCACCTGCTGCGCACGGGCGAGACCGTCGCCGGTGTGATCGAGCGGGCCCACGACGGGCTGGCGCGCAACACAACGCGTTGACCGCCCGCCCAGTAGGCCCGTAAATGCGCCCGCATCACCGCCGGAGAACCTCCAAGCGCCCGGCCCCGCTGATCAAGTCTTGACCAGACTATGCCCACCACGCCGGCAACAAAGCATATGTGGCTCATAGCAAGGCGCCCATTACATCGCCTTTTCAACGACTTCCAGAAATGGCATGCAATTTGATTGACGACGACCAAACGCCGAGCCGCGGCGAGTCAAGGAGACCGGCAGGATGCCCCAGAAGAACGACCGCACGTTGATCGGGATGCTCACGCCCTCGTCGAACACGGTGCTGGAACCCGTGACGGCAGGTATCCTGAGCGGCCTGCCGAGTGTCAGCGCTCATTTCGGCCGTTTCCGCGTGACTGAGATTTCGCTCTCCGACAGTGCACTGGGACAGTTCGAGATGGAGCCGATGCTGGCCGCCGCGGAACTGCTCGCGGATGCCCATGTGGGCTCGATCTGCTGGAATGGCACCTCGGCTGGCTGGCTGGGCTTCGAGCGCGATCGCGAACTCTGCGCGGCAATCGAGGCGCGCACCGGCGTCCCGGCCTGCTCCTCCGTGCTCGCGCTCAACGAGATCTTCGAGGCAACCGGCGTGAAACGCTTCGGTCTGGTCACGCCTTACATCGACGAGGTACAGTCTAGGATCATCGGTAACTACGCCGCCATCGGCTTCGAATGCGTGGCAGAGCAGCATTTGCGAACCTCGGAGAACTTCGCCTTCTCGCGTTTCACCACCGATCAGATTGCAGACCTTTGCCGCGATGTGGCGGAGGCAAAGCCTGACGCCATCGCGGTCTTCTGTACCAATATGCGCGGCGCCGAGGTGGCCACAGCTATCGAGGCCGAGACCGGCATTCCAGTATACGATACCGTCGCCACTGCGGTCTGGGCTGCGCTGCGCCAGACCGGCGTGAACCCGAACGGCGTCACGGGCTGGGGGCGGCTTTTCGCCGAGGTTGCATGAGCCGTTTCGACACCGCGATCACCATGGTAACGGTCCTCTCGGCCGCCGATGCCTTGTTGGCCGAGATAGGCATCGCGGAAGGCCGGATGAAACTCAGGGACTTCACCCGCCCCACCGCGGCCAACCACGTCAAGACTTATGGCCTCTCTCGCCGGAGGGGGAGCATCGCCGTCGGCGCGGATGCACATCAGATGCTTTGGAGCCCCGTGCGCGAGGAGAAGATCCGCCAGCACGTCGCCAAGGGCACGCGCTATGAACGCGTCGCGGTAGCAGGCTGGCCTGTCCCTACGACACGCCGCTGCCGCCACGGCGGGACGGAGATCGAGGCGACCGGCGGCCACCTCGCACGCGGCGGTTCCGCCAGGTCCAGCGCGTGAGCGAAACCCGCCGCGTCTTACGAGCACCTCGGCCACCGGCGATCCGCTGGCCTGGCGGGGCGCGTGTTGCGGTCTCTTTTGTGCTTAACATAGAGGAAGGTGCCGAGCTCTCGATCGCCGACGGGGACGAGCGCAACGAGCTGATTTACGAGGCGGTAGACGATGTCGGGGCCCTGCCCGACCCCTGCCTTGAGAGCCATTTCGGCTATGGCCCACGCTCCGGCTGGCCACGGATCGCGGCGCTGTTTGCCCGTCACAACGCGCCAATGACCCTGTCTGTCTGCGGGCGCGCCGCGGAGCGCACGCCATGGCTGATCGCCGAAGCCGTGGAGATGGGTCACGAAATCGCCTGCCATGGCTGGCGCTGGGAACGCCATGCCGGCATGGACGAGGCGACCGAACGCGCCGTGATCGCTCGTGCCCATGCCGCCATCGCCAAAGCAGCCGGCCGCCCGCCGGTCGGCTGGCACACGCGCTCTGCTTCTACCCCGGCGACACGGCGCCTGCTCGTCGAGCATGGCGGCTTCGCCTATGACAGCGACGCCTACGATGACGACATGCCCAGGGTCGAGACCGTCGCGGACCGCTCCCATGTCGTGCTGCCCTATGCCTTCGACACCAACGACATGCGCTTTCGCCCCGGCGGTGCCTTCGTGCAGGGCGAGGACTTCGCGACCTACTGCTTGGCCGCCTTCGACTGGCTCGCCGCGGAAGGTCAGAACGTGCCGCGCATGATGTCCGTCGGCCTCCATCAGCGGATCATCGGTCGCCCCGGGCGGATCGGCGGCCTGGCGCAATTGCTCGACGCGCTCGCCGCACGCGACGGCAGTTGGATCGCGACCCGCGCGGAGATTGCCGCCTATTGGCGGAAGGCGACAGGCCTGCCCGACTGGCACCCAGCCTGAACCCGCGGCCTTGTCGTCTGGGCAAACCGCGCTGCACAACGCAATGGCGGCGGCTGCCCATTAAAATGGCATTCCATTTTCTGACACTTCGACCGCATCGTGGATGTCTCGTAAGATACTGATAAATTGAAGCTAACTCTGGGGACCCCACGTTAGCACAGGATGGCATGCCATTTGCTTCGCCAAGGGTGACGCCCGCAGACGGAGACGCCATGCCCGCCCGCCTCGCCGACCTGCTGTTCTGCCTGTTTGGCCTCGGCATAGCCCTGGCCGCGGCAGTCTCGCTGTTCGGCGGCGCCCGGGGCGCGGGGATTGATGCGCTCGGCGACATGACTTCGCCCGCCTTCTTCCCCACCATCGGTGTCGTCGCGCTCACGATCGCCTCGTTGGCTATTGCCGCGCGCAACCTCTCGGCCCCAAGGGCGGCGTCGCTGCAACGGCCCGGCCTCCGCCCGCCGCTCGTCCTCGTGGCCGTCTTCGTTATGATCCTGCTGATCGGCCGGGTCGGCTTTCTCGAAACGCTGATCGTCGGCCTCCTGGTGCTGCCGCCCGTCTTTGGCCTGCGTGACCTGCGCCTGATCCTGCCGACCGCGGCGGCCGTGCCGCTCGCGGTGCACCTGCTCTTCGAGCGCGTGCTGCTTGTCCGGTTCCCCGACGGCCTCGTCTTCTAATGCTGCTCGAGGCCATACAGCACGGCCTTTCCGTCCTGGCCGATCCACTGGCGCTCGGGGCGGCACTGGCGGGGCTGGCGGCGGGTATCGTGGTCGGCGCCCTGCCCGGCCTGACCGCGACAATGGCCGTGGCGGTGCTCGCGCCCTTCACCTTCTTCATGGAGGCGACCATCGGGATCCCGTTCCTCCTCGGGATCTACAAGGGTGCAATCTACGGCGGCTCGATCCCGGCGATTACCATCAACACGCCGGGCACGGCCGCGGCGGCCGCTACAGCGATCGACGGTGCGGCACTTGCCCGAAAGGGTCTCGGCCGCAAGGCGCTGGAGATGAGCCTTGTCGCATCGGTGGTGGCGGACCTGCTGGCCACGCTGGTGCTGATCTTTGTGGCAGCGCCCCTCGCCTCGGTCGCGATCGGCTTCGGCTCCCCCGACTTCACCATGCTCTACCTTTTCGCCCTGGTGATGATCGCCGGCGTATCCGGCTCTTCCGCCGCCAAGGGCGCCTTCGCGGTTGCCCTCGGTGTCCTCATGGCCTGCGTCGGTCTCGACCCTATGTCGGGCGCGTCGCGCCTCACCTTCGGGGTGATCGATCTCTGGGGCGGCGTCTCGTTGGTGCCCCTCCTGATAGGCATGTTCGCACTCTCCGAGATCCTGGTGCAGGCCGAGCGCCTGGGTCGCGAGAAGCTACAACAGATGAAGGTCGAGATGTCGGCCGAAGGCATCACTCGCGCGGAGGTTCGCGCCGCCACGCCCACGATCCTAAGATCCTCCGGCATCGGCGCCTTTCTGGGCGCGCTCCCGGGCCTTGGGGCGGAGGTCTCATGCTGGCTCGCTTACAGCGTGGCCCGGCGGCGCAGCAAAAGACCACAAGAATACGGTAAGGGTTCGCTAGAGGGGGTCGCGGCGGCAGAGGCCGGCAACAACGCCGTCTGCCCCGCGGCGCTCATCCCGATGATGGTCTTCGGCATACCTGGAGACACGATCACCGCAGTGCTGCTTGGCGCCTTCATGGCGCAGGGCCTGCTGCCCGGGCCGCTGCTGTTCGCGCAGCACGGGCCCGTGCTCTATGGCTTCTTCGCGATCCTGCTGGCCACCAATGTGATGCTGCTGGTCTTCGGCCTCGGCGCGATCCGCTACCTCCGCCACATTACGGCGATCCCGCCGGGCGTGCTCTATCCGTCGGTCATCGCGCTATGCTTCGCAGGCGCCTTCGCGGTCAACAATGCCGTCTTTGACTGGTGGATCATGCTGGCGGGCGCGGTGCTCGGCTATGCCATGCGGAAGGCCGATATCCCGATCCCGCCGCTCGTCATCGCGATGCTGCTGACGCCCGGGCTGGAAAGCTCGCTTCGCCAGTCCCTGACGCTGTCCGACGGCAGCCTCCTGATCTTCGTTACCGAGCCAATCGCCGCCACGCTGCTCGCCGTCATCGCGGGGATCGTGGGCTTTCTCGGCTGGCGGAGCGTTTCGACCCAAAGACCCTCAACAAACCGACAGGGAGCCTAAACGATGAAGAACCGATTGAAGACAACCCTCGCGCTCGGCGCGGCAATCATCCTGACTGCGCCCGCGACCCTTGCGATGGCGGCGGAGTTTCCTGAAAAGCCGATCACCTTCGTGACGCCCTACCCGCCCGGCGGCTCGCATTCGCTTCATGCCGGCATCATCACCACCGTGGCCGAACCCTATTTCGGACAGCCGATGATCTCGGTCATTCGGTCGGGTGGCGGCGGCGCGGTGGGTGCGACCGAAGTCTCAAAGTCCGGCGCCGACGGCTACACGGTGCTATTCGGCGACCCAACGATCAACTCGCTGCGCCCACAGGTCGAGGAGCTGCCCTACACCACCGAGGACTTCATTCCGGTCGCCCGCATCAACTACTCGCCAGCCGTCTTTGTGGCTCGGGCCGATGCGCCCTTCGCCGATCTCACCTCGATGATCGCCTATGCCAAGGAGAACCCGGGGGATCTGGTCTATTCGAACGACAACGTGAACGGCTTCACCTACACGGTGTTCGAGCTGCTTAAGATGAATACCGAGACGGAGATGAAGGGCATCGTCTACGGTGGCGGCGGCCCGGCGATCCAAAAGCTGCTCGGCGGCGAGACCATGGCCTATGCGGGGGCGCCATCGGTCGTAGGTGAGCATATCAAGGCCGGGACGCTCAAGGGCATCTGCACAACCGATTTTGAACGCTGGGAGAGCCTGCCAGACGTGCCGACCTGCGGCGAGCTTGGCCAGGAATTGATCTTCCACTTCTGGCGCGGTGTCCTGGTGCCGGCTGGCACGCCCGACGATGTGGTCGCCAAGCTCTCCTCCGGCTTCGAGGAACTGGTGAAGGACGAGGGCTTCCTGCGCCTGATCGGCCGCATCAATAGCCGGGTGGATTTCCTCGACGCCGAGGCGTTCGGCGCGCTGATGAGCGAGGAACAGGCGCAGCTTAAAGCCGTCTACGACAACCTCAACTGACGCGATGATCAGATGAGCTGATCCCATCGACGGGCCGGGACGCGCAAAGATCACCGCGCGCCCGCGCCACCGGATATCCGCCCATGACCCGGTTCACGCTGACCGAAGCGCTAATGATCGACCCGCCGGCGGGCGTAGCGCCCCGCGGCCGCGTCGATATCGAGATCGCGGACGGCGCTATCGCCGAGATCCGCCCCACCGGTCAGGCCGCCCCCCGCGGCCGGCCCGTCGACGCCACTGGTCGGCTGGTCACGCCCGGCCTGATCAACGGCCACCATCACAGCCACGAGCACTATCACAAAGGACGCTACGACCGCCTGCCGCTAGAGCTCTGGATGAACTATGTCCGCCCGCTCTCGCCGATCCCAGTGAGCGCCCGGCAGGTCTATCTGCGCACCATGGTCGGCGCGATACAGGCGTTGCGCTCGGGCACGACGACGATCGTCGACGACCTGAATGTGAGCCCCGTCTTGATCCCTGAACATGTCGAGGCGGCCCTGCAGGCCTATGAGGACATCGGTATCCGCGCCTTCGTGGGCCCGACCCTGTTCGACCGCCCCTTCTTCCGCGCGCTGCCCTTTGTCGAGGAGGAATTCCCGACCGACCTGCTCGCCCGCCTCTCCGCGGTGCAGGCAACGCCACCGGACGAAGTGCTCGCCTTCGTGCGCGCGAAGTCGAGCGAACGCCACCCCCGCCAGGCGCGAGTTGCCATCCTCGCCGCCCCCAGCGCGCCGCAGCGCTGCTCCGACGACTTCCTCCGCCAGGTACGCGCTATGGCTGACGATCTCGCGCTTCCCGTGATCATCCACGTGCAGGAGACGCGGCTGCAGGCGGTGACCGCCAGGCGCTTCTACGGCCGATCCATGTTTGCCCACCTCGACGCGCTCGGCTTCCTCAAGCCTGCCACCTCGCTGATCCACGCCGTCTGGGTGACACCCGAGGACATCCGCCTCATCGCAGCCTCCGGCGCGTCGGTGCAGCACAACCCGAACAGCAATCTCAAGCTCGGCTCGGGGCTCATGCCGATGCGCGCGATGCTTGAGGCCGGGATCAATGTCAGCCTCGGCACCGATGGCTGCGGCTCCATCGACACCGTGGACATGCTGCGCGCCGTTACGTCGACCGCGCTCGTCCAGAAGCTCCGCGGTGACGATCCCGCCCGCTGGATCGACGCGGCCGAAGCCTTCGCCGCAGCGACGACCGGCGGCGCCAAAGCGCTTGGACAGGCAGACCGTCTCGGCCGGATAGCACCGGGCATGCGGGCCGATCTCACGCTTTGGCGCCTCGACAGCATCGCCTTCGTGCCGCTGAACGATCCGGTGCGCCAGCTCGTCTATGGCGAGACCGGCGCCTCGCTCGACCGGGTGATCGTCGACGGGCAGATCGTCATGGACGACGGCGAGCTGACCCGCATCGACGAAGGCGCGATTGTGGCCGCGATCGGCGAAGCCCATGCCGAGATCGAACCAGCCCTCGCCGCCGCCGAGGCGGAAATCGAGGCGATGATGCCAGCCTATCGCCGCATCGTCGCGCGCTGCCGGGCGGAAAACATCGACCCGGCCATCTTGCCGGCCCGCCTGCCCTGATGGCGCGCGTTCGGGCATAGCCGCCCAGAAAACGGGCAAATGGCATTCCATTTCTTGTAAGCCCCTGAAAAACCATCGTTAGGTTTCTGGCACGGTGTTTGCTTCTCCCACTATGGGAGAGCATCACAACCAAAAGGGAACGACCATGTCCGACTCTCACATCACGCGCCGCCGCCTGCTCGGCACTGCGGCGGCCGCCGGCACTGCCATGCCGTTCATCGCCCGTCCGGCCTTTGCCGCAAGCACCTTCGCCAACATTAAGTCGGCCGGCGTGCTCCGCATCGGCTGCGAGGCCACCTACCCACCCTTCACTTTCCGGGATGCAGGCGAGATCGTAGGTTACGATGTCGACCTGGCTGCGGTGATGTGCGAAACGCTCGGCGTGACGCCGGAGTTCATCGACACGCAGTGGTCGGGCATCATCCCAGCACTCTATGCCGGGCGGTTCGACATCATCATGTCCTCGATGAGTTATCGCAAGGAGCGGCTGGAGAAGGTCGCCTTCTCGATCCCCTATGCCGAGGCGAGCCAGGCATTGCTGATCCGGGCAGAGGACTCGGGCAAGATGAGCTCTCTCAACGACATGTCGGGCAAGGTGCTCGGTGTGAAGCTCGGCTCGCCAGGCGAAAGTATGAAGGACGGCCTCTCCGAAGAGATCGCCAGCGCCGCCGGTTCGGGTTTCGAGGATGTGAAGATCTACGACGATCACCCAGCAGCCTATCTCGCGCTGTCGCAGGGTTATGTCGATGGCGTGCTGAACACGCTGCCCACGCTCGGCCAGGTAATGAAGGATCGGCCGGGCGCGTACGCGCTTGTCCGCCCGGTCGGCAAGCCGAACTGGGCCGGCCTTGCCGCGCGGATGGAGGACACCGAGCTCGTCTCCTTCCTCGACAGCGAGCTCACCCGCCTGAAGGACAATGGCGAGATCTATGCGCTCCAGGAAAAGTGGTTCGGCTTTAAGATGGACCTTGCCGACGAGATTCCGTCCTTCGCCTGACGACCCGATCACCACTGATCCCACAACCAAGGAGGGGCCGGCCGCCAGCGCCGGCCCCGAAACGGTTTTTCCATGAACATCGACTGGCAGATCATCGAGAAGGCGATCCCCCTGCTTTTCGAGGGCGCCCTCATCACGCTGGAAGTCTCCGCGCTCTCGGCCGTCTTGGGCCTGGTGATGGGGGTCCTGTTCGGGCTGATGCTGCTCTCGGACAGCCGGCTTTTGAGGGGGCTGGTGTCAGCCTATGTCGATTTCATCCGCGGCACGCCATTGCTGATCCAGATCTTTCTGGTGTTCTTCGCGCTGCCGGTGATTGGCATCCGGCTCGACGAGTTCTGGGCAGGCGTCTTCGCTTTGTCCCTGAATGCGGCCGCCTTCGTCGCCGAGGTCGTGCGCGGCGGTGTCGGCGCGATCGAAAAGGGCCAGGCGGAAGCCGCGCGCTCCATCGGCATGCGGCGCGGGCAGATCCTGTTCTGGATCCTGCTGCCCCAGGCCTATCGCCAGATGGTACCGCCGTTGACCAACGAGATGATCAGCCTGGTCAAGAACTCATCGCTGCTGTCGGTGATCTCGGTCTATGAGCTAACGCGCGCAGGCCAGGCGATAATCTCGATCCATTTCGTACCGTTCGAGATCTACACCCTTCTCGCGCTCTACTACTATGTTCTCATCAAGTTGCTCAGCTGGCTCTCGCGCTGGATCGAACGGAGGCTGCCGGCATGGTGAGCGCGTTTCCGCTGCTCCGCATCGAGGGCCTAGAGAAGCGGTTTGGCGACACGACCGTGCTGCGCGGGGTCGATCTCGACATCGCCCGAAGCGAGACGGTGGTGCTAATCGGCGCCTCAGGCTCCGGCAAGACGACACTGCTGCGCTGCCTCAACCGGCTGGAGGAGCCGAACGGCGGCACGGTCTGGATCGATGGCGAGACCATCGGCGGCGCCCGTGATGGCCCCGGTGGAACCTGGCGGGCCGAGACCGAGGCCACAATCGCCAAGCAGCGCCGGAAGTTCGGCTTCGTCTTCCAACGCTTCAACCTGTTCCCCCACCTGACCGCCCGTCAAAATGTCAGCATTGGGCCCGAGAAGGTGCGCGGCCTCAGCCGGGCCGAGGCCCGCGCACTGGCCGAACGCGAACTCGTGCGCGTGAAGCTCGCCGATCACATGGACAAGCGGCCCTCGGAGCTCTCGGGCGGGCAGCAGCAGCGCGTGGCCATTGCCCGAGCGCTCGCCATGGAGCCCGAGATTATGCTCTTCGACGAGCCAACCTCAGCGCTCGACCCCGAACTGGTGCAGGAGGTGCTGGACGTGATGCGTGCGCTGTCCGATGGCGGCATGACAATGATGATCGTGACCCACGAGATGCGCTTCGCCGCCGATGCCGCCGACCGGGTGATCTTCATGGAGGGCGGCACCATCCACGAGGAAGGCCCGCCCGGCGAGATCTTCACCGCGCCGCGGGAGGAGGCGACGCGCCGGTTCCTGCGCCACTTGCTGCCCGAGAGAGCGAGCCTCGCATGAACGACACCGGCACCGGCGTCGATGTCCTGATCGAGGGCGCGCATGTCCTAACCTCCGATCCCTCGCAGCCAGAGATTACGAAGGGCCGCATCACCATCGCTGGCGATCGCCTCCACTCGGTCGGCCCCGCCGATGGCCCGGCGCCATCAGCTGCCAAGGTGATCGACGGCGCCGGCTTCGTGATCCTGCCGGGCCTCGTGAACATCCATCTCCATGCCGTCCTGACCATGGTCCGTGGCATGGCCGAGGATATGGGCTTTGCCCCCGCCTACACCCCTGGCGTACCACAGGGCCACATGGTCACGGAGGAAGAGGCCGTCGCACTAGCCAGGCTCGGCGCGCTAGAGGCGATGAAATTCGGTTCCACCCTGATCAACGACACCTATGTCCACCAGCACCTGACCCTGCCGGCCATGGGCGAGCTCGGGCTGCGCGTTGCCGGCTGCGGGCGGATCCACGATGTCGACTTCTCGGGCGTCAGCGGTGGACGTTGGGAATACGATCCGGCTATCGGCCGGCGGACGCTGGATGGGGCCATGGCGCTCCATCAACGCTGGCATGGGGCGATGGATGGTCGGCTCAGCGTTCAGCTTGCCGCCCATGCACCCGACACCTGCTCGACCAGTTTCCTCCGCGAGGTGCGCGCGGCACGGGATGCAACCGGCATGATGGTCACCACCCATCTCGCACAGAGCCCGATCGAGGTGGAGCGCATCGCCGAGCGCGACGGCCTGACCCCGGCCGAACTGCTCGACGAGGTCGGTCTCCTGTCCGACCGGCTGATCGGCGCGCATTGCATCTTCATGACCGAGGACGACATCGCCCGTGTCGGCCGCGCCGGGATCCACGTGGCCCACATACCCAAGGGCAACGCGACCGGCGGCACCATGGCGCCCACGCTTAAGCTGCGCGAGGCGGGCGCCAACCTCTGCCTCTCCACCGACAACATGCACGGCGATATGGTCGAGCTGATGCGCTGGGCGCTCTGCATAGGGCGACTGCAGGCAGGCCGGATCAGCGAGGACTGGCAGCCCGAGGACATGCTCGGCATGGCCACGGTCAACGGCGCGAAGGCGATGGATCTGGGCGGCCAGATCGGGCGGCTGGCGCCTGGTATGAAGGCAGATCTCATCATCATCGACGCTCGCCGTCCGCACTTCACGCCGATGATCGATGCGCTCGGCAACATCGTCCATCTCGGCCATGGGCGCGACGTCACGCATGTAATGGTAGACGGCCGGTTCGTGGTAGAGGACGGCCGCGCGACGATGGCCGACGAGGATGCGATCATGCACGATGCCCAAGCGGCGGCCGAAGCGCTCTGGATCCGCGCCCGCGCAGAAGCGTGACCGGCCGCACTGGATACCGTTCACCCGCCGCCTGTCTGACTACCTGAGCACGCTTGACCGCAGCCTTGGCAACATCGCAGTCCAGCCGAATGGAAGGCCGGTTTCACGGGACCGAGCGCAGAAGCACCTAGACCGAATGAGCGGTAAGTACGGCGGTAGTGACCACACCTAGCACGGCCTTTGGAAGAACGCAGCAGTGGAGCTTTACGCAGCTGGGTGCAGTGACGCTGAGGCGATGGCTATCATCGGCCACAGCTCGGTTGAGATGGCGCGGCAGTACGGCAGAGAGATGCAGCAGCGGGTGCTGGCAAAGCACGCGCGGAAGCAGCAGGATTGAGAGGAACGAACAGTGAAAGTGCAAACCGTTTGTCAGCCGCGGCTGATGTTCGGGTTTCTTCTGGGTTATGAGATGCCCATAAGACATTGATTTTTAATGGTGGCGGGGGAGGGACTCGAACCCTCGACCTCAGGATTATGAGTCCTGCGCTCTAACCAGCTGAGCTACCCAGCCCCTATCGGCCGCTGTCTATGACGCAGGGCCAGCACCGTCAAGCGTGCCCAAACGGTCGAATTGGACCATCAATACGCCACCAACCACGGTGCGAGCGCTTGGCCCCCGTCGGGCATAGGTTGATGGACGCTTCAGTTCCGAGGGAAATGCGGGCGGTCAGGGTTGTAGTGAGTGGCGAGGTAGTTGAGGATCCTACCGCGGTCTTCCTCGTCAATCTCACCCATCCCCATCTCTTCCGCCATCCAGACCAGCAGTTCGTCCCAGTTTTCGCGGGTCTGACCCTGCTGCACGATAATCATCTCGGAATGGCAGCCGGTACAGTAGTCATAGGTAACCTGCGCACCCGGGGCGGGATAGAAGGTGCCAATTTCAAAAATTTCCTCAGAGTTACCGGCTTCATCTGTCACGATTGTTTGGCTGTAGGCCGTGCCCACCCCGAACGCGCTTGCGGCCAGAGCAGCAACGATGGCTGCGCATTGCTTAAACGTCGACATGGTCTCTCAATGTTTGGTCGTTTTCCTGGAAACGGCGCCCGAAGGCGCCGCGTCTCGATTCATCATCTGAGCGGCTGGCTCAGCTCGCCATAATGCCGACACGGTGCATGGTGTTGTTGAGATAGCCCCGCGGGTTCCAATCGATGGCATGGGGCTGGGACACACCAGCGCTGTCGGTGGCGCGCGCCCAGATCTCGTAATACCCCGCTTGGGGCATGGTCACGTTGCTTCGCCAGTTCTGCCAGGCGCCCGGATTGACCGGCGCGTCAAGCTCTGCCGCCTGCCACGTGGCGCCAAAATCAATCGAGACCTCAAGGCTCTCCACAGTTCTATCACCGACCCATGCATGGCCGCGGACCTCGGTCGAAAGCCCCGTGGCAACACCATTTTCGGGGAAGGTGATGAGCGATTTGACCGGCATTGCCTCCATGATGACCATGTCTTCGTTGGGCACGTCGGTCCCGGGGGCCACCTGATAGGCGGGCACGCGGTAGGATTTGCCGGTCATCTTGGCGCCGTCATGCTCGACATCGCGCACCCAGACCCGGGTCAGCCATTTCTGGGAGCAAGAGCCCGGCCAGCCCGGCACAACCAGCCTGAGCGGTGCACCATTCATCGGATGCAGCGCCTCGCCATTCATCTCGAAAGCGATAAGAATGGTTGGGTCCATGGCCTTCTCGATCGGCAGCCCGCGCGAGAGCGGGAATTTGTCCGGATCGCCGGAGAGGTGGATGTCAGCACCCTCATGGCCGGTATAGACGGCGGCGTCTTGCACGCCGGCGGCTTCGAGCACGTCTTTCAGCCGCACTCCGGTCCATTCTGAACAGGCCACGGCGCCCACGGTCCATTGGTTGCCCCGCGCAGGCGGATCAAAGGCGGAGCGGCCGTTCCCGCCGCATTCCATGTGCAGCGCTTGGGTGACGACTTCGAACTGATCGCGCAGGTCGGCTATGGTGAGCTGCATCGGATTGTCCACGAACCCGTCGACGGTAAGCGTCCAGCCATCAGGGTCCATACTCTCAGGCAGTAGTCCGTTATTCCTGATGAAGTGCCGGCTCGTCGGGGTGATCGGATCGTCCAGCAAATGGGCGGGTGTCTCGGCATTTACGGGTCGGTCGCCCAAGAGCGTTAGTCCGTCCTTACCGTCCAGCGGGTTATCCTGAGCGAAGGCTGCGGGAATTAATCCGTCGGGCATGTTGGCACGGAACGGAATAGTCATGCCGGCCACAGCGCCGAGCGTCGCAAGACTCGCGCGGCGCAGGAAGCCGCGGCGCGGTGTGTCGACAGTTTCTCCTTCTGTGCCCGTTTCTGTCGCGGCATCGTGTGGAGAGATTTTCTCCATTTTTGCTTCCTCCCAAAAGCGATAGTTGTATGTTACTCTACTTAAATTGATCCGCGAAAGAAGGTCTTTTCCTGGAGCGCAAGCAACGGTGACAGTCTTTCAATTCGCGCCACTCGGCACCCGTTGCGGTGGACCAACTTATCTCGACATTTGAATGAGTTACCATTTCGCGCCCAGCTCATCCAGGGACGTAAGTGTCTCGGTCGATCCACGAGATCACGGGCTACAGAAAGCGGACAAAGGCAGGCGGCGCGGCGCCGGGCCATCCGAGGGCGATGATACCGACCAAGGCAACGGCTTTGCCTCAATCTCCGGGTTTAGGCGGCTACACAGCGGTGGCGAAAACCGTCCGAGCGACGACGCAACCCATCGCCGCGCCGGTAGCAATTTGCAATTTTACGAGAACTTTTCGCACTACGGTAACCGCCAGTTAACCGCCCGAGCAGAGCCTTTGTTAACCGAACGGTTACGAGGGTTCTGCTGTGCACCGCTTGCCAAGCCTGACGATCACGCTCGCCATCGCCATCCTACTGTCCCTGTGGCTGCCGCCGCCAGCGGTCAGCGGACCGTGGCCCCGGCCGGAGGGCAGCGGACAGGTCATCGTAACCACGATCCGGCAAGCCGCACCGATCGGCTCGTTCGTCCAAGGCACGGCAGATAGCGACACCAACTTCTCGGAGATTTTCGTCGAATACGGTCTTGTCGAAGATGTCACGGTGGGACTGAGTGCATTCTACCAGAACTCCGTCAGCGACCGCGACGACCGTTCCGCTGCCGTCACCGGCCTGGCGCGCACGCGGGTCTGGTCCAACGACCGGGGCGATATCGCCTCCGTACAGGCGGGATTTTCATACCCGGTGGAAAGCCTGTTCTCAGACAATTTTGCCGAATCGCAGCCGGACTCGACGCCCGAAGTCGACCTAAGGGGCCTTTGGGGGTCCAGCTGGTGGGGCGATTGGGGATCCGCCTTCGTGAGCACCGAACTCGCTTGGCGGTGGCGGTCGGAAGGCCAGCCGGACGAAATCCGCAGCGACACCACCATCGGGTATCAGCCAGGGCGTTGCTGCCTCGCGCTCCTCGGTTTCAACGCCCTTGCGCCGCTCTCCGGGGGTAGCGATGCGGGCCTGAAAATCGCACCTTCGTTCGCCTACACGCTATGGCCGGAGATTGACCGCAACGAGAAAAAGCCGCTTGGCATCGTCCGGCCCCGGACCATTCAGTTGGGCTTTTTCTACGACGTCCTGAACACAGATGACGGGCTCGGGGTTCAAGTCAGCGTCTGGAACAGCTTTTAGGCGCGCCTAGCTCCCGACGCCCGGGAGCCGCCGAAGCTGCACGCCGCCGATCCGCCATGTGCCATCGACATCGCGCATCAAATAGTCCGCCTCCCAAAGTACGCCGTTCTGATCCTCAAACATGACGGTCTGCACCGGGCCGAAGCCGCCATCGCTCATCCCCCGCCACTGCCAACGGGCCGGCGCCCAGACCATGGGGTAGCCACGCTGCACCATCTGTCCGAAGGCCTCCGCACTGCCGAATTTCGATTGGATACCCGGCGCTGCATGCTGGAAGGCCGCAGCCACATCCTCTCGCCCGAACGCGGCCAATTGATCGGCGATCACCGCCTTGATGCTATCCTCGGGCTCGGCGGCAACGGAAGGCCCACCGGCCAACAGAGCCAGCAACACGAGCGCCCAAATCGATTTCATCTCCGTCTCCTCTCTCGTCGCCCCTGAGGCAAGTGGACCCGCGCCGAGAGAGGTCAAGCAGCGCCTCAACGCTCGGTGAACTTGAACTCGATGCGGCGGTTGCGAGCCAGGGCGAGTTCCGAGTCGCCAATGGCAATCGGCTGATGCTCGCCAAAGCCAGCGGCAGCGAGGCGTTCGGGCGGCACGCCCTCGAAGTCGATCAAGTAGCGCACCACCGACAGGGCGCGCCCCTGCGACAGTTCCCAATTGCTGCGGTAGCGGCCAAAGCCGGAGACCGGCACTTTGTCGGTGTGGCCATCGACGCGCAGGATCCAGTCCAGATCCGGCGGCGCAGTCGCCGCCACTTGTCGCAACACCCGGCCGAGCTCTGTCAGTTGGCGCTGGCCTTCGAAGCCGAGCGTCGCGGAGCCCGGGGCGAACAGCACCTCCGACTGGAACACGAATCGGTCTCCCACCACGCGGATATCCTGCCGGCCGGCCAAGACCTCGCGCATGCGGCCGAAAAACTCCGAGCGGAACTGTTCCAGCTCGTCGACATTCTGGCGCAGCTCGCCGACCTTCTCGGCAAGCGCCGCATTCAATTCGGCGCCGAGGCGTTCGATCTGGATCTGCTGCGCGGACTCACGGTTCTGAGTGTCGTCGAGCAGCGATTGCAGGGAACCCAGTTGATCCCGCAACGCCCGCACCTGCTGCGAGAGCAGAGCGACGCGCCGCTCCTGTTCCAGAGTGCGGCTCTCGGAACGCGCGAGGCGCGCCTGTGCCATACGCCGCAACGCCTCCTGACGATCAGCCCGGCCGATGGCCTCCAACGTTTCGGCCGTCTGCTCGTCGCGGGACGCATTCGCGGCAGCGAGCAGGGTCAGCGTCTCTTCGGCCTCGCGGCGGGCCTCCTCGAGGGCCAGCGTCACCGCGTCCAGCTCGCCGGCACTTTCCTGAAGCCGTCGGCGCAGGGCAGCCGCGGCCGCGGCCTCGAGCGCCCGCGCCTCCTCCTCCGCCGTAAGTCGCGCGCTCAGATCTTCGACCCGGGCGGAGAGCCCGGTCTGCCCCCGCTCTAGCGCCGCACGTTCGACCCGAAGATCTGCCGCCAGCCTGCGCAGACGTTCCTGCTCCGCCAACAGAGCTTCCTCCCGCGCCTTCAGCGTGTCGTTCTCGGCGGTCAGTGCTTCGGCACGCTCCTCCAAGGCCTGGGTCTCGGTGTCGAGGGTGCTGCTGCGCGCCCTCAATCCAGCGATCCGGCGGAGAAGCTCCGCCTCCCTCTCGGTCAGCGAAAGCTTGTCCTGCTCTAGCACGGCGATGCGCTGGCGGAGGTCAGCCGTCGTGGCATCGAGTGCGGTACCCTGCTCATTCAAGCGTGCAATCTCGCTCTGCAGGGCCGCCGCGCGCTCTCGCAGGCCTTGATTGTCGACCCGCAGGCGTTCGGTCTCCTGCTGCAGCATCTGGACATCCGCCCGCAGATCCGCGCCGCGCGCCTCCAGCGATGCCAGATCGCCCTCCAGCGTCGCGGCCCGTGACCGCAGGCCTTCATTTTCGGCGGCTAGGGCAGTGTTGGCAGCCTCGAGCCGAGCTGTGGCTGATCGCAGTTCATCGGCTTCCGAACCCAGGCTCGCGCCGCTAGCCCGCAGATCTGCCAGATCAGCCTCCAGCACTGCGGTGCGTGCTTGCAGGCCTTCGTTCGCCGCGCGCAGGCGTGCGGTTTCGTCGTTCAGCCCGGCGATCTCGGCGCGAAGGCCCGTGGTCTCTTCGCCGAGGGTCGCCTTGTCCGCCTCCAATGCCGCGATCAGCGCCAAGGCGCGGGAGCGTTCCGCACCCAAGCTCTCAATCGAGCCTTCCGCCTCGGCCTGCTCGCGGCGTAGATCGGCGACCAGCGCCTCCATCGCCTCCCGCCGCGCCGCGGCGAGGCGTGCTTCCTCGGTCTGGGCGTCGACCTCCGACCTCGCCGCCGCGAGCGCAGCTTCCAGCGCCAATCGCGCCGCTTCGGCGTCGTCCACTTCTGTGCGCAGGGCTTCCGCCTGAGCGCTCACCGTGTCCCGGTCCTGCGTCATCGCCGCGAGGGCGGCATTGAGCCGCGAAACTTCGGCATCCGACGCGGCCGCGCGCTGCCGGGTAGCGGCCAGAGCAGCCTCAAGCTGCAGCCTCTCGGTCTCGACCGAGCGCAGGCTGCTCCGCAGCGTTCCCAGCGCTTCCTCCGCCGCCTCCCGCGAGGTCTGCTCGAGGGACAGGACCTCCGCGAGGCCAGCCAATTGTTGGGAAAGCTCGTCGAGGCGATCTTCCTGATCCTCGATCGTCTCGACCTGCTCGTCGATTTTGTCGGTTTGCGCGGTGATAGTCTCGCGCTGCTCCTCCAGCTCCTTCGTCGCGCCGGTCAGCGTCTCGCGCAGCGAAAACTGCACGATCATGAAGATCGACAAAACGAAGAACAGGATCAGCAGCAGCGCGGTTAGCGCGTCGACGAAGCCCGGCCAGATCGATTGCTGAATGCCGCTGCTGCCGATACGGCGGGCAAGGGCCATCTCAGCTGCCCCCTCGCGTCCGTTCGTCGATCAGGCTGCGAAGCGCCCGGATCTCCTCTGCCAGGGTCTGAACGGACTCCTTCCGACCATTGACGACATCGGTCATCAGCCCCCGGAATCGCGTATCGATGCTCTGCATATAGCTTCGGACTTCGGGATCACCGCGGCGGGTGTCAAGGACCCGCTCCAGCATCTGCGAGACACTCTGGTGGGAGTTGGCGAGATTGGCCTGCCCTGAGTCGATCCGCTTCAGGACCGCCAGGGTCGCGTGATCGCGCCCAGCCGTCATGTCGCGGCTTTCCCGCATCTCGGAGATTAGCTGCGTCACCATCGAGCGTTCCCGCTCGATCTGCGAGGCCATCTCGGCGACCACGTCGGCAGCCCGGCCGAGCCGCTGTTCGGCCTCGATCCGCGCGCTTTCCGCTCGGGCGGCGAATTCGGTGGTCCGCTCCAACCCCTCGTCGACCCGCTCCAGCAAGGCGACCAAAGGCCCCTCAGGCCCCTCCCCCTCGCTGACGAGGCCGAGGCGGGTAAAGCCGGAAAGCCACTCCTCCAGCTCTCGGAAGAATCGGTTTTGCCCGTGGCTCGCGAACAGCTCCAACAGGCCGACCACCAAGGACCCGGCGAGGCCGAGCAGCGAGGAGGCGAAGGCCGTACCCATGCCGCCGAGCTGATCCTCCAGCCCCTGCATCAATCGGTCGAAGACCGAAACATCGGAAACCTCGCCATCCTGCGGCGCCAGGCTGCGGATCGTGTCCACCACGGCAGGAACGGTGATCGACAGGCCCCAGAACGTTCCCAGAAGGCCCAGGAAGATCAGGAGCTGGGTGATGTAACGAGTGATATCGCGCGCCTCGTCAATCCGCGCGCCGATCGAGTCTAGGATCGACCTGGTCGAGGACGCCGCCATCCGCTTCTTAAGCCGCCCCTCGCGCACCAAAGGCGCGATCGCCGCGAGGAGCCGCGGCGGGGTGGTAAACTCATGGCCTTTGAATTCCGCCTCTAGATCCCGCAGCCAGCGTGTCGCCGTCATCAGCTGCCTGACCTGCCAGAACGTTGCTAGAACGCCGATAAAGAAAACACCGACAATCACCCCGTTCAAATAGAGGTTGGCGAGAAAGACCGTCTCAATCTCGGCGAACAGAAAGAACCCGGCGATGGCTACCAGGGTGAGCACAGTCAGCATCAGAAAGATCTGACGCACTGGCTGCGAGAACTCGACTTTGTGCCCGTCTTGGAAAGCCATGCTGCGATGCCTCGGTATTTTTCCGCACCATAAACAGGTTGCAAGGCAACACAAAGTCCGATCCCCGCCATAATGCTTGTTCGTGCCACAGGGCCGCCGCTAAATTGGCGCAAACCTGCGGATTTGCAGCAACAACCGCAGGGAAAGGTAGTTTGGGGGAAACATGCGTATCGGTTGTCCGGGCGAAGTGAAGAACCAGGAGTATCGTGTGGGTATGACACCCGCGGCCGTTGGCGAGGCTGTTGCCCATGGTCACGCTGTGATGATCGAGACCGGCGCCGGCAAGGGTGCGGGCTTTCCCGATCCGCTCTACGAAGCTGCCGGCGCCGCGGTCGTGCCCACCGCGGCAGAGATTTTCGCAGACGCGGAAATGATCGTGAAGGTCAAGGAACCGCAGCCAGCCGAGCGGGCGATGCTGCGGCAGGGACAGGTGCTTTTCACCTACCTCCATTTGGCGCCCGACCCGGATCAGACCCAGGACTTGCTCGCTTCGGGCGTGACCGCCATCGCCTATGAGACGGTGACCGATGACCGTGGCCGCCTGCCGCTTCTGGCGCCGATGTCCGAGGTTGCCGGGCGTCTGGCACCGCAAATGGGCGCGTGGTCACTGCAAAAGGCCAATGGCGGCCGCGGGGTGCTGCTGGGCGGTGTGCCCGGGGTGGGTCCGGCAAAAGTCGCCGTTATCGGCGGCGGCGTGGTGGGGGCAAACGCGGCACGGGTCGCCGCAGGTATGGGCGCGGATGTCGCGGTGCTGGACCGTTCGCTCGACCGCTTGCGAGAGCTCGACGATCTCTTCGGCGGTCGGGTCGGTACCCGCTATGCCTCCCGCGCCAACACGGCGGAACTGGTGGCGGAGGCCGATCTGGTCATCGGCGCCGTGCTGGTCGCCGGTGCCGCGGCGCCGAAGCTGGTCACCCGCGCGCAGCTTTCCGACATGAAGGACGGAGCCGCGGTGGTGGACGTGGCCATCGACCAGGGTGGCTGCTTCGAGACCTCCCGCCCGACCACGCATGACGACCCGATCTACATCGTCGACGACGTGGTCCATTATTGCGTCGCCAACATGCCCGGCGCGGTCGCCCGCTCCTCGACCATCGCGCTGGGAAATGCCACCCTGCCTTTTCTGCTGAAGCTGGCGGATCTCGGCTGGAAGGAGGCGATGGCGGAGGATCCGCATCTCCTCGCGGGGCTGAACACCCATCACGGGCGGCTGACCAATTTCGCCGTCGGCAAGGCGCTGACCATTGATGTTCTGTCGCCGAAACTGGCGCTCAATCTTTGACGGGGGACAAATGACGCAGGCAGCAGCAATCCAACACATCGACAACGACCATGTTCGCGTGACCGAGTGGCGGTTCGGCCCAGGGGATGCAACCGGCTGGCACCGGCATGGCTATGACTATGTGATCACGCCCGTGGTGGGCGGAACGGTAGAGCTTGTGGGACCCGACGGCACCCGGAGCCGGGCCGAGATGGTGCCAGGCCAATCCTATTTCCGCGCGGCGGGGGTCGAGCACGACGTGATCAATGCCGGCGACGGCCCGCTGATCTTCGTCGAGACGGAATTAAAGCACAGGCAGGGATGACGAAACGTTCCTCTGCGGGTCGGGTTGCCGAAACGATCGTAAGCCGTTCGCCGCGACGGGCGCTACGCCACAGACTGTCGGGGATCGATACGGTCCGGCGCAGCCTCCCTACGCATCTGCTAGAAGTTTCGCCAAGATGTCGTGCACTTCGGAATTCGTGGCCAAAATCGCACCGGTTTGTGCCGGGTTGCCACCACCTAGGGCACTGACCAAACCTCCAGCCTCCCGGACCAGGATCATGCCGCCTGCCATGTCCCAGGGGTTTAGCTCCCGCTCCCAAAACCCGTCATACCGGCCCGCAGCCACATAGGCGAGGTCAAGCGCCGCCGAGCCGAGCCGCCGCACCCCCGCCGTCCGGGGCATCAGCGCCGCAAGGTCGCGCAGCATCTGGGACAGGGTCTCTTTCGCGCCGTAGGGGACACCCGTCGCAAAGAGCATGCCCGACAGCTCGCGCCGGGCCGAGACCCGCAGCCTTCGGTCGTTCAGCCAGGCTCCCGCGCCTTTCTCCGCGGTGAACATCTCGTCCTTCACCGGGTCGTAGACGACGCCGGCAACGATCTCACCGCGATGCTCCAACCCGATCGAAATGGCGAAATGCGGCAGACCGTGGAGGAAATTCGTGGTCCCATCGATCGGATCGACGATCCACCGCCGGGTGGGGTCCTTGCCCTCCACCGCATCGCTCTCCTCGCCGAGCCAGCCGTAGTTCGGCCGCGCGTCCATCAGCATCGACCGAATTGTCGCTTCCGCGGCTTTATCGGCGTTGGAGACGAAATCTCCGGGGCCCTTTAACGAGACCTGAAGGTTTTCCACCTCGTTGAAATCGCGCAGCAGCGTCCGGCTGGCCTTGCGCGCGGCCTTGATCATGACGTTGAGATTGGCGGAAGCGGTGGCCATCGCGGCTCTCCCTCACATTAAGAAAGCCGCGGAACCTGTTACGCCCGTTCCATATATTCGAAGGTCTCGGTCGAAACCACCACGGCCTCGCCGGTCGAGACGAAGGGCGGCACCATCACCCGTACGCCGTTGTCGAGCATCGCCGGTTTATAAGAGCTCGTGGCGGTCTGACCCTTCACAACAGGCTCGGTTTCTTCGATGGTGCAAGTAACCTTCTCCGGCAGCGTCACGGAGAGGGCCTCCTCCTCGTAATATTCGATAGTCACGGTCATACCGTCCTGCAGAAACGGCCGGCCATCGCCGAGGAGGTCCGCCGGAAGCTCGATCTGCTCGAAGCTCTGGCTGTCCATGAAAACCAGCATGCCGTCATTCTCGTAGAGGAACTGCTGGTCCTTTTGCTCCAACCGCACCCGTTCGACCTTGTCGGCCGAGCGAAAACGCTCGTTGAGCTTGGAGCCGTTCCGCAAATTCTTGAGCTCGACTTGCGCAAAGGCACCGCCCTTGCCAGGCTTCACATGGTCCGTCTTCACCGCAACCCACAGCCCGCCATTATGTTCAATGATATTACCGCGCCGAATCTCGTTGCCGTTGATCTTGACCATCGCCCGCTGCTCCTCGCCTCTGCGGGCGCTCTATAGCCGCCTCTCCCCCGCCCCACAAGCCATGCACCGCGGATGCACAAACTATGCACAAAGCATATGCATACTCTTTCGGTCGGGTATTAACCTTTGGGGCCAACCCAACCTGCGCCGCGAGCGAACTGCGCGCCGGCTGCGGCCGCCCGGTTGGGCGCGAATGCGCCCGCCAGTGGGGTGAGCGGGACCGTCGCGCCAGTGGCGCGGCATAAGCCCGCGAACGCAGGCGCAGCCCTGCTGACGCAGGGCAAGGGGCTAAGCGAAGAAGTCAAATGAGAAAAGGGAGCAGGTCTGCCCAGGCCTTCGCGCCGTTGATCAAATCGACCACCTTGGCAACTTCGTCCCAAGCGACGCGCGCACGGTCGATGCCGATGACGATGCGATCTGGCGGCTGCCGACCGATCCACCAAAGTTTCGCGAGGCGGGTGGATAGCCGATAGCTTCGGTCCTTTGCCTCGCCATCTTCCAGTGTATCGCCTGGGGTCGTAATCGCCTCCAGGCGCGCTCGGTCTTGTTCGATTTCTGCGGCAAAGGTGGGATCGAGTTTCTCGCCAACCTCCTCCTGAAGGCGGGTAATGGCAGACAGAGTCCGAGCGTCTGGCGCACGCGCTTGATACTGCGCGCGAGCCTCGACCATCTTCGCAACTTCTGGGCTTGCCGCGCGAATATCGAAGACGCCCTCGGCACAGGCTGCGAGCAGGTTCTTCACCGAGAGGTCGTCGCCATCGATCTCCTGCCGCGAACAAAGTCCTTCTATGTTCAATGCCGCAAGCCTGTAATCGTCGTGATAGCCGCGAGTGTCGTCCTCTGGCCGAGTAAAAGTCCGTTCCAGATCCTCGACCACGGGCCTGACGGAAGTGAACCAGTTTTGGTTTCCGCCGCGGCGAACGAGATCCTGCCTACGTTCCTCGACTCGTTGCCGGGCATAGTTGAGGCTGCGAGGCTCCGTTGGAGCTAGCCCAACAGCGCCGACTTGGCCTTCCGGCGAGACAATACCGATGTTTTCGCCGAGGGGCCGTTCGGCGGCGATCAACAGCGCGAGTTGTTTGGCGATGTCGGCATTGATCTCGGCGGG
>JBCCRM010000038.1:0-34469 GCA_039513195.1 Pseudomonadota bacterium | reverse complement strand
CCGCCGCTTTCCCCCTGCCTGCACGATCGTGACGCGCTGGCCGATGACATGCATCAGCCAAGCGCGCACCGGGGGCACCAACAGCGCGAAACCGATGGCATCGGTGAAAAACCCAGGGGTCAGCAGAACCACTCCCGCAACCAGGATCATCGCGCCATGGGCGAGCGTTGCGGTCGGGTCGCGACCGTCACGGATTCGCGATTGCAGGTCCAAGAGCGCAGCGACGCCCTGCGCCCGCAAAAGATACGTGCCCACAATTGCCGTAAGCACCACCAAGCCGATGGTGGGCCATGTGCCGATGGCATCCCCGACCTCGATAAAGAGACCGATTTCGATGAGGGGAACGACCAGAAGAGCAAGAAATATCCACACTTATGGGTCTCCTTAGCCCGGCACCGTGGGTTCGAGCTGTATGATTCGGGCACATCCGATAGACACAACTTCCCCAGAGGCTTACATAGACGACAGCCACGGGCCTCGCCAATCCGGTGAAACCAGGGGCGTCAGAGCTAAAGGAGCGATCGAACGCATGAGCGGCCTAATCGAACTTCTGGTTCTGTTTGCCGTCGCAGCCTTTGTGCTGCTTCGCCTGAAATCCGTGATCGGGACGCGTACCGGATATGAGGGGACGCCCGGGACGACGCAGGGACGTCAGACAAGCGACCGGGAAAGCCCGGTCGCGGCCCGCGACGACAGCGAAATCGACGAGGAGGCGGAGCTTCTCCACCCTCTCCCCGCAAGCAGCACTGCTGCCGTTGGGCGGATTCGGATGGCGGAGCCGGATTTTTCGCTGGATCGGTTTACCCAGGGCGCACGGGCGGCCTACGAGATGATTGTCATGGCTTATGAGGAGGGGGATCGCGACAGCCTTCGCGGATTGCTGAGCCCGGATGTCTTTCAGGCCTTTGAAGGAGTGATCGCGCAGCGTGAGGCCGATAATCTGCGTGTCGAGGCACGGTTCATCGGTCTGCGCGACATCCGGATCGAAGGTGCGGAATTCGACGAGAGCGATCAGGAGGCGCATCTGACGGTCCGCTTCGTTGCTGAGATGATCACGGCGGTCCGCGATGCGGAGAATCGTGTCGTGGAAGGCGATCCGAATGAGATCAAACGGCAAACGGATGTGTGGACGTTCACCCGAAAGATCGGGGTGGACGACCCGAATTGGGTCTTGACCGCAACTGGGGAGTGATCGGGACTGCGGGGCCCTTTGGGCTAGACCATGGCTCGCAGGCCCCGCCGCGGATTGAGTGCCGAGGACCAGGCGGTTTGGGACCGTGTCCGGGCGAGTACTATACCCCTGAACCCAGATGTGGCGCACGCTAAGAAGAACGATGCGCCACCGGTTTCTGCCCGTGGCGATAAGACCCATAAACCCTCGTCAGCCTTACCGCCGCAGCGGCAACAGCCGATCGGAGCCTCGACCTCGTCATCTGTGCCGCAGTCCCGGCAAACGCTCGGTCCAAGCAGCGCTTCGCCTGTCGATGCTCTGCCGACGCGCGTCGGACGGCCGGAGGCCGGGCTTGACCGGCGTACGGCGGATCGATTGCGCCGCGGCAACCGTGAGCCCGACGCGCGGCTCGATCTGCACGGGCTGACGGCGGAGCGGGCGCACCGCGTCTTGGACGGGTTTCTGGCTCGGGCGCTGGCGGAAAATCTGCGATGCTTGCTGGTGATCACGGGCAAAGGCGGAAAGGCGCCCGGCAAGGACGCCGCCGGCTTTGCCCGCAGTGATCTTGGCGTGTTGCGGCAGATGGTTCCCCGCTGGCTCCGGGCCGGGCGATATCGCAGTCAGATCGTGGGTATTTTCGAGGCGCATCTCCGCCACGGCGGGGCTGGCGCGATCTATGTCTATCTTAAGAAGCGCCGCTGACCCGGTGGGCCCACGAGCGCGATTTTGGCAACGATGATAACGGGTTGAAAGTTCTACGCCGGAAAGGCTGGGGTTTATCGTACTAGCTACAAGATCGGGTGTAACCGATGCTCCAAGATGGAGCAGGGTTTTGAGATAAAATCGCAACATATGGTAAGAATGCTCGCCTCATGCGAGAACTGGTTCCCTGTTTTCGTCCTGACGCGTTAGCAGGTTGTTAGGAGAGTTTGCGCAGTCTGCACTACTGTGAGCCGGTGCAGAAGCCTTTGGCTAGCGCATGTAGATGAATTTGACATTAGTCGATTTTAGAGGCGGTTCACCTTCGATTCCACGAGCTTCGGAAGAGGGGGCCGGCCGACCTGGAAATGCACCGTCAATGCTCCGGAATAACTTCGGAAGTTGTCGCGTTATGCCTAGTCCCTCGGGCTTAACATGCTTCCAGCCGCGGGTGGTCGATCCATCCGCGGTTCTTTTTGCCGGTCTGGGTCCGCCTGGTCTGAAGTGCGGCGCTACAGCACATAGCGGCTTAGATCGGCGCTCTTCGCTAAGTCGCCGAGATGCTTTTCCACCATTTCACCATCGACAACCACACTGTCGCCGGACCGGTCCGGGGCCGAAAAGCTCAGCTCCTCGAACACCCGCTCCATCACAGTCTGCAGCCGCCTGGCGCCGATATTCTCGACCTGCGCATTGACCTCGGCGGCGACGCGGGCCAGCGCGTCGATCCCCGATTGATCGAAGCTGACAGTCACGCCTTCTGTTCCCATCAGCGCCTCGTACTGTCGGGTCAGGGCGTTGTCTGTTTCCGTCAGGATCGCACGGAAATCCGCCTCGCTCAGGGCGCGCAACTCCACCCGGATCGGCAAGCGCCCTTGCAGTTCTGGCAGAAGATCCGAGGGCTTTGCTATGTGGAACGCCCCCGATGCGATAAACAGCACATGATCGGTCCGCACAGCCCCATGCTTTGTGGCAACCGTTGTCCCCTCGATCAGCGGCAGCAGATCCCGCTGCACACCCTCCCGGCTGACATCGGCGCCACGGATTTCCGCCCGGGCGCAAACCTTGTCTATTTCATCGAGGAAAACGATCCCGCCCTGTTCCACGGCCTCGATGGCGTCGCGGGTGACACCCTCCTGATCCAGCATTTTGTCGGCTTCCTCGGCGATCAGAGTCTCATGGCTGTCCGCTACCCTCATCCGGCGGCGCCGAGTTCGCCCCGGCATCATCTTTCCAAGGATGTCGTTGAGATTGCCGATCCCCATTTGCCCCATGCCGGGCATTTCCATCATCGGCATCGGGTTGCTGGTGTCCGAGACGTCGAGTTCGATCTCCTGGTCGTCGAGCTGCCCATCCCGCAACTTTCGGCGAAAGCTTTCCCTTGTCGGGGCGGAGGCGTTGTCACCCACTAAAGCGGTGATGACCCGCTCTTCGGCAGCCTGATGCGCCGCGGCGCGATGCTCCTCCCGCTTCTGGGTCCGCACCATGACGACGGCCTGCTCGAGCAGATCGCGGATGATGCTCTCGACGTCCCGGCCAACATAACCGACCTCAGTGAATTTCGTCGCCTCGACCTTCAGGAAGGGTGCATTGGCGAGCTTTGCCAATCGTCGCGAGATCTCGGTCTTGCCCACGCCGGTCGGGCCGATCATCAGAATGTTCTTGGGAAACACCTCATCCTGCATCGCCTGATCTAGCTGGCGCCGCCGCCATCGGTTGCGCAGCGCGACGGCGACGGCCCGCTTCGCCTCCGCCTGGCCGATAATGAAGCGGTCGAGTTCCGAGACGATTTCCCGAGGGGTGAGTTCGGTCATGCTTTCTCCGGCGCAGGCTGGACGGGGTTGGGCGAGACATATGGCCAATATCTCCAAACCCAACCCTTGCGCTCCCGCGGGATAAGCCCGCCGGGCGCCAGCGTCCAGTTCCGCCGGAGCGATTGTTTGTGACAGAGCGGCCAAAGCGCGAGGTCCATCACGATAATGCCGGTGATCACGGCGCTCCACACCTCGATTCCCGGGGTTATGCCGAACGGCTCGGCCACCGCTAGGACAATGGGCCGGGCCATCGCCAGATGGATGGCGCAGAGCACGGCGACCCGGTTGATCCGCAGTGCCCAGACGAAGGCGCCAAGCCAGGCCGCCGTCAGTGCCAAGGTGTCGACCGGCTGTGGCAGGGCAGCCAGCGCGCGCCCAAGCACCAGTGCGAAGACCCCCGACCCGATGATGTGCAACGGCCGCGCAGCGGCGAGGCCGAAATCGTCGCCCTTCATGTCCAACCGCCGCGCGAACACCGTGGCCGCAAAGGCCACA
The DNA here is from genome assembly GCA_039513195.1 of Pseudomonadota bacterium. GTDB lineage: Bacteria > Pseudomonadota > Alphaproteobacteria > Rhodobacterales > Rhodobacteraceae > Thermohalobaculum. Next base: position 30,290 of record JBCCRM010000038.1, on the reverse strand, counting down.
ACCCCCGCGAGTGCGGACCAGTGCGGCGTTTCCAGCAGAGCGGCGAGAATACCGCGGGGGCTCAAACCCTCTACCCGCTGCAGCCCCGCGGGATCGGTGCCGTAGATGCCGAGAAAGATCGCGAAGATCGTAAAGGTCACCACGGGCGAGACCAGGCCGGGCAGTCGAAATCGGAACAGGAAGGCGCCCATGGCGACTGCGGTGACCGAGGAGATGACCGCCATATTCTCCGGCAGGGTGCCCGTACGCAAGGCGCGGGTGCCGAACTCCACCGCCAGGCCGAGGGAGAGGGAGCCTACAATCCCGCAGGCGCTGGCCGGCCAGACCATAGCGAGGCGTTCCGTCAAATGGCTAGCGCCGACCCAGCCGAGGATGGCGACCAGTGTGAGCCAGGGCGCTGGGGCAGGGCTGTCCAGACCGTCGGAACTGAATGCAAGGATGCCGGCGGTCACGACGATCCAGCCCATAAGGATACCGAAGGCGACCAGCGCCTGCTTGCGGCGCCCCTCCAGCGGGCGCCCGGCGGGATCGACCCAGCGCTTTTCCTCTGATCCGTCCGAGATGCTCACGCGCCGATTGCCCCCTCAGTCGACCGCATCGATCACTTCTACCGTCGCGTTGCCATTGGTGTAGACGCAGATGCCGGCCGCAATCTCCAACGCTTTCCGGGCGATCGCCTCGGCGTCGAGATCGACGCCCGCAGCTAGCATCGCCCGGGCTGCGGCGAGCGCGTAGTTACCACCGGATCCGATAGCGGCGATGCCTTCCTCCGGCTCCAACACATCGCCGGCCCCGGTTACGACCAGCAGTGTCGTACCGTCCGAGACGATCAGCATCGCCTCCAGTTTTTGGAGGTATTTGTCTGTGCGCCAATCCTTGGCGAGCTCCACGGCCGCGCGCATCAGCTGGCCGGGATGCGCCTCCAGCTTCGTCTCGAGCCGTTCCAGAAGGGTGAACGCATCGGCTGTCGCACCGGCAAATCCGCAAACAACCGCCCGCCCGCCGGGGGAGAGACGGCGCACTTTGCGAGCATTGCCCTTGATCACGGTCTGGCCCAGGCTGACTTGCCCGTCGCCTACCACGGCCACGCGTCCGGCACGCTTGACCGCGACAATAGTGGTGCCGTGCCAGCGCGCGCCCGAATGGTCCTGCATCGTCATCTCCGTCACTGTGGCGGGGCATATAACCCCGGATTGTGGCCTTTGCACGGGGGCTGGTGTCGGCCTGGCGGGATGCCTATACCGTTCCGCGAAGGAGAGAGTGCCCCATGCGCCAGGCGACGATCACCCGTAAAACCGCCGAGACCGAGGTCGAAATCATCCTCGATCTGGACGGAACCGGAACCTACGACAATGTAACCGGCGTGGGCTTCTTCGATCATATGCTGGACCAGCTCGCCCGGCATGCGCTGATCGATCTAACCGCGCGGGCACAGGGCGACCGGCATATCGACGACCACCACACGGTGGAGGATGTGGGCATCGCGCTCGGCAAAGCCTTGGCCGAGGCTTTGGGCGACAAGCGGGGGATCCGGCGATATGGGTCTTGCCTATTGCCGATGGACGAGACGCTGGTGCGGACTGCTATCGATCTCTCCGGCAGGCCATTCCTGGTCTGGGAAGTGACCTTCACGGCGCCGAAGATCGGGACATTCGATACCGAGCTCGTGCGGGAGTTTTTCACGGCGCTGGCCATGAATGGCGGCATCACGCTGCATGTGGATAGCCTGCGGGGGATCAATAGCCACCATATCGCCGAGGCTTGCTTCAAGTCGGTCGCCCAGGCGTTGCGGGCCGCCGTCGAGCGTGATCCGCGTAAGGCCGATGCCATCCCATCGACGAAAGGGACACTCTGATCATGGAGACGCAGCTTTTCACGGTACATTCGCGGGGCAAGCCGGACGAGTTCCTGGCGATCGGCGATGGTCGGCGTCCTTTGGGAATTCTCCCGCCGGTCTGGGCGATTTGGCGGGGCTTGTGGATCACAGCTTTGGCGATGGTCGCGTTGCTGGTGGCGACGGCCGCGTTGCACACCGCCCTGACCGGTACCGTTTGGGTTGGCCTAATCGCCATCACGGTTTTCGACGGGGCAACGCTGGAGCGGTTGGAACGCCGGCTTCGCGGGTGGCGCGAGGTGGCGTTGGTTGAGGCTCGAACCGAGGAAGGGGCGGAGGAGCTCTATCTGACCGGCCAGACCGCGTGACCACGGCGATCATCGATTACGGGTCGGGCAATCTCGCCTCGGCGGCCAAGGCTTTTCAGCGGATGAGTGCGGAGGTCGATGGTGGGCCGATCACCGTTACAGCAGATCCAGAGGTGGCGGCCCGGGCGGAGCGGATCGTGTTGCCGGGCGTGGGTGCCTTTGCCGATTGCCGCGCCGGGCTTCACGCAATCGATGGGATGGCCGAGGCGGTTGCGGCCAGGGTAGCAGAGGGGCATCCGTTTTTCGGGATTTGCGTCGGGATGCAGCTGATGGCCACCCGGGGGTTGGAGCATGGTGAGACGCCGGGTTTCGGTTGGATCGACGGCGAGGTCGTAGCGCTGACGCCGGATGATCCGGCGCTGAAGGTGCCCCATATGGGGTGGAACGAGCTTGCCATCGAGATCGCGCACCCAGTGCTGGAGGGAATTGCCACTGGGGATCACGTCTACTTCGTCCATTCGTACCATCTGCTGCCGAGGAACTCCGCAGAGCGCCTTGCCAGAGCCGATCACGGGCAGAGCGTCACAGCGCTGGTTGGCGCCCGAAATCTCGTCGGGACGCAGTTTCATCCGGAAAAGAGCCAAGCGACCGGGCTGAGGATCATCGGGAACTTCCTGCGCTGGACGCCCTGACGGCGATGTCTTGCGAAACGGAATCGCGGGCTGGTCGCCCGCGATGGGTCTTTGCCCGCTTGCACAATCCGCGCGTACCGCGTGGCTGGTGCGCGCGGCGCCCGTGGCCCCTGTCGCCGAGGAAACGGTCCATGGTCGCAGGTTGAGAAGCCAAAGACGGGTTGCCGAGCAGACCGCGAGGCGCGGTCTGACCCAAGCCTAATGGGAAGGGCGGACTGCCGTTCCATGCCCAAGCTTCTCATTCCGGTCTCAGCCATAAAGCGTTTGTGGTTTCACCCGAACAGGGGTTCTGGGGCATTCGAACAAACTTCGTGATCACGAGGTTGCCGCTGCGCGATCGTCCGACGGGCTGGCCTGCGCGTCGTTGAGGGGGAGCGCGGAGTGACGAATGAGAGGATTGCCGATGTGGAGCCTGACCGATGCGCCGCGGATTGGCACCACCCGACGGACCTGCCGTTCAAAGTGAGCCTCGCCGCACTGGCATGACCCTATCGCTGCCCTGAGAAGAGCATCCGGCCGTGGATGCGCAAGACGGATATGGGTTTAACCGATATTGGAAGCTGTGCCGGCGCGGGGCGGGCGGCTCTTGCCGACAATGCGCCAGGGCCCGTTCGGCGGTGAGCGCGCCCTTGCCAACTATGCTGGCGACACACTCGAGTCGATGAATGGAACGACCGGTGAGACCCGCCAAGCGCAAACAGTCGTTGGCGTGCTCGCTGCTTCCAACGAGATATATCTCGATGCCACCTGGACGCAGACGCTGCCGGAGGGGATCGGCGCCCAAGGGTGAAGCTTGTTGCTAGCCGCGCGCTTGGACCAGGGGCGCGGTAGCCCTCACTCTTTGGCGGCGCACCGGGGCGGTGCGTTTCCGACATCTGAAGGCCGGCGTCACCAAAGCCTGTTTTTGTGGGCCCATGGCGAACGCGCCAGGCCGAACGGACCGACCCGCGCGCCTTCGTAGCCCTGATCCTGCGAACCGAGACCCACTCAGAATGGGGTTTTCGAACGTGTCTGGGGATCGTCCGCCTGGCGATGGCCGACGGTTGCGGCGCGCTCGAGGCGGCATGTCGACGCGCACTACGAAGTTCGTCATCGATTGGAGGCCTATGGTGGAGGCACCTCCTCCTGCGCGGTCGCCCCAATCCTCGAGAGGAAGCTGCGCGGCGCGCCTGCGGTGCTACGGTCGGAGCACTTCTAGCTAGCAGGACATATACTCGACCATCTGCCCCATCACCGGTTCGAAGAACTTGAGTTTGACGGCACTGCGTTCGTCGGGCAGCCCTGCCACTGCCAGGCCCGCCGATCCGCCTCACCCTTTACTGCGTTGCGGGCGCGCGAGGACATCGCGGCTCTCAGCCATGCCGAATGACTCGGCCTGTAGGTCGACCCGGGTGAGCCGGGAAGAGAACGATCTGGCGAGCCGGTTCCCGGCGAAGGCCAGCCGTTGCACGAAGACGTTCCAAAGCCGCATGGGCGCCGCCAAGCTCTGCCATATCGGCGCCGGCATCGAGCAGAGGCGCGGGGTCAGCGAGCCGTCCAGGGGAAGGATCGCCCAACGAATGATTATCGGACACCCGCACGCTCGACAGCGAGCCACTGAAGCGCTCTTCGACCCGATTGAATCGGTTGTCGCGCTTCAAAGGACTATTCCAGTGCATTTTCGCGACGCCAATCTGATCCATGTTGGCTAAAAAATGCTCATGAGCGCCATTTTTTCGGCTCCAATGCAGAGCGCTCTTCAAGCAGCTTTCCAGTAGCAAATGGATCGAGTATCGCCAAAACCTGCTGATCACGGGCCCTCGCGGTGTGGGCAAGACCTGTCCGGCTGGCGCCCTTGGACACAAAGCCTGTCGCGACCGCAAAATGGCCATCTATCAGCGGATTTCGCGCTTGTTCGCGGATCTGGGGCTGGCCCATGGCGACGGCGTAGCCATTCTCACTCGGACCAATGGCGTTCCAACGGCGGCTCCCGCGGTTTCTCCGGCAGCTCGTGAAGGCCGATTTGCCGATCTTGGAAGACGACAGGTTACGCCGCGCCCCAGCGCCACATCTGTGGACCCTCGCGGGCATAGGCCTGGGCAAGGACCATTTTGTGCACCTCGTCCGCACCATCGACGAGCCGGGCTTGCCGCGCATAGCGGTAGATCCATTCCAGCACCGTGTCGGTCGAGTAGCCCTTCGCGCCGCAAATCTGGATACAACCATCAGCGGCCGCGTGGAGGGTCTCCGCCACATGAATCTTGGCCATGGAGACGGCAGTTTTCGCCCGCCCGCCTTGGTCCAGCTCCCACGCCGCCTTCATCGTCAGGAGGCGCCCGACCTCGACCCTGTGCGCGAGATCGCCGAGGCGGACCTGCACCGTCTCCCGGTCCGCCAGCTTGACCCCGAATCCCTCGCGTTCAGAGGCATAGGCGGAGGCGATCTCGAGGCAGCGTTTCGCGAGGCCCAACCAGCGCATGCAATGGGTCAGCCGCGCGGGGCCGAGGCGGATTTGCGTGACTTTAAGCCCGTCCCCTTCCTCCAGCAGCACATGCTCGGCGGGAACTTCGAGTCCGTCGAAAACCAATTCGCAATGGCCGCCATGTTCCTCCGGCCCCATGATCCCGATGCGCCGCTCGATCCGCCAGCCAGGCTGCGCCGCGTCGAACAGAAAGGCCGTGAGCCCCTTGCGCGGGTCGCCGGAGGTCCGGGCCATGAGGATGAACTTGCCCGCCCCCTCGGCCCCGGTGATGTACCATTTCCGCCCGTGGATCCGGTATCCGCTGTTCGTCCGCTCCGCTCGTGTCAGCATCATCGATGGGTCCGATCCGCTGCCCGGGTGCGGCTCAGTCATTGCAAAAGCCGAGCGCTCTTCCCCTGCCACGATGGGCGCCAGCCACCAGGCCTGTTGCTCCGGCGTGCCGATCTGGCTGAGCAAGCGCATATTCCCATCGTCAGGGGCCGCGGCATTGAAGCAGGCTGGGCCAAACACGGAGCGGTTCATTTCCTCGTAGCTCGCGGCCAGCGCCGCGAAGCTTAGACCCAAACCACCCAACGACGGCGGGACGTTCGGCGCCCAGAGCCCCTCGGCCTTCACTTTGTCCCGGACGGTCCGAAGGCGTGTCGGCGGAATGTTGCCATGGTCCGAGAAATTCTCCGGATCCGCCTCTAGAGGTAAAATCTGCTCCGCAACGAAGACGGCGACACGCCGGCGATAGTCCTCCTCCGCCGGGCTGAGGGTGAAGTCCATAGGCTGTCCTTTCAGAGCGGCCGTACGAGATGGCCGCCGTCGATGGGAAGCGTAACCCCGGTGATATAGCTGCTCGCGTCGGAAAGGAGCAGGTCGACAGCACCGTCCAGGTCTTCGAACGCGCCGAACCGTCGGAGAGGGATTGCGTTCTTGTATTCCTGACCGGCGGGGCTTTCGAGGAAGGCCTGGTTCATCTCCGTCGGAAAGTACCCAGGGGCGATGGCGTTTACCCGGATTCCGTGCCGAGCCCATTCGAGCGCGAGGGCCCGGGTGAGCTGGATCACCGCAGCCTTCGATGCCGCGTAGGCCGCGACGCCCGGCTGCACGCCGATCCCTAGGATCGAGGCAGTGTTGAGGATGGCGCCACCGCCCCCTTCTGCCATTATGGCCGCTGCCGCCTGGGCTACGCGAAAGACGCCAGAGAGGTTGGTGTCGATCACCCCGGCCCAGGCCTCCTCCGACATCTCCATCGCGCGGGCAACCGTGCCCACGCCGGCATTGTTGACCAGACCGTCGAGCCCGCCGAGCACCTTGGCTGCGGTGTCGACGCCTCTGCGGACCGAATTGTGGTCGCTCACGTCCATCTCAACCGGGGTCATTCCCACCCGCGATGCCGCAAGCGCTTGCAGTGCCGCCTGTCGCCGAGCCGCGATTGCGACCCGTGCGCCCTGCCGGGCAAGGTGTTGCGCGATATGTGCGCCGAGCCCGCTCGATGCCCCGGTCACCAGAATCAGCTTCCCAGATAACGTCACTGCGGGTCGTCCTCTTCCCCAATCTGTCAACCTAGCCTGGCACAACGGACAGTTTTCGTTTCGATACGCCACTCACAAGCAGTTTTTCCATCACAAAAGGCAGAAATTTTATCGCGAGTCACACATCGCCTGGGTTTCCGTGTTATGGAAGTGAAGTTCATGATGCAGAATGAAGGAAGGACTTGCCGTGTCCGATCTTGAGCAAGGCGACATCACTTCGATGTCTGAAGCGGTACGGCAGATAGGCGACAGCTGGACGCTGTTGATCATCTGGGCCTCACTGCGCGGCATCACTCGGTTCGACACGTTCCAGCGTAGGCTGGGCGTGGCGAGAAACATTCTCTCGAACCGCCTCGCACGTCTGGTCGACGAGGGTATCTTGGAGAAACGTCCGGTGCATAGTGGTGCCCGGCGTCTCGAATATCGGATCACCCAAAAGGGCGAGGCTTTGCGCCCCGTTCTTGAGTGGATCGAAGGCTGGGGCGGTCAGACGCGCCGGCGTGCGCCGCACGCCGGCGAGTGATTGGGCACGGCCCGGCCACCTCAACGGTAGCGGCCTAACACTGTTGCAGCGGTCTGCAGAGAAATAGCCGCCTGGCTGACGTGCTGGGCGGCTTCATCGCATTCGGTTTTCGACATGCGATACCCGTCAGCACAGCGCACCGAGATCAGAAGAACCGCGCGCTGCTCGGAAACCTCGGCCTTATAGGCCTCGAACGACCCGCTGCGCTGCGCATTGGCGACGCCCTCGATCACTTCCTGGCAGTTGACGCCTTGCCCTCGCAGGGCCAGCGACAGAGCCTGATCGCCGTCCGGGGCCAGGCAAAGCTTCCAGATAACGTCAAGCTGCACCGCGGGAAACAGCCGGATCACGGTTCGAAACCGCGGTGGCAAGGCCAGAAATCCATTGCGTACGCCTCTCGGCGACCAGAATTCGTAAGACGCGACAAAGCTGTTGCCGGTGATCCGGGTTGTCCCATCGGCAGGTTCGGCGACGAAACCCTCGCCTGGCTCCGGGATTTCCAGGCCCTCACGGACGAAGCTTTCGACTCGCGCCGCATCGGTCACCAGGTTGCCATCTGGATCCAACGGCACGAGCAAAACCTCGGCGCCAAAGGGCAGCGGGGTTATCCGCATGAGCACGGTCCGGTCGTCCATATCGAGCAGCGTCTCAGCAACCTCGCCCAATCGATCGGCATCGAAAGTCTGGCGACCGCCGCTGGAGTCCTCGAAACGACCTTCGAAGCCGTCGCCCTCAGGCTGGATCTCGATTGCGGCGCCTGTAGCGTCGCCCACGCCGAGATATCGGCCGTCGAGCACGTCTTGCGCCGCTGCGCGCCCACTGAACAGCGCCACAAGCACCAAAGCGCAGACCATTCCGATCGATCGCCCCATCCCCTTGCCCCGTTTTGTTTGATACCGCCCGATCCTCGGAGTAGCACAAAGCCCTGGCTTCTGGCAGTAGCGTGTCGGCACCATCGTCCGCCGTCCGTCCGACGCTGCCGACTAACGGAACCGCCACGGCGCGAAGACTGGATGGCGTCGCTGCGATCGGGACGGAAAGTTGTGCCCCCCGCTCATCCCGAGCACTTGGATCGTTTTGGCGCCGTCGAGCTCTGACGCAGGGATCTCTCGGGTCTAAGCAGTAGGGCCGATGGGTGGCCGGTCAAAAGCGCCGACTTCCCTCGGTCGCTCTCATCAATCGTCCGCAGCGTCTCGCGGCAGTAAAAGCGGTCCCTGCCAGCAACACAACAAGGGCCGTTCTGAGGATGTCGCCGGCATGTCCCGGTATCACGCCCGCGAGCAAGCAGCCCACGATCACGACCGCCATCCTGTGCGGCTTTGCCATTGGCCCGGAGAAGTCCGAAACTCCGGCCACCTGTTCTCCCAGCACGCGCAGATAGGCTGTGAGAACCGCCAGAGCCGCCGCCGACCAACCGAGGCTGGGAACGCCGCATGCCACGCCCGCGCCGACAAGAATTGCGATATCGGCGATGCGGTCTGGCACCTCATTCCAAAGCAACCCGGTTGGGCTGGCCTTTCCGCCTTCGATCGCGACCATGCCGTCCAGCATGTTCGCCAGCAGTCTCAGAAGGATCAGGACCGCCGCCGCGAAGAGTGCCGCGCTTTCAGCCTGACCTTGCAGCCGGCCAACAAGGCAAAGCGCGGATCCGGCCAACCCGGCAGCCACCAATCCCGCGGCCGAGATCTGGTTCGGAGTGACCGAGGTCGCCGCCAGCTTGCGGGCCAGCCAACGCGCCCATCCGGCATCGCGGGTTCGCAAGGGGCGGCGGGCTTCGTCAAGTCGGGACATAGCGCAAGGTCTCCTCATATCGTCGACCAGAAATAGCGGGTCAGATGGAAAAAGATCGGCGCACTGAAGAGCACCGAGTCGAGCCGGTCGATAAAGCCGCCATGGCCCGGAATGAGGTGGCCCCAATCCTTGACGCCGCGGTCGCGCTTTATCGCGGACATCACCAGTCCGCCTAGGAAGCCCGCCACGGTAGCTGCAAGCGCCATCAGCGCTGCGCCCCAGACACCGAAGGGCGTCATCCACCACAGCAGGGTCCCGACGGCGGTGGCGCTGAGCACCCCGCCCAGTAGGCCCTCGACGGTCTTCGACGGCGAAACCCCCGGCGCTACCGGCCGACGGCCGCAGAGCTTGCCCCAGGCGTATTGCAGGACATCGCTGAGTTGGACGACGAAGATCAAATAGGCGATCAGGAAGATGTTCTTCCCCTCATAGCCTGGGATCTCCAGATACATCAGCGCGGGCAGGTGAGACAGGCAGTAAACACAGATCATCAGCGCCCATTGCATGCCGGCTATGCGCTGTAGGAAGCGGGTGGTATCGCCGCGGATAGCTGACAGGATCGGCAGCGCGAGGAAGGCGTAGACGGGGATCAGGATTGCGTAGAGCTGATACCAGTCGATCCAGACCAAGTAGTATTGCAGAGGTAGAGCCACATAGTAGAGCGTGACGAGCGCCCAGTGGTCCGCCAGTTGGGTGCGCGTCAGGGTCATGAACTCCCGCAGAGCCGCGAACGAGCACAGCGCTGCCAAAAGAACAACGCCAGTTTTGCCCGCCATCACGGCGAGTGCGATGATGCTGACCATCACCCACCAGGAACCAACGCGCTGGTGAAAATTCTGGATGCCCTGGCCTGGCTCCGCCACGCGCCAACGCAGAGCGACATCGACGAATGTGGCGAGCAGCAGAGGAATGAGGCTGACCGCTGCGAACAGGGGCCATGATGGTGCGATATCGACGGTCATTCGGTTGCCTTCGCGTCGGGCCTGGTGGCTATCAGAGCGGCCGCGGCTCGGGCAAGGAAAGCATCTTTCGTCTCGTCTGGTTCGACGTGAAGGTCTTTGCCGAATGTCACGGTGCAGGCGATGGGAACTGGAAGAATCTCGCCCTTGGGCAAAACCCTGTTCAGGTTCTCGATCCAGACCGGCACCAACGCAACTTCCGGCCGGGCCTTTGCCAGATGGAACAACCCGGATCGGAACGGCAGCAGATCGCCGCCGCCGGCATGGCGGGTCCCCTCCGGGAACAAGATCAAAGATTGGCGTAGGTCGAGCGCCTGGGCCATCTGCGCGATTGGGCATACCTGCCGGTCGGCCGCCTCGCGCTCGATGGCAATGCCGTTGAAGACGTCTGCGATGATAAACCGCCTGACCCGAGATCTTAGCCAGTAGTCGGCCGCAGCTACCGGGCGCGCGTTCTTCCGCAGTTGCGGCGGCAGAACGGCCCAGATCAGCACGAAGTCACCATGGCTGCGGTGGTTGGCGAAGTAGACACGGGTTTCGGGCAACGGCGCCGTGCCTAACCAGAAGCCCCGGACCGAGGTGAGCAGGTGCGCGCTGAATGCGATCGCCTTGCCCACAACTATTGCGAGTAGTTTCTTCATCGTACTCCCGGCCGTCTCGCGTTAGCCAATGCGTCGTGCGAGGCTCACGGTGAAGATCCCCCAGCGGTCGATCCGCTGTTCGATCTTCTCGAAGCCCGCTTCGCGAACGAGCTGGTCCATTTCCAGCTGCGTGCGCCGGCGCATGACCCAATCCTGGCCGCCGCGATGGCTGTTTAGGGTGCGCGCGATTTGCTCGAGCTGCGGGTGCCAGGGCTGACCGGTGTAGATTAGGTACCCGCCCGAGGCGACTGCCTCGGCCAATCCGGCCAACGAGGTCCGGACTGCGGCGTTCTCAGGGAAAAGTTCATAGAGGCCAGAAACAATCGCCAGGTCTGGCGACGGGCGCATCGCCGCGAGCGCGGCACGGTCGAAGGCATCGCCCAGTTCGAAGCGTGCCGTCTCGGTCAGCCCGTGCTCGGCAATCATCTCCCGGCCCGCGGCGACATTCCGGGCACAATAGTCGCGGAGCAGCACCGAGTCAGGAAGGTGCTCGCGGGCGATCAGCGCATCTAGAACATAGCGCCCATGGCCCGCGGCGATATCGACAACATTCGTGGTCGCACCCGCTGCCTCCAGCCGCGAAAGGGCCACCTCGATCAGCTCTTCCAAGTGTCGCTTGCGCTGTCTTATCCCGCGCCATCCGATGGCTTTCAGGTAGCTGCGGTCGAGCAGTCTGCCGAGCGGGCCGGTACCTGTCGCTTCATTGCGGTAGACGTAATCGAGGGTCGCACCCGAATCGAACCCGATTTTGACGCCGATGGCGAGGCCACTGGAGATCAGCGCCCCCAGTTTGGTGCCCACCCGCAGACCGCGCCAATAGGCGCCGCGCGACGACCAGAGCGGAAGAGGCTGCTTCAGAGCCTCGGTCTCTTGCTGGGTGAATCCGCGCCGGTCGGCATCGGTCAAATCCGGGGCGGGTTCCGGCCTCTCGAAACAGTCCTTTAGAAACCGCCGGGTTGCATCAATCACCGGTGCGCGGTCGCGCTCCCCGAGCAAGTCATGGCGCAGCCCCGGGAAGAGATGGCTTTCCTTTCTGGCCGATCCCAGCGCTTCGGCGAATTGCTCTGAAGCCTCGCATCGGACCACGCGGTCGTCCCCCGCGGTGAGTATCTGGGTCGGGACTGTGATCGCTTGCGCATCCGCAATCAGCCTATCCGATGTCCGCCTTAGGTCGATTAGAAGATCGGCTGAAATCTTGGGCGTGATCAGCGGGTCGGCCTCATAGCTTCTTCGGCGGTCCTCATCCTGCGTCAGCTCCTTTGCGGTGACGCGGCTCCTGACGGTTGGGCGTGCACCAAGCGCAAGCGCCGTGCTCAAGGTCTGGCGGGCCAGCGGAAAGCGAAGGTCAATATCGAAGGCCGGTGCGCCCAAGGACATTCCCCTTATCGGCGGCGCGTAATCGTGCACCCATGCCGCTGCGACCACTGCGCCAACACTCTGCGCAAGGATCGCAAAGCTCTCCGCCGGGGCGCCATCGACGTCTGCCAAATGCAGCATGAAACATTCTAGATCCCGGGCCAGCACAGCCACAGAAGGCGCTGTTTCGCCACCGGACTGGCCGTGGCCGCGGGTATCGAGGGCGTAGACTGCCGTCTCTCGAAGGGCAAGTTCGCGGGCTAGGTGATCCATCCGCCCGCTATGCTCGTGCCCCCTATGCAGCAGAACCAGGTTGTGTTTCGCCACCCCATCCGGCCAGTGACGGAAGAACAGCGTCGCGCCGTCGAATGTCTGAAAGCTGCGTTGCCGCTCTGCCCTAAGCGCCAAAGGTTTCAACGGTGCGTTCATCTTCGCCTCCCCGGTTTTCACGGTCCACAAAGTGCGGACCACAAACTTGAACAGCGTTCAAAAGGTGTATAACGTGATTCTGAACAGCGTTCAATAAAAATATGAACAGCGTTCAGAGACTGGAGGAGAGCATGCCGGACAAGCGTGACAGAAAGAAAAGCGAACTGAAGGCACGTCTGCTCGATGCAGCGCGCGAGACCATCGCCAGGGATGGCCTCGATGCGCTGCGCGCTCGGGACCTTGCGGAGCGGGTCGGGTGCGCGACCGGAACGGTCTACAACCTCTTCAACGACCTCGACGATCTGATCCTGCACGCGAACGCTGAGACGATGCGCCAACTTGGCACGGCTCTGTCAGCGGCGACGGCCGAGACCGATCCGCCCGAGACTTTCGAGGCCCTGGCGCTTGCTTATGCGAGGTTTGCCCGGGAAAACTTGGGTCTCTGGAACGCGCTCTTTGAGCATCGCATGGCGGATGGTGGCCGGTCGCCGGATTGGTTTTTGGAGGGGCATATGATCTTGCTTGACCGCGTTATCGATCCCTTGGCGCATCTGGATCCGAGCCTGTCCGAGGAGGCGCTCAAGCTGCGGGCGCGGACCTACTTCGCGGCGGTGCATGGCATTGTGTCGATCACGCTCCAAGACCGGTTCCTCGGATTGCCAAAGGATGCGCTCGGCTCGGAACTCAGGGAATTCGTCGCCCAGCTGACCTTTTCCCTGGCGACAAGGCCGACTTGAGGGGCGGCTTCGAAGACGGATGTGTTGAGCGCTCAATCGAGCGAAACCACTTTGCCGGTTCTTGTGGATCTCGGCGACGGGAAGCTAGAGGCGGACAACGGACACGCGCTGTCCCAACAAAGCTCGCCGTTACCCGAATGGTTGGAGGCGACGTAGGCGTCGTTTGCCGCGCTCGACCAACCGTGCCAGCGAGAGGCGGCAACGATGGAGGAAATCATTGGCCCGTAGGTTGCGCCAGATACCGCGCCAATGATGATTGGGTGTGTGGCCTGAGCCAAAGCCCAGAACAAAAAACAGTCGAAAGCCTATTAAGTGAGCAGGACCATCTAAAAACCCGTATGCGTCTAACCATCTGACGAATATAAGAAGCAAGGACGGGTGCAGGCTGTTTGCCTTCAGCACACTACGGCACCGTTTGCAGGGCAGAGGAAAACGCCGCACCATGGCGGGAGGGATCGACTGGGACAAGCTGCGGGTGTTTCACGCAGTGGCAGATGCCGGCAGCCTTACCCATGCCGGCGAACAACTTCATTTGAGCCAGTCGGCGATCAGCCGGCAGATCCGCGGGCTGGAGGAACAGCTGCGCTCGGTTCTTTTCCATCGCCATGCGCGCGGCCTGCTGCTGACGGAGCAGGGCGAGATCCTCTACGAGGCAACCCGCTCCATCGCGAAACGGCTTACCGCGACGGCGGCACGGATCCGCGACAGCAAAGACGAGGTTTGGGGCAGTCTCCGCGTGACCACGACCGGCGGTTTCGGCTCGCTCTGGCTCGCGCCGCGGATGGGATCGCTGTTCGCCCAGCATCCGCATCTCTCGGTCGACCTGCTGCTGACGGAGACGATCCTCGATTTGCCGATGCGCGAGGCGGATGTTGCGATCAGATTGTCCCCGCCCAATCAGGCGGAGGTGATCCGGCGCCCGCTGATGGAAATGACCATGCAGCTCTATGCCTCGCCCGCCTATCTAGAAGCCCAAGGCCGGCCGAGTGATATCTCCGACCTGACATCGCACCGGCTTATCACCTACGGGCCTGGCTCGCCGCAGCCACACGAAACTGCCGACTGGCTGCTGCGTCAGCACGAGGTTTCTTGCCGGGTCCATATGACCACCAACAGCTATGCGGGCGTCTTTCAGGCCGCGGTGGACGGCTTGGGCATTGCCGCTTTGCCGAGCTATACGGCCGGTGTGGCCCACGGCCTGGAGGTCGTGATGCCAGGGCTGCAATCGTCACCGATGCAGGTTTTCTTTGTCTACCCGGAGGAGCTACGACGCTCCCAACGCGTGCTCGCATTCCGGGATTTCGTGCTCCGCGAGATTGAAAGTACCAATCGCCGCGATCTGGAGATTCCGGGGGTTGCAGGAATGTCATAGCTGCTTTGTGAGGCTGCGACGTTCAAGCAACTTGATGCACCGCAAAAAAAATCCTACTCTAATTCCCGAAGCAGCTTTTAGTGCTGCTTCAGGTTGTGATACCTCCCTGTTGAACTCGGCCGGGCCCCTTGGGTCCGGCATTTTTGTGAAATAAAATTTCGAGCGGGGCCGCATCAGCATCAGTGCTCAGCTAAGACGGTATGTCACAATACAAATTTTGAAAAGAACTCCTCTGGCAAAAAAGACCAAGCCGTGCTGTGATCTGCGGGAATACTATACCGAATATCGGGCTGCCTGCGCATGCCTAAGGTGCTTCATCTCATGATCATTGTCCCATTCCTCGTACCGTCCATTTGATGGACAGAGATTCTGGAAATCTCCTGCATGCTCGCTGGCGAGTGTCCGCGGAGCCTCGGGCAGCTCTGGACAATCTAGGGACGAACGGCCTGGAGCGCTCGCCGCAGCCCCTTTAGAAAAGGTGCAAAACTGCAACAAAACACTGAATATGATGGGGCGAGCAGGTGCGGCGTCCCCGTTACCTGGTCGGCGGCTGGGCCTCACCCTGTCTCAGCCCCTCTCTCTGTCGAAAAAAGAGGGGGCACCGGCAAGCCGATGCCCCCAGTTGATAGGCATAGTTGAGGGACACCGACAGGCTCGCCGCGAAAAATGGCGATCTTTTGCCAAAATTGTGGCAGCCCTAGCATAATCTGTTCAGGACCTGGTCCAAGGCGGACCAATCGGCGAGTTCCAAAGCGATCTGTACAACCAGTACCTGTCGTCGATGTCGATCGGGTAGACGCACCGCGTCTTTCTCGGTCGTAACCAGCATCGCGCCGTGCCGCTCAGCGGTCCGTCGCAAGCGCCACAAAATCGATTCGCTGTAGCGGTGATGGTCGGGAAACGCCTCTCTCACCAACAATTGCGCCCCCATGCCGGCAAGGGTGGCGAAGAACTTCTCGGGCCTGCCGATCCCCGCAAAGGCGACGACCGGCTCGCCGGCGAGCGGCAGGCCCGTAGGGAGCGGACGCATCTCGGCCTGCACCACCGGACGGTCGCGGAGTGTCGGCCATAGGGTCAGCAGCGCTTCCGTATCCGCCGGAGTCCCGATCACCACAACGGCGTCGGCGCGCGCGACACCTTCGGCAACGGGTTCCCGCAACGGACCCGCCGGGATCACACGGCCATTGCCAAAGCCTTGCTTTGCGTCGACCACCAGGACCGACGCGGTCTTCGCGAGATGTGGGTTCTGAAAACCATCGTCCATCACGATGACGCCTGCCCCCGCCTCCGCCGCAGCGACGGCGCCGAGCTGACGGTCTCGCGCGATCCAGGTCGGCGCGAGATGCGCGAGGGTCAGCGGTTCGTCTCCCACCATGTCGAACCGGTCAGAGCCGGGATTGACCCGGTGAGGTCCTCGAACCCGCCCGCCATACCCCCGGCTGAGCACGTGCGGACGCCGCCCTGCTGCTTCCAGGCGCCTGACGATTGCGGCCGTCAGCGGGGTCTTTCCGGCACCACCAGCGACGACGTTGCCGATGCAAAGGACGGGAACGGGCACCGATTGGGGTCGAGCACGCCATTGCCTGATTGCCGCTCCAAGGCGCCACAAAGCAGCGGTCGGCGCCAGAGCCCGCGCTTTCCAATCCGGAGCACTCGGGTCGGTCCACCAAAAATCGGGCGCGTACATCAATGGGTCACCGGGCGACCGACCCGGGCTCCGCAGGCAGCAGGGACAGAAGCCCCGCTGCCATTCGGTGGATATCGGGTGTCTGTGTGTCACGCAGTTTAGACGCTGCTGCGGTCATCTGTGCGGTCGATGGCGTTGGTCCGCCCTCGGACCCTATCAGGTGCGGGAGGACTGCGGCGATCTCCTCGGCGTCACCGATTTGGTGTGCGGCACCGCGCCGCTTCAGCGCGGCGTAGGCAGGTCCGAAATTCTCGGTGCTGGGGCCGTGTAGAATCGCGCACTCCAAGGCAGCAGGCTCGAACGGGTTGTGACCTCCTCTGCCGCTCAAAGACCCGCCCACGAAGGCAACTGGGGCCAATCGAAACCACAGGCCGAGCTCGCCCAGCGTATCAGCGAGCCAGATATCGGTATCGGGAGCGGGCATTTCCCACCGCGGGCAAACCGCAAAGTCTTTGCTGCGCAGCTCTGCCGCGAGACCGGGGCCGCGTTCGGGATGCCGTGGCGCAAGGATGGTCAGCAGCCCCGGCAACGCAGACCGGGCGCGGCGGTGGGCCGCGATGATAACCTCTTCTTCCGGCGCATGGGTCGAGGCGGCCAGGAAGACGGGGCGGCTGGAGAGAGCTGCCCGATATGTCGCCAAAAGCGACTCGTCTGCACCGAGCAAATCGGCGGCAACCTTCAGGTTGCCAGAGAGATTGATCGACCGGGCACCGAGCGCCGTCAGCCTGGCCACGGTCTCGGCATCTTGTGCTTCGATCCGCTGGAACAGCCGCAGCAAAGATCTTGCCATGGTCGGAAGCCGCCGCCAGCCGGCAGCCGACCGCGCCGACATGCGGGCATTGACCAAGGCCATGGGTATGCGCCGCCGTGCCGTTTCGATCATCAGCCTTGGCCAAAACTCGCTTTCGATCCAAATCGCGAGGTCGGGTTGCCAGTGGCCTAGAAACCGGCGCACCGCGGGGCGCGTATCCAGCGGCGCGAATTGGTGAGGTGTTTCCGGCGGCAAGGCATGGGCCATTTGGCGCGCCGAGGTGACCGTTCCGGTGGTTGCAAGCACCTTGAGCCGCGGCGCCCCGCGCTTTAGCGCTGCAATCAGCGGCAGCATGGACAGAGCCTCACCGACGCTGGCGCCATGGAGCCAGGCGAGCTGCCCTTCGGGCCGCGCGACACCGGGATGCCCCAACCGCTCGGGCAAGCGGTCCAGATCTTCTTTGCCCCGCTTTGCGCGTGCCCGCAGCAACATCCCCGCGACCGGTTCGGCAACCGCGGACGCGGCGAGATAGGCAGTAAGGGCGGCCATCACGCAGACGGTTCCGCCGGGGCAGACGCCTGCCCGCAGAGGAGATCGGCCCGTTCTGTCGCCTTGCAGGTCGCGTTCTCGATCTCTGCCAGCAATGCCTCGCGTGGCTTGCCATCGGCTGAAATCGATGGCTCGAACACGATCGCCCCGTGGCCGAAGGGGAGCGGTACGAGAAACCGGTCCCAACCGCGACCAAACACTGCCCAGCGTGCTGAAAAGGCGACGGGCAGGACGGCAATCCTTCGTTGGATGGCGATGGCGGCAATGCCGGGCTGCGCCTTCATTCGCGGCCCGCGGGGCCCATCCGGGGTTACCACCATCACGCTGCGCCGCGCCGAGAGGCGGGATAGCGCCTCGGCGTAGGCTTGGGCGCCTCCCTTGTCGCGACCTTTCCTGCGGTCATGGGTAGAACCGCGAACGGCGTTGACGCCGAACCGGGCGACGATTCCCGCAATCAGGTCGCCGTCGCGACTGTTCGAGATCATTGCAATGGACTGCCAATCGGCGGGCGCGAAGGTCGGCGACAGGAACAACCGCCCGTGCCACATGGACACCACGAACGCATCCTCTGCCTTCAGCAAAGCATCGAAATGCTCCCGACCCTCGACCGTCCATCGGGTGCTCGCGCGTACCAATCGGATGTACCCCGCTGCTGCACGCACCAGGAGGCGCCGCGCAAATCCCTGCCAGCCGGGTCTGAGGTTGCTCACCGATCCGGCGATGCCTACCGCTCGAGGGCATCGGGCTCTGCCGAGGCCTCGGCCTCCTCGTCGCGGAGACGGTGCAGATGGGCGATGAAATAGCGCATATGCGCGTTGTCGACGGTGCGCTGCGCCGCTGCTTTCCAGGCGTCATGGGCAGCAGCATAGTCCGGAAAAATACCGACGATATCGACCGCACTAACATCCTTGAAGGCTGTCTTTTGCGGGTCGATCAGCTCGCCGCCAAAGACCAAGTGGAGCTTTTGGACCATGCTTCTCTGCAGCCTCCGTCGGTCGTGCCGGGGGCAGAATGGCCTCCGCCCGGTGACCCGTCAATGCCGCCCCTCGCCAGCCACAAGTGGGCGTTTGCGCAGCGCCAAAAGCTGCCGGTGTATTGCCGGGGCCGCTGCAATCACGCCTGGCGAAGTTCTATCGGCAGTGTTGAAGCGGATCGGTTGTCCTGTCGCGTCGCTGACGGCGGCGCCCGCTTCCTGAGCGATCAGGCAACCAGCGCCGATATCCCATTCCCAAGCATCGCGAAAGGTGACCAGGCCGTCGAAGGCACCCGCCGCCACCAGGCATAGACGCCATGCGAAGGACGGCCGGAAATGCCGGTTGACCGGAGGCACCCCGCCGGGCCAGTGCCGGGGCGAGAGTTGGCTCGTATTGATCAGAAAGTCTGCGCCTGAGAGGTCCGTTCGACGCATCGGCGTCAGCGGTGCTCCGTTGAGTTCGGCACCCATACTCTGTGCCGCTGCATAGGTCTCCGCCCGCGCCGGCAGATGAACCACAGCCGCGACCACGCGGCCCGCTTCGGCCACAGCCATGACAACTGAAAAGCCCTTCTTGCCCTCGATAAAGCCACGGGTGCCGTCAATGGGGTCGACGATGAAAACGCGGGCGCGCTCGCTGCGGGCGGGGTCGTCGGGCGTCTCCTCCGACAGCCAACCATAGTCTGGGCGTTTGCCGAGGAGACTGTCTTGGAGGAACCGGTCGATCTCGCGATCCGCTGCCGTTACTGGCCCCTGATCATCGGGCTTTTCGGCGATCTCCAAATCTGTGCCGAAGTGGCGTAGGGCGATCTCACCGGCGGGTTCCGCGAGAGAGAGCAGAAGCTCGAGGTCCTCGGCTGCGCTAGGCGCCAATAGTAATCCCCTCGACCAGAAGCGACGGGATCGACAGGGCCTTCATTGGATCGCCATCATCTGCGGGGATCAGGCTCTTCATCATCTCGGGCAGCGAGCCCGCCACCGTAATTTCGTTCACTGGATGGGCGATCTCCCCACGCTCTATCCAGAAACCGTTGGCGCCACGGCTATAGGCGCCAGTATTCGCGTTCACGGAAGCACCGATCAAGCCCGTGACCAGAAGTCCCGTTCCCAGATCCCGGATCAGCTCATCCCTGGTCCGATTGCCCTGGGTCATGCGGATGTTGGAAACGCCCGGCGCGGGCGGCGCTGCTACCCCACGCCGAGCATGTCCCGTGCTCGTCAATTCCAACTGCCGCGCCGTCGCAAGGTCTAGAAGCCAGCTCTGCAGGATGCCGTCATCGACGAGACGGCACGGCCGCGCTGCGAGGCCCTCGGCATCGAACGGCCGGCTCGCCATGCCGCGGCGCAGCAGGGGTTCGTCCATCAGATCGATGCCTTTGGGCAGAACGGCAGTTCCCATCGCGTCCCGAACCCAGCTCGCGCCGCGGGCGATGGCGCGGCCATTGATGACGCCGAGGAGATGGCCGATCAACGACCCGGCGACCCGCTCGTGATAGAGGACCGGATAGGCACCGGAGGCGGGCTTCTTTGGCTCCAACCGCGCCACAGCCCTTTCGCCCGCCTCTCGCCCAATATCTTCGGGGATAGGCAGATCAGCCGCCCAATGGCGGCTGCGATAGGAATAGTCGCGCTCCCGCGCCAGGCCGCTTCCGGCGATGGCCGAGACACCGACACTGTGGGATGTCCGGCTGTATCCGCCGGAAAACCCATTGCTTTGCGCGATCGCAATCTCGCTTTGGCCCCAGGCGGCGGAGGCCTGCTCGGTCATCGTCACGCCCGGCACGGCCAGTGCCGCTGCCTCCATCCGCAGCGCTGTTTCCTCGAGCGATGCGGGGTCCGGTGGGTCGGTGGGGTCCGCGAGTTCCAGATCTGCGGTTTCGCTGGGCGTGCTGAGCTGCTCCGGCATCGCCAGTCCGCAATAGGGATCCTCTGGCGCGGCCCGGGCCATTGCGACAGCGCGTTCCGCAATCTCCCGCAGCGTTTCCGGCCGCAGGTCCGAGGATGCGACGCAAGCCTGCCTTTGACCGACGAGAACACGCAGGCCCAGATCGGCGGCCTCGGCTCGCTCAGCTTCCTCCAGCTGCCTGTCCGCAACGCCGACGGTCAGCGAAACTCCCCGTTCGAATAGAACATCTGCCGCATCGGCACCGGCGTGCCGCGCCGCGTCGAGCGTTTGCGCCAACAGGGTCTCGGTATCAGTCATTGGGCCCCTTGTTATCGGACGGGACGCTCTAAGGTGAGATGTCGGCGGCGCTAGGTGCGCGCGTAAACATCCTCGTAGCGCACGATGTCATCCTCGCCGAGATAGACGCCAGACTGCACCTCTATCAACCGCAATTCGACCTTTCCTGGGTTCTCCAACCGATGGACTGCGCCAAGGGGTATGTAAATCGACTGATTTTCCGTCAGCAGTTTGACCTCCTCGCCGACCGTGACACGGGCTGTGCCGGCGACCACGACCCAGTGCTCCGCCCGGTGAAAATGGCTTTGCAGCGAGAGGGTACCGGCGGGCGTGACGACAATCTGCTTCACTTGGAAGCGATTGCCGAGCGCCAGGGTTTCATACCAGCCCCATGGCCGGTAGACGCGTGGGAACTCAGTCGCCTGGGGCGCCCCGACATCCGTCAATGCGCCGACTGCCTGGCGCACATCCTGTGCCCGTTCCATTGGGGCGACAAGGACGGCATCGCGCGTGGCGACAGCAATCATGTTGTCGAGGCCGAGGCCAACGAGGCGCATATCTGGGTGGTCGGCCCGAAGCAGCGTGTCCTTGCAGTCGATAGCAACTGCGCCCCCTGCCGTCGCGACGCCGTGGTCATCCGGTTCGCTTTCGGACCACACGGTCTTCCAGCTTCCAAGGTCGTTCCAACCGCAGTCGATTGGGACGACCATGCCCTCAACGCGTTCCATGACGGCATAATCGATGGAGATATCCGGGCTTTGCCCGTAGCTTTCCGCGCCCAGGCGAAAGAAATTGAGATCGGATGCACCGTCGGCGAGTGCGGCGCGGACGGCGCCGACCACGGCCGGTACGTGAGTTTCCAGCAATTTTAGGATATCCGCGGCGAGGAACAGGAACATGCCAGAATTCCAAAGATACCGGCCAGAGGAAACCATCTCTGCCGCGCGGGCGGCGCCCGGTTTTTCGACAAAGCGCTGGAATGGTTGCGCGCCGGCAACCGGGTGGCCCGCAAGTTCGATGTAGCCATACCCGGTTTCCGGCCTGTCCGGCGCGATCCCGAAGGTCACTGGCTTCCCCTCGGCTGCGGCCTCTGCCCCGGCGGCGACGGCAGCGTGGAAGGCCGGCACGTCGGTCAGCACGTGATCCGATGGCAGGACAAGCATCATAGCGTTCGGGTCTGCCTCGCTAACCGTGATCGCCGCCGCCGCGATCGCCGGTGCGGTGTTGCGGCCATCGGGCTCCACAAGGATCCTGGTCGCGTCCATCCCCTCCTGCGCCAACTGCTCGGCGACGATGAAGCGGAAATCCTGATGGGTCAGCAATACGGGATCCGCATAGCCTGCGCCTTGCAAACGCGCCAAAGTGCGCCGGAAGAGGGTCCCACCCTCCAGCAACCCGCCGAACTGCTTCGGATAGGATTTGCGCGAGACCGGCCACAGCCGGGTGCCTGATCCGCCGCACATGATCACTGGATAGATCTTGGGTCGCTCCGCCATCACTCCCCCTCTCGGCCTGGGCGCCGCAGCCTATCAGCGCCGTCTCTGTGCGCAAAACGGGCACGCGGGCGTTGATACACAACTGTGGCGTCAGTGCGACCAGGCGACCCGGCGGTTATGGGCGAAATTGCTTGCATAGCCCATCGGGCGAATATTCTTCGCCCGGCGCTTTGGCTCCTCAACCCGATAGGCCAAGCCGTGGCGCTTGGCATAGTCGATGGCGGCGTCCCGTGTGTCGAAGCGCAGCTTCACCTGCCCGTTCATGTCACCGGAGCCTGTCCAGCCCATGAGCGGATCGATCGCCTTCCTCTCCCCGGGCTCGAACTCAAGCACCCAGGCCCCGGTGTTGCCCGTACCGGAGGTCATCGCGCTGCGTGCCGGGCTGTAGATGCGAGCTGCCATTGCTCTTCCCCGCGAGGTTAGGTTTTGCCGGAGATATTGCGGGAAAGGCGCGTTATGACAAGGAGCATATGGCGCAACATCATGCGCCGGACGGTGGGAATGGGCTCAAAGCAACTGCGCCAAAAGGGCTGCCCACAATCCCAGGCCCAGGATAGGTGCGATCACCATTGCCGTGGCCGGGCGTTCATCCTCGGTCGAATATGGTTTCGTGAAAGGTGCCCGATCATCTTCGTGCCGGATGCTGTCGAGAAGACCTCTGCGCATGGGCAAAGCCCTGACCTTAGCAGCGAAAGTCTGGCTGCTCTCAGGGGCACGATTTGCCGATCTGTTTGTCACGGAACACCTCTCAGGCGAGTGGGTTGTCAATGTTCTGCCCCCGATAGTCCCGATCTTGGTCGCCGAATCTGAATGTTCTCTTAATCTTCTCTTTTCGCTATTGGATGCACGGGCGGTGGCGTCTACCTCGACCGAGAGGGCGCAGGAGGATCGGGATCATGATGGACAGCCTGGTGGAATCGCGGACGGCCGGCCGCGAGAAGCTTGAAGGCGGCAAGCGCCTCGTGATGGAAACGCCGTTCGAGGCGGCGGGAGACCAGCCGACGGCTATCGTCGAGCTGAGCGCGGGCGTCCTGGCTGGCGAGCGGGAACAGGTGCTCCTCGGCGCTACGGGTACAGGCAAGACCTTTACCATGGCGAAGGTAATCGAGGAAACGCAACGCCCTGCAATCGTCCTCGCGCCCAACAAAACATTGGCAGCCCAGCTCTATGGAGAATTCAAGTCCTTCTTTCCAAATAATGCTGTAGAGTACTTTGTTTCCTACTACGACTATTATCAACCGGAAGCCTATGTGCCACGGTCTGATACCTATATTGAGAAGGAAGCGCAGATCAACGAGCAGATCGACCGGATGCGTCATTCCGCGACCCGGGCGTTACTGGAGCGGGACGATGTAGTGATCGTCGCCTCGGTTTCTTGCATCTACGGTATCGGCGCGGTCGAGACCTATGGCGCGATGACGCAAGAGCTGGCCTCGGGCAGGCCCTACGACCAGCAGACGGTGATGCGCGAGTTGGTTGCCCAGCAGTACCGCCGGAACGATGCCGCCTTCTCTCGTGGCAGTTTCCGCGTGCGGGGCGACAGTCTGGAGCTCTGGCCCGCCCACCTGGAGGATCGCGCTTGGCGGTTCAGTTTCTTCGGCGACGAGCTTGACAGCATTACCGAGTTCGACCCGCTCACCGGCGCGAAGACCGACACCATCGACAAGGTGCGGATCTACGCGAACTCGCATTATGTCACGCCGCGCCCGACGCTGAACCAAGCGGTCAAGGGGATACAGGCGGAGCTGCGCGTCCGCCTCGATCAGCTCTTGGCGGAAGGCCGTCTGTTGGAGGCGCAACGACTCGAGCAAAGGACAAACTTCGATGTCGAGATGATCGAGGCAACCGGCGTTTGCAATGGGATCGAGAACTATTCCCGCTATCTGACCGGCCGGAAACCGGGCGAGCCGCCGCCGACGCTATTCGAATACATCCCAGACAACGCCCTGGTCTTCGCCGATGAGAGCCATGTCACTGTCCCACAGCTCGGCGGGATGTATCGCGGTGATTACCGGCGCAAGTTCACCCTCGCCGAGCACGGGTTTCGGCTACCGTCCTGCATGGACAATCGGCCGCTGAAATTCGAGGAATGGGATGCGATGCGCCCGCAATCGGTTTTCGTCTCGGCCACCCCCGGCCCCTGGGAGCTGGAGCGTACGGGCGGTGTCTTCACCGAACAGGTGATCCGCCCCACCGGCCTGATCGATCCGCAGGTCGAAATCCGCCCCGTCTCTGCGCAGGTCGACGACCTCTTGGACGAGTGCAAACGGGTGGCGGCAGAGGGGGGGCGCGTCCTTTGCACGACGCTGACCAAGCGGATGGCAGAGGATCTCACCGAGTACCTGCACGAGCACGGGGTGCGGGTGCGCTATATGCACTCGGATATCGACACGCTGGAGAGGATCGAGATCCTGCGCGATCTTCGCCTCGGGGCGTTCGACGTGCTCGTCGGGATCAACCTGCTGCGAGAGGGGCTGGATATTCCCGAATGCCGTCTCGTGGCGATCCTCGACGCGGACAAGGAGGGCTTCCTGAGGTCCGAGACCTCGCTGATCCAGACCATCGGCCGTGCCGCCCGCAATGCCGATGGGCGGGTGATCATGTATGCCGACAGCGTCACCGGCTCGATGGAGCGCGCAATTGCCGAGACGGAGCGGCGGCGGGACAAGCAGGTCGCCTACAACCATGCACACGGGATTACGCCGCAGACGGTCAAAAAGAATGTCGAGGATATTTTGGAGGGCGTCTATCAAGGCGACACCGATATGTCCCGCGTCACCGCGAAGGTCGATAAGGCGGTGCAGGGCAAGACCGGGTCGAACCTCGCCGCGGTCCTCGATGGGTTGCGGAAGGACATGCTGAAGGCTGCGGAGAACCTGGAGTTCGAGGAAGCCGCCCGGTTGCGGGACGAGATGAAGCGGCTCGAGGCTTTGGATCTGGCGATCGCAGACGATCCCCTGGCCCGGCAATCGCAGGTCGAGGAGAAGGTGGAGGACGCAACGGCGCCGCGGTCGAAGGCCGGGCGTCCGGGCACGCGCGGCTATAAGGGTCGGTCTCGGCGCCGGCGGGCATGAGGGCCATTGTCCCAAGTCTGGTGTTGATGTCGGTGGCGGGCGCCGCTTCCGCGGATGGCGTCGATGATTTCTGCGGTGCCAATGGGGTGCCAAAGCCCGTTTGCGCCTGCGCTACAGAGCGGCTGGTTCCCGATATCGGTCAAGACGACTATGCGCTTTACCACCGGGTTGGCGGTATCGCGGCAGAGCTGAGAGGTCTGGATGTCGACGCCGATGCGGCTTGGATTGCCGCCCTCCGCAAAGAGGCTGCTCGTTCTGGCGCCGATCCCGACTATGTCCGCATCAGGGCAGAGAATGTCGCCCGAGCCCACCGCGCCCTGATTGCCCTCTGCGAATGACGTCCGCATTGCCGGGCGTCAGTGCGATCCGGCGGAAAGCATCGACTGAGCGTTTTCTCTCCATGTGTCTGCACCGATCGCCCGCGGCAGTCCTACGGGCGCCAAGTTATCTCCTCCGCCGCGGGCGCCTGCGGTCCCACGGGCCGGGTGGTAGACGCGGCGGCATGGACGGCGCAGGCCGCAGGCCTGCGGCGGAACTCACCCCATGGTCGGGATCGAGAAATCCGCCCCTTCTTTCACACCTGACGGCCAGCGCGCCGTGACCGTCTTCGTGCGGGTGTAGAACTTGAATGCGTCCGGCCCGTGCTGGTTCAAATCGCCAAACACCGATTTCTTCCAGCCGCCGAAGCTGTGATAGGCCAGCGGCACCGGGATCGGGACATTGATGCCCACCATGCCGATATTGATCCGGCTCGCAAAGTCCCTGGCGGTGTCGCCGTCGCGGGTGAAGATCGCCGTGCCGTTCCCGTATTCGTGGTCCATGGCGAGGCTCATCGCCTCCTCATAGGACTTCGCTCGAACCGTGGACAGCACGGGCCCAAAGATCTCGGTCTTGTAGATGTCCATATCTTTGGTGACCCGGTCGAACAGGCAGCCGCCGATAAAGTTGCCCTCTTCATAGCCTTGCAGCCGGAAATCGCGCCCGTCGACGACGAGATCGGCGCCTTCTTCCACACCTCTATCGACCAGACCGCGCACCCGGGCATAGGCGTCCCGCGTGACCAGCGGGCCGAAATCCACGTCTTCGCCGGCGGTGTAGGGTCCGATCTTCAGGCTTTCGACCCGTGGCGTGAGGGCCTGTACCAGTCGGTCGGCGGTGTCCTCGCCCACTGGAACGGCGACGGAAACCGCCATGCAACGCTCGCCCGCCGCGCCATAGCCGGCACCGACCAAGGCATCGACCGCCTGGCCCATATCGGCGTCGGGCATCACGATCATGTGGTTCTTGGCGCCGCCGAAGGCCTGCACGCGTTTGCCGTTCGCGCTGCCGCGGGTGTAGACATAGTGGGCAATCGCGGTCGAACCCACGAAGCCTACTGCGCCGACATCCGGGTCGTCGAGCAGGGCGTCCACCGCGACTTTGTCGCCATTGATGACGTTCAGCACACCTGCCGGCGCACCGGCCTCCAGCATCAGCTCCGCCAGCATTAACGGGACCGAGGGGTCGCGTTCTGACGGCTTTAGCACAAAGCTGTTGCCGCAGGCCAAAGCCGGGCAGAACTTCCACATCGGGATCATGGCTGGAAAGTTGAACGGCGTGATCCCGGCCGCAACGCCCACTGGCTGGCGCATAGAATACATGTCGATCCCGGGCCCGGCGCCGTCGGTGTACTCGCCCTTCAAAAGATGCGGCGCGCCGATGCAGAACTCCGCCACTTCAAGCCCGCGCTGCACGTCGCCCCGGGCATCGGGCAGAGTCTTGCCATGCTCGCGGCTCAGTGCCTCGGCGAGCTTGTCCATATCGCGCTTCAACAGCGCCACGAATTCCATCATCACCCGCGCCCGGCGCTGCGGGTTCAGCGCCGCCCAGCCCGGCTGCGCCGCGGCCGCGTTCTCCACCGCCCCACGCACTTCCTCGACGCTTGCAAGCGGACATTTCGCCTGCACCTCGCCTGTCGCCGGATTGAAGACGTCCGAGTACCGGCCGGAGCCCCCGCTCACATGCTTGCCGCCGATGAAATGGCTGAGCTCCTGGACCATGGCGTCCTCCCTTTGATGCTGTGCCCTTGGCGCTATCTCGGCCGCCTCGCCCGCCAGCGTCAAGTTCGGTCAGCCATGCCCGGGATCTGCGCGCTGCGCGTAGCGCCACCCGATCTCCGCGAGGCGGGGCACATCCGCACCTTTGCTCAGAGCGTCGGTTGACGAGGCAGTGCCGTCCAGGCCGCGCGCATAGACGCCTTGCAGGATCGCGGCGATCCGGAAGATGTTATAGGCGAGGAGGATGTCGAGATCCGGCAGATCTCCACGCCCCGTTGCCCGCGCATACCGCTCGGCCAGTTCCGAAAGCGACGGCACGCCCAAACCCGCCAGGTTCAGATCGGCCATCCCATAACGGAGGTTCGTTGGGAAAACCCAAGTCATCAGGAAGTAGCTCAGATCGGCGAGAGGGTGGCCAAGGGTCGACAGCTCCCAATCCAGCACCGCCACTGGTTCTGGCCGGTCCGGATGCAACATGACATTGTCGAGGCGATAGTCCCCATGAACCAGGCATGTCTCATCGGGGATCGCGGCGACCGCCGCGGGCAACCAGTCGATCAACCGTTCCATTGCGGGGATCTCCGCGGTCGCGGAGGTGCGATACTGCGCGGCCCAGCGTTTCGTCTGTCGAGTGATGTAGCCGCCCGAACGGCCGAAATCGCCCAGACCGATGGTGTCGGCATCGACGCTATGCAGTCGGGCTAGCGTGTCGATCAGCGCTTCATAGGTTTTGCGGCGCTCAGTGGGCGTAAGATTGGGTAGGCCGGTGTCAAACAGCACGCGGCCGGCCACATGGTCCATCACGTAGAACTCGGTCCCAATCACTGTGGAGTCGGAGCAGTAGTGGCGCATACGGGGGACCGGAAAGTCGGTTTCGCCCAAAGCGGCCATGACGCGATATTCACGGTCGATGGCATGGGCCGTGGGCAACAGGGTGCCAGGCGGTTTGCGCCGCAAGACGAATCGCCCTGCCGGGCAGTCGAGCTGATAAGTGGGGTTCGACTGCCCGCCGGAGAGCCGGCCCACCGACAGCGGGCCCCGAATCGTCGGAATGTGGAGGGTGAGATACTTCTCCAGCGCGACGAGATCGAGTGTCTGGCGCTCATTGCTGTGGTGATGGACGGGGTCGACCATTACCGGACAATACCGCCCGGTTGCAGGCCGGCAAGGTGTTGTCATTGCGGCGAGGCCCGTTTGGGTTGTCCAATCCAGCGTAAATTCGCCTAAAACATTCCCCATCTCGTCAAGCATTCGCCACAGAGTTGCAGTCATCTCCGATTGTCGGCCAGCAATCGATGGGAATGGATAGCTCCTGTTAACCATTTTTGGCGATTGTCCGATTGGCGACAGAGCGCGTCCTTGCGCTTGGTCGTGATTATCTCCTCCCTGTCGAACTGGCCGCGCCGTATGGCGCGGCCCTTTTTTTTGTGGTGGAAAGTCGGCTGTTGACCGTTTCACCGGATCCGCTAACCTCCCGACAATGGCAAAAAAGGCCAGTTCGACAGGGTTGTATTCGGCGAAGCGCTCGGCTGTGTGACAGCCGGGCGCATTCATTTCCGAAGGCGATGGTTAGAGATATCAGGCGAACTCTTTCTGCACGCCGTTACACGGCTTCGCGTGATTGACTGGGGCGTGACAATGGCGATGTTGCCGCTGGCGGCTCTTGCCTTCGGAACTACGAGCATCAAAGCATCCGAAACGCCAACAGGGTCGTCGGCCACGCCACCGTCTCCTATGCTGGCTTCCCCCGGGCTTCGTTGGCGGTCGTGCCGTCATCCCAAGGCCGAAACTCGACCCGCTCCGCCATCGGCTCGTCTCAGCCCCGCCCGCAGCGCCCATTGCGGGGTTAACCGTATGCCGCGCGGAACATCTTTGAGCGCTTGCGCGTCTGCCGACAGAAAACGGGCCCGGAGCGGCATTTCACTCCGGGCCCGTTCTATACCCCGGCCCCCAGGTGCCAGGAGACCTGGTTCTTCGTCGCCCTAGATCAGCGGCTCGTCCGAGAATGCGAAGCTATCCGCCGCGTCCAGGGTCAGACCGGTGTCCGCCGGACTGTCCTTGACCTCGAAATCGAGCGTCACGGTCTCCAGCAAAGTGCCTTTGCCATTCTTTTTGCTGAAGATCTCGATTTCGATCTCCTGGTCTCCGTCGGGCATCGTCTGGCCGCGGAGGAAGTCCTCGTCGAGATTGCCGAACAGCGCGTAGGGCTCGTAGTTCTCGATCTGCGTTTGGTCCCCATAGCTCATCTTCATGCTGCCGATCGTCGGGGTGCCGTCACCATCCTCGACTTCCGCATAGACGGTGATCTTCCGACCGTCGATCAAGCTGGCGTCAAGCATGCCGCCATCCTCGATCTCTGCAATCGTTTCGTCGGTGTCCGTGTCGGCAATGAAGTAGCGCATGTAAGACGGCGAATCGCTGGTCGGCGCGGGGTCTTCGGGCGCCGGCGGTTCCGGATCCGGGAGCGGGTCGTCGTCGCCGACCGGCACCGGGTTGGTGGGCATGTCGTCCGCGACCGAGAAGCTCACGCTCATCGTATCGAGAACGCTGCCGCGGCCACCGGTCCCGCTATAGGCTGTCAGCGATAGGCTGTAGTCGCCTTCGTCCAGGCCAGCGCCGCCTTTGAAGTCGCCGTTGATGTCGCCGAAGAGCGCGTAGGGCGTCACATTCTCAACCTGAGTGTTCAGCCCCGGTGCCTGCAGCACCACGCTCCCCGGGTCGAGATTGCCATTCGCCTCCGCGTAGATGGTCAGGCTTCGGCCTTCAACATCGTCCAGGTCGATCACCATCCCATCTTCGAGCGCGAACAACGTCTCGTCGGTCGCTGTATCCGCGACGAAGAGCGAGAAAGCCGCTGGCCCAGGCATGGGCTCTGGTTCTGGCTCCGGCTCTGGTTGCGGCTGTGGCTCCGGCTCTGGT
>JBCCRM010000037.1:0-36070 GCA_039513195.1 Pseudomonadota bacterium | reverse complement strand
TGCCATGAAGTGCACGCCGCATTGGACGATCACCTGCTGTGGGACCTTGGTCGCCTCGATCGCGAGCTGCAGGCTGTCGCCCGAGACATCGGCGACGCCATGGAAGATTTCCGGCGTCATATAGTTGTGAGCGAGAATGACTGCGTCGCGCTGGGCCTTCAGTGTCTCGATAGCGCGGATATAGGGCGCGTGGATCGCCCAATCCGGCGCCGGGATCAGCCTTGAGACGCGGGCATAGCGGTCTGCCGTCGCCTCGAACGCCTCGGTCGAGGGATCGAGATCGTAGGTGGATGCTAGAACTGCGCGGGCCTGGTCGATTGTCGTGTAAGCGTTCATCAACATATCGGCACCCCCGATTTTCCTCCCATCTGTTATGCTCAAGTTGAGCATATATGGGCGCTCAGGTCGAGCCCTCAAGTGTCAGAGTCGGTCAGACTGTCGCGCCCTTGCGGGAAATCTCGGCGGAAGTCGATGGGGTTTTATGTGGATCGGACATTATAAACCGTTTTACAACAGTATGTTATCCGGCGGCTCAGCGTTTGGTCGTAACGGCGGAACCGGTCCGGTCGGACCGTAAGTTTTGAACAAATACTATCAGAATGGCTTCAAATCCGCGGTGGGAGAGGCAGAAATCTGGCGGTCGGGCAACAGCATATCCTTGCCGAAGGTACTCGTTTTGATCGTCCATATAGACACCTCCGTTCCGTATCGCGCGAATCGAGGCGCGCCGCAAAACCCGCCGCGGACGAAGCAGCGGCGCAGAACTTCGACAAAGTGCCCCGCGATCCCCTCGGCCTGAACGATCGGGTCGTACTGGCCCTCGGGCAGGATCAGGCAGGGCTCACTGCGCCCGGCCCCAACTCCCTCACTCAGCCGGCGTCCCTAGCCCGCCTCACCAATTGGCGCCAGCCGTGCAGGCAGGCGTCGCTTTCGCTTGGTCACGGCGCCGGGGCGGCGTTAGGGTGGCGAAAATCCAGGGTCGCGGCGGCGTCTGCCGCGGGTCCCAGACAAGATGCGGAGGGATGGCGCATGATCGACCGAGGCTTTGCCCCGATGCCGGAGGGGGAGGCAGCCCAGGCTGGCGATGTGCCGGACCGGATTTTCTTGCGCGACTATGTCACCGATGTCGAGATCGGCGCCTATGCGGAGGAGCGGGGCGTCACCCAGCGCCTGCGCTTCGACATCGTCCTAGAGATTGCGCGAAATACCGCCCATATCGACGACCGCGTGGCCCGGGTGGTCAATTACGACGACCTTGTCGCAGCGATCGAGGACTTGGCCGCGGGTCCACGCATCAATTTGCTCGAGACCTATGCCGAACGACTGGCCGAGGCGGTGTTGATCGATCCGCGCGCGTGGCGGGTGCATCTGCGGATTGAAAAGCTCGACCGTCTGCAACGGGGCGCCCGGTTGGGTGTCGAGATCACGCGGACCCGCAGCCCCGATTCCGACGGCAAAGTGATGGCTCTGGCGCCAGAGCTCGGCTGAGCACGGGGCGGGGTCGGGATGGACCAGCGCCAATTCATCGCCGCCCTGCCGCAGGATGTGAGGCGCGATCTGAACCGCTTGTCCGATGGGCCGGGCCTGCGGCAGGCCGCGGGGCATCTTGGCGCTTTGGCCGTGCTTGGCGGGTTGATTGCGGCGCAGGTGCCGGGCTGGCCGCTGCTGTTGCTGCCGCAGGGAATCGTGCTGGTCTTTCTCTTCACCGCGCTCCACGAGACCATCCACCGGACCGCCTTCGCGTCGCGGAGGCTGAACGACGGGATGGCGCGGCTCTGCGGGGTCTTGCTGCTCTTGCCGCCGGAATGGTTCCGGTACTTCCACTTTGCCCATCACCGCCACACCCAGGATCCGGAGCGGGACCCGGAACTGGCAGAGCCAAAGCCGGGGAGCTGGGGCGGCTATCTCTGGCATGTCTGCGGGCTGCCGGTCTGGTGGGGCCAGATCGAGGTGCTGGTCCGGAATGCCGCCGGCCGATGCAACGACCCCTATGTGCCGCCGGCGGCGGCGGGGCGCGTCCGGGCGGAGGCGCGGTGGATGCTCGGTGGCTATGCCGGAGCGCTGGCAGTCTCGGTGATGACGGGATCGGCACTGCTGTTGTGGGTCTGGGTCGTCCCGGCGCTGCTGGGGCAGCCCTTCCTGCGCCTTTATCTGCTGGCCGAGCATGGGCGCTGTGCCTTCGCCGCCAATATGTTCGAGAACACGCGGACCACCTTCACCAATCGCCTGGTGCGTTGGCTCGCCTGGAACATGCCCTATCACGCCGAGCATCACGCGGTGCCCACTGTGCCGTTCCACAAGCTGCCGGCGTTGCATCGCCTAACGCAGCCGCATTTGCAGGTGACTGCGCCGGGCTACCGGGCGTTCAGCCGCGCTTTTGCGCGGGGTCTGTCCGGCTGATCCCGGACGGTTGGGCCAGCCGTCGCTCGATAATCCCGGCGGCCCGGTGCTGCAGACCGGTCAGCGTTGCCTCCAGCGCATCGAAGTTTCGGGCGCCCGTTGCCGTCGCGAGCGCGGCCCGCAAACCCTCCCCCGCTTGCCGCGGATCGCTGGCGCCGTCATGGGCAACCCGCAGGACCTGCTGCAGCCGCGACTGCAGCGAGAGCCCGTGGGACAGCGTCTCCGCCTGCGCCCGCGAGAGCCAGCCCCTATCGACCAAAGCGGCCAGAGAGGCCCGCGCCGGCTGCGCCGTTCCGAGGCCCTGGAGCAGAGCGCCGGTCTGGGCGAGGAATTCGATCTCCATCAACCCGCCTGCGGCGTGTTTCAGCGACCAGGGATCGCCCCGTTCGGCCCGGTGCGCTTCGATCAGCTTGTAGCGCATCTCTGCTGCGGCTTCTGCCACCTCCGGGTCGCCGGCCCGCCGGGCGAGGGCGCGCGCGATCTCGGCCGAGACCTGCGCCGCCAGATCCGCCGGCCCGGCCACCACACGGGCGCGGGTGAGGGCCAAATGCTCCCAAACCCATGCGCGCTCCCGTTGGTAGCGTTCGAAGGTGGCGAGCGACACGGCGACGGGCCCCTGCCGGCCGGAGGGGCGCAAACGCATGTCGACTTCGTAGAGCCGGCCCTCCGCAGTGGGTGCGGTCACGGCCGCCACCAATGCCTGGGTCAAGCGCGGGTAATAGGTCGCCGGCGGCAAGGGACGGGGGCCGTCCGACGCCTCCGCCGCGCCGGCGTCATAGATGGTGATCAGGTCGAGGTCGGAGGTCGCCGTCATCTCGCGCGTGCCGAGCTTTCCCATCGCGACCACGGCGAGGCCGCGTCCGGGCGGCGGGCCGTGGCGGCGGGCGAATTCGGCGAGCACGCGGGGATAGAGCGCGGTGAGACAGGCCTCGGCGATCAGCGAAAAGGCGGTGCCGGTTTCCACCTCGTCGGCGATGCCGCGGAGCGCTAGGACGCCGGCGCGGAAGCTCTGTTCGCGCGCCCATCGTCGGGTGAGATCGAGCTGGCGTTCGTAGTCGGGTTCCGCCGCGAGCGCTTGGGCCAATTCCGCGCCCATCGTGCCATGATTTCTGAACGGGTCGAAGAAGTCTGGGCCCAGCAGCGCGTCGAGGGCCTGTGGGCGGCGACCCAGATGGTCGGCCAGGCGGGGGGCCGCTGCGAAGATGCCGACCACCAGCTCCAGCAAATGGGGATTGGCGGTGAACAGCGAGAAGACCTGAACCCCCGCCGGCAGTCCACCAAGGAACCGGTCGAAGGCGGCAATCGCGTCGTCGGGATGGGCGGCGCGGGCCAGTTCGGCGATCACCCGCGGTTCCAGCTTGCGATAGAGGTTCTGCGCGCGGGCTGTGCGCAGCGCGGGCAGGCGGCCGGAACGCCAGCGCTCGATCACCCGATGCGCATCGCCGGGACGCCCGAAGCCGCCATCCGCCAGGGCCGCCTCGTCGAGATCGGGGTCCGGATCCGGGCGTGGCCGCGGCGCGGTCTTGGTGGGGCCGAAAAACGCCTCCGTCAGCCTGTGCACGGCGGCGAGGCGGTCGGCGATGTCCTGTTCCCACGCCGCGCAGTCGGTCCAGCCGCAGAGATGGGCGACCCGGGCCCGCGCCTCGGCCGAACTGGGGATGGTCTGGGTTTGCGCGTCCTCGATCATTTGGAGCCGGTGCTCCAGTGTCCGATGGGCGCGGTAGGCATCGGTGAGGAGGGACGCCGTCTCCTCCTCGACCAGATCGGCGCGGGCAAGCGCGGCGAGCGCCGCGCAGGTCCGGGCCTTGCGCAAATCCGGATTGCGCCCGCCCATGATCAACTGCCGGGTTTGGGCGAAGAACTCGATCTCTCGAATGCCGCCGGGGTCGAGCTTGACGTCGTGGCCCGGGATCCGGTCGGCGGTGAAGCGCCCCTTCTTTTGCCGGATCTTGAGGAGCATACCCTGGGTGTCTTCGATGGCGGCAAAGTCGAGATAGCGACGCCACACGAAGGGGGTGAGCCCTGTGAGATAGGCGCTGCCCGCGGCGATGTCCCCGGCAGCGGCCCGCGCCTTGATATGGGCGGCGCGTTCCCAGGTGCGGCCATGGCCTTCATAGTATCGCTCGGCCGCCTCGAGCGCGAGGCAGACCGGCGTGGTCGACGGGCTGGGCCGCAGACGCAGATCGGTGCGGAAGACATAGCCCTCTGCCGTTTGTTCTGAGAGGAGCTGCACGAGCCCGCGGGTGATCCGGATGAAACCCGCCTTGGCCGCGGCGAAGTCCGCGGGGTCGAAACGGTCCTGGTCGAAGAGGCAGATCAGGTCGATGTCGGAAGAGTAGTTGAGCTCGCGCGCGCCGAGCTTGCCCATCGCGATCACGCAATAACCGGCGCCGGAGGCGAGCGCGTCTTCGTCGAGGCCCGGCAGAAGCCGGCGGCGAAGTGCGTCGGCCAGAAGATCGGCAACCGCCCGCGCCATGGCCCGGTCGGCGAGGTCGGAGAGCGCATTTGTAACCGTGGGCAGGTCCCAGACGCCGCCGAGATCGGCGAGCGCGATCAGCAGCGCCGCGCGCCCCTTGGTCAGGCGCAATGTCTTCGCCGTTGCCGCCAGATCCGCGGTGCCATCGTGGTCGAGCGACTTGAGGAGCGCCGCGAATGCGTCCTCTGCACCGCTTTGGACCCGGTCGGCCAGCCAACCGCCATGCCGCTCAAGCAGCCGCGCGAGATAGGGGCTGGATCCCGCGGTGCCTGTCACCAGCTCCCCAAGCGGCCCGGTCCGCAAGGCCTCGGGAAGGCAGCGAGCCACGTCCTGCCCGCGGGCCGGATCGAAGGGCGGCGGAGCCGTGGCGATGCGGTCAGATAGGCCCGTCATCCCGGCATGTCAGCGCCCCTCGTAGCGGGGCGGGCGCTTTTCGAGGAAGGCCGCCACCCCCTCCATAAAGTCGCGGGTCTGCCCCGCCTGGCCCTGCAGTTGCGCCTCCAGCGCCAGTTGGTCGGGCAGGCTGTTGGACCAACTCGCCCGGAGCGCCTGTTTGACCAGCCGATAGGCGACGGTCGGCCCGGCGGCGAGTTTCGCGGCGAGCGCGGCCGCGTGACTGCCGAGCGCGTCGTCGTCCACGACCTCCCAGATCAGGCCCCAGTCGGCGGCCTGCTCGGCCGAGATGGGGTCGGTGGTCAGGCACATCCCCATGGCCCGTGCCTGGCCGACCAGACGGGGAAGCCAATAGGTGCCGCCGGCATCGGTGATCAGCCCGATCCGCGCGAAGGCCTGGATGAAGACCGCCGAGCGCGCCGCGATCACCATATCGGCGGCGAGCGCTAGATTGGCCCCGGCGCCCGCGGCCGCGCCGTTCACCGCGCAGATGGTCGGCACCGGGCAGTCATAGATGAGGTTCAGGAGCGGCTCATATTCTTCGGCCAGCGTCCGGCCGAGATCGATCTCGGCGAAGCTACCGGCATCGGCGAGATCCTGGCCCGAGCAGAACCCCCGGCCCGATCCGGTCAGAACCACCGCCCGCGCCTGCGTCGGTGCCTTGGCGAGGGCGTCCAAGAGCTCCCGCCGCATCTGCGCGCTGAGGCTGTTCATCCGGTCCGGGCGGTTCAGGCGGATGGTGGCGACGTCGGTGTCGAGCATGTAGTCGATGGTCTCATAGGGCATGGCCGGCGCCTTTCGCAGTCCTTTGGGGCCCGCCGACGATATCCGCGACCGGGCAAAGGCCCAATGGGAACGTGGCGGAAGGTTAGGCGTCTGGTAAGGGCGGCGGCCAATAGTCGGGCGACGCGTCTGCGCGATCGGGGGGAAGGCCGCCGGCGCCGCGGGCACGCCCTGCCCCGTTCCGCCCCACCCAGGAAGGACACCGCCGCGATGGCCGCATTCGGCAGCGACAGCCCGCTCTTCGACTATCAGGTCTACCGGTTTGGGGAGAAACAGCAACTCTATCGCGGGCCGGTGCCGGATCTGCGGGGTCGGTACATCGCCTATCTTGGTGCGACAGCGACCTTCGGGCGGTTCGTCGAGCGGCCTTTTGCCCAAGTCGTGGCGGAGGAGACGGGTCTCGCGGCCCTCAATCTGGGGGCGGATGGCGCCGGGCCGGGCTTTTTCCTGCAAGACGCCGATGTGCTGCAGCTTGTCGAGGGCGCGGCGCTGTGCGTTTTGGAGGTGATGGGCGCCGACGCGATTTCGAACCGCATGTACAGCGTCCGTCCGCGCCGGAATGCACGGCTGCACACCGTGTCGGATCTGTTGCGCGGGATCTATCCGGAGCTCGATCTCGACGATATCGGCCAGGTCTCGCGCCTGTTGGCAGTGCTGCCGCAGGTTGATGAGCAGCGGTTTCGCCTGGTCGAGAACGAGATCAAGAACGCTTGGATTGGGCGCACCCTGACGCTGATTGGCACCCTGACCGTGCCGGTGATCGTGCTGTGGCTGTCGGAGCGGCAGCCGGGCGAGGCAGTGATGGATGAGGCGGAGCCGCACTTTCTGAAGGCGCCGCATTTCGTCGATGCAGCGATGGTGGAGGCGGCGACGACAGCGGCGGACGGCTATGTGGAGTGCGTCTCGGCCGAGGGGCTGCCGCAGGATCTGACCCGATCTGGGGAGCCAGTGCTGTTCCGGGCCTCCGGCCAGCCGATCCTGGCAAATCTGCGCTATCCCTCGCCGGAGATGCACGCCCGGGCAGCGGAGCGGCTGGTGCCGGAGGTCGAGCGGCTGCTGCGCCGGCGGTGAAAAGCTCGCCCGGGCTGCGTCTGGGGCGCCGCGTCCGCCTCCCGGCGCGTGGCGGCACAGCGCCCGCGGCGCGGTTTCGACACCCTCGCCTGAGGGAGGGCCGCGGGCGCCGAGGTTTCGGGCTCGGCGCGGGATCGGCGAGATAGGGCGACCTGCTGTGAAGTCGGCACCGCCGGCCAACCCGAAGCATGGTGTGGCTTCGCGCCCGCGAAGGGGTCTATTGCCGGAGGGGGCAGAATCCTACGCCAAGCCCTTTTCGGCCATCTGTATTCGCCCGTGAGCAGGATGTGTGCCCAACCGAGGGGCGAGATATGCGCCAGGAGGTTGGGCGAGACGCCGACGCCTTCGCGGCGGCGATTGGCGACGGCGAGACCGAGATGCTTGGTGTTCCAGTAGATGACGATCGCGGTGAGGAGATTCAGTCCGGCCATGCGGAGTGCTGGCCTTCGGAGGTACGATCGCGGATTTCACCCTGGCGGCCGATGCGGAGACCGTTCTTTAGAGCGTGATGGGCCTCGCCCTTGTTCAGACCGATCTGGGCGCGGCGCTGCATGTCGGCATCGAGCAACCAGTCGATGATGAAGAGCGTCCGTTCGACCCGTCCGATTTCCCGCAAGGTGACCGCCAGCTCGTGCTGTCTGGGATAGGATGCGAACTTCCGCAACAGCTGGCTCGGCGGCATGGCCCCTGACGCAACGGTCGCCACGCTGCGTCGAATACCCGGCCAGTTCGCGGCGATGAGGGATTGCCTGGCCTTGCCGCCGATCAGCCCCTTCAGCTCTTTCGGGCAGGAGGCCGGATCGAAAAGGTATAGGCGCTTGGATGGCAGGTCGCGGATGCGGGGTATGAACTGGAATCCCAGCAGGGCGGTGACCGCGAAGACATGGTCGGTGAAGCCGCCTGTATCGGCATACTGCTCGCGGATCTTCTGACCGGCGTCGATCATCAGCAGGCCATCGAGGATGTAGGGTGCCTCGTTCACGGTGGCCGGGATGGGCTGTGTGGCGAAGGGTCCGAACTGATCGGAGACGTGGGTGTAGGCTTTCAGCCCGGGTTCATGGCCTTACCTGGCGTTGATCAGGTTCATCGCCTCGCCCTGACGTGTTGTCGGGAAGAACTGGCCGTCGCTCGATGCGGTTTGTCCCGCGCCCCAGAAGCGCGCCATCGGCAGTGCCGACTGTTCTTCGATCACCATCGCCAGGGCGCGAGCCATCGCCTCGCTTTCGACACGCCACCGCGACAGGCGTGAGAGCTGGAAGAAGTCGTGTGTGTTTGTGGCCCCGGCCATTTTGCTGAGGCCGAGATTCAGCCCTTCGGCGAGCAACACGTTCAGCAAGCCGATCCGGTCCTTGCAGGGCACTGCGGTGCGCACGTGCGTAAAGGCCTCGGTAAAGCGGGTCTCATCGTCCACCTCGAGCAGGAGGTCTGTGACCCTGACTTCCGGTAAACGTCTATAGAGATCGAGCACCAGGGCGTCAGCTTCCTCGGGAACCGCGGCGGTCAGCCGATCGATTTTCAAGGCGCCATCCTCAATGGAACCTCCCGGTATGGCCCCGGCCTTTGCAGCGCGCGCCAGTCGGCATAGAGCATCGGACAGACGCGCCTTTCGGTCGGCCAGCCAGGTTTCGGGCTCGAACGGCATCGCCAGCCTCGGCATGTCGCGGGCGGCCTCGACCGGGACCAGCGCGTCCTTCAGGTCGCCATACCTTCGCGAATGCGCCAGCCAGACATCACCAGAACGGAAGGCGTCGCCCAGATGGAACAGGACCGCGACCTCCCATATTCGGTGCTCATCGTCACCAATCAGGTGGCGATGCCACCTTGAGGTGCGGCGCAGGAAGGTCAGCGGTCGGCCGTCAGTCGTCTTCGTGCCCGCGATGATCCTGTTTGCCGCCAGTAGCGGTTCCGCCACCGGCGCGGCACAAATGTCGAGCGCCCGCAGCATCCTGGGCGCATAACGCCGGAAGCGATGATATCCGTGCCCGACATGCGCCAGCGAGTCGGTGGCGAAGGTGTCGGTCAGTTGGGCCGCCTCGGCGACAAGCTCCTTGAGGGCTATCCAGCCGCCGGCATTGCCGCCGGCCTCCTCAAGGGAGGCCTGATCCTCATGCGCTTCCAGAAGCGCCGCGCCCAATGTCTTGAAGGATTGCAGGGTGTCCTTCAGCGCCGATTTGGCATCGTCCATCCGGGCGTCACATCGCGATTTCGCTTCGCGCCACGTCTTGCCGACGATGCGATCATGGGTCTCGACCACGGCGTCGGCAATGGCGCTACGCCATTCCAGAGCACAAACCGCAAGAATGGCGAGGCGGCGGTCACCCGAGATATCCCTCAGATCTCCGGCGAAGTACCGTTCTCCCTGCCTGCGCAGTCGGGCAACGCGATGCGGTAGCACATCGGCAAGAACGCCCCGGTCTAGCGCCAGAGCCTGCAGGTATTCCAGGCGGTCCAGCAGGCGGTTCATGTCGGCCGAGTTCCGCCCGATCTCGAACTGACGCAGCCAGACGAACCGCCCGCATCATCGAGCAACAGGGCATCAAGCTGTGTTCGCATGACGTCGTCCAGCCGACTGGCGATCCGGGCATCAACCCGCCGTTGGGCCGCGACAAGCGCATCCGCGCAAAGCCGCTCGACGACCGTGATGCCCGGCAGAATGATCCGGGTCTCCCGGCATTGCTCCACGAAGCGCCGCGCCAGATCCTCGTTCGATCGGGAAGTTTCGGCCGCTTCTTCCAGCCAGGTCTTCAGGTCGCGAGCCCCACGCCCCGCGAACATCTTGTAACCGTAGATATCGCGCAAGGCAGCCAGGTGATCATGTCGGGTTTCCTCGCGGGCAGCATATCCGGCCAGATCGTCAGGCCGAATCCCAAGCTGCGCGGCCAGAAAGCGTGTAACTGCCAGCGGAATGACCTCGCCCGGCGCCAGCAGCCGCCCAGGATACCGCAGCGCGCAAAGCTGCAGGGCAAAGCCGAAACGATTGCGGCGACGGCGGCGGGCATGGATGATTTCCAGATCGTCTTCCGCCAGAGTGTAATGGCGCAGCATCGAGGCGTCATCGGTCGGCAGGTCGAACAATGCCGCCCGTTGGCGGTCGGTCAGAATGCTGCGTCTTGGCATGGCGATCTTTCCGGAAATAGTGGTGGGTTTGCGTCCGTAAGGGGATCGGTCAGCCGACATGGGGCGAGGTGGCGGTTGATGGCAACGAAACCGCACCCAATCATGTCTCGTATAGATGGTACGATTTGATCCGCACATGAGGACCCCTATCCGTACACTCGCGGCATGACCGCGACCAAGATTGGCTATGCCCGCTGCTCCACCGACCGTCAGGATCTCACGGCGCAGCGTGCTGCCCTTGCAGAGCTTGGAGTCACCGAAGATCGCATCTACACCGATGACGGCCTGACCGGCGCAAACCGCGCCCGACCCGGTTTCGACCAGGCGCTCGCCGCCGTGCGCGCCGGCGACGTCCTGGTTGTGTCGAAGCTCGATAGCCTCGCGCGCTCGGTCCCGGACGCACGGGCCATCGCGGATCAGTTGGAAAAGAGGGGCGTCAAGCTTGCCCTCGGCGCATCAGTCTACGATCCGACCGACCCGATGGGAAAGATGTTCTTCAACATCCTCGCCACCTTCGCCGAGTTCGAGGCCGACCTCATTCGCATGCGCACCCGCGAAGGTATGGCCATCGCCCGTGCCAAGGGCAAACTCCGTGGAAAACAGCCGAAACTCTCGGAAAAACAACAAAAAGAACTGAGCCGGATGCACGCCTCCGGCGAATATTCCATCAGCGATCTCGCTGAGCTCTTCTCCGTCTCAAGACCGACCGTCTGCAGGACGCTGCGGCGGAATTCGGCCAAAACTACGCCTTAGCGTAGGATTCTGCCCCCTCCGGCATCAGACCCCGCGAAGGCCATGCCGCGCCTGGCGATGCCGTGGCGGCGCAACGTAGCGCCCGCGGCGTTGCCACAGGCGCCGGTGTCGAAGATCGCCGCGAGCGCCTCGTTCGCAAGACGCCCGGTGGTCGACGCGGCGCCCTGGAGGCCAAGGTTTAGCGAGGACCCAACCCCGCGGCGCTACGCGTCCAGGGCGAGATAGGCGACGGCGGCCGCCACCAGGACGCCCAGAACCACCGCAATGGCAATTTTCCAAGCCGAATAGGGCCGCTCGCCGGAGACCGAACCGGTCCGACCATTGATCACCACCCGGTAGGGCCGGTTTCGATACCGGTAGGCCGCCAGCCAAACGGGCAACAGGATATGCTTAAAGGTGATTTCCCGGTAGTCCGACCGCATCCGGTCAATCCGCTGCGCATCCCCACCGATGTCGAAGCGGACATCCCGTTCCAGGATCGCATCCATGGTTCCGCGCGCCCGCTCGAACCCGTCCTTCAGTTCCAGAGACGGCGCCTCCGCGCGGAAGCCGGCCAGATAGTCGGTTCGGTACGGCATCAGGCCCGCGAGGTCCCAGGAACGGCCGCCCGCCTCGATCCGGTCGCCCACCGGGCCGATCGTGTCGGAGGCCGGGACCAGCACATCGTCGAAGGCCCGCCGCACTCGGCCCGACACGGGCCGCCAGCGGATCCGGCGTTCGCGATAGGTCTCCTGCCGCTGCTTGCCATCCACAACCACGGTGCGGGTGCGCGTCACATAATAGGCATCGCCCCGTTGGCCGCGATACTCCGCTGTGCCGTTGGCGTCATAGGTGTAGTGCGGCAGATACAGCCCAGCGATCGGGCGCCCTGCCTCGGCAAAGCGTGAAAGGCCGGAGGGCGCGAACCAAAGCCCGCCGAGCCAGGTCTTCATCCGCTCCCGCGCCTCCCTCTCGGTCTGCGCAAAGGGCAGCACGCCCTGTGGCTTGGGATGGCGATGCGGCCGGGCCATATCCTTGGCGAGCGATGTGGCGCAGAACGGGCATTCGTCGGCCACCGTTTCCGGCCCGAATGTCACCTCCGCGCCACAGCCGGGACAGGCGAGGGCCGCGGTTTCCTCGATATCCTGACGGTCGAGCAGATCCGCCACCGCCCGGTGATAGTCGAGCTCGCGGATGTCCTCCGCCCCCAACGTCTCCGCGGCGGCGGGCAGCTCGTTCTCAGCCCCGCAAAACGGGCAGGCGAGCGAGCCTGCGCCCGGGCTGTAGGTCAGCTGTGCCCCGCAATTTGAACAGGGCAGGTCCTGGCGGGTCTCGGTCACTCGATGCTCCCCAGAAACGCGGAGACGGCGAGATAGCCGACCATGCCGATCCCGGCGAGGATGAAGAGCCAATCGACTGTCGAGCGGATGGTCGCGACATCGCGGATCCCGTCGTCGGGCCGAGTGCCGAGGACCGCCCCCGACCATCCGTCGATCACAACCACATGGTGGGCCGACCGCCACCGATAGCCTGCGATCCAGACCGGCGCGAGGACGCAAAGGCAGCCTTCTAGGTTCAGCCGATCGAGCGACGCCAGGTGCGACATCTCCAGCGCCGCGTTGTTGCGCTCGCTGCGCAGAGAGCCCATGGCGGGCAGGGTATAGCGCTGGACCATCGCGCTCCGCTCGGCCTCCAATGCCTCGATCGTGGTGGTGGTGGGCATGGTCACCCGGAAGCCGAGCAGAAAGTCGCTGTGGACGCTTCTGATCGGGGCCTTGCGCCAGACATCTTCCAGCAC
The DNA here is from genome assembly GCA_039513195.1 of Pseudomonadota bacterium. GTDB lineage: Bacteria > Pseudomonadota > Alphaproteobacteria > Rhodobacterales > Rhodobacteraceae > Thermohalobaculum. The sequence continues at coordinate 23,300 of JBCCRM010000037.1, read as the reverse complement.
GTCGCCCTTGCCGATGAAGCCGGCGAGCTTCGGGCAGGCGGAGCGGGCCAAGATACGCCCTTGCCCCGTCTCCTCGTCGCGGTAGCTGATCCGGTGGAATGGCAGATAGAGACCGGCCAGTGGGCGGGCCGTGTCGGCAAACTCCGCCAGCCCTCGCGGCGGGCTCGGCATGTCCTCGAGCCAGCCGGAAAGGCGGGCTCGCGCCGCGCTTTCGGTCAGGCGGAAGGGAATGATCGACCCCGGCATGTCGACCGCGCTGCCGGTTGCCTGGGACATCTGCAATCCGCAAAACGGGCATGGGGCGGAGAGTGTCGCAACATCCCCGGCGGTTACTGCCCCGCAGCCTTTGCAGGTCGCCTCGCCCCCCAGGCTGGTCGAAGCCCCGGTCCCGGCGCGCCGATGCTCGGAACATCCAGCGCAGGCGACAACGCTCTCGCCCGGATCGAACTCCATCCTGCCACCGCAGCGGTCGCAAAGGCGCCCGGGCATGGTGGCGATCCGTCCTGCTTCAGCCTGCGGGGGGTGGCGGAGGCGGGGGCGGCGCGATTGTGAAGAGCTGCGCCAATGCGTCCACCTCGCCCGCCTTGGTCCAGCCGGCCATGCCGGGCGACCAGATCAGCGTCTCGCGGGTGAAGCTTCCCTCGCCCAGCATCCGGCCGAGATCGGCGCGGCTGAACGGCCCCTTGGTCTCCCCCGCCTCGGCGATGTGGTAGACGACCTCCGGCGGGGGTGGCGGCGGCGGCGGTGCAGCGGCCTGAGCCGGAGGCGGCGCGCCCCAAGGCGCCTGCGGCGCGGCCTGGCCCCAGGGATTGGCCATTTGGTTTGCCATCGCCATGCCCATCCCGGCGCCGATCCCGGCCCCCATCGCACCGCCCTGGCCGGGGTTTTCGGCGGCCGCGCGCATGCTCTCTGCCGCCTGGAACTGCGCATATTTGCCGAGATCGCCGATCACGCCCATAGAGGTGCGCCGGTCGAGCGCCTGCTCCACCGCTTCTGGCAGGGAGACGTTCTCGACGAACATCGCCGGCATCTCGAGCCCATAGGCCCCGATCTCCGGTGCCACGCGGTTCTTCAGATACTCCGCCATCTGATCGGTGTTGCCGGCCAGGTCCAGCACGGGGATCCCGGACGATGCCAAGGCGTTCGAAAACCGCGCGACGATCACGTTGCGGATCTGGAATTGAACCTCGTCGGTGGTCACCTCGCCATCAGTGCCGACGATCTCGGAAAGGAATAGACCCGGATCCCCGACCCGGATGGAATAGGTGCCGAAGGCGCGCAGGCGCACCGGGCCGAACTCCGCATCGCGCATCATGATCGGATTGCGCGTACCCCATTTGAGGTCCTGGAAGCGGCGCGTGTTGACGAAATAGATCTCGGACTTGAAGGGCGACGAGAAGCCATGGTCCCAGTGCTGCAGCGTCGTCATGATCGGCATGTTGTTGGTCTCGAGCATATAGAGACCGGGCTGGAACACATCCGCCAACTGCCCCTCATGCACGAAAACCGCCGCCTGTCCTTCGCGGACCGTCAGCTTCGCACCGTATTTTATGGCGTTGTCGTGGCGTTGGAAGCGCCAGACCATCGTGTCGCGCGTATCGTCAGTCCACTCGATAACATCGATGAACTCGCCGCGCAGCATGTCCCAAATCATGGGCCTGGCCCTCCCCTATTCGATTGTGCCGCCGCCTGGGCGCAGTTCCTCTACGATCCCAGGCACCAAAGCCATCGCCTCGTCACGCGGCATACCTGGCCTCAGGCGCGGATGGTAGAGGATCCGGAGCAGGAATTCATCATGCTCGGTCAGGAAGGCGAATTCCTGCAAGTCGTTGAAGATAGACGGTCGGGCCTCGTTGTGGTCGTTGGGAAGGCCCATGCCCTGCGGCAGCTCCTCTTCCAAACATGCCAGGCACAAGTCTTCGGCGAGGCCCTCTCGGATCAGAACGAGGACATAGGCGATCCTGCCCCTGGCGTTCGACCCCTCGCCGGCCTTGTCCGGTGCGGGGATGAAGACGCCGACACAGGGTGAGGCTGCATAGCTGCGAAAGCCGCGAGCCCAGGCAGCGAGTTTCTCCAGGCCCATCTCCGAGAACCGTGCGGCGAGTGGAGAGTAGTCCTCTGGTGCAAGAAGCAGGATCGCGAAGTTCGTGTCCGACCCGTCCTCGGTCGCTTCGATCTCGATCCCAGTCGCTCGGGCGAGGCGGGCAAAGGTCTGACCGGCCCGGAGGCGCGTTTCGACCTCCACAGGCTTTGACACCCGATCGATGCGCCAGCGCACCGGGCCGTCCCAACGGCGGATCAAGTCGTGGTTGCCTCCTGGCGTTTCGAATTGCGCCTCTAGCCCAAAGGCGATCCTGTCGAAATTGCGGACCAGATCCGCATTGGTGAAAGGTGCGTCGGCCGGCGCGCGCTCCTTCCGCAGCTTGCCGTTGTTCACCAGCTCGAAGACGATGTCGTCAAAGCTCTCGCCCGTGGTGGTGGGTGCGCAGGCCGCGGCAGAGAGAGCCGCTGCCATGGCCGGGACCGTCCAACTTAATCGCATCTTTCTTTCCCACTTGGCGGATCGACCGCGTTACCCCCCGGGGCGGAGCGTTTCAACGATGTCCGGGACGAGGGTCATCGCGTCTTTGCGGCTCTGACCCGGCTGCAAGCGCGGGTCGTAAAGGATACGCAATAGGTATTCGTCATGCTCGGTGAGGAAGGCGAACTCCTCGTCGTCATTGAAGATCGAGGGCCGGACATGGTCGTCGTCATTCATCAGCCCCATGCTTTGCGCCAATTCTTCCTCGACGCAGCCTTTGGCAAAGAACGGCTTGAGACCCGCCCGGATCATCACGATTGCATAGGTTATTGAGCCCTTGGGCTCATCGTTTTGGTTGGCGAACCCTTCGCTGTGATAGACGCGCGCCTGACACGGTGCGCTGTCCCAACGGAATGCTCTCAGCAGTGAGGCATCGGCACCGTAGAGACGGTCTTCCGCCTTGCCGTAGTCGTCCGGTCCCAGCACCAGCACGTCGAAATTCGATTGGGAGAACTCCGTCGCTGGCTGTATCTCGACACCGGTTAGGTCGCCGAGGCGGTCCATAAAGATGTGGATTTCACGGGCGGTCCGCTCCGCGTCGCTCTCCGACATGATCAGCCAGTAACGGATCGGCTGTCGCCAGCGGCGAATGTGGTTTTCCTCCGACACGCCGCCGTTGAGCTGCGGCTCGAGCCCAAAAGCGATGGTCTCGAAATTGCGGACCAGATCGGCGTTGGAGAACGGCGCATCGGCCGGCGCCCGCTCCTTGCGCAGCTTGCCGTTATTCACCAGCTGGTTGATATAGTTGTCGAAACTTTCCCCAGTGGTGGTCGGCGCGCAGGCGGTGGTGAGGAGTGCCGCGGCCAGACCGGTGAGTTTTGCAAGCAATCGCATTCAGTATCTCCGATGAAATCAATCGTCGTCCGGCCGCTCTACCCCCCAGGCCGAAGCTCTTCGATGATGTCGGGCACGATGGCCATCGCGTCCTCGCGCCCGACACCCGGGCCGAGCCGCGGGTCGTAGAGGATGCGGAGCAGGTACTCGTCGTGCTCGGTCAGAAAGGCGAATTCCTGGTCGTCGTTGAAGACCGAGGGTCGAACCCGCGGGTCGTCATTGGCAAGGCCGAGGGTCTGGGCAAGCTCCTCCTCGGCGCAAACCTGGCGAAAGGTCTCCGGCAGCGCGTCGCGGATGATCACAAGGGCAAAGCGGATGCTGCCGAGCCTCCGGCCGGTTTCTGCATTGTCGCTGCGGCTGAAGAAGAAGACGCCCTGGCAGGGGGTGGTCGGATCGGTGGCGAAGCGATCGATGAAATCGGCGATGCCCGACGCGCCGGCGAGCTCGCGCCAGCGATCCGCCTCGGCCGCATAATCCTGCGTGCCGGCGAAGGTGACGATGAAGTTCGCCCCGATGAAGGACGGCGCCTCGGCGATGTCGAGGCCGGTGGCGGCGGAGAGACGGTCGAAGGTCTTCGACACGGTCTGGGCTTGATCCTCGGCCCGGGGGCTGCGGCTGGTGACGGTCCAGCGGATCGGCATTTCCCACCGGCGTATCATCTCTGGCCCTTGGGCCGAGACGTCGCGGAATTCCTCCTCCACCCCAAAGGCGATGCGGCTGAAATTGGTCGCGAGCTCGGCATTGGTGAAGGGTACATCCCTGGCCGCGCGGTCTTCGCGGAACCCGCCGACGGCTTGGGTCAGGTTTTGCACTGGGCTGAATTCGGTTCCGTCCACCGGCGGCACGCAGCCGGCCAGAACGGCGAGGAAGAGGGGTGGCGCCGCGAGGCGCGCAAGGCAGCTCACCCGTTCGGCCTAAGCTCCGCCAGGATCTCCGGCAACAGGCGCATGGCCTTCGCGCGGTCCATCCCGGCCCGCAGCCGGCGGTCATAGAGCAGGCGCAGCAGGAACTCGTCATGCTCCGTCAACAGCGCGAACTCCTCGTCATCGTTGAACAGCGACGGTCGCACGCCGGGGTGGTCATTGGTCAGGCCGAGGGACTGTGCCAACTCCTCCTCCGCGCAGGTGCGGCGAGAGGCGGGGGTCAGACCGGCCCGGATCACCACGAGCGCGTAGTTGATCTCGCCCATCAGGAACGGCTTGTCGGGCTCCTGCCCGTCGCTGCGGTATAGCACACCCTGGCAGGGCGTGGTGCGGTTGGTGCTGAAGGCGCGGACGAAATCGATCAGCCCCTCATCCGCTTCGCCCTTGCGCCAACGCTCCAGCTCCGGGTCGAAATCCTCCGGCCGGGCGAAGAAGATGAACATGTTCTCGGTCTCGTCGAAGGCCGCGGGAGCGATGTCGAGCCCGGTCACCGCGCTTAGGCGCTCAAATGTCTCATGCACCAGGCGGAAATGGTCGACGACATCCGGGCCGATGCTGCGCAGCCGCCAGCGGATCGGCGCCTCCCACCGGCGAACATGGTCCACCTGGGGGTTGCCCTCGGCAAACTGGTCCTCGACAGAGAAGGCGATGCGGTCGAAATTCTGCAACAGATCTGCGTTCGAGAATGGCGCGTCCAGGGGTCTGCGCTCCTCCCGCAGCCCACCTTTCATCTTTGCCATGGTTTCGAATTCGGCAAAGGCATGCCCGCTCACAGGCTCCTGCACGCATCCGGCGAGGCACAGCGAGAACGCACAGGCAAAGGCGGCGACGAAAACTCTCATCTTCTACCCGATCACTCGGCAACCGGTTTCGGTGCCGGATTAACTTTGCGCCAAAGCCAGTTAACGAAACGGCAACGACGCAGGGTCGCGGCCCGCCGAGGCAGACCGTGGTTGTGTGCGTAGAGAACAAATCGGGCGGGATATGGGTGATCGGACGGAAAGGATGCACACTCTGTGGCAGAACTGCCTCAAAGTGGCGCAAATCTGCCGATCGTCGCCACTCCGCCGGGGCGGCCGACGCCGTTAGCTGGGGCCCGGCCGGATGTCGCTGACGATTTGGCGCACCAGCGGCAGCGCCTCTTCATCGGTCATGCCGATTTCCAGTCGCCGGTCATAGAGGATGCGCAGCAGCCATTCGTCGTGTTCGGTCAAGAGCGCAAATTCCTCGTCGTCGTTGAAGATCGAGGGTCGCACCTCGGGGTGATCGTTGCCGAGGCCGAGCGCCTGGGTGATCTCCTCATGCAGGCAGGACTGCCGCAGAAGGCCGGTGACCTCCGAGCCGATCACGACCATGCCGAACACGATCTCGTCCGGGGCGTCGCGGCTAAACAGATTAGTCGCCATGCAGACCACGGCCCGGCTCTGACGCCAGGCGTCGAAACTGTCGCCGAGGCCGGGGTTGAGCTGCCGCAGCGCGCGCGAGAATTGTTCGCGCTCGGTCCGGTCGGTTACAAGGATCATCAAATTCACATCTTCGGTCGCCGGCTCGATCTCCAGTCCGGTCAGATGCGCGAGGCGATTGAGGAAGCTCGCGGTCTCGGCCACGTCCTCCATGGTGACGCCGGCACCGAACAGGCGATAGCGGATCGGCGCCTCCCACCGTTGCAACGGGTTTGGGGCCGCGTTGGCGTCCGAGCCGATCTGCTCGATATCCACCTCGTGGCGGAGCGCAATCCGGCTGAAGTTTCGGATCAGATCCGCATTTGTGAAGGGCGCGTCGGACGGCGCCGTTTCGGTCCGCAGATCGCCTAGGGCGATTAAGGTCTCGGTATACTGGGCGTACTCGGCCGCGGTCGGCTGCCGCGCGCATGACGCGATCAGGGCGAAAACGGCGATGTGGGCAACGGCCAGCGTCAGGCGACGCACGCAGGGAAACACGGTCATAAGATCTCGATCGTTCACGGATGCTTCATCATCATTATGCAGAAGTTACCGAGCGATGCGACGTGATTCGAACATAGTCTCGCCGCAGTTTGGCCATAGACGCAGCCTGGCCGCAGTTCACCGACCGGTGGGCGTTCGGCATCGTGCCCTGCGCAACCGCAGGACACCGGGGCGAGCGGTCTAGTGGCGCCGCATTGATCTTTTGCCGAATTTTCGGGCAGCGCTTCAGGCCGGTGGCGCCTGCTCCGCGGTCTCGGTCGCACGGGATCTGGCCGCGGCCAAGGTCGCTTTCAGCTCGTTTTCCATCTTGATGAGATCTTGCTCGGCCGCGGCGCGTTTCGCCTTCCCCTCATCGGCGATCTTCAGGCTGTCCTCGATCGTTGCGATCACCTGAGCGTTGGCTTGCTTCACGGCCTCGATGTCGAAGACACCGCGCTCGATCTCCTTGCGGATCTCCTGGTTCGAGGTGCGCAGCATATCGGCGTTCGAGGTCAGGAGCTCGTTGGTCAGATCCGACGAGGCCTTCACCGCCTTGCCAGCCTCGGCCGAGCGGAATGTCGCCAGCGCGATGGTGAGCTGGTTCTTCCAGAGCGGCACAGTGTTCACCAGGGTCGAGTTGATCTTGTTGATCAGGCTCTTGTCGTTCTCCTGCACCAGACGGATGGACGGTAGCGACTGCATGGTGACCTGGCGGGTCAGCTTCATGTCATGGACCCGGCGCTCCAACTCGTCGCGGCCGGACCGCATGTCGCGCAGCTCTTGTGCCTTCAACACCGCCTCGTTTTCCGGGGCCTCGGCGACTTCGGCCTCCTTCGCCGGGATGGTCGTGGTATCGAGCTCGGCGATCTTCGCCTCTCCGGCCGCGATGTAGAGCGCCAATTCGTCGTAGAAGGCGAGGCTCTGCTCGTAGAGCTTGTCGAGGAATTTGACGTCCTTCAGCAGGATCGTCTCGTGGCCAAGCAGGTTGTCGGTGATCGTGTCGATCTGGCCGCGCACCGTCTCGTACTTCGCGATGAACTCGACGATCGGTCTGGCGGAGCCGAACAGACGCTCCCACCAACTGCGCTTACGGTTGGGGTCGATCTCGCCGGTGTCAAAGCCGCGGATGGTGGTGACCATCTCGCGCAGGCCGGCGCCGGCGGGGCCCATATCCTTGTTGCGCACGCCTTCCAGCATCTGGTCGGAAATCTCGGTCAGCTTGGTCTGCGCGCCGGCGCCGAATTTGATGATCGACTGGGTGTTGGTCATGTCGAGCTCCGCCATCCGCCGCTCGATCTCGGCCTTGGTGCCGGCATCGGCCGTCTCCACCGGCACGATCTCGGCCTTCGGCTCCGCCAGAGCGGGAAGCAGTTCGGCGGTGGCTTGCTCGGCGACCTGTCTGGCTTTTTGGTTGATCTCGTCATTGGGCATGGGATGCTCCTCTCCTCGCCGCATCAGCCGGTTTCTTGGCCCAGCCGCTCGCGCAGCACCTCGATCTCGACCTCGAGATCGGTGCGGTCGTCCTGCAAAAGCTTCTCCCGTCCCCGGTCGAAGCTGGCTTCCAACTCGCCCAGCAGCGCCAGGTAGTCGTCCCGCAGTTTCGGATCGGACAGGCGCTCGTGGTTTTCGGCGTATTTTCGGGTTGCCTCATGGGCGCCGGTCAGGTTGACCGAGAGATAGCGCCGGGCACGTGTCAGGTCGCGGGGGTCTTTTTCGATCATCGCTAGCAGGTCGCGGATCGAGGCGAGCAGGGTCGCGACCCGCCCTGTGATCTCCCGGTCCCCGAGCGTGCGCGTAGCGCTCTCAATCTCGGCAATCTTTGCCTCGGCCTTGTCGAGGGCGTCGGCCACCCGCTCCGCCTCGGCGGTGTGGAGATCGATACCCTTGGACTTCATCGGGTCGGTCCCGAAGCTTGCCAGATGCGCGGCGGCGGTCAGGGCTGCAAAGCCAATCGCCGTGATCAGGTCCTGGCCCCAGCCGAAGAAGACCGCGATGCCCACCCCGGCGGCGGCGAGGCCCGCAGCAACGGTCTTGCGGGGGAATGCCGGCGGGCGAGCCACCGCGCGCGCGTCGTAGGCGAGCTGCGCGCTCTGCCCCTCCCGCACCAGCCACGCGCCGAGCATAAGGGCCGCGAAGGCCACCAAATCCATCAGGGCGCCGAAGATCGCCCCGCCGCCGATATTGCCGATGGCGGCGAGGAGAAGCGGCGCGGGCAGGACAAACAGCAGCAGGCCCCGGACATCCACCTGCGACGCCTTGCGGCCGGCAAAGCGCTCGGGCGGCAGAACAGAGCTGGGTGCCGAGGCGCCCCCCTTCACCGCATGGCCCTTGGGGCTGAATTGGCCGCCGAACCGCCGTGCGCTCATCCCGCTTGCCTGTCGATCATGGGAGGAGCGCCCGCCCCGGCGGATAGCCAGGCTTGGCAAGAGCTGGTGCCGATCAGCGCCGCCAGCACCACGAAGGCCAGCCAATGCACCCATGTCGTCGTCATTTCCGCTCCCTTTCGCGGTTGCAGAATAGCCGGGGCGGCACAGAGGCGCCAGCGCTCACCCAAGGTCGCTGTGTGGAATCTATGTGGCCCCGGGCATGCCCGCAAGAAACGCAAAGCGCGCGGAAGTCGATGGTCTCTGGGCAGTTCGCCTTGCTTTGGCCCTGCCGGTGCATAACCTTGATCGCGAGGCGGATGCAGGAGGCGAGCGTGCAGCGACTGATCCTGGCGGTGATTGCCGCCGCCCTCTCGGCCTGTGCGGCGGCACCCGGGCCGCCGGTGATCTTGGCATCAAGCAGCAATCCGCTGGACGGCACGGTTTGGGATGTGGCGGCGGGCCAGATGATCCCGGCCGAGGATCTGCCCCAACGCCTCGCCGCCGCCGATATCGCGGTGCTGGGCGAGATCCATGACAATCAGATCCACCACGAACGCCAGGCCTGGCTGGTCGACGCGCTGGACCCGGTGGGCGTGGCCTTCGAGATGGTGCCCGAGGCGTCCGAAGAGGGGATCGCCGTCTTCCTGGAGCAGGGCGGCGAGCGCGACGAGATCGGCCCCGCGATTGGGTGGGAGCGGCTCGGCTGGCCCGATTGGGACCTGTATCGCCCGATCTTCGCGGCGGCCGAGGATGCATTGATCACCGGCGGTGGCGTGGCCCGCGCCGATTTGCGGCGGGTCAGCGGGTCCGGTGCGGCGGCGGTCTTTGGGCGAGATGCGGACCTCGCCGGGCTGACCGAGAGCTTGCCGCAGGCCGAACAGGCCACGCGGGAGGCGGATATGGTCGCCGCCCATTGCGATAGGCTGCCTCTGGAAGCTGCCCGCGCCATGGTCGAGGCGCAGCGATTGCGCGACGCCCGGTTTGCCGAAGCGGCGTTGCGGGCGCGCCCGGCGGGCGAGGGCACCGCCGTCCTGATCACCGGCAACGGCCATGCCCGCTCGGACCGTGGGGTGCCGGTCTATCTCGCGCGGCTGGAGCCGGAGGTGTCGGTGCTGAGCCTCGGCCAATTGGAGCTGCGGCCTGGGCAGGAACGCTTTGACGAGTATGCCGCCGAGACGCCCTATGATTTCGTCTGGTTCGCCCCGCGGCCTGACCGCCCGGACCCCTGCGACAGCTTCCAATGAGCCTTACGCGCCGAAGCGGCGGTCATTGCCCGCGGCGGAGCCAGAAGGTCAGAACGCCGCCTTCTCCCTCGTGCATCGCGAGAAGGTCATGGCCCTGCTCGGTGCAGAAATGCGGAACGTCCACCCGTGCCGCCGGGTCGTCGGCCGCCACACGGAGAACCTGCCCGACCTGGAGGGAGCCGAGCCGTTTTCGAGCCTTCAGGACCGGTAAAGGGCAGAGTAACCCGCGGGCGTCAAGGTCGCCGTCGTGATGAGGCTGATTGGACATTGCGAGGGAGGTAGCGGGACGCCGAAGCGCCGGCAAGCCCTGGCTGTCGCGTTGCCACTGGCTGCGATGCTGTTGGTTGCGCCGGCGCCGGCCGGCGCCGATGGCGAGGACGGTGCCCTTGCCCCCCTAGGCCCTTTGGCCGGTACAATTGTGGCCTATAGCATCGTCAATGGCCGCCGCATTCCGGAACGCCTGAGCGAGCAGCCGGGCGATCCCGTGCGCGGCGCCGGCATCTTCGCCGATCCCGGCCGCGGCGGCTGCATTGCCTGCCACGGCTATACCGTCGAGGGCGCTCGCGACCCGATGACGCCGGACATCGCGACGTGGCGTGCGGTCGTCCCGCCGGACAGTTTCGCTCGGGCCCCCGATCCGGGGGAATTGCGGCTTTGGCTCGTCGCGCCGCAGACGCTGAACCCAGAAACCGAGATGCCGGCCTATTATGTCGCTGGGACACGGCGGCAGCCGCGCGACCCGCTCTACGGCGGCCCGCAGCTCACTGCGCAGGAGATTGAGGACGTTCTCGCCTATCTTCTCAGCCTGCGGGAGGACGGTTAACGCCCTCTGAACTAACGAAAACGTGACGCTCAGCCGGCTTCTTGGGCCCGCTGTCAGATCACGGCGGTCTTTTCCCGGCCGCAATCCGTCGTTATTTAAAAGGCACTGGGGGCGAGGAGTAAGCAGCGCATGGAAGTTGGCGTCCATATCGCGTTTATCGGCGGTCTGCTGAGTTTTCTCAGCCCTTGCGTGTTACCCCTTGCACCTCCCTATCTGGCCTATCTCGGCGGCACGACGCTCGACCAGATCTCTGGCGAGAGCGAGGAGGTCGACCCGGCCGTCAGGCTCAGGGTGTTTTTGTCGGCGGTATGCTTTGTGCTCGGCCTCGGGGCCGTCTTTGTCGGGCTCGGGCTTGGCGCGGCCACCGCGGGGAACATCCTGCTGGACAACAAGGCATGGCTCGCGACCGTATCGGGTTTCTTTATCTATGGCTTCGGTTTGCATTTCATCGGCTTCCGCCAAGCGCCGGTGATCTTCTTCGGCACGGTCTTCTTGATGGGTTTGCTGCTTTGGTCGGTGTCCTTCGATCCACTCGCTGACGCGATCGATCTGCTGCCTTATGTGGCCGCGCTCGCCGCTTTGTCCGCTGCCGCCTATTTTTCCGGGCAAGAGCGGCTGAGCCTCCTGACGCGCGAGGCGCGGTTCGAAGGTCCGGCTCAGGCGGGCAGCTACGGCACCAGTTTCGTCATGGGCACGGCCTTCGCATTCGGCTGGACCCCCTGCATCGGACCGATCCTAGCCGCGATCCTCGCCCTAGCCGCACAGGAAGGCTCGGTCTGGGGCGGCGGTGCGATGCTGGCGGTCTATGCTCTGGGCCTCGGCGTTCCGTTCCTGGTCGCGGCGCTCTTCATCGGGCCATTCCTGCGCTGGGCGAAGGGGTTTCGCCGCCATCTCGGTAAGGTCGAGGCGGGGATGGGCACGCTTCTCGTGGCGGTCGGCGCGATGATGATCACCGGCGACTTCGAGCGGCTTGCCTATTGGTTGTTGGAGGCGTTCCCGGTGCTCGCCACAATCGGCTGAGCCTGTGGCCGGCAAACCACCGGTGGTAAATCGTCCATTAAGGCTTCTTTGCAATTCCCAATCGCGCCCTGCCGATGGAGTTGCGTGTGGAAGCCACAAGTTTTGCCGACAGCCAAATCCCAATAGATGCCGAACCGATCCTAACCCCGGCGCTGCCGCGCACGCATTCGTCGACGGTGCGCCGCCGCAAGGTCCTGTACATCGCCGGTTTCGACCCCATCGGACCGCGGCGTTATCGGGAGCTTTATCGGCGTGAGGCCACGCGGTCCGAGCATCCGATCTCGGTGGAGCCTCTGCCGATAGGCCCAGGGCGCAGCTTTCGCTGGGGCGCACATTGGCATGACGGCCACAACCGAGTTTCGACGGAGATCGAGTTTCTGGGCTGGGACGATCTGGTCCGCGACGGGCTGACCAGGGGGATCCTGCCGATCTACCGGCGGATGCTCGCGACGCTGGGGCTCTATATCGGCAGCGGTGCCTTCCGGGCGATGCGGCGGTTGCATCGCGGCCCGCGGATCGCGGCGGTTGGGGCGCTCGGCATGATGCTGTTCTACCTCGCCTATGCCGGTTTGGCGGCGGGGGCTGCGTTTCTGCTGGCGACCGGGCCCGCCGCGGCGCCGTGGCCATTGGGGCTTGTCGCGGCAATGTTGGCCTTCGCCGGGTCGATGGCAGCGACGCGCCTGATCGAGACGCAGGTGATGGTCTATTTCCTGGTCAACGATCTCAGCTTCATGGCGGCGGAGGGTGGGGCCTATCCCGACCGCCTGGACCGGCGGCTCGATGGGTTCGCCGAGCGCTTGCGCCGGTTGTTGGCGGATCCGGACTGGGACGAGGTTCTGCTGGTCGGCCATTCCTCCGGCGCGCAGTTGGCGGTTTCGACGGCGGCGCGCGCAATGGGCGGCGCGGGGGCGGAGGCGCGGCTGTCGGTCCTGACGCTTGGACAGTCGATCCCGATGACCAGCTTTCTGCCTGGCGCCGGCAAGCTGCGCGCGGAACTCGCGGCGCTGGCCGACGACGCCCGGGTGACATGGCTCGACGTCTCGGCCCCGGCAGACGGCGCCTGCTTCGCGCTCTGCGATCCGGCGGCCGTCTCGCGGACCGCTGGCAGACCGGGCGCGAGCCCACTGGTGATCTCGGCCGGGTTTCGCCGCAGCATGACACCTGCCGCCTTCGCGCAAGCGCGCTGGCGGCTGATGAGGCGGCATTTTCAGTATCTGTGCCACGCCTTGCCCGATGCGCCCTTCGACTGGTTCGCGGTCAGCGCCGGTCCGGTCCGCCTGGCGAAACGCTATGCGGAAACGCGGCCCTCCCCGTCGCTGTTCGCCGAGCCGGTGGCGCCGATCCTCCATGACGGCTGAGCCTGCCCCAATCGCCTCCGTCGCGGCGGCGTCAGTCCCTGCCGCCCCCTGGCAACCGCCGGCGCCCCCGTCGCGGCCAGACGGGCTCGGCCCGATGCGGCGATGGCTTCGCGCCCGCGGCAACATTCTGGAGGCGATGCCGCACCGTCTCTTCCGGGCGTGGATGGCGCAGACCCGGACGCCGCTGTTCTCGAGCTATCTCGTCAACGAACCGGCGCTGGTGCAGGGCATTCTGCGGGACCGGCCCGCGGCATTTCCCAAGCATCCGGCCCAGGCCAGGGCCATCGGCGATCTGCTGGGCCAAAGCCTGTTCCTTGCCAATGGCGCGGATTGGGATCGGCAACGGCGCATCCTGGACGTGGCGCTCGGCGACGGGTTCGCGGCACGGGCTTTGCCAGCGATGAACCGGGCGGCCGGTGCCATGGTCGCCCGGTTGCGCGCGCGTTGCGGCGATGGCGAGGCGGCGGTCGAGATCGAGGCGGAGACATCCTTCGCCGCGGCGGATGTGATTCTGAGGGTGCTCTTTTCACAGCCGATTTCCGAGCCCGCCGCGCGGGGGCTTTTCGCCGATTTCAACGCCTATCAGCGGGCGGCCCCCCTGGTTCAGTTGTCGGCGATTTTGGGCCTGCCCGGGTGGCTGCCGCGCCTAGGTCCCCGCCATCGCCGGCAGCACCGTGCTGCGCAGGCGATCCGCCAGCGGCTGTCCGGGCTGGTGGCCGAGCGGTCGGCCGCCATCGTGGCGGGCGAGGCGCCGCAGGATGTGGCGACGGCCTTGATCGGTACCCGGGATGCGGAGACAGGGACCGACCTGACCGAAAGCCAGGTCGCCGACGAACTCGCCCTCCTGATGCTTGCCGGGCACGAGACCTCGGCCGCCATGCTTGCCTGGAGTTTGTGGTTGCTCGCCCATCGGCCCGATCTGCAGGCCCGGCTCCTCTCGCAAGTGCGGGAGCGGGGCCACCGCGCGCCGCTGCTGCGCGATGTGCTGCGCGAGACCCTGCGCCTCTACCCTCCGGTGCCGTTTCTGCTGCGCCGCGCCGGCGGGCCTATGGCGATGCGAGGACGGGCCGTGGCGGTGGGCAGCCCGGTGATCCTATCCCCCTGGTACCTAGGCCGGCACGAGCGGATCTGGAACTGCCCCCATGCCTTCGACCCGGACCGCTGGGCCACCGAAAACGGCCGCGCCGGGTTGCGCCATGCCTGGATTCCGTTCTCGGCCGGGCCGCGGGTCTGTCCCGGCGCCGGTTTTGCGATGCAGGAGGGGGCGGTCCTGCTCGCGGCTCTCGTCCGGGCGTTCGAGGTTCGGCCGATGCGGGGCCACCCGGTGACGCCGCTCGCGCAACTGACCCTCCGCGCGGCGGACGGGATCGCGCTGCGCCTGATCCCTCGGCAGGAGGGCGCCTGATGCGGTCAACGGCCGGCCTTCACCTCCGCCAAGACGAACAGCCGTATCGCGGAGGCGAGCGAGGCCGGGGGCTGCCGTTCGGCGTCGAGCTGGGCCGCCAAGGCGTTCACAGTTCGACCTTGGTCGTGGGCGAGGCGACGGAACTCCTGCCAGAACGATTCTTCCAAACTGACGGAGGTTCGGTGCCCCTGCAGGGTCAGCGACCGCTTGACCGGCCGGTCAGCCATCCCCGTCCTCGCCGCTGGGATCGCCCCGGTCGCCGCGGTCACCGTCCAGCCGATGACCGTCGAGACGCCGCGCCTCTCCCTCGCGCGTTAGGCGGCGCAGAGCGGCTTCGCCCTGGCGCTCGCCATGCCGCCCCGCATTCGCATCGGCCTTCGCCTTCTCGGCGGCCCGTCGCCGGCGTTTGCGTTCGCGGCGCAGATTGATGACGGTCGGCGGCATGGGTGTCTCTCCTCCGCCCCGACCATGCGTGATACGAAGAGGGAGGAAAAGCGGAAATGGTGGCGGGCGAGCGGCATTGGGGTTGGCGTGGTGCGGCGCTGGCACTGGGTATGGCGGGGGTCGCCGGCCTGGTTCTGGGCGTGTTCCTCGCGACGGAACCGGCACTGGTTTTGCGCCTGCCGCTGTGGTGCGCAGCGCTGGTCGTGATCGGCCTCGCTGGGATCTCTTCGGCGCGGGAGAGTTTGGCCGCAGCATTAGCGACGGCGACGGCGATGCTGGCGGCCTTTGGCGTCGCGCTTTTGGCGGCGCAGCGGGTGATGGGCAATCTGCCGGCCGAGCTGAGCCCGGCGGGCCTGGTCGTGATCGCGATTGCGGCTGTTATCACGTGCCTCATCGGTCAGCAAAGCCAACGCTAGGGCAGTTTCCAGTCAATCTGACTCGGATTGGCGTCGCGAAAACGCGTCTGAACGGCGCCATCGCTCTGAGACAGAGGTCAATGGTCAATCACGCGGTCACGGCGCCGTCTCCACGCCCGAAAGCGCCTGCGCAACAGCCTCGCGTTCGGTTGGGTCGAGGCAATCGATGTCGTCTGCAGAGCTCAGCGTCGCTGATGGCTCTGCCAGGCTCCCTCCCTCCGCCAAGGTCGATTTGATCCGCGCCAGGATCGCATCGCCGAGCTCGATCAGTCGCGGCCGGATATCGGTCATCAGATCGGGTGCATCGCCCGGCGGCCTATCGGATCCCGCATCCCACCGGTCTATCCAGCAGGTCTGTATGCCCTTCGCCGCATCGATCTGCGCCCGGAAGAAGGGGCGGACCGTCGCCGGGTCGAGACCTTCTTGGGCCGCTTTGGCGGTGGCGTTGTCGAGGACCACGGCCTCCCTGGGAAGGTCTTCGACCGGTTTATCGTTCATGCGCTTCCAGGCCGCCACGTCCTTCATGACGCCGAGCCGTTCCGTGATCAGCGCCGGCAGATCCGTGGCAAGTGCGGGGCCGGCTGTAAGCCACAGGGCGAGGGCGAGACCGGTCCGGATCATTTAGGCCCCAGCATATCCTTCGGCTGCACCACCCTCTCGAAGGTTTCGGCATCGACAAAGCCGAGGGCGATCGCCTCCTCCTTCAAGGTCGTGCCGTTCTTATGGGCGGTCTTTGCGACCTTGGTGGCATTGTCATAGCCGATTTCCGGGGCCAGCGCGGTCACCAGCATCAGGCTTTCCCACATCAGCTTTTCGATCCGGGTCTCGTTTGCCTCGATCCCCGCGACGCAATTGTCGGTGAAGGCCGCCGCCGCATCGCCTAGGAGCTGCATGGATTGCAACAGGTTATAGACCATCATCGGTTTGAACACGTTCAGCTCGAAATGGCCCTGGCTGCCGGCGAAGCCGATGGCGGCGTCGTTGCCGAATACATGGGCGCAGACCTGGGTCAGCGCTTCGCATTGGGTCGGATTGACCTTGCCCGGCATGATCGACGAGCCGGGCTCGTTCTCGGGCAGCGTCAATTCGCCGAGACCGCATCGCGGCCCGGAGCCGAGAAAGCGGATGTCGTTGGCGATCTTGAAGAGGCTGGCGGCCACGGTCTTCACCGCGCCCGACATCTCCACAATTGCGTCATGGGCCGCCAGCGCCTCGAACTTGTTCGGTGCGGTGACGAAGGGCATCCCGGTGATCGCAGCGATCCGCTCGGCCACCTTTTCGGCAAAGCCGGGCTTAGTGTTGAGGCCGGTGCCGACCGCCGTCCCCCCCTGCGCCAGCGGATAGATATTGCGGAGCGCCATCTCCACCCGATCGATCCCCTGTGCCACCTGGAAGGCATAGCCGCCGAATTCCTGGCCCAGAGTCAGGGGCGTTGCGTCCTGGGTGTGGGTCCGGCCGATCTTGATGATCCCCTCGAACGCCTGCGCCTTTTGATCGAGTGCGGCGTGGAGCTTTCTCAGCCCCGGCAGCAGCACGTGATGGGCAGTCGTCGCCGTGCCGATATGCATCGCGGTCGGGAAGGTGTCGTTCGACGACTGCGCCCGGTTCACGTGGTCGTTCGGGTGCACCGGGTCCTTCGAGCCGATGGTGCCGCCCAGCATCTCGATGGCGCGGTTGGCGATGACTTCGTTGGCGTTCATATTCGACTGCGTGCCGGAGCCGGTCTGCCACACCACCAAGGGGAAGTGGTCGTCGAGCTTGCCGGACACCACCTCGCCCGCCGCATCGGCGACCGCCTTGCCGATCCGTTCGTCAATGTTGCCGAGCGCGAGATTCACCTCTGCCGCCGCCTGCTTGATCACGCCGAGGCCGCGGACCAAAGCGACCGGCTGCCGCTCCCACCCGATCGGGAAATTCATCAGCGAGCGTTGGGTCTGCGCGCCCCAGTACTTGTCGGCGGGCACCTCGAGCGGGCCGAAGCTGTCGGTTTCGGTGCGGGTGGCGGTCATGGTCGCGCGGTCCTCCAGGCTCGAGGGTCATCGATAGACCCGCAGCGCCGGGGCACTGCTGGGCGTCAGCAAGGTCGGTGGCGATGGGATAGGTCGGTGGCTCCGCCATCGCAAGCGCGGCGGACATGCAACAGCGTTAGGTCTTGCGGAAAGTATCGATGCTGACGACCTCGGCAGAAGGGGTCTCCTCGGTCTCCGCAGTATCCTCCTGCTGCGCCAGATCGGCATCCTGCGGCGGCGCGAGCTTTGGGATGTCCGGCGCGGTATCCTCGACCTCTTCTCCATCGAATTTCAGCCCAAACTTGGCCGAGGGATCGATGAAGGTCTTGAGCGACTCGAAGGGCACCACCAACGTCTCCGGCTGCTCGGAGAAATTCAGCGTCACCCGGAACCGGTCCCCCATAACCGCGAGATCGTCGAACCAGTGCTGGATGACGATCATCATCTCGCGCGGGTAGCGGGCCCGGAGATAGCCCGGGATGTCGACGCCGGGATGCGTCGTGTCGAAGGTGATGAAGAAATGGTGGTCGCCGGTCAGCCCCTCCTCCGCCACTTGGCCAAGGATTTCGGCGATGACGCCACGCATGGCGCGCTCCATAAACCGCCCGTAGTTTAGACCGCCGCTGGTCATGCCGATGGCCACCCTTCGCTGTGCCGGGCGGAGCTTAGCCGATTCTCCGTGGGTTGAAAGAGCGGATGGTTTTCCTGCGGCGCCTGTACCCAAAACGCCCAAGTGGAAGGGGGGAGGAGTGCAGGCTTCTGTTGCCAGGCGCCTGCGAGCCCCGCCCAGGACGGCTAAGCCCCAGGAGTTTAGGTTCGATGACTTAAGCCGCGTTACGCGGCCATCGCCACCGGAGCACGATTGTCGTTGGCAATTGTGCGTTTCGGTCCGATAACGGCGGAACCCCACCGAGCGAAAGCTTACGCCTTTACACGTCCGTCGATCCTATTTCGGCCCCCAAATCACCCTCCAACGCGGGTTGTGGTCCTTCCGGCAGACGCCTTCCGGGCCAGGATTTTGGTGGAGCCGCCGGGTACCGCCCCCGGGTCCGATCCGCTTATTCCACGCGCCTTTATCGCCATAGTCCCGCAAGCGAGACCTCTAAGACCTAGTACGGATCGGCCGGCGATGGAAGGGTGGGCTAAGGTCAGGACCGGCGGCTGCCGCACCAGTTGTCATTTCGGTGACAGCGCCGGGACGCCCGCCGCCCCGCCCGCATCCGATACGAAAAGCGGTTGGTCGATCTCGCGCAAGAGCTTGCGCAGGAAGGTCTCGGGGTAGTCCTCGAAGGTCTCCGCGACCTCGATGAAGGCGCCGGGGCCGGCGATCACCTCGTCACGATAGAGCGGATAGGGATCCGGCTCTGCCCCGAGGATGACAAGGCCGTTGATAGTCACCCCCTGGGCTGCCAGGCTCTCCGCGATCGGACCCGGTCCGCGCCCCTCGTTCGACACGCCGTCGCCGGAGACATCGATCACCTGGCGCGCGCAGGACTGTGGTGCGTCGAGACCGATTTGGCCCGCATGCATCAGCGCCTCTCCCACGGCGGTGGAGAAATTGCGCCAGGCCCGGCCGGCATTGCGGATCGCCTGGGCGAATGCCGTGGCGGAGGCGGCATCGTCCACATGGTGCCAGCCGGTCATTTGCCGTTGCCGCGAGGCGCCGGACCAATGGGTCAGCGTCACTTGAATGCCGCCTTCGACCTTCTCGACCGCCTCGGCGAGGCGCGGATCCTCGAAGGCCGACGCGGTGCCGCCCGCCTGCAGCGCAAATTCGGTCGAATCGATCGAGCCGGAGACATCCATGGCGAGGATAAGCTGCAACCCGCAGGCCAAGGCCGCGCCCGGGGATAGCAATGCCGCCCCCGCCGCTGCGGCGGCTGCCAGCGCTCTCACCGCGCATCCCCCACGATCAGCTCTTGCCCAATCTCGCGCAGCAACTTGCCGATCATCACGGCCGGATAGTCGGTGAAGTCCCGCGCCAGAGCGACGAAGGCACCATCGCCCTGCATCACGTAGCGCCGATAATAGACAGCCGGGTCCGGATAGGCGCCCTGGATGACAAGACCGTTGATGGTGATCCCGTCTAACAGCCCGCGGGCGCGGAAATAATCCGGGCCGACCCCGTCATTGTTTTCGCCATCGCCGGACAGGTCGATGACGTGGCGAGCACAATCCGGTGCGGTGGTGAAGAGATTGGCGCCGAACTCGACAGCCTTGCCGATCGCGGTGGGAAAGTCGGAATAGAGACGCTGATGCGACCGCAGCCGGCTGGCATAACCGCGGATAGCGCCGGGGGAGCCGAGAAACTCCCAATTCGTGATCAAGTCTTGCTGCGCATAGCCCGACCATTCGTAGGCGATCACTGCGATGCCAGACCCTTCCGGCGCCAGGATCGCCTCCACCACCTCGGGGGTCTCGAGGGCCGAGGCCAGCCCTTCGAGCTGGATTCGGTATTCCCGGTCATTGACCGAAGACGAAATGTCGAGCCCCAGGGCCAGCGCCAGCTTGCAGGTCGCAGCCACCGCCGGGCTGCCCGCGGCAAAGGTGAGGATTAAGGCGAGCGCGGCCGCCGGAGGTCTGACGCGCAAGGCATTCTCCCGCTGTCGAGGCGCAGGCTCTCCCCGCGTTCCCAATTAGATTGGCAGAAGGCGATGCCCTCGCCAACCACTCAGAGCGATCACAATGGTGCGTGGCGGGGCGCTATTCCGCAGCGTGGCGATCGATGGCAGTGCCACCCGCCCCCCGTGCCGCGCGGCGCTCACCAATTGCCGGTGCTTTCCATCGATGCCCAGGGTTCCGCCTTGGGCAGGGCCTCGCCGATCTGCAGCAGCTCGACGGAGATTCCGTCCGGCGTTTTCACAAAGGCCATGCGCCCGTCGCGCGGTGGGCGGTGGACGGTATGGCCGGCATCCATGATCTTCTGGCAGGTGGCGTAGACATCCTCGACCCCATAAGCGAGATGACCGAAGGCCCGTCCATGGTCGTAGTCTTCCTCCGAGCCCCAGTTATAGGTGAGTTCCACCGGGGCATCGTGCTGGCCCGGTGGTGCGAGGAACACCAGCGTGAACTTTCCAGCCTGGTTTTCCATGCGCCGGGTCTCTTCCAGGCCAAGAAATTCCTTGAACCAAGCCGTCGTGGCGTCGAGATCTTTCACACGGATCATGGTGTGGAGATATTTCGTCTTCATCTCGTGGTCCCTCTCGCGGTATATACAATATCTGGTTTGCCCCGACTCGGTCGTGGCCGCCATCCATAGGGGGAGATATGTCGCTGACGCCGCAACAAAAGGCCGAAATTCAGGGCGCGCGCGACGTCGCTCAGCCGACCCGCCGGGCGGTGGCAGACGGGCTGGAGCCGCAGCTCTACGAGGCGCTGCCGGTGCTCGACCACGGCTTCGTGCGCGTGATCGACTATATGGGCGACGACGCGGCGGTGGTGCAAGCGGCCCGCGTCTCCTATGGGCAAGGGACACGACAGGCCCGGGACGATGCCGGGCTGATCCGCTATCTGATGCGGCATTGGCATTCGACGCCTTTCGAAATGTGCGAGCTGAAGTTGCACGTGAAACTTCCGGTCTTTGTGGCGCGACAGTGGATTCGGCACCGTACGGCCAATGTGAACGAGTATTCTGCGCGTTATTCGATCCTGGATCGGGAATTCTATATTCCCGCGCCGGATCACCTTGCCGCCCAATCGACCACTAACCGCCAGGGGCGGGGCGAGACCCTGGACGGCGCCGAGGCCGCGCGGGTGCTAGAGCTCCTGAAGGGCGATGCCTCCCGCGCTTATGACCACTACGAGGAGATGCTGGGGGACGAGATCGGGCTCGCGCGCGAACTGGCGCGCATGAACCTGCCCGCCAACATCTACACGCAATGGTACTGGAAGATCGATCTGCACAATCTATTCCATTTCCTGCGGCTCCGCGCCGATCCCCATGCGCAATACGAGATCCGCGCCTATGCGGAGGTGATCGGCGATCTGGTCCGTGCCTGGGTGCCGGTCTGTTGGCAGGCTTTCGAGGATTACCGCCTGAACGCCGCCCAGTTCTCCGGCCCCGCCATGACGGTCTTGCGCCGGATGCTGGCGGGCGAGGCGGTCGAGCAGGCGGAGAGCGGTCTGTCCCCCGGCGAGTGGCGGGAGCTGATGGCGGCCCTGAAACCCGGCACCTGACAATCGGCGGCGCTTGGCACGCCGCAGCGAAGGGTTAGGTTGGAGGGGAACGAAGGAGCCCCCTCATGCCCTCCCGCCTCCACCTGGTCGCCCTGCTGGCCGGGTTGACTGCTGTCGGTCCGTTTGCGCTGCAAGCCCTGGCACCTGCCTTGCCCGCGATTTCGGCAGGTTTCGCGGTGTCGCCCGCGGTGGCACAGACGCTGTTATCGTTTTCGCTGGTGGCGATGGCGGTCTCAACCCTGCTTTGGGGCCCGCTCTCGGACCGCTACGGCCGCAAACCGGTGCTCATCGCGGCGATGCTGGTCGCGGCGCTGGGGTCCGCGCTGGCCGCTGTGGCGCCGGTCTTTTGGCTGGCGATGCTGGGGCGGCTGATGCAGGCCGCGGGCGGGATCGCGGGGATGGTCCTTGCCCGGACGGTGGCGCAGGATCTCTACGGCCGCAACGGGTCGGCGGAAGTGATCGGCCAGATCACCGCGGCGATGGTGGTTGCGCCGATGGTGGCGCCTGCCCTCTCAGGCATCTTGGTCGAAACGGTGGGTTGGCGCGCGATCTTTGCGAGCGTTGCGGCTTTGGCGCTGCTGCTGGTGATTTGGACCGTCGCGCGGCTGCCGGAAACCGCCCCGCCGGCCGGGGCCCGCGGGTTCCGCGACACGCTGGCGGGTTTCCGGATCATCGCCGGGCGCCGCGCATTCTGGGCCTATGCGGGCTTCGCGGCCTTCTCCTTCGCGAGCTTTCTGATGTTCGTCGGTGCTGCGCCCTATGTGATGCGGGACGCCTTCGACCGGGGCCCGACGGATTACGGTCTGTGGTTCATGGTGATCGCGGGAGCGTATATGCTGTCGAACATCGTTTGTGGCCCGGTGACCCGCAGGTTGGGCGGCGATGTGACCCTGGCGCTCGGCGCATTGATCGGGATCGGGGCCTGCGGACTGGGTCTGGTCGCGGTGCTGATCCTGCCACCGCATCCGGCAGTGCTGTTCCTGCCGTCCTTTGTCTATTCCCTCGGCGCCGGCCTCAGCGTGCCGAATGCGATGGCCGGCGCTGTTGGCGCCGCGCCGGAACGGGCTGGCGCGGCCTCCGGCCTGTTGGGTTTTTTTCAGTTCCTCGCGGGCGCCCTCACCACCCAGATCGGTGGCAGCATTCCCCATGGCAGCGCCCTGCCGCTGATGGCTGCGATGGGGCTGCTGCTGCTTCTCGGCCTGGGCGTGCACCGGCTGTGCCGGGCGTCGGCCGAGGCCGTCGATCTGCCCGAAGGCCGGGTCTGAGGACGGCCGGTCGCTGCGCAAAACCCACGCCGAGAGGGCTGTCGCAATTGGCGCAAAAAAGGGGTTGCGACCCTATGGGAATCTCCCTATACCCCGCGCTCACCGGCGGCGGGATCACCAGTGACCCGCCGCCGTTTGCTTCCCGGATGGGGCGCACGCTCTTTGAACTGTTGTTTGAGATGAAGGGATATGCGGGCGGTTTTGGTCTGTTTCGGCGGACGGACCGGATGCATATCGGCGCCTTACGGATTGGCTTTCGGGCTTTTATCTGATGATGGGCGCAGTCAGCTTCATTGCTTGGTGGGTAGTGTCTTTTCTGGCGCTGCTTCTGGCGTTGCTCATGGTTTGGGCGCGTTCGGTTGTGGTTGCTGAGAGGATCTACACATCGAGTTTATGACGATGTGCGAAGGTTCGACTGTCAAGAAGGGTTCTCAACCCTTTTCAACTTGAGAGTTTGATCCTGGCTCAGAACGAACGCTGGCGGCAGGCCTAACACATGCAAGTCGAGCGC
>JBCCRM010000036.1:0-39030 GCA_039513195.1 Pseudomonadota bacterium | reverse complement strand
GGACGCCTATGCCCGGCGGATCGTCGGCTGGCGCGTGAGCCGCACGGCCCACGCCGGCTTCGTTCTCGACGCGCTCGAGCAGGCCGTTCACCAACGGCGACCGGCCAACGGACCGGTGCACCATTCGGACCGCAGGTCTCAATACCTGTCCATAAAGGACACCGAACGTTTGGCCGAGGCCGGCATCGAGCCTTCCGTCGGCAGCGTCAGCGACAGCTACGACAATGCGCTGGCGGAGACGATCAACGGCCCGGTCAAAACGGAAGCCATCCATCGCCGCGGTCGGTGGCGCAGCTTCGAGGCCGTCGAAGACGTCACGCTCGTTCGCCATTGTCGCTCGGACCAATGGCGCGACATGGCTCATGGTCGATTGGTTCAACAATCGCCGCCTCCTCGCGCCGATCGGCAACATCCCACCCGCAGAAGCCGAAGCCAAATTCTACGCAACTCTGGAACGATCGGAGATCGCTGCGAAACTAACACCAGTCAGCCTCCGGCAGACCCGGCGCGGTTCACCCTGCCGGCATCGGACCGTGCAAGGCTTGCGGTCCCGGCTCGCCAGAGAGGAGGCCAGCCATGACCGACGCCCGGATCATTGGCATCGACATCGCCAAACGCGTCTTCCAGCTTCATGGGGCCGGCGCGGACGGCCAAGTCACCTTCAGGAAGACGGTGAGCCGGGGCCAGCTCGTGCTCCTCCTGAAGAAGTACCCGACCTGCCTTGTGGCAATGGAGGCCTGCGCCACCGCGCATCGCTGGGGTCGATACCGCGGCAGTTCGCCGCCCATCTACGGCGCTGGCGTCGGCTTTCATCCACGGCGGACACTGATCTGGTCATGTGGCGGCGCGAGCGTGTCGGGTCAATCAAGAAGGATGTAGAGCGCGCCGCAGGGCGTGCAGGCATCCTGCCTGTCACCCCCACGTGTGAAGCATGCCGCGATCACCTGGGCCAATGATGAGGGGACTGGGCATTGAGACGGCGGCTGAGTACTTCAACACCACGCCGGCGACCATCCTGCGATTCTACTGACACCCCTCGCCACATCATCAAGCAGAAGGAACGCCACTTGACAGAAATGACAGCCAATCTGTGCGGATATCTGTGCACGCCATCTGTCGAGTATCGGCTAAGTACTGGAGCGGGCGATGAGATTCGAACTCACGACCCCAACCTTGGCAAGGTTGTGCTCTACCCCTGAGCTACGCCCGCATCCTGTAGCCCGCGTCTATCGCACGCCCGGTTAGGCGCCGCAACACGAAACTACCTGCCAAACGCTGGTCGGAGTGGCAGGATTCGAACCTGCGGCCCCTGCCTCCCGAAGACAGTGCTCTACCAGGCTGAGCTACACTCCGGCGGTTGACGCCGGGTGTATACCGGGCGTCAGAATGGGTCGCAAGCGCATTTGCGATGCCGCCCTTGTCGTCCCCAAACATCGCCACTATTGTCCGCCGCGCAGTGGGGCGTAGCCAAGCGGTAAGGCAGCGGTTTTTGGTACCGCCATGCGCTGGTTCGAATCCAGCCGCCCCAGCCAACCCTACATGCCTGTGACTGCAACCTATATCTGGATCCGGTCCGACGAGAATTGGACTTTCTGCTCAAAAAGCTTTATTTGTCAAAAAGGTGGTCAAAATTATTCGATCTATGAAGCTGAATATTCAATTATAGAGACGTAGCAACATCTTATATTCTTCAAACTATGTTGTTCTTCACCAAACTCAATTGGATTACTCTTGACCCTGTTTGAGGATCGCATTGGCGTACGGCTCGTAATCGTCGCCGTGCTGGTGACGCGTTGTTGGGTGCCGGGTCAAAGAGCACGCGGCCGGACAGCCCCACTTACGACGCATCTATCTCGGCGTTCGACGAGAAGTTTCGCCAACAGCGACTGTCCCCTCGCCGACATGACAAAGCTCGGAAAATCGGGCTCGAAGTGGTCTAAACTGCCGGAAAAGCGCAAGATTTCTGATGGGCGCTCTTGCTAGCTGGAGCTTCAGACGAGACCGAAGCGGCCCCCGCGTTCTGCAGCCTTGGCGCCCTATCAAACGCTTTTTTCAACCGACAATAACCGCTCCAGTTAGGTCACCCTGCTGGGTCGAGACGAAAGATACCGCCCTCCGGGTCGTCGTTTGCGATGTACAGCAAACCGTCGGGCCCTTGGCGCACTTCGCGAATGCGTCCGATGTCGTCGTCGAGCACGCGCTCGGTGCCGACAATGGCCCCGGACTCGTCCCGAATGATGCGGATCAATGCACTCTGTGCCAGTGAGCCAATGAACAGATCGCCGTTCCATGCCGGAAACGCGTCGCCCGAGTAAATCTCCAATCCCGAGGGAGCGATCGTCGGTGCCGCGCCCCACGTGAATGCCGGGTCCGCGAAGTCGCCCGTGGCGACAGCACGTGGCGCATCGCCGCCGCTATAGGTTCGGATCGGCCATCCGTAGTTCTTACCCGGCTCGATCAGGTTGACTTCGCCGCCGCCAAGGCCGCCGTGATCCAAGGCCCAAACCGCCCCCGTCGCGGCATCGACCGCCAAGCCTTGCGGGTTCTTGAACCCGTAGGCGTAGATTGCGGGGTGCAGGCCGTCGCCCGGGTTGTCGGCAGCGGGCACGCCATCGCCGCCGATGCGGATCACGGTGCCGAGGGTATTGCCGGTGTCTTGCGACGACGCCGGCACTGCGTGGTCGCCGATCGTGACCAAGATCGCGCCGTCGGTATCGAAGCGAATGCGGGCGCCGAAGCCCTGATCCTTCTCGACCTTGAGGCCGGCCTCGTGGATCACACTGACAGCCTCTAGCCGATCGCCGACCAAGCGGGCGGACGCGAGCTGCATCCAGCGCTTCCCCTCCTGCTTTGCGGAGTAGGCGAAGTAAACCGTGCCGTCGTTGGCGAAATCAGGACTCACGGCGATGTCGAGCAAGCCGTCGCGGAACTCGCTGACGATGGGCGGCACGCCGCCGAGCGGCGCCGAGACACCGCCGTTGCCATCGATCACGCGAATGCGTCCAGGCCGTTCGGTGACGATCATGCGCCCATCGGGCAGCCAATCGAAGCCCCATGGGTGTTCGAGCCCCGAAGCGATCTGTTTCAGCGCAAAGCTGTGCTGCGAGGTAACAATGATCGGGGACTCGGCCTGCGTCGGCGCGCTGAACGATGCCAGCGCAAGTGACGCGAGGAGTAAAGTTGTTGTGCGTACGGCTCTCATTTGATGAAGGTCCCTGTCATTGCGGCAAGCGCTTTGGTTAAAGTTGGGCGCAACGGCTCCGACAGCGGTGGCCGGTAACGCACCAAAGAGACACTTCAGACCCGCAACTTATTCGATGATTTTTCGGAAAGACAAAGCGGCCGACCTTCGCGCCAGGATTGTCCCGCTGCTGCCCGGGGTCTGGCGCTTTGCGTTATCGCTTTCTGGCCGACCCGACATCGCCGACGATCTCACCCAAGACACCTGTCTTCGCGCGCTCGAGCGGGCACATCAGTGGCGTGAGAACCAGGCACTGGCAGGCTGGCTGCTGATTATCTGCCGCTCGATCTGGCTGAACGAGGTGCGGGCGCAGACGGTCCGCAAGACCGGCGGGATGACCAGCGCGAAAGCTCATGACCTGGTCGATCAAACCGTCGGTCCCGAAACCCGACTGTTCGCAAACCAAGTCTTCGCTCGGGTGATGGAGTTGCCCGAGGCGCAGCGTGCGACGGTTATGCTGGTCTACGTGCAACAATTCACCTACAGCGAAGCGGCGGAGATCCTCGGT
Organism: Pseudomonadota bacterium; assembly: GCA_039513195.1. GTDB lineage: Bacteria > Pseudomonadota > Alphaproteobacteria > Rhodobacterales > Rhodobacteraceae > Thermohalobaculum. The sequence goes on along the minus strand of JBCCRM010000036.1, from coordinate 35,281 downwards.
ATCCCGATAGGTACAGTGATGAGCCGGCTTTCGACCGCCCGCGCCGCGCTCGCCACTTTGAACGACACGCAATTGCCGGGTGCGAAGGCGAAGCCAAGATGACCTACAGCGATGACACGCTTCGCGCCTTCTTGGATGGCACGCTTCCGGCGGAGGCTCGGCAGGAGGTTGAAGCGGCTTTCGCCGCCGACCGTGAGTTAGAGCGGCGGGCCATGTCGCTCGACTTGGCCGCCGCGCCGGTGGCGGCAGCGTTCGCCGGGATGCCTGGAGAGGCAAGGCTTGCCACACTGGCAGCATTCGTTGAGGGATCGTCGAGCGCGGCGGGAAGCCGAGGCGTCGGTTGGCAGGGGGTTCTGGCGACCTGTGGCGCTGGACTTGGCGTCGGGATTGCCGCCGGTGTGCTGATCGGCTCGGGCGCTTTCTCCACGGCGACCGACGCCGAGCGCGGTGCTGCCCCAGATGACCCGGCGCGCGACTGGCGCCTGGCGGTGGCCGAATACCAGGCGCTCTATGTCCCGGAAACGGTTGCCCATCTCCATCCCGATACGGCGCGGCTGAGCGAGGAGCTCGATCGTGCGGCTGCGAAAATCTCGCTTGCGCTGCGCCTCGAACCGCTTGCGGAGGTCGCAAGTCTGACCCTTCGGCGCGCGCAGGTCCTCGGCTACGACGGGCGCCCGCTCATCCAGCTCGTCTACACGGATAATGCGGGACAGCCTTACGCGCTCTGCATCCTCCGCGGCGGTACAGCGCCAGAGGGTGCGATGACGCTGCGCGGACAGGGCAGTCATCTTTGGCGCTCGGGGGAGCATCAGTTTCTGCTGATCGGGTCGGCGGAAGCGAGTGAGCTTGCGGGCGCCGCCGATGCGTTTCGGGCGGTCTTCTAGGCGCAGCGGCGCCTCGCGCCTCCGCTGAACTTCTCCGGGTGCCGCTTCGCTTCCCCGGGTTGGAAGGATTGGTCGAGATCTGGTCCATTTCGGCCCAATGCGTGCCGTGTAGGCCTTTGGGCCGCAGCGCGCTCCCCGGCGCCTCGTCCTCTCTTTTGATATCTCTTGCGTCGCTGTTTGCTGCGCATGTAGCCGCCCCGGACGCCCCGCGTGCGCATGAGTTGCGCTTCGACCAAATCGATGATTTCCTTTGAGGAACCGCCTCACAGTCAAGCCCAGGTGGTCTTCGATGAGTTTCGAACTTTGGGTGGCCTTCGCCCTCGCCTCCGCCGCGCTCTTAGCAATTCCCGGCCCGACCGTGATGCTGGTCGTCTCCCACGCCCTGGGTCATGGGCGCCGGTCCGCCTGGGCGACAGTGCCCGGGGTGACGCTCGGGGACCTGACTGCGATGAGCGTCTCGCTCGCGGGCGCGGGTGCAGTCCTTGCTGCCTCAGCCACCGCCTTCACGGTGCTGAAGCTCGTCGGTGCCGGGTATCTCATTTGGCTCGGCATCCAGCTTTGGCGCGCCGAGCCTATCCCGGTCGCGGCAACCGCGGCTGAGCGAACCGCGCGCGACGCCCGCAAGATGTTCTGGCAAAGCTATGTGGTGACCGCGCTGAACCCGAAAGGCATCGTGTTCTTCGTGGCCTTTGTCCCGCAATTCATGGATCCTGCGCTGCCTTGGCTCGGGCAAAGCGCCCTGTTCGTGGCCACTTTCTGCGCTCTGGCTGCGGTGAACACCCTGATCTGGGCCCTTCTGGTCGGCGAGATGCGTCAGCGCTTCACCCGCCCTGCCACGCTGCGGCTGGCCAACCGGATCGGCGGCAGCGTGATGATCGGCGCGGGCTTCCTGACGGCGCTCGCCAGGCGGGCCTGATTGTGGCGCCCCCCAATCAGGGGCGCGAGGAAGTTTGTTCGGTGATGGTGCCGAAGCCCTCGCGATCCACGGCAGGCGTCGCACCCGCGCCGACCGGCAAGGCTGCCCCCTCGGTCGCGCTGAGGAGCGGCATGGCACCGGCCGCCTGGGTCCGTTCGCGTAGCGAGACGATCACCCGCTCCTCCAGGTGGCCGGTAGGCAGGAACCCATACGCCCGCTGCCAAGCTGCCAGCGCCGCGCGGGTGTCCCCGCCCAAAACCCCGTCGAGGGTGCCAGTGAAGTATCCCATGCGGGCCAGCCGGCTCTGCACCTCGGTCACCAGTTCCGGCGTTGGCGCCATCGCCGCCTCGAAGACGGGCGCCAAAGCGAACTCGTAAGCCAAAACATGGGCATCCGCCGATGGCTTCTCGACAGCGGACAGCCGCGGCAGCTCAACCGCAAAGCGTAAGGTCGCCACCGCCGATAGCGCGGTCGGGCTGGCCGCCTCGGCCACGACGGGGGTCTGCGCCTCGATCAGACCGACGCGTTCCATCACCCGGACCGGATGCACCGTGTCGCGGATCTCTGCATGGTAGAAAGCGCCCAATATCAACGTATTGGCGGCGAAGAGGACCCACAACGCGGTCATGCGAAAATCGGCACGCCCGCCCATCCGGGGCAGCCGCGTTGGCTTGTTGTCTTTCCGCAGAGGCATCGCAGACATCATCATCTAAGACCACCGACCGTTGAACGCCGAAACCGTTACCGACTGCCACTATATTAGGCTGCCCAAATGGGTGCGCCAAGTTGCAACCCGTCTTGATCCTGATCAATGACCATCCGTGGCCGTCTTACGATGGTACGACTGTCGCAAACTGGACAACAGGTCCGCCATGGTGCAATCCGACCTCACTCCATCCGGCCAAGCACAAAGCCTCTATGCTGCGCGCGAGCCGGTCTTCCCAAAAGCCGTAAGCGGTGTTTTCCGCCGGCTGAAGTGGTGGATCATGGGGCTCTGTCTGGCTGTATATTACCTCACACCTTGGCTCCGCTGGGATCGCGGACCCTACATGCCAAACCAGGCGGTTCTGGTCGATCTCGGCAATCGCCGGTTCTTCTTTTTCTGGATCGAGATCTGGCCACAGGAGTTTTACTATGTCGGCGGCCTGCTGATTATGGCCGGCCTCGGCTTATTCTTGTTCACGTCGGTGCTCGGCCGGGTCTGGTGCGGCTATGCCTGCCCGCAGACCGTCTGGGTCGATCTCTACCAACATATCGAGCGTTGGGTGGATGGCGACCGCAACGCGCAGTTCCGGCTGCTGAAGCGGCGCTGGGACAGCTATAAGCTCCGGCGGCGCGCGCTGAAATGGGGGATCTGGCTGCTCATCGCGGTGGCGACCGGCGGCGCCTGGGTCTTCTATTTCGACGATGCGCCGACCCTTTTCGCGGCGCTCTTCACCGGCCAGGCCCATTACATCGCCTATGCCACCGTCGCCATCCTGACCGCGACGACCTTCGTCCTCGGCGGTTTCCTGCGGGAGCAGGTGTGCATCTATATGTGCCCGTGGCCGCGGATCCAGGGCGCGATGCTGGACGAGAACTCGCTGCTGGTGACCTATAAGGATTGGCGCGGCGAGCCGCGCGGCAAGCATCGCAAATCCACGACCGCCGATCAGCTCGGCGATTGCATCGACTGCAACGCTTGTGTCGCGGTCTGCCCCACCGGCGTCGATATCCGCGAGGGCCAGCAGATCGGTTGCATCACCTGTGCCCTCTGCATCGATGCCTGCGACGACATCATGCGCAAGATCGGCAAGCCCCGCGGTCTGATCGACTACTGCACCCTTGCCGACGAAGGGAACGAAAGGGCGGGCGGCAAACCGGTCCCGGTGTGGCGGCGGATCATCCGATTGCGGACAGGGATCTATTTCCTGCTCTGGTCGCTGATCGGTCTGACCATGCTGGTGGCCCTCTTCATGCGCCAAGACATCGATCTGGGGGTGGAGCCGGAACGCAATCCGACCTTCATCACGCTGTCGGACGGGCGGATCCGCAACGCCTATACCCTCCGCATCAAAAACATGAGCGGCGAGCCCGCGCCCTTCCAGCTATCGGTCACCGGCGGCTACTACATGCAACCGGATCTGCAAGGGATCGACGGGCTCACCGTCACCGTGCCTGCGGACGAGACCGCAAAGCTGCGGCTGTTCCTCACCACCGTGCCCTGGTTCAACATGCCGGAGCGGTTCGAGGTGCAGATCTGGGCCGAGAATCTGAACACCCGGGACAGAACCTCCTACGACACGCATTTCATGGGTCCTGAGCAATGAACACTGCACCACGCGAGTTGAAGGGCTGGCATGTGCTGGCCATCGCCCTGTCCGCCTTTGCCGTGATCATCGGCGCCAATATGACGATGCTGTTCTCCGCCACCGGCAGCTTTCCCGGCCTCGTCGTCAAGAATTCCTATGTCGCCAGCCAGCACTGGAACCGTTTGACCGCAACGCAAAGGGCGCTCGGCTGGCAGGTCGGGTCGGACTACGAGGACGGGATCCTCACCGTCCGTCTTACCGACGAGAGTGGGGCGCCGGTGCCGGGTCTGGCCGTCCAGGCGACAGTGGGCTTGCCGGCGACCGATGTCGAGGACCGCGAGATCGCCCTGCGGGAAGCCGCTGCCGGATACTTCGCGCCCGTCCCACTGGCGGCGGGGCAGTGGCGCGTCGCGCTCCGTGCCGTCGATGCCGAGGGTCGCAGTTTCCGTGCGGAAAGCGTCTTCTACACGAGGGGCCACCCCTGATGGCGGCGGATGGCGCCAGGGTGGATGGGACACCGACTGCGCCGGCTGACCCGGCGCCGCCCACGGTGGCGGACTTCATGGTGCCCGACATCCACTGCGCCGGCTGCATGCGCAGGATCGAGGAGTTCCTGTCCAACCATCCCGGTATTCTGCGGGCCCGTGTGAACCTTACGCAACGCCGCGTGCGGATCGAGTATCAAGCCGGGCAAGTCAGCACCGACGATCTGGTGGCACGGCTCAGCGCGCTGGGCTATCCGGCGCGCCCGGTCGACACTAAAGCGCTGGCTGCGATCGGCCATGACCGCGCCGGGCGCGATCTGCTGGCCCGCCTGGGTGTCGCGGGCTTTGCGGCGATGAATGTGATGCTGCTCTCCGTCTCCGTTTGGTCGGGGGCAGAAGGGGCGACGAGAGACCTTATGCATTGGGTGTCGGGGCTGATCGCCCTGCCTGCCATCGCCTATGCGGGCGTGCCGTTCTTCCGCTCCGCCAAGGCGGCGCTCACGGCGGGGCGGCTGAACATGGATGTGCCGATCTCGCTCGCGGTTATCCTAGCGGCGGGCACCTCGCTCTACGAGACGGCGCAATCCGGCGCGCATGCCTATTTCGACGCGGGGATCTCGCTCGTCTTTTTCCTGCTGATCGGCCGCTACCTCGACCATCGCAGCCGGGCGCTCGCCCGCTCCGCCGCGGCGGAATTGGCCTCGCTCAGCGCCCGGTCGGCCTCGCTGCTGACCGCTGACGGCACGCGAAAGGCCGTGCCTGTCGAGACGCTCGCCATCGGCGATGTGATCGAGGTCGCGGCCGGCGAGAGGTTGCCTGCCGATGGCACGGTGCGCGACGGCCGCTCGGATCTCGACCGCTCGCTCCTAACCGGAGAGACAGTGCCGGAACCCACTGGCCCCGGCGGAGATGTGCTAGCAGGGATGCTCAACCTTTCCGGCCCGCTGACGGTGACGGTGACCGCTACGGTAGAGGACACCTTCCTCGCCGATATCGCGCGGATGATCGCGGCGGCGGAACAGGGGCGCGGGCGCTATGACCGTTGGGCCGATCAGGCGGCCCGCATCTACGCGCCGGGCGTGCATCTGATCGCGCTCGCGGCGTTCATCGGCTGGGCCTGGGCGACCGGCGACTGGCATCTGGCGCTGACCACGGCAACGGCGGTGCTGATCATCACCTGCCCCTGCGCGCTCGGCCTCGCGGTGCCGGCGGTCCATGCGGTGGCCAGCGGGCGGCTGTTCCGAAAGGGCATTTTCCTTAAGGATGGCAGCGTTTTGGAGCGGTTGGCCCGGATCGACACCGTGGTTTTCGACAAGACCGGGACCCTGACGGATGGTCAACCGGTGTTGGTCGAAGGGCCGGAGGATCCGCGGGCCTGGGCGCTCGCCCTCGCCTTGGCCGAGGGCTCGCGGCACCCGCTCTCTCAGGCGCTGGCGGCGGCGATCCGCGCCCGCGGGATCGCTGCCGTCGAAGTCGCCGGCCGGCGAGAGCATCCGGGTCAGGGGATCAGCGGCAGCTTCCGCGGGGTGGAGGTACGGCTCGGGCATCCCGACTGGATTGACGCGCCCGACCGGGGTGAGGCCTGCGTCTGCCTGCTTGGCCCCGACGGCGCGATCAGCCGATTTTCCTTCGAGGATCGCCCGCGGGAGGATCTCTCCGAGACCTGCGCAGCCTTGCGCGGCATGGGTCTGACCCTCGCGGTTTTCTCCGGCGATGCCGAGGCGCCGGTCCGGCGGATCGCCGATCTAGCCCGGATCGACGAGGCTCGCGCCCGCATGACACCTGGGCAGAAGATGCGCGCATTGGAGGCGTTGTCCCGCCAAGGCCGCCGGGTCCTGATGGTGGGCGACGGGATCAACGATGCGCCCTCGCTCGCCGCGGCAGACGCCTCGATGTCGCCGGTCGCCGCCGCGGATGTCAGCCGCGCCGCTGCCGGCCTCGTCTTTACCGGCGCGCGCCTGGCCCCCGTGGCTGAGGCCATCGCCACCGCCCGGTCGAGCCGAAAGCGCGCGATGGAGAACTTCGCCCTCGCCGCGCTCTACAACGCTGTGGCGATCCCGGCGGCGCTGGCCGGGCTTATCACCCCGCTCGTCGCGGCGCTGGCAATGTCCGGCTCCTCCATCGTCGTCACCTTGAATGCTCTACGCGTAAGGTTCACGTCATGACTGTGCTGTTGATCCTGATCCCGGTAGCGCTGTTTCTGGGCGGGCTTGGCCTTGCGGCGTTCATATGGGCGCTGCGAGCAGGGCAATACAGTGACCTAGAAGGCGATGCTGCCCGGATTTTGTTCAACGAGTCCGAGAAAACCGAGGAATGAGGCAAAAAGTGATTCGGCCAATGGTCGGAATTTTTGCCCCAAAGGGTTGCAAGTTTGCCGATTGGCTCTCCGCACTCGTGTATCCGGCCTCTCAAAGCGTTTTGGTGTGCTCCCAAACTTCGACCAGCACGGCGGCGTAAAACACAAAACTCGCGGCCAAAACCAGGGCGTGCCAGATAGCATTTTGAAACGGTAAGCTATCCCAAAGGTGGAACGGGACCCCCACCGTATAGAGCACCCCACCGGTCAGCATAAGCCAGAAACCGGCGGCCGAGGCGCCGTCGATCATCGGCCCACCAACGACGATTGCCGCCCATCCCATCGCCAAATAGAGCCCCAAGCCGATCCATTGAAACCGGTCCGGCGCCGCAACTTTAACGCATAATCCGATCACAGCGGCGGTCCAAATGCCGATCAGGATGGCTGCCGTCGTCTCACCCCCCAAAAGCACGGCAAAGGGCGTATAGGTGCCGGCAATCTTTATGTAAATCGCGGCATGGTCCAGACGGCGCAGTGCATCCTTCCACTCGGTGGAGGGTATCATGTGATAACACGCCGAACAGGCGAACATCGCGAGCATGCTGAGGCCGTATATGGCCGCGGCTACGACAACCGATGCATCACTATGCCAAAGCACGGCCAGAAAGATCATGGTCGGCACGGCCAAAAGCGCCGCAGAGACGCCGGTCACATGCACCGCATTGTCGGCCAGTAACTCCGCGCGCGTGCGTAGGCGCAAAGCAGGCACGCGCCTGGGTTGCTGCTCAGTCTGCAAGGGCTGGTCCCCTCTCCGGCTCCGGTCCCGAATTGTGACCATATCGTGGCAGGATCCCGGCACACAACCGCCATAGTCTGATCATAACACGGCGCCATGCCCTAATCGGCAAGTGGTGCAAAGATGTGTGTGTTCGTCGATCGCTCGAAGGTTGAGTAAATACAGCTGACAAGCGCAGAAACCGTCCGGTTACTCTTACGAACACCATGAAAATTGTATCTCTTCGTCGAGACACAACTTCGCGTTGTAGGGCCGCGGGCGTTGATATGCGGGAGGCCGTCACTGCGACGGCGGCAGAGGAGAACGAGAGATGGACGAAGTGACGACGGTGGCAGCTCCGGATCCGACGGTCCCCCTGAGCGCGATCCAACGTGTGCCCACCCAAGGCACGGGTCTCGTTGGGCAGATCTATGACTCGAACTTCATCAACTCGATCAGCTCGGTTGACACGGTGCTCGCAGAGGGCGCTGGCGATCGCTACACCTTCGAGGCGACCGATCTCTTCTTCCGTTCCGGAAACAACAGCACTCTCGCCGATTTCCTTGGCGAAGACGCCGACAGTCTGAACGCCAATGCCGAGGCGATTGCGATGGACACCATCGCCTTCGATTTCTCCGGCTATGTGTTCATTCCCGAAGGCGAGCACGAAATCACGGTGCGATCTGACGACGGCTTCCGGCTGTCGCTGGGCGGCCAGGTGGTTTCGTCGCACAACAATTCGCGCCCCGACGAGCCGACCACGATCAAGGCCGATTTCGACGGCGGCCTCTATAAGATCGATCTCCTCTACTACGACGGTTTCGGCAACCAGTCGCTGTCCTTCGAGATTGACGGCCTACCGGTCGATCAGAGCGCGTTCTACAAGACCCCGGCCGACTTCACCACGAACGCTGCTGGCGGCGTCACCGTGCCGGTCGCGCGCTATCACCCGAGCAAGTTCCTCGGCGAGGCCTCGCTCGGCGGCGCCGAAACGATCCGCGGCTCGGCCCAGAACGAAAACCTCAAAGGCAATGGCGGCGACGACGTCGTCAATGGGTTTGCCGGCAACGACCTACTCGAAGGCGGCTACGGCGACGACCTGCTGCGTGGCGGCGCCGGCGACGACGTCTTGGATGGCGGCCGCGGCAGCGACGCCCTGATCGGCGGCGAGGGCGATGACACCTTGATTTCGCGCTCCGACGCGGGCGAGCAGCGCATCGGCCAGTTGGCCATCGGCCAGCCGACCCGCGGTGACCCCGACAACGAGGTCAACAACGGCCGTCAGAAGCTGAAAGGCTATGAAAATCAGGAGTTTGAGGCCGACGACTTCCTGTCTGGCGGCGAGGGAAACGACACCTTCGTGATCACCGCTCTGCTGAACGCCAAAGAGGACATCATCCGCAAGCATGTCCGCTCGGACGGCACGATCAACTGGCAGGGCGTGGCCGGTGAGAACGATGAGTTGCACGACCACTGGGTCGACAGCTTTGGTATCGACACCATCACCGACTACAACAAAGAAGAAGACAACATCGCTATCATCGGCCATACGGCCACCGTCCGCGATATCGAGTATCGCGACACCGATGGCGATGGCGATGAAGAGAGCATCATTACCGTCATCTCGCAGCAGCATGGCGGCGGCGGTGCCCATACCCAGGACCTTCTGGGCCAGGTGATCGTGCACGGCGACAGGGTCACCGAGGACGACATCGAGACCGATGCGGGTGTGTTCCACGGCATCGTGGAGACCTGGGACGAGGTGGCCGAGGCGCTCTACCCAACCGGCACCCCGAAGACCAGCACCATCGGCGGCCAGACCGTGCGCGGCTATGACACCCGCACCGCGAATGGCCAGGATGGTGCGATCATCAACTCGCCCGAGCGGTTCATCGACAACAAATACAAGAACTCGGCGGCCATCGAATGGGCCGATCCGACCAAGGCGCCGCCGCCGGACACCAGCCGTGGTTTGGACCAGCTCGGCACCGCGCCATCGGCGACGGGCCAGCAAATCCAGGGGACGGCCGGCAACGACGTGCTGACCGGGATCCAGGAAGAGGACGCAGCCGGCCTGCCGGGGGCGATCAGCTTCTGGCGCTTCGACCAGCCGGGCAATGGCGGTACCTTCGATAACGAGCGCGACGGTCCGGACGCGACCGCGTATGAGTTGGTCGACAACGCCGCGGTCATCCAGAGCAACCCGAACATGACCGACGGCCCGACCGGCCGCCCGAATTCGGCGCTGCTCTTCGACGGCGACGACGACTTCGCCTTCATCAAAAACGACCAGTTGTTCCAGGTCGCCCAAGGCACCATTGCCCTCTGGGTCCGCCCGGACGATCTGTCCGACGACGCCATAATCCTGTCGAAGGATGCGAAAGGGCAGGGCGAAGGCGGTCACTTCAAGCTGGGCCATGACGACGACGGCCGCATCACCATCCGCTTCTCGGAAGGCGATGCCGGCGGCAACAAGTCCTGGACCTCCTCCGCCTCCTATTTCGAGGAAGGCGAGTGGGCGCATATCGCGGTCGGCTTCGACAGCGAAGGGCTCACCGTCTATGTCGACGGTGTGAAGGTTCCGGATTTCGGCTGGACCCGCGACGAAGGCAATGTCGATGTGCCGGGCTATTACAAGGAAGCCTATCTCATCAACAACGACGAGCCGTGGGTTATCGGCGCCGACACGTCGCAGACCGAGGTGAATGGCACGGCCGGTGCCTTCGCAACGGACAATGACGAGCTGGATGATGCGTTTACCGGCGCGGTCGCTGACTTCGGCCTCTGGGGTGGCTTCTCGCTCGGCAATGGCGGCGACAGTGACGAAGGGGTCGTGGGCACCTGCGGGGCCAATGGTGGTCCGCTCTGCTTCTGTGGCTCCGGCCATGGCAATTCCCTGACCCAAGAGGAGGTGCTGGAGCTCTTCCTCAACGGGCCGGGCGACGCGCTCACCAACCCGTCTGGCACCTACGAGATCGACAACTTCGATGATCAGATCAGTGGCGGTGCAGGCTTCGACACCGTTGCCGGCGGCGGCGGCGACGACATCCTCTACGGCGGTGCCGGGGCAGACAGCATCATCGGCGGCTATGGCGATGACTCCCTGAATGGCGGCGCGGATGCCGACGTCCTTATCGGCGGCCGCGGCTCCGACGTCCTGGTCGGCGGTTCGGGCGCAGACGTGCTCGTCAGCCGCTCGGATGCCGGCGAACAGCGGATCGGCCAGCTAGCGATCGGCGACCCCAGCCGTCCGGACCCGGATGGCGAAGTCAACATGAAGCGTCAGAAGCTTTACGGCTGGGAAGACCAGACGTTGGTGGCGGACGACATCCTCGTCGGCGGCCAGGGCCGGGATACCTTCCTGTTCAACCCGGGCATCAACGCCAAGCGCGACATCATCATGGAGCATGTCAACGACGACCGCACCATCGACTGGGCGGGGGTCGCTGGCGAAAACGACGAGCTGCATGATCACTGGGTCGACAGCTTCGGCATCGATGTGATTGCCGACTACAACGCCGAGGAAGACACCATCGCAATTATCGGTCACACGGTGGAGCCGAATGTGCGCCACCAGATGATCGACAGCGACGGTGACGGCAGCCTCGACAAAGTGGTCTCGATCATCACGGTCTACTCGCAGCAGGGCAACAATGGCGGCGCCCATGACGAGGACCTCATAGGCCAGATCATCGTCCATGGCGATCTGGTGGACGAGGACGACCTGATCGTCGATGCAGGCGTGACGCATGGTGTCGTCGCTACGGTCGACCAGCTTCAGGAAGCTGTCGCCCCGACCGGCGAGACCAAGGTGACCATCATCGATGGCGAGCGGGTCTACGGCTACGACACCCGCGACGAGAACGGCAACAAAGGCGCGATTATGGACAATCCGCACCTTTACACCGAAAATGACTTCGCGGCGGACGTGCAGCTGTCGACCGGTGTGCCGGAGGGTCTGGAGGCCCCGCGCGAGCTGCTCAGCATCGCCGGTCGCAATTTCGACGGCCAGGACGACTTCCTGGAGATTCCGCATCGCCCCGCCATGGCGCGGGACAGCGGCACCTATGCCTTCTCGTTCACTGCGGACGAGGTCAATGGCAACCAGGCGCTGATCTCTAAGGACGCCTCGGGCTTCGAGACCGGTGGGCATATGCATATCCACCTCGACGGCGGCGGCGACATCAAGGCCCGCTTCCAGAGCACCAGCCAGTCGGTCGAGTTGCGGGCGAATGTCGACATCGAGGCGGGTGACGAGCACCACGTGGCTTTCACCTTCGAGGGCGACACCATCTCGCTTTATGTCGATGGCGTGCTCGAGGACAGCGAGGACGACCTGCCAGAGAGCTTCGTGGAGGGCATGAAGGGCAACACCGAGAGCTTCGTTGTCGGTGCCTCCACCACCTCGCGCCAGTCGGGCACCAGCAACAATCTGAAGGACCACTTCAACGGTCGGATCGAGGACATCTCGCTCTACAGCCGGGCGCTCGCCTCGGTCGAAGTGTTCACCCTTGCCGCCGAAGGGAACCTGACCAACCTCAACTACAACCCGACGGTCGCCGGCAACGGTAACCAACCGGCGGATGCGGAGACGGTCACCACCCCGGACGAGCCTACGCCGGAAGTCGAACAGACCGTGATGCGGGGTACGGCCCAAAGCGAGCGGATCCTCGGCAGCGAAGACAACGAGATGATTGTCGGGCTGGAAGGCAATGACAGCATCTTCGGTCGCGGCGGCATCGATAACCTGATCGGTCAAGAGGGCAACGACCTGCTGGTCGGCGGCAGCGGCGTCGACATGCTGCGCGGCGATGTCGGCAACGACATCCTCAAGGGTCTGCAGGGTAACGACAACATGTATGGCGGCGACGGCAGAGACCGCCTGCTCGGCCAAGACGGCGACGACATGATGCAAGGCGGTGCCGGCAACGACCGTCTCATCGGCGGCACCGGCGACGATGTGATGGAGGGCCAAGCTGGCGTCGACATCTTGGTCGGTCAGAGCGGCAATGACAGTCTCTACGGCGGTGCCGATCGGGACATATTGGTCGGCGGCGCGGATGACGACCTGCTGAATGGCGGCGACGGCAACGACGTGATGCGCGGACAGACGGGCAACGACCGGTTTGAAGGCGGCGCGGGCATCGATGTCATGGTCGGCGGCGGCGGTGCGGACACCTTCGTCATGGAGACCAATGGCGGGGTTGACCGGGTCGTCGACTTCCAGGTCGGCATCGACAGCATCGAGATCACCGGTATCGGCAATTTCCGGGCGATCGAGCGCCCCGGCGGCCTGATGCTGATGGGCGACGACGGTGCCCGGATGTATCTGATCGGCATCAACGAGAACGAGTTCCAGCAGGGCGATCTGATCGTCTGACGGACCAGGCGCGCCCGATCTGGGCGCCCCCCGCAAGAATCCGGCGCCGGCCGTTGCACCCGCAGCGGCCGGCGTCTCCTTTTCAATCCTCGGATTGCACCCCATAGATCACCTCGGTCAGGTATAGGCCCTCAGGCGGCGCTACTGGCCCGCAGGCCGAGCGGTCCCGGGCGGCCAACGCCTCGGCGACCCGCGCGACCGGCCAACGCCCCGCGCCCACCCGCTCCAACGTGCCGACGAGCGAGCGTACCTGGTTGTGCAGAAAGCTTCGCGCGCCGAGATGGCAAAGCACCATGTCCCCCTGCCGCTCGACCCGGAATGCATCCAACGTCTTTACTGGAGAGGCCGCTTGGCACTGGGCGGAGCGAAAGGTGGTGAAGTCGTGCCGACCCACCAACAGATCCGCGCCCGCCTGCATGGCGTCCAGATCCAGCGGCACCTGAACATGCCAGGCGAACCCTGCCTCCAGCGCCAAGCGGGCACGACGGTTCGCGATCCGGTAGGTGTATCGGCGATAGGTGGCCGAGAAGCGGGCGTGAAACGCGTCCGAAACCGGTTCCGCTGCCAGAACCGCCACCGCATTGGGGCGCAGCTGGGCATTCAACGCCTCGGCCAGGCGAAATGGGTCCCAGTCCCGCGCCAGATCGCAATGCGCAACCTGCCCGGTGGCATGCACCCCCGCATCGGTGCGGCCGGCACCGGTGATGCCCGGCGCGTCCGGCTCCAGCGCGCGGATTGCCGCCTCGACCGCGCCCTGAACTGACAGCCCGGCCGCCTGCCGCTGCCAGCCGACAAAGCCTTGGCCGTGATATTCGAGAGTGAGCTTAAAGCGCGGCATCGGGGGCGGGAGATGCGCCATTTACCACCGTCTTGCAAGCGTCAGGGGCTTTCGCCGGCCAGCCCCTCTGCCTATAGACGAGCGGGGGAGAGACCGACCGCAGCGCTCCGGCCGCCGCGGACTGAGGGCTAGGCGAGGGCGTAATCTTGGGCGTTGCGGATTGGGCCGACGGGCTCTTCGACCGGATTGACAGCGCGCGGGCCGAGGCGAACGCGCTGTTCGAGCCAACCCTGCGCCTCGGTATCACCGGACTGTCCGGCGCCGGCAAAACGGTGTTTATCACCGGCCTGGTGGCGAGCCTCCTCGACCGCTCCCGTATGCGACTGCTGAAGGCCGCGGCCGAGGGACGGATCGAGGCGGCGATGCTCCGCCCGCAACCGGACCCGGAAATGCCGCGCTTCGCCTACGAGACCCATCTCTCGGTGCTGGATGGCGACCCGCCCGCCTGGCCGGAATCGACCCGCTCGGTCAGCCAATTGCGGATCTCGCTGCGCTATCGGCCTGCTGGCATCATGGGCCTGTTCGGGCCGTCGGTCCTGCATCTCGACATCGTCGACTATCCGGGCGAGTGGTTGCTGGACCTGCCGCTGATTGAACAAGACTATGAAACTTGGGCGGAAGCCGCGCTCGCCACGGCCCGCAGCGATGCCCGCGCGCCCCATGCAGAGATCTGGCACAGGTCCCTAGACGCCGCTGACCCTAAGGCCGAGCATGACGAGGTCACCGCGGATGGGCTCGCCACCGCCTATCGCGGCTATCTGGGCGCCTGCCGGCGGGCGGGGCTCTCGTCGCTGGCCCCGGGGCGGTTCCTTCTGCCCGGGGAACTCGACGGATCGCCCGCGCTTACCTTTGTGCCGCTGCCCAACCCCGGCCGGCATCGCCGCAATGCGCTCTATGCCCAGATGCGGGAGAGGTTCGACGCCTATAAACGCGTGGTGGTCAAACCCTTCTTCCGCAACCATTTCGCCCGGCTCGACCGGCAGGTGGTGCTGATCGACGCCCTCGCGGCGCTCTCCATGGGCCCGCGGGCGCTCGGCGATCTGACCGCGACCATGGCGGAGACGCTTGGCGCTTTTCGCCACGGCCAGTCGAGTTGGCTCGACCGCCTGCTCGGGGGCCGAAAGATCGACCGCCTGCTGTTCGCCGCGTCGAAGGCCGACCATCTGCATCACGAACAGCACCCGGAGTTGATCGGTCTGATCGAGGGCATGCTGGCGGAGGCTGCGCGCCGCGCGGAGTGGAGCGGCACCGAAACCCGCGCCATGGCGCTCTCCGCCATCCGCGCGACGGCCGAGCAGGAAATTCAGCAAAACGGCGAGACGATCCGCCTGGTCCGCGGCCCGCGGCTGGACGACCGGAAGGAGGTCGCCCTCTATCCCGGCGCCCTGCCGCGGGACGTTGCCGCTGTGCTGGCAGAGGCACAGACCGCCGCCCCGGGAAGCGCGCCGCCGGACTGGCCCGATGCGGAATATGCTGCCGTCCGCTTCGCCCCGCCGCGCTGGCGCAAGAACAATGGCAAGGCGCCGCCCCATATCCGTCTCGACACAGCGCTGGACTTTCTGATCGGGGACAAGCTCAGGTGACATTATGACCAACAATCGCCGGCGCGGCCCGCTGATCATCGATCTGGAAGAGACCGCCCTGCCGGAGGCGCCGACCCCGTCCGAGGCACCGCCGGTGCCCGACCCCGGCGCGGCGCCCGAGGCCATGCGGGCAATGGCGAGTTTTGGCTCACGGCGCCGGAGGTCGATGATCGGGCGGCTTGCCTGGGCCGCGGCAGGGCTGCTTCTGACCATAGCCCTAGGCCTGATGGCGGAGCGGTTCGTGACCAGCCTCTTCGCGCAGAGCGGCATCCTGGGCTGGATCGCCCTCGGTTGCTTGGGCGTCTTGATCCTCGCCGCCGTGATCGGTGTCGGGCGGGAGCTTGCGGCCCT
This sequence comes from Pseudomonadota bacterium, assembly GCA_039513195.1. Lineage (GTDB taxonomy): Bacteria > Pseudomonadota > Alphaproteobacteria > Rhodobacterales > Rhodobacteraceae > Thermohalobaculum. The sequence continues at coordinate 19,482 of JBCCRM010000036.1, read as the reverse complement.
CGCGCGGCTCGGCCGGATCGAGCGGGTGCGCAGCACCGCGGCCAATGCCCTGGACGGGGACAGCGCGGCGGCACGCCAGACCCTCGCTGCGCTCAACGGGCTCTATGCCGGCCGCCCCGATCTGGAGCTGAGCCTAACGGAACTAAAGGAGGCTGAGGGCGACACCCCAGACCCGAAGGACCGCCTCGCCTTGGCAGAGCAGACCTTGATGACCCCGCTTGACCGCTCGGCGGAGGGCGCGGTCGCCCGTGCCTCTCGCGACGTGGCGGCGGCCACCGCACTGATCCCGATGGCAGTGCTCGACATCGCGCTTGTATTGTATCGGAATGTCCGGATGGTCCGCCGGATCGCCGAGATCTATGGCGGCCGCGCAGGCTGGTTCGGGTCCCTCCGGCTCCTGCGCGCGGTGGCCACGCATATGATCGCCACCGGCGCGGTTGCCGCGACCGACGACCTGCTCGGTCCGCTGGTGGGCGGTGGGGTGCTCGGCACGGTCTCCCGCCGGGCCGGCGAGGCCGCCCTAAACGCCGCCCTGACCGCAAGGGTCGGTGCCGCCGCCATCGAAGTGTGCCGCCCACTGCCGTTCAGCAGCCGCGCCGCGCCGAAGGCCGGATCGCTGGTGATGGGGGCTCTGCGGGGCTTTGGCGGCGCGCCGACTGCCTGAGCCCAGACCGACGGGCGATTCCGGGTCAGCGTCAAAACAAGGGTCGGGTCCGATCAGTTCGCATGGGGCTCTGCCCAACAGGGCGATAGCCTGGGGCGCGCCCGAACCGCCCCCATCTGCGGGCGCTGCAACGCAACCCCAAGCGCAACGCTTCAACCCGCGATTGCTAAGACGCGGCCAGATGCCAGACCTTCGCCGGTTCCGCGGATCCGCCGCGTACAAGGCGCACTGAAAACAGATGGAGGCAGAGGATGACTGCACCCTCTTTTCTGCGCGGCATCACCGCTTTGATGCTCGGCATCGGCGTCTTAGCGGTGCCAGTGGCGGCCGAGGCCGGGTCTGGGCGCAAAGCGCTCCGCAAGGTCGACCGGATCGAGCAGCGGGTCGACAATCTCTACGATATTCGCAACCCCGGGCGCCGGCTTTACGAGGCCGACCGCTTGCAGCGCCGCCTCTCGCGGCTGGAGCGTCGGGTCGAGGACCGGGGCGGGCGCCGCGCGCGCATCGCCGACCGGCGGATCGACGCGCTGCAATACGAGGTCGGCCGGATCGAGCGCCGCACGGAACGGCGGATTGCCCGGCGTTACGAGCCCCGGCGGTTCCACCGCCGCCAAAACGTGGTTATTGTCCGGCCACGCTATCGAGACGACGACTGACCCTGTCGGGGGCGCGCTTTGCGCCCCCACCCATCTTTGCCGCGGCGACGCGGCGCGCCTGGCCCCGTGGCAACAGGTTTTCCGGATCGTAGCGGCAGGGCGGCACAACCTCGGCAGGCACAGCGGCGCCCAGCATCTCGACCGAAAGCGCGGTACCGATCTCCGCCCAGGCCGGGTCTACAAAGGCCATCGCCAGGTTTTCCCCCACCCGGTGACCATAGGCGGCGGAGGTCACCGTGCCAACCACCCGGCCGTCGGCCAGCAGGCTGTCGCCGGGATGGGCGGGGGCGCCTTCACTCTCCAACACCAGGGAAACGAAGCGGCGGCGCGGGGTGAGTTGCAACCCCGCCTTCCCCACGAAGTCCTTCCCCTTTGCGACGAACCGGGCAAGCCCGCTCTCAAAAGGATCGAACTCGGTGATCAGATCGGCCTTCCAATGACGGTATCCCTTCTCGATCCGCATCGCCTCCACCGCGCGAGCACCGAAGGGTCGGATGCCATGGGCCTGCCCCGCCTCCCACAGCCGGTCGAAGACCTGGCGCACCTGCTCCATCGGCACATGCAGCTCCCAGGCCCGCTCGCCCGAGAAGCTGACTGCCATCGCCACCAGCGATACCGGACCGATCTGCACCCGCCGGGCGGTCAGCCATGGGAAAGCTGCCCATTCCGTCCGGGGCGCGGCCTTTGCCAACACCGCCTCGGCCCTCGGCCCGGCCAGAACCAGGATATCGTGGCTCGCGGTCAGGTTCTCGATCCGCACCCCCTCGGGCGCGCGCTCCGTCAGCCAGTCGCGGTCATGCCACTCGGCCGCGGCGGCCGAGCCCCACCAGATCTCCTCGCCCAGGGTGACCAGCGTCGCCTCCCCCTTCACGCCGCCCTGACCGTTTAGGAAATAGCCGAGGCCGACCTTCCCCTCTCCCCGCGGCACGGGGCTGCAGAAGATCCCGTCGAGCCAGTCATGCGCGCCCTCGCCGGTGATCCGGTAGCGGGTAAACCCGTTCACCTCCGCAATGCCGACGGCGTTTTGGACCGCTAGAACCTCCTCGCGCACGAAAGCCTCGGCGTTCGAGAAGCGGAAGCTCAGCGCCTCCTCGAACCCCTCCGGCTGGAAGAGCTGTGCCCGTTCCCAGCCGTTCACGGGCCCGAACTCCGCCCCCAAAGCCGCCAGCCGGTCGGTCAGGGGCGTGGTCTTCGCGCCCCTTCCCGCCGGGCGATGCTCATGGGGCATGTGGAACCGGAACTCGTTCTGATAGTCCTCCACGGCCTTCAGCGCGGTGAAGTCCTCCGTGGCATGTGAGGTGAACCGCCGCGGGTCGAGGCACCAGGTGTCGTAGCATGCCTCGCCATGGGCGATGATCTGCGCCAACAGCCAACCATGCCCGCCCCCCTCGCCGAGGCCTGCGCGCAGCCCGGTGATGCAGTAGGCATTGCGCTTGCCGGGGATCTTGCCTACCAGCGGCAGCCCGTCGGGCGTGTAGGTGATCGGGCCGTTGACCACCGATTTGATCCCGGCCGTCTCCAGGCAGGGCAGGCGCCGGATCGCACCCTCCATCACGTCCGTGACGCGATCGAGATCGTCGGGGCAAAGATCCATGGTGAAGTTCGGGTCGATCCCGCCCAGGCCCCAGGTCTTGCAGTCCTGCTCATAGAAGCCGATCAGCAGGCCCTGCTTCTCGGCGCGTTGGTAGAAGTCATCGGCAGGGCAGCGGATCAGCGGCACGCGTAGATCGCCGAGCGCCTCGATCTCCGGCAGCGTCTCTGTCACCATGTACTGGTGCTCCATCGACGCGACAGGCAGCTCGACGCCCATCATCGCGCCGACCTCGTTGCAGCGATAGCCGCCGGCATTGACGATCTTCTCGGCATGGATGGCGCCATTGCGAGTGTGAACGGTCCAGGTGCCGTCGGTCCGCTGGGTCAGCGCCTCGACCGGGTTAAAGCGCTGCACCTCCGCCCCCGCCTTGCGCGCCCGCCGGGCCAGCGCCTGGCAGAGCTGCGCGGGGTCGATATCGCCGTCGAGGGGATCCCACAGCGCGCCTAGCAGACCATCGGTCGCCATCAGCGGGTGGCGCCTGCCGCATTCCTGCGGGTCGATCACCTCGAACTCCACGCCCATCCCACGCGCCATGGAAGCGAAGTGGTGATAGCCGTCCAGGTGATCCTGGGTCGAGGCGAGACGCAGCCCGCCGGTCCCGTGGTGGTAGTTGATCGGATAGTCGGGGTCGTCGGACAGGTCCTTGTAGAGGCGGATCGAATGGGTCTTCAGCCCCACCATCGTCTGGTTCGGCCCGAAATTGGTAACCTGCGCCGCCGAATGCCAGGTGGTGCCGGAGGTCAGCTCGTCCCTCTCCACCAGCACGCAATTGGTGATCCCCTCCTGCGTCAGGTGATAGAGCGCCGCGCAGCCGCCGATCCCGCCGCCGATCACCACCACATCCGCCACTGTGCGCATCTCGCCCTCCCGCTTTCCATCAGAGAGCGTCGGCAAGGGCGGAGGGTCAATGGTCTAGCCATGGGCACCCGGTCTTCCGATGCTTAGCTTCGCTTATTCCGATGCAAGTCGCAGGGCATCGCCGAGGAAGGGCAGAACCTCACGCCCACGGTCGATTACCTCCACCTCCAGGACGCGGCGCAGATCGGCGGCGCAACGCTCGGGCAGGTCGCCGAACGCCCCCCGCCGAGCGTAGAGAGAGAGCCCGCGGGCAAAGGCCGGCATCGGCACCGGCGCCGTGACGACGCGGTCGGAGAGCCCGGGCGTGCCGAGGAACGCCTGTGCCGTCGTTACCGCCCATCCCCGCAGACCCGCCACCATCGACAACAGCGCTTGGTTGGTCCCGACCTCGACAGCCATCGGCGGCGCCCCGCCGGTGCGGCGCAACTGGGCCTCGATCTGCCGGGCCAAAAGCTGCTCCCGCGCGTAGCGAACCATCGGGCGCTCTGCCAGACCAGCGAGGGTTGCAGGCAGCTCGGCCGCGGTGACCAAAATGAACGGATCGACCAGCAGGGGATGCGTCTCCACCCACTCCACCGGCTCGACCGCATCTACGGCGACGATCAAATCGGCCGACCGGTCAGCAAGCGCGGTGTGGTTCTCGTGGCTTGCCCCGCTCCGCAGCGCGAACCGGCAGTTCGACAGTTCGGGCGACGGGGCCGCCAGCCAAGCGGGCATCACGCGCCAGTCCAGATCCTCGATCGCCGCCACTCGGAGGGTCATCTGCGGCGCCTGCTCAGCCCCGCTCAGCGCCGCCGTTGCGCCGGACACTGCATCGAGGATGCCTTGCGCGCGGGGAAAGAAGATGTCACCGGCCGAGGTCAGCATGAAGGTCCGCGCCGACCGCTCCACCAGCCGCGCCCCGAGGCTCGCCTCGAGGTTCGAGAGCTGCTGCGACACCGTCGACTGGCTCAGACCCAGCCGCTTCGCCGCCCCGGTGATCGAGCCTTGCTCGACCACTGCCACGAACACCTCGACGGCGCGAAAGGAATATTGCGGCTCTCCCTGGGTCATTGGCATGACAAAAGGATAAGTTCGGAGTTTCCGAAACACAAATCTCGCCTTGTGGCCAGGGCTGCGCACCCGCAGGCTCGATACGATGGCAGAGATGTTGCGACGGAGAGAGGGTGGACGCGCTGCCCGAAAGGCACAGCGGGCCGCGGGACCGGCGGTCAGCCCCTGTCCGCCCGGCGCGGTCGGCGGCCAGTACCGCCCACTCTCGGCCCCCGACCTCGCCGCGGTCATCGACACCGCCCATAGGATCCTCGCGGAAATCGGCATGGACCAGGTGCCGCCGGTCCTTCGCGAGGCGGCACTCGCCAAAGGCGCAGGAACCTCCGCCCTCGGCCGTCTCACCTTCAGCCGCGCGATGGTCGAGGACATCATCGACGGCGCCTGCAAGGGCTTCACCCTCCACGGGCGCGCGCCGGGCCAGGACATCGAAATCGGCGGCAACCGAGTCTTCTACGGCACCGGCGGCGCGGCGGTGCAGACCCAGGACTTGGAGACCGGGCGCTACCGCGCCGCGACCCTCGCCGATCTCTACGACTTCACGCGGCTGATCGACCGCCTGGACCGGGTGAGCTGGTTCACCCGCTGCTGCATCGCGACGGACATCGCCGATGTGTTCGAGCAGGAGGTCAACACCGCCTACACTCTGCTGGCTGGGACGACGAAGCCCATCGGGATGAGCTTTACCCTCGGCGCCCATGTCGACGCGGTCATCGACATGTTCGACCTGGCCCTTGGGCGCGACGGCACCCATGCCGACCGGCCGTTCTGCAAGGCCCATATCTCTCCCGTGATCTCGCCCTTGCGCTATGGCGAGGACGCGGTCGCTGTGACCGAGGCTTGCATCCGCCGCCGGGTGCCGATCAACGCGATCATCGCCGCGCAATCCGGCGCAACGGCGCCCGCCGCCCCCGCGGGCATGCTGGCCCATACCACCGCCGAGACCTTGGCGGCGCTGGTTATGGTCAATGTCTTCGCGCCCGGCTATCCGATGATCTTCTCCAATTGGCCCTTCGTCATCGACCTGCGCACCGGGGCGTTTTGCGGTGGCGGCGGCGAGATCTCGGTGATGAATGCCGCCGCGGCGCAGATCGGCAACCATCTGGGCCTGCCTTCCGGCGTTGCCTGCTCGATGAGCGATGCCAAGGCCCCCGACGCGCAGATGGGGATGGAGAAGGCGATCAGCGCCGTGGCCTGCGGCCTCGCCGGGGCGAACATGGTCTATGAAAGCGCGGGGATGATGGGCAGCCTGCTCGGCGCGAGTTTCGAGGCCTTCGTGCTCGACGACGAGATGCTCGGCCATGTGCAGCGGATGATCCGGGGCGTCGAGGTGAACGAGGAGACGCTCGGCTTCGATGCCATCCTGGCCGCAGCGACGGGAGAGGGTCACTTCCTCGGCGCCGATCACACGATCGCAGCGATGCAGCGGGACTATTTCTACCCAAAGCTCGCGGACCGCGACCCGCCTGCGGTGTGGAATGAGCGCGGCGGACCCGACATCCGCGCCGCCGCGCGGGAGAGGGCCAGGGCGATCCTGCTGGATCACCGGCCCAATCACCTCTCCGCGGCAGCCGACCGGGCGATTCGGGACCGGTTCGCGATCAAGCTGGATCTAGAGCCCGCCCGGGGCTGATGCGGTCACCACCGCTGCCCATCATGTCTTGCGTCACCAATGCCCGACTGCACGATCTGGACAGTACCTGCGACCACATCGTTAAGGGCGGCCCGGTCTGCGCCCGCCTCCGCCAGCGTGACCATGCCATTCACCACAGCCGTGAGGACATGAACGGTCGCCGGATCCGTCGGGCGAGCCCGGCCATCCGCCTGGAGAAGGCGCAGCATATTCGCCTGGAAAGCTCGATTGACCTGGTCGAGCGCGGCGTCGACCTCCTTGAACTTTCCCCTAACCTCCAACGTTGCCCGGCATCGAAGACAACCCCCGGGGGCCTTTGGATCGGCAAGCCGCTCCGCACTGGCTTGGAGTGTGGTTCGCACTGCCTGGACGGGATCGCCGGTTTCCGATAGCGTCTCGGCCACGCGGCGGTCAAAGCGGTCCGCATATCGCCGAAGCGCGGCAGCCAACAACGCATGCTTGTCCCCATAGAGCTTGTAGAGGCTCGCCCGCGAGGCGCCGCTCGCCGCGGACAGGTCAGTGATCGTGGTGTCCGCAAACCCCCTCCGCCAAAAGACATCGGTCACCGCATCGATGATTGACCCATCATCGACGATGCTCGGGCGCCCACGCAGTTGGTTTTCTGTACTCACCAGTCTTTTAAATCCCTGTCTTTTATGTATCAATCAGTACGCAAATTCGAGTGAAGGAGAAACCCTATGATTCTGTTTCGGACCATCGGACTTGTCGCCCTCCTTTCCGTCCCGTCGATCGCCGGTGCCGAGGTCAAGAAAGTCACCTTGAGCGAGATGGTGTTGACCCCGACCTCTCTCGCCGGCGTTTCCTCGGCCTTCGTGGCCGGTAGGTTTGGCGATCCGGGCGCGTTCGCAGCCCATGCGACCATGCAGGCCGGCAGCGTTTTCCCGCCGCACACGCATCCGGATGCCCGGATGTCTTTGGTGCTGGAGGGCACGATGTATCTCGGCGTCGGTGGGACGGTCGATCCTGCTGCAGAACGGCGGTTCAAAGCGGGCAGCGTGGCCATGACACCTGCCGGCGTGCGCCACTGGATGGCGGCGCGGGATGGCGATGTCCGGGTTCTGGAGATCGGCACCGGCCCGACCGTGACGGAATGGGTGGAGTGAGCGATGCGCCGAACCGATCCAGGCGCGTCCGCGCGTTGCTCTCACTGGCCGATGATGAAGAGACTGCTGACGGTCAGGGGCAGGGTGCCGCAGGTGTAGATCCGCGTCTCGATCCGCGCAGATCCTTCGCGCGACGCGTCGAGCGCGAAGGGTATCGCGATCGGATCGCCGGTTAGATCCGCTGCCGAGAACTCCTGCCGCGCGAGGAAATGCGGCCCGTCAACCACCTCCACCACCACCGTGAGCTCAGGCTGCTGCGGCGGCTGTTTGGGCAAGAGTCTCGACAATGGCCGACCCTGCGCAGGCGGCTCCGCGCCCGGCGCCTTCAGGCACAGATGGGCGGCATAGGGCCCGGCCGGCAGGGTAACATAAGGGCCGAAAATGCCGTGGCCGGAAGCGCCTGCGGGAAAGGCGACCCGGCCGGCTCTGTCGCGACTGGCCCAATCGGCGAGGCTCACAATCGCCAGCAGGTTCCGGCCCAAATGCTCCGACCCGTCCGTGACAACCGCGCCCGCCACGGCGCGCCGGTGGGGCTTCGCAATGGCCGCCGCAGCCGCCGCCTCGCACAGGGCAGCCCCTATCTGCCGCAACTGCGCCGCCTCTTCGCACCCATCGAAATTGTCGAGCACCAGGCGTTGCCCAAGCCTTTCGCGTGCGGCGCGCGACAGCGGCAGAACGGCCAGCTCGCCCAAACCCAACCGCTCCGTCGGGATCTGCTTCAGCGCCAAGGCGCCGACGATAGCCTCCGTCACCTCCGGCGGCGCACCCGGCGGCAGCGGCAGCGTGTCGATCGTTTCGAGGGTTGCGGCCACCCGACGGTCGCGCACAACCGGCGCGCCACTGCGGATATAGGTGTCGAATTGCTGCGCGAAATCCGGTGTCGGCAGGGTGGCCGCGACCTCCGTCGCCGCATCGGGCGCGGCGGTCCAATCGGGGCAGACACCGGCGAAAAGAACCTCACCCGCAGCGGCACTGGGTTCGGATAGCCGCTCAACCCGGATCTCTCCACCGGATGCATGGTCCCCGGGGCGAAGCGGGAGGGCAACGCAGGGATCGAAGGGCGTAGCGCCATCGAGGCTCGGCACCCCATGATCCGCCAGCGCCAGGATGCCGAACTCTCGCCCCCCAAGCGAAAGGCGCAGCCAGCCGCCATCTTCCGCCGCCATCGCGAGGAACAAAAGGCCCCGGCCGCGGTCATAGACGGCCTCGATCCCTAAGGCTTGGGTCAAAGCGCGGCCTCCCGAAGCTCCGGCGTCGCCTGCTCCCGCAGCACCGCCTCGGTCAGCGTCGGGTAGCGGGGGGGCTCGGCATCGGCCGCAACAACCGCGGTCGGCAGACGGTCTAGCGCCTCGGCGATCGCGGCAATCAAGCTCTCCGGCGCATCGCCGTCATAGCGTAGAACCGGTGCGCCCCCGGCCTCGTAGCCGGCGAGACGAGGCGCCACAACCTGGCGCGCATGGGCCGAGGCGAAGCGCATCGCCTCCCCCTCGGTCCCGCGCAGGCCCAGCATCACCACGGCCGAGGCGCCCGCCATCGCCGCCGCCATCTGGTCGAGATCCATCGGCCGGCACACCGCCCAACCGGTAAGCTCGCGCAAGGCCACCCGCTCCGCCCGCCGGCAATTCCAACCCACCACGGCCGGTTGCGGCACAGGGCCGAGGCGGGCCTGCTGCACCGCCAGCGAGATCAGCCGAAACAACCCGTCGCCGACCATGTTGTCCACGACCAGCAGGAACAGATACGGCTCCAGATCCTTGGGCCGTGGCGGCACCGGGCGGCGCCGGTCCCGAGGCGCCAAGGCGAGCCGGGCCGGATCGGCCCCGAAATAGGCGACCAGCTCATCCAGCACCTGGGCGCTGGGGCTAACCACCAGATCGGAGAACTCGAGCACCGCCTGCAGGTGGGCGACGCGCTGGATCGGATTGTCTGGGCTTTCGATCTTGGCTTCGAACACTGGGTTCAGATCGGCGAGAAACTGGATTTCCGTCGCGAACAGCTTCCGCGTCCGGGTACCGGAGAAGAAGATGCCGAGATCCGGCGACCCGCCCATCACCTCGCTCTCCAGATAGCGATGCAGCGGAGAGAGGCGTTGAAAGCTAAACAGGCAGCGGGCGGCCGCATCCGATCCGCCCTGCAGGCAATGCATGCCCAGTCCGTCGGAGACGCTCTTGCCCTCGTGGAAAAACCGCCGCTCCGGCGCTGCCTCTACGGTGCTGCGGAAGCACCGGCAATAGCTGTCGAGCGCCCAGGAACTAGCCCAACGGCCGACAACCGGCAGTTCCACCGATACCGGCCTCATGCGCGCGTACCGGTCTGGCGCGCTGGTGGCTCCGCCGCCTCGGCGGCGGCTGCCTCGATGGCGGCGAGCCGCCCTGCCACCCGTCGCGCGAGCTGCGCAGCGCCGAACTGCGCTGCCACGACTTGCCGGGCGAGCGCGATGCGTGCCGCACGGTCCGGCCCATCCAGCGCCTTTGCCCGGCCGAGCGCCCCGAACACATCCTCCGCCGACAGCGAATGCCATTGCAGCCCGTCGGCCTGGTGATAAGCCACGCGCAAGCCGGCCGGGACCGGCGCCTGGGTAGAGGGTACTACGACGCCCACCGACGCGCCCATATAGTCGGCCATGGCAGTGTGATCGGGCGAGACCGGCAGGACACCGGCGGACATCGCTTCCAACAGCGGTAGGTTCTGACCCTCGCCCCGCGTCGGCGCCACATAGACATCGGAAAAACCGTATAGCGCGGTCATCGCCGCATCGGACAGGCGCGCGTTGGTAAACAGGATCCGCGGGCAGGCGAGCGGCGGCCCGCCGTCGAAAAACCGCTCCCCCAGCACTTTGCTCAAAAACTGTTTCAGCGGCAGACGCTCCTCCGACGTCGCCAGCTTGACCACCAGCACGGCCTCAGGATCCGTCTGCGCCACATGGGCGGTGAAGGCTTCGAGCAAGCTGCGCAGATCCTTGCGCCGGTCGAGGGGGTTCATCACCGTCAAATGCCGTGCGCCCCGTCCGTCCAGGGTCACGAGATGCTCGCCCAGCGTTCGCACCTCCTCACCGCAGGCATCGGGGCCATAGCCCAGGGCAAAGCTCACCGCGGGTGCTGCCAAAAGCTCGGCCCGCGCGGCGAAGGCGGTGCTCAGATCCAGATGCTCCCGCGCCTCGATCGCCGCGGGGATGACATGGATGTTGCCGATCCCATGCTCGGCCATCACGGCCTGGTTGTGGGTCGAGGCAACCCAGACCTCGTCGGTGAGACCCAGCATTCGCTTCTGGTCACGGAAGACATTGCCTGCCGCGGCCTCAGCCCCGGTTAGGCGGTCGAACTCCCACACCACCACGGCGATGTTGTGCGCCCAGCCGACTGGCCGGATCGAGCGGAAATTGCGGAAGATGAAATGCACGGGCCGCGCCCCGGGCTCCGCCAATTCCGCCCCCCAGGCGGGGGCGCTGACCGCGCGGGGATCGGGCAGGAAGAGCGGGTCGATATCGAGGCTGGCGAGCGTTCCCAGATGCCCATCCCGCGCCATGTTGTAGGAGTACGCGGCATCGCCGATCGACGTGACGCTGGCCGCCCGCGGCGCATGGCCGCTGAAGAAATAGCGGCTTCGCCGGGCGGCACCCGGTCCGTCCCGGATATCGACCCCGCTAACCATCGCGCTGGAACCTGACCGCGACCAGGCCGACGCCGAAGGCGGTCTCACCCTGCCCGGCGCCGAGGCTCGCCGGGGACCGCAGCACCGCGCTGTGGAACTCCAAGGTAAAGACCTTGCTGCAGCTGCCGGCATTCAGGAGGAACCGGCCGGACAGGGTTACATCGCCCCGCTCGGCGATCACATGACTGCCCAAGAACCGCTCCTGCCCATAAAGATCGACACGCAGCGGCAGGATCCGGTCGCGCGGCTGCACGGCGCGCAGCCAAAGCTCGAACCGCAACCGGTCTGCGGCGGCGCAATCGACCGCGCAGTCGAGCGAGGCCCACTCCTGCACGGACCAGACGCCCCAGTTTTCCACCGCCGCCCAGCCGTAGCGCAGCGATTTGGTCCCGGCCCCGCCGCGGCCGAGACTTACGGTCTGGCCCAGCGCCACACCGGACGCGGGGGCCACCGCCGCGCCTGGGATCGCCAAGGCCTGCCCAGCGGCGGAGGCGAGGTCGAAGCGCGCCTCGAACCCACAGCCCGGACACCGCCCGCCGGCCATCCAAGGTGTCGCCAGATCCGGGGCTGCCACCAGTGCAGCCCCGCATAGCGGACATACCGCCGCCTCCGCCCCGGCGGCCTCCGTTACATCCCGTATCGCGGTTCCCTCTATGGCCCTGCCTCCCGCCTCACGCGTTCAAAGATCCAGGGCCTGAAAGATCCGAGACGCCGTCTCGAAATCTTCGGGCCAGTCAATGTCTATCCCGGCAAGGCTGTCCGTCTCCAGCAAAAACGGCCTATCGCCGATCCGGTCCCGCCGCCGCAAGAACTCTGCCTGATCGATCATGAATAACGCAGAGTTAACGTCGAAGAAGCGCGGCAAGTCCTGCGTCTGCGGCCATCGCACCTTCGAGCGGTCGTGGCTGATGCATTTTTCCTCGTCCCACAGAAAGGACTGAATGGCCGAAACCGACATCAGGCTGTCGTGGTCTCCGCACTCCACATGGGTCCGGTAGGCTGCTACAGCCTTTGCCATCCAGTCGCGCCCGAAAAAGGGCGAGGTGACATGGGTCCAGGCCACCACGCTGCCCTCCGGCATAATGGTCGGCACATAGGCCAGGAAGTCGTCCAGGGTCGCCGCGACCGCTAATTCCGGCGGTCGCTCGACAACGCTGATCCGCGGCAGGCTATGGGCCCGGAACCCCTCGGCAAGTTCCATCACCTTCGGATCGTCGGTCGACACCACCACATCGTCGATCTCCGCCATGGCGCAAAGCTGGCCGAGCTTAATCTCCAAGAGCCCATTCTCGCGCCCGCCGAAGGGTCGGGTGTTCTTGTCCTTCACCCGCTGCGAGCCGGCGCGGCAGGGCACCATCACGGCAATCGGCTTCATTCCCGGCTCACCATTCGGCGTAAAGCGAGCGGACGGGAAGCTGGTAGAGCGTCGGCGTCAGGCTCAACAGCTCGACCTCCGGACGCGCCCGGCGGAAGGCCGACAGCGTCTCGCGAATGTCGTGCATCAGATCCATCTCGTGGGCGGTCGCGTTCTCGTACCCATCGAAGCCCACCAGCATCACCCGCCCGACATCGAGTGCCATTGCAGCCCCCAGCGCCAGGCCCAAGGGCGTGACATCGGAGACGGGGCCTAGGGCGTCGAGATCCGTGGCCTCCATCGGCGCCACCTGCACCACCGGGCCGGTCTGCGGCGTCGAGCCCGGGAACCGCGGCGGCGCGCTGACCACCCAGGTGGCGTTCCCAGCCTCGGCCACCGCCTCCGCCCGGCGGGCCCGGCCGCGGGCCAGCTCCTGGCCTGGCAGGCAGAAAAGCTGCTGGACAACATCGGGGAACTGATCGGCGTGGTGCAGGCTGGAATGCACCAACAGCCCCTGACGCGCGGCCAGGAACCGTGCGATCCCCTGGCGGTGCTTCGGCACGCTCTCGCCCCCGCCGATCACCACCAAATCGCGCCCGGCCGTGCCCCAAGGCCCGGCCAGCGTCGCGATATCAGGATGCTCGGTCGTCTCCAGCTCGATGCCGGAGCGGCTGCGCAACGCCGAGACGATCGAGCCCGGCGTGTAGCGCCGCTTGCCGAGCCAATCCATCACGTCCGCCTGTTTCAGCTCGGCAATGCCGGAGATCAGATATGGCAGATTGCTTCCCCAGCCGAAGGCATGCTGCATCTCGCCCATGGTCTCGAGCAGCTTGGCTAAGCGATCCAACCGGATATTCGCCTGCGTGCCCAGCCCCTCCCGGTAGACCAGCGCCGTTTCGGTCCGCAGATTGCCCGCACCCCGCCCCATGCCCAGCATAGTAGCATCCAGCATCGCGGCGCCGCCCTCCAGCGCTGCGAGGCTGTTGGCGAAGGCGAGCTGCAGATTGTCATGCCCGTGGAACCCAATCTTCTGCGGCAAGAGGCCCGAGACCGTCTCCACCGCCTGCTTGACCTGATCGGGAAAGCAACTGCCATAGCTGTCGACTAGGGCCACCGCCTGCACCTTGTCGGCATGCCCGGCGATGGGGGCCAGGATCTCGGGCCGGTCGAGCCAGGTGTTCAGATACATCACGTTGATCATACATCCGATGCCATGGCGGGCGACCACCGACGCATTGGCGAGGCACTCCCCGATCGCATCGGGCGGGCAGGCAAACCGGACCAGATCGACGGTGTCGGCGATATCGCCGAGCATCCGGTCCACCGCCTCCGGCCCCACATCTTTCTGGTTGAACATCAGCGCGATCTGCTGATCCGGACGGATCGCAGCGCGGATCGCCAGGATATCGGCGCGAGAGAGGTGAAAGTACCGCCCCGTATACATCGTCTTCGGCGGGCTTCTGTACCCGATCTCGATGCAGGAAATCGGCAGGTCGGCAATGGCGCCCAGGTAGGCCTCGACAAAACCGTCGGAGAAATCCCAGTCGGTGTAATAGCCGCCGTCCCGGATCGTGCAGTCGAGAATGTCGAACATCGCGCCTCCCGGCCGTCGCGGCCTATGCTTGCGCCGGGCCCTCTCAGGCCAGCAGATCCTCGCGGATAATCAGGTTCTCCCCCCGGTCGCAGATCCGCTCGAGCGCGCGGAAATAGGGATCGTCCTCGACCGTCACTCCGCGTAGATTGGCGGCCTCGAACCCCCAAACCGGGTGCTTGTCCGGTAGCCGCGCAGTGTCCGGCCGCACCAGCAGCGACGGCGAGCGCATCAGGCAAAACTCCGCATAGGCGAACAGCTCCGCGGCCTCCCGTCGGCTGTCGGGCGTCCCGGTGCCATTCGGTTGGGCCAGCGCGTCGAAATACCCGTCCGCATCGCGGGGCTCGCTGCAGATCCCCAGGCCGCTATAGCGGCTCTGCCCCGCGATCACCATGTCGAGCCCCTGCATCACCATCTCGTAGCCCGGCGTGCCATGCACGGTCACCCCAGCGTCGCAATGGGCGATCAGCTCGGCATTCTCGACTGTGCGGGGCAGGATGGCGATGTTCGGAAAGGCCGCGAACTCCCGGATCATCGCCTGCATGAACCCGTCGCGGCTATAGGTCCGTTCCCGCGGGTGGACCTTGACCAGGACATTGACCTCCGGCATCGCCCGCGCCTGTTCCAGGGTCGCGCGGATCCATTGGCCAAAATCGTCGAAGATCATCGGGCCATTGGCGTGCACCGCGTCGGACAGCGCCTGGCTGAAAAGGCAGACTGTCCGCTTCGCCGGGTCGAGCCGGAAATGCCCCAGAAACGCCGCCCGGTCGGAGGACGCGCCGTCCTGCTGGTTGTTGTTCCGGTACCCGCGAACGCCGGCAAACTTCGCCTTGAACCCGGCCATAAAGCGCTGGAAGCGTGGGTCGTAGCGGCCGACCCTGCCGCGGATCCGATCCTGGTAAAGGTCGAGAAACCGCTCGTCCCGGTTTTGCCCCAGACTGTCAAGATCTCGGAAAACGCGCAGCGTGCCTGGGACCAGGGGCCAGAGGAAATACGCCTCTCCCCCAGCACGGATCGCCTGATGGGCAATCGCCGCATAGGGCAGATACTCGATATGGCCTAGCACGCAGCGGGTGACGCCCCTGTCGCCGCAGATCTGGGCGATCGCCAGCCCTTGGGCATAGAGCCGCCGCAGCGCATTTTGCTGGTCGTCGCTCAGCCTGTCCAGCGTCGCGTGATAGTTGCTGCGGATCACCGTGTCATAGGCAAGCCAGCCGAAATCCCGGCAAAACGGCGCCTCGAGCGCCATCAGCGCCCGCCTCAGCGGCGCACCCTGCTTGGCGGAAACAGCGCACAGCACGGTTTCGAACTCTGCCATTGCTGGCTGGTCTGCCAGGGTCTCCGCCACCCGGTCGAGGTCTAGGATCTCGTCGATCCCGTAGGAGCTGGCGAGGGCGGCGTTAAAATCGGGGCGATAGTCCACGGTTGGGCTCGGCCAGTGGTGCAACAGCCCGACAATCCGCCCGCCATAGAACAACTGCAGGTACTTCGCGGTGATCAGATTCCAGCGCAGATACCATTGATTGTCATGCATCAGATCGACCAGGATCGCGCCGCCCCCCGGGGGCACGGCAACGCCCACCGCGTCCCAAAAGCCGCGATTGGCCGCCAAGAACTGATCCAGATTGGTCTGCATCAACCGTCCGACAGGGGCATTCTGTCCCCGCACCGCTCATTGCGCCCGAGCCTCTGCGGTCTAACGTCGCCTTTTTGCCCGGTTGTCCACGCGTTCTGCGGAGAATGCCGCCCCCTGTCAACCGGCGCAATCCCGACAATCCGAACGGTCAGGCCCGCGTCAACCCGCGCGATCCGGCCTCTGCACCGCAATATTTTGATTCATCGGCGAGAAGAACGACAGATGCGACACGCGCCACCCATCCTCGATGCATAGCTCATGCACCGCTCTCGCAACACCATAATTCCCAAGATCGAAGTGATTGAGAATCACATAGTCATCGAACACCAAGTAGCCACCGTGTCGAACCTTCTCCTGCGCGACGGCCACATCCTTTTTGCACCCAAAATAGGAGTGATCCGCGTCGATGTAGATCCAATCGAAATACTCATCCGGAAAGCTCTCTAACAGCTCCGAGGAATTGCCCTGATGCGTCCGGACCGTGCCTTCTGCGATGAAATTCTCGAAATACGCTGTCTCGAAACGTTCGAAGGTGATGTCGAGCAAATGCAGCTCCTTCGGCACGGCTTCGGTCAGGATCGTCTTCGCGAACGAACCGTAAGAGGTGCCTACCTCCGCCACGCGGCCGCCCTTCGGCAGGGCCCCGACGATATGCTCGCGGGTCGGTACGCAGCGGCATCCGGCGAGCTGCGCTTCGCTCAGCGCCTGGGGTTTGGAATACACACCGGGGGGTTTGTCGCGCAATTCCACCCAGGCCGGCCTGACGACGCCGAAGATATTGCGGATCGCCATCCGCTTGCTGCGGTCGTCAAGCCCTCCGATCGCCTCCTTTAACTGCGCCAAAAGCTGATCCATTGCGCTCGCTCTCCGCTTTTCTTCCGAAGGTTTGGCCTCAGATGCTGTTCTGAGCGACAATGTCTCTCATCAGCGTCGGGACGTTCCGCACATAGTTTTGCGCCATACGCATGCCATTGAAGGCAATTTTGGCGGCACGATCCGGGTTCTGGCGAACCCAATCGACCTTTTCGCCGATATCCGACGCATCGGCCCGCACAGGTATGAAGTTCTCCCAAGGCCGCAGGTATCGGTAATAATATAAATACCGCTCACGTCGCGCCCTCAGCACTAGAATACCCAATAGATACTTTCTGATTGTCCCCCAGGAATTTGCCACACCCGGTAGATCGAGCGCCATTTTGTAGGAACCGAAAGCATCCTCGGTTACCAGTGGGGCAATGACATCTTTTTCGATCAGCAGACGCATGGCATCCGGCTCGTAGGATGGCTCGATGTTGCGAATCCGTGAAATCTTAAGATCGCCGTGACTGCCCAATGCTGTGCCGTACTCCACGCAAATCTTGATGCGTAGGTTGTCCAGCAGATCGTCATGGGACTTTATCCGCGGCCCGGTCGTCGAGCCTCGCCAAAACAATGTAGTCTTCCGCCGATCGAACTCGGCACGAAAGGTCGGGTAATCCACATTCTCATAGCTGAAACCACTCGCATTCATCGCGTAGAGGTCGGGGTATAGCGGCGTCTTCGGGCTGTTATGGTCCATCGACAGCATGCCGGGCGACCCGGAGTCTCGGCAGCTCAGCTTCAGCGCGTAGGGCTCTCCGCGGTGGATGTAGTGCTCGGCGAGATAGGGCAGCCAATAGCGCAGCACGGCTCGTATCCGAAGGATTTGCGTATCCTCGGGCCGCCGCGCCGAGATCGGAAGGGTAACCGTCACCGTCGCGCAGTAGGCGCTGTCTGCCGGCGGACCAGAGACGTCGAGATTGATCTCGGCGATGCCTAGTTTCGGGCTGTAACCACCGAAATCCACCAGCGGGCGCAGCGGCGATGCCGGCCACCAGAACTCGACATCGGTCTCCGGCTTCTCCCGCAACTCTGCATTGCCGAGATGCAGATAGGCGTGGTCCGAAATCTCCTTGGCTGTTTCGGTCCCCAAAAGCTCGGAGGTCTGACGCGCCGCCGCTCCTTCCGCTGTGAAGGGAACACGCTCGAACCGGCGCGACGCCATGAGGTTATGTGTGGCGATGAAGGTGCGAAGATCGTCGGGGATCGAGGCGTCCGCGGTCATCGCGCTCAGAAGCTCGTGCTCCTTTCGCAGAATAGGATCCTGGAACTCCTCAGACCCAAAGGCCGCCAGATCCACCCGCCCCTGAACCGACCGCGCCAACAGATAGTCTCCGTCTACCACGCCCGGTCGCAACCGCTTCAACGCCTCGGCGAGCTCTTCGATATCGGGGGCCGATAGCCTGTGTGACCCGCCCAAAGTGCCGCTCGCGGAAACGGGCCATTGGACCACTGCGGAAGACAGAAAGACGAGCATGACGACTGAATGCTTGCCGTCCTTTTCGACGCCGACGAGCGGCCACGACCCGGCCTCGGTCGAAAAGCGATTGAGCCGTTTCTTGCCGGCGGTGAGTTCGAAGGCGTGGAAACTGTCGCTGATGAGGGCGTAGTCGCCATGCTCGCTTACCCGTAGCTCAATTAGCTTCATCGTCGCCTTCCGTAGCCCTGTCCCGCTCTCGCGCGATCCGGGAGGTACCGGCTACACAGCCTGTTTGACAAGCGCTAGGATCAGGTTTCACTGCAGCTCAGAGCAGCGGGCTCGACTGGGCCCAATCCGGCGGGTATCCAACGCCTTGTCCGGTTTCGACGCCACCGATTGGGCATTGCGCCCGGATTGTCCGGGCGCAATGCCCGACCGAAAGACTATGCGTTTGCTTTGAGCATAAGGTGTGCTCTCATCGACGGACCCCGGCCGCCTCGCGGACGGCGATCTGAGCGGGGGAAGCGGTCCGGTGGGTGAGCGACGGCTCGAGAGATTCGGCATGCAGTGCAACGGCCTACGGGCCAGCGCGGTAGCGCCGATGGCGGCATGGAAAGCGGTCAGATGGTCTCGACGAAATCCCGACGGTGCTTTCAGAAGAATGCCAAGCAGTCTCAGTTTGCCAGCGAAGGGGCCTTTGAGGCGCGTCCAAGCTCGCGCCAGCCGGCGAGGGCGGCGGTGCGTCCTCGCTTGAAAAGGTCCCGTCTGGAGAGGCTGCGTTCCTGGTTGAAGACAGAAGAGTGGACGGCGGCAAATTTCTGGAGACTTAGGATATGCCGGAAGCGGAGCAGCGCCCGTTCCCTTCGTCGAAGCGGCCGATGCGAGTTCTCAACTCAATTGTTCAGCTATTGGCCGGTGGTTTGGAGCTTGCTCGCACCGACGTCTTTCAGGGCCGCGCGATAGGTGGCCAACCGATCGGTGACGACCTCTTCCCGTCGCCCGTAGCGCCACATTGCCTTCCGCAGAAACCTCAACGCAGCCTGGCGGCTGCGTCGCTCTGTCACGACAGCCTCGAGCACTTTACCTTCGTGATGCACCGGCCGCCATAGGTAGTGGCGCTCGCCGTTGATCTTCTCGAAGCCCTCGTCGACATGCCTGCGCCAGGTCGATAAGGCGCGCAGCTGATCAACGCGCTTGCGCCAGATCGTGGCGGCGAACATCGGGCCAAACCTGTTCCACCAGCAGCGCACGGGGCCGCGTCCAGGATCTTTCGCGCATTGCTCATGCGACGGCGGCTCCGGTTTCGGCCTTTGCGGCCGTCAGTGGGTCCATTTTGATGTAGCGGCGCATGGACCACTGCGTGCCGGCGATGTGGCGCAGCCGTGCCGCTGCG
>JBCCRM010000035.1:0-39676 GCA_039513195.1 Pseudomonadota bacterium | reverse complement strand
GTGCGCCCCCGCGTCTCATTCGCGATTGCAGCAGACGATGTCGTTTTCCGGACAGTCACAAGCAGCCGCCCTTCCTAGCGTGAGTGGGCAAGGTGCCGCTGGCGACAGCGGAGAATTGGGAAGCCGGTGAAAGACCGGCACTGCCCCCGCAACGGTAACGGATGCGCGGGCATGGCGAGAGACCACTGGGGCAAAAGACGCCCCGGGAAGGTGCCATGCCCCGGCCATGACGGCCACATTCGAAGTCCGGAAACCAGCCTTGCGAGGAACGTCAACCGCGGGTGGCGGTGCAGGCGCTTGTGCATGGGTGGCTTCAAGCCATACCGCTCGGCCCTGCCTGTCCTCCGCCCAAGCATTGGGTCCGCGGGGCGCGGACAGGGGACCAGGATGAACCACGATCTGCCACGGCTGCTCGCCGCGCGAAAACCAGGTTACGCGCTCGAGCGTCCCTTCTACACCGAGCCCGATATCTTCGAGGCCGATCTCGAGGCGATCTGGTATCGTAACTGGCTCTTCGCGATCCCGGCCTGCGAGCTGGAGAAGCCCGGCGCCTACGTCACGCACAAGGTCGGCGCCTACCGCGTGATCATCGTGCGCGGGCAGGATGGGGCGATCCGCGCCTTTCACAACGCCTGCCGCCACCGTGGCTCGATCATCTGCAAAGCCTCGAAGGGCAATGCCCCGAAACTGGTCTGCCCCTACCACCAGTGGACCTACGAGCTCGATGGCCGGCTCCTCTGGGCGCGCGACATGGGGGCCGACTTCGATGCCTCCGCGCATGGCTTGAAGCCGGTCCACTGCCGCGAGTTGGCGGGGCTCGTCTACATCTGCCTCGCTGACGAAGCGCCCGACTTCGACGCCTTCGCCAATCTCGCGCGGCCCTATCTCGAGCCGCATGACCTTGCGAATGCCCGCGTCGCCCATGCCTCCAGCATCATCGAGAATGGCAATTGGAAGCTCGTGTGGGAGAACAACCGCGAGTGCTACCATTGCGGCGCCAACCACCCCGGGCTCTGCCGATCCTTCACCGATGATCCGACGGTCACCGGGATCGAAGAGGGTGAGACGCCATCGCACCTGCAAGCGCATTTCGATAGGATGGAGATGCAGGGCTATCCGTCTAAGTTCCGGATGTCGGATGACATGCAGTATCGCCTCGCTCGGATGCCGCTGCTGCCGGGCGCCAAGAGCTTTACGATGGACCTTAAGCCGGCGACGGCAAAGATCCTGGGTTGGGTGAGAGACGATACCGCGGGTACGCTACTCAAGTACCACTACCCGTCGACGTGGAACCACTTTCTGCCTGACCACTCGATCGTGTTCCGGGTGACGCCGATCTCGCCGCGCGAGACTGAGGTGACGACCAAATGGCTCGTGCACAAAGACGCCGTCGAGGGCCGCGACTATGACCTCAAGCGCCTGACCGAGGTTTGGATCGCCACCAATGACGAGGACCGTCGCGTGGTGGAGGACAATCAGCAGGGGATCGACTCTCCAGCTTATGAGCCCGGACCCTACTCACCGATCCACGAAGCCGGGGTGATGGGTTTTGTCGATTGGTATTGCAACACCATGACCCGACGGCTCGACCCCGTCGCCGTTGCTGCGGAATAGACCAATGAACGACGTGTCGAGCATGCCCGCCCGCGCGCTCTGGTCAGACGATGAACCACTGGAATGCGTCTCTGTCATACCGGAACTGGCGAACGCTGCGACCTTCACGTTTCAGGCGCCGTCAGGCGCCCTCTTCGACTTTCTGCCGGGCCAGTTTCTGACGCTGGAACTGCCGCTGCCGGGTGGGGTGGTTCACCGCACCTACACGATCTCGTCCTCGCCCTCGCGGCCGCGCTCGATCTCGGTCACGGTCAAGGCGCAGGCCGAGAGCCTCGGCACGCGCTGGATGCTCGAGCATCTGCGCCCTGGCGTGCGGATCAAGGCGCTGGGGCCTGCCGGTGTCTTCAGCCATCTCAACCACCCGGCGGCGAAGTATCTGTTCATCTCGGCCGGCTCGGGCATCACACCGGTGATGTCGATGACGACCTATATGTTCGATCTCGGCACCGTGCCGGACGTGGTCTTCGTGAACTGCGCGCGCAGCCCGTCCGAGATCATCTTTCGCGAGCGATTGGAGCATATGGCCTCTCGCGTGCCCGGGATTGACCTAAAGTGGGTCGTTGAAGAGCCTGACCGCTTCCGGCCCTGGACCGGGTATCGCGGCCTCTTCAACCAGCTGATGCTCGGCCTCATGGCGCCCGACTATCTGGAGCGCGAGGTATTCTGCTGCGGGCCCGAGCCCTTCATGCAGGCCGTGCGCGAGGCGCTGGCGGGCCTTGGCTACGACATGGATCGCTATCATCAGGAGAGCTTCCAGGCGCCCGCCGCGACCGAGGCCGAGGTCCCCGAGATCGACGATACGCTCCCCGAGGAAGGCGCGCGCGTGGAACTGACCTTCGCCAGCTCCGGCGTGACCGCCCGCGTGGCGGAGACCGACACCATCCTCGCCGCCGCGCGCGCAGCGGGTCTCAACATCCCCTCGGGCTGCACCTTCGGCGTCTGCGGGACCTGCAAGATCCGCAAGCTTTCGGGCGAGGTGCACATGGTTCACAACGGTGGCATCTCGGAGGACGATATCGCCGAGGGCTACATCCTCGCCTGCTGCTCCAACCCGATCGGCAAGGTCTCTGTGGATGTGTGACATCCGCGGCATGGAACGAAGGAACAATGATCATGGATGATCTGGACAACGGCCAGTCGCCTCTCTGGATGGGCGTTCTCGTAGCGGCAGCGATCCTGTTCAGCTTCGCGCTCTCCTGCGGCATGCCCTTCGCCGCGCTCGGCGCGCTCGCGGCTCTCACGCTACCGTCAAAGGATGCGGCGCTTCTGGCCGGGCTAGGCTGGCTTGCCAACCAAGTGATCGGGTTCGGCTTCCTCGGCTATTCGCTCGAGACCACGACCCTGGCCTGGGGCGCCGCGCTTGGGCTGTCGGCAGTCGCCGCCGTCGGTGCGGCGCTGGCCGCGCTGCAGAGAATGCGGGTTGCCGCTTCCACCCTCAGACTTGCCGGAGCATTCTTTGCGGCCTGGGCCGCGCAGCAGGGCGTCGTCTTCGTTGCAAGCCTGCTGCTCGGTGGAACGGCGACGGCCTTCGCGCCCGCCGTTGTCTGGCTCATCTTCTGGACGAACGGGCTGGCCTTCGCCGTTTTGCTTCTTGCTCAGGTGATCGGGGCGCAGGTCGGGCTGGCGCGCCCGCCGATCGGTCAGCTGGCCGGGTAGAACGCCGGATAGAAGATCGCCCCAGGCAGATAGGCGCGCGGCAGGTCCATACCGACTGGCATCGCCCGACCCGTGGCCAGATGATCAGGCAAAAGATGGGTGTGCGGACCCGCGGGTGAGACCCCTCCGGAGCCCGGGATCGGGGTCAGCACCTCGATCCGGCCAAGCGCGCTCTCAACGATGCGGGCCGGGCTCTGCTTCACGAGTAACGGCCCGATGCGCGGCAGCGCCTCCCCGAACGGTAAGCCGGACGCGGCGACGAGCGCAGTTTCTGTGATGCCGGGACAGCAGCGCACAGCGAAACGCGCCTCCTTGCGCCCAAGCCCCAGATCGAAAAGACGCATGGCGCGATCTTCAGGCCGCACCGCCGCTTCATCAACACCGAGATCAGAGAGCGCCGTCGTCACTGGAAGGCGGCCACGCTCGCGCTTGATTGCCAGGACGATGCGCTGGCGCTCGAAAGGCTTCTCTGGCGGCTCGAAGCTCAGCGCGCGCACTTGGTCGTCGATCAGAAAGCGCAGATTGCCGCTCGGAGTCACAGCCTCGATCGTGGCGCCATCCGTCTCGACCGCGACGGACGCCCCACGCCGGGCAGAGAACTCCGCTACTGCGCCAACCACGCCAACAGCCCAGGTACCGGCGGCAGAACGCAGGCTTCGTGCGACAAAGTCGTGGATCTCGCGGGGCTCCCACGGCAGGCGACGGCACGTGACACCAAGCTCTTCGAACCTGGCAGGCAATTGGTCCCAGATAGAAGCGCGCCATTGGTCGGTCTCACTGCCCCATGCGGCAATCTCCTCGCCGCTCCGCGCGCAGCCAATGCACCAGCCCGTCGTCTCGTCGAGCTTGCAGGTACCAACGCAAGGGCTTGCTACGGTCATTGGGTTGCCTCTAGCGGCCGGGAGAAAAGAGCGGCGAGAATGGCGTCGAGCCCATCAGTCAGCGCCGCCGGGCCGGGCTGCAGGATCAGCGGCGATTTGATCTCGCAGATGCGCCCGTGGCGGACGGCT
This sequence comes from Pseudomonadota bacterium, assembly GCA_039513195.1. Taxonomy (GTDB): domain Bacteria; phylum Pseudomonadota; class Alphaproteobacteria; order Rhodobacterales; family Rhodobacteraceae; genus Thermohalobaculum. The sequence continues at coordinate 35,396 of JBCCRM010000035.1, read as the reverse complement.
GGGATAGTTTCCCAGCCCGGGCGCGCGGCGATCTTCTCCGGTCGGACCTTCTTGCCGCACCACGAGGCGAGGATCACATCCGGTGCGGCGGCGATCACCCGGTCAGCGGTCACGATCCGGTCCTGCGCCGCGGCTTTGCCTGCGAGGTCGGGGAAGGCCTCGCGGCCGCCTGCGATGCCTATCAGCTCGGAAACCCATCCAATCCCGGTGATCAGTGGGTCGTTCCATTCCTCGAAGTAGACCTTTGGACGCGGCGTGCCCTCGGCCGCCCTTTCTCCCTCGGCTGCGATATGCGCCAACCGACGCTCGTAGTCATCTGCAAGCTTGGCAGCCCGCGGGCCCTGCCCAACGGTCGTCCCAAGGTGGCGGATCATGGCCAGAATGCCGGCGACGTCGCGCTGGTTATACGCCGTCACGGTCACGCCGGCACGTATCAGCTCAGCAGCGATCTCGGCCTGCAGGTCAGAAAAGGTCAGGACAAGATCCGGCTCCAGCGCGAGGATCTTCCCTGTGTCCGCCGAGGTGAATGCCGAGACGCGTGGCTTCTCGCGCCGCACCCGCGCGGGCCTGACCGCGTAGCCCGACACACCGACAATCCGCGCCTCCTCGCCGAGCAGATAGAGCGTCTCAACCGTCTCCTCGGTCAGGCAGACGATGCGTTCGGGCGGGAAGGTCTTCATCGGCTCATGTTGCCGCCCGCCTCGACCGGGCGCCGCCGCGACGACGGCGATGCGCGATGGTCATCGGCAGGGGCGCGATCAGGGTCGTGGTAGTCGCAACGAGGAGATCGCAGAAAACCGCGACCGCCGGTGACCGCTGTGCGGCTGGCGCGGCCATGGTGTAAGCGCGCATGGCTTCGCGCCTGTAGTCTGAGATCGCGGGGAGTGCGCCTAGCCATTGCAGATAGCCGAGTTCGCCCCTCTCCCGTGCCAGGTTGAGCGGCTCTACCCCTCGGTCGAGCTGTGAGATCGTGAGTTCCAGCAGCATCTAACCCTCTTTCGTGCTCGCGACCGAGCGACCGCAGCGTTGGGGCGGCGAGCGTGTCGCCACCCCAACCGGGGTTCCTCACCCGGCGCTGTCGTCGCTGAGGGCGGCCAGCAGCGCGCCGAGATTGTGCTCGAACATGGCGAGGTAGCTGGTCGCGGGCCCACCTCGCTCCGACAGCGCGTCGGAGTAGAGCCGCCCGCCGATCGCGAGCCCCGTCTCCTCCGAGATCTGCTTGACCAGCGCCGGGCTGGTGATGTTCTCGACAAAGAGCGCGGCGGCGCCTTCGGCCTTGATCTGGTCGACTAGCGCAGCGAGTTCGCTGGCAGAGGGCTCGGCCTCGGTGTCGATGCCCACGGGAGCAAGGAAGGTAAGGCCATAGGCATCGGCAAGGTAGCCGAAGGCATCGTGCGCAGTCACCACCGTGCGCCGGTTCGCCGGCAGCGCGGCAAGCTCGGCACGGGTCCTCGCATCAAGCGCCTCGAGCTCTGCGATATAGGCCTCAGCATTGGCGGCGAAGTCGTCGGCATGGTCCGGCATAGCCTCGCTCATCGCTGCGGCGATGTTCTGGACGTAGATCACGCCGTTCGTGAGCGCGTTCCAAGCATGCGGGTCGGTCTCGCCCTCGACCTCAATCGGCTCGACCCCCTCGGTTGCCACGTGGATCGTCGCCTTGGTGCCGGATTCCGCGATCAGCGTGTCCGACCAGGTCTCAAAGCCGAGACCGTTGACGAAGATCACGTCGGCCTCCACCACCGCACGGGCATCGGCCACCGAGGGTTCGTAAATGTGCGCGTCAGCATCCGGCCCGACGATTGTCGTGACGCTCGCATGCTCGCCGACCACCTGTTCGACCATGTCGCCGAGAATTGAGAAGCTGGCGACGATCTTCGTGTCATGGGCGGCTGCCGGGACCGCGGCTAGCGCCAGGACGGCCGAGGCCAGAAGGGAACGAAGCTGGGGCACGAGGGACATCAGGTCCTCCTCTCATGTGCGGTGGGTGTGGTTGGTGAGGCGGCGGGCGCGCGCTGGAGCGACCGGCGAATGCCAAGCGGCGCGGCCAGGACCGAGATCAGGAAGAACGCGCCCGCGACCAGCACGATGGCTGGGCCCGACGGGGTCTCGGGCAGCAGGTAAGAGAGGGTGAGCCCGATCCAGGAACTCGCGAGCGCAAAGGCGATGCTTAGGCCGAGCTGCCCAGTGATCGTCCCCGACCAGTAGCGCGCCGCCGTCGCCGGCAGGATCATCAGCCCCACCGCCATCAGCGTGCCGAGCGTTTTGAACGCGGCCAGGAGGTTCAGCACAAGGAGCAGCATGAAGGCCTGCTCGATCAGCCAGGGCCAGCGTGCCTGGGCCTCGAAGAAGACCGGGTCGCAGGTGCTGACGATCAGAGGGCGGAGCAGGACAGCCATGCTGAGTAGCGTCAGCGTCGCGACCCCACCCACCAACATCATCGTGGCGTCGTCGATCCCGAGGATCGATCCGAACAGGAAGCTCTTGAGCGGCACCGCCGAGCCCGCCGCCGAGAGAATGAAGATCCCCGCCGCCAGCGCGATCAGGTAGAGCGAGGCGAGGCTCGCGTCGCTGCGCAGGATGGTCTTCCGCGCAATCACCGAGGTCAGCACCGCGACGCCCACCCCCGCGATCAACCCCCCAACGAGGAGCGACAGCACTGAGAGGCCAGCGACGACAAACCCGATGACGATCCCCGGCGTGATCGCGTGCGCCATCGCTTCGCCCGCAAGCGATAGGCGGCGCAGCACCAAGAAGGCCCCGACCGGGGCAACCGAGACCGAGAGCACCGCCGTCACCACGAAGGCGCGGCGCATGAAGGCAAAGCCCCACATCTCGGCGACGAGATCAAACATGGGTGGTCTCCGCGCTGGCGGCGGCACGCGCGCGGAACATCCAGATGGCTTGGCTTTCGGAGAGATAGCCCTGCGCTACCAGCCGGGTCGGGGTCAGCACCGTCTCGACGGTTCCGTGCGTTGCGGTGCCTCGGCCGAGGAGAAGGGCGTGGCTGCAGGTGTCGAGCACCGTAGACAGGTCGTGGACCACCAGGACCACCGCCCGGCCCTCAGCACGCCAGCGGCGGATGATCGCCAGCAGATGCGCCTCGGTGGTCTGGTCGACAGCGGCGAAGGGCTCGTCGAGCAGGATCAGCGGCGCGTCTTGCAGGATGACCCGGGCGAACAGAGTCCGCTGCAGCTGACCACCCGAGAGCTCATGCAGCGGCTGATCGGCGATCGCCAGCACGCCCGCCTCGTCCAGCGCCGCCGCCACCCGCCGGCGAGCCGCCCGATCGAGACCCGATCGGAAGCCCAGGCCGTGCCACGTGCCCATCGCCGCCAGGTCGCGCACCCGGATCGGGAAGCGCCGGTCGAACTCGGACATTTGCGCGAGATAGCCGATGGCACCTGGGCGCCCTGTCGGCCACTCGATGCATCCGGCCAGCGGCGGGACAAGGCCGAGCAGCACCTTTACGAAGGTGCTCTTACCCGAGCCGTTCGCCCCAAGGACCGCCAGGGTGCTCTCTGCTTCCACGTCGAACGACACCCCGCCGGCGAGTGTTAGCCCGGGATAGCCGATGGCGAGATGCCGGATTCGGACAAGCGCCATCAAAGCACCGCGAGGATGGCGAGCCACAGGACAACCGAGACGGCCAGCGCACCAGCGACGAGGCGCACCTGGCTGACCTGGGTCAGGCAGAAACCGTGACCCGTCTCCATCGCCGACCTACTACCCGGCGCAGCGACAGACGCCGACGCCGGCCCGCCGCCGCGGGACAACGCAGCCGGCGGTCGCGCATGACGGACCGATGCGGACAGCGCCTGTCGCGCCCGCCCGCCGTCACCCACATCCTCTGTCGCCTGACCACCCGACCGCTGCATCGCCACCTCCGTCGACGCGGGATGGGCATGGCCATGCGGTCTCTGACGGCGTCTGCCGTGTCGAACATCATCGCCTCCGCCCGGGACACCCCGCCCGGCCTAGATCCTGAGTGCGATGGCAGGTCTCCTGACTCGCGGGTCCTCGCTTGCCCGACCCTTCCCGGGTCCAGCGCGACGTGCCGGAGCCCAGTGGTGATCGTCGGGGTCGCTCGCCGCTCACAGTTGCGGGGGCAGTCACGGATTTGGTGCCTGATCTCTACACCGCACCGTGTTCCCATTTAAGCCACGTCCACCTAGCGGACGCGACACCATCCCGCGGAAACTCGCAGAACGGTAGGGTGGTGTCCACCCCTTCATGCCTACGGTTCACCTTGCCCGTCTGCAGGGCTTAGTCCCACACGAGACGCACACCAGCTCGATCCTGGGATCGTCGCAAGCAACACCCGCGCAATGCAAACATCCGACCACTTCACTCGGATGTCTGGTAGGTCCGCTGAGCGACGCCGCCGATCTGCTCGATGCTGCGCTCGACACGAATGACAGCTCTTGAGCACGCAATCGCGAGATAGGTGCCACCCGCTGATGGCGGCTCCGGGCCGGCCAAGATCGCCCGCGTTTGCTGCACATGCGCGATGAACCCTCATGATCATGGTTGGTTTGGGCTCATTCCAGACCTTGAGATACACCTGAAGTCAGATCCTCTGATACCTCCTTCGTCAGCGTACTCCCTTTCGCCAGCCGACGCCCAAGGGTCTCCACAAACGCCTCATACCGCTCACGTCCTGTCGCCTGGGCGGCGTCGCGCATGGTGTCGGGGAGCGGCGGCGTCGATGTGAGCCAGAAACGGACGAACAGCGCCATCGCCTCGTTTCCGATCGTCACGTCTCGTTCGAGCCGCTCGATCGCGCGGGTAAGGCGATCAAGCCGGCGGACGATGGCCGCTTCGCGCTGGTCCGCGCCGTCAGGCGACAGGAAAGCAGCGAGTGCGGCCTCCACGATCTGCGATTTCGAAAGCTTGCGCCGGGCGGCCAAAGCCTCGAGTTCCGCCGAAAGGACGGGATCGAAATAGACGTTCAGACGATCCTTCTTCATCAAACTTTCCTCATCGCTCCTTCCTTCTTTCGGCCATCGCTCAGAGCTCGATCCCATCATCGGGATCGAGCGACGCCTGGCGCGCGACGCTGCGGAACCGGCCCTGCATCTGACGCGCACGGAGAGCGTCATCGTCCGGCTCATCGTCAAGGGCCGCGAACTCTTCCCGCGCCCGTCTCGGTTCCGGGACGATCTCCTCGTGTTCGGGCAATGCCGGCTCCCGGCGCACGCCGCCGTCATGGTCTTCGTCATCAGTCGCTTTCTTCTTCGGCGGCTTCGGCGCAGCGATTGGCGACCGCCCGCTCCAATCGTCGGCAGGCGCCTCATCGCCGCCCACTTGATCATCGGACGCGGTAGACGGCGGCGCCAGAATCCGCGCTTTGAACTGAGAGGCTTCGAAATAGCGCACCTTTTTAGCGCGGATCGGCGGAGCACCGGAGACGAGCACGATCTCGTCGGCGGACGGCAATTGCATGATCTCGCCCGGCGTCAGCAACGGCCGCGCCGTTTCCTGACGACTCACCATCAGATGACCCAGCCAAGGCGACAGTCTGTGGCCGGCATAGTTCTTCATCGCGCGCATCTCGGTTGCTGTGCCGAGCGCATCGGAGACGCGTTTGGCCGTGCGCTCATCGTTGGTCGCGAAGGCGACGCGTACATGGCAATTGTCGAGGATGGCGTTGTTCTGACCGTAGGCTTTCTCGATCTGATTGAGCGACTGGGCGATCAGAAAAGCCTTGAGTCCATAGCCGGCCATGAAAGCGAGTTGGCTTTCGAAGAAGTCGAGCCGGCCGAGCGCCGGGAACTCATCGAGCATCAAGAGGACCCGATGGTCGCGCGCCGCCGTTAGGTCTTCGGTAAGCCGGCGGCCGATTTGATTCAGGACCAACCGGACGAGCGGTTTGGTTCGGGAGATATCGGATGGCGGCACGACCAGATAGAGGGTTGCGGGCCGTTTGCCGGAAACGAGATCGTCGATCCGCCAGTCGCAACGGCTCGTCACCTTCGCGACGACGGGATCGCGATAGAGGCCGAGAAAGCTCATCGCCGTGGAGAGCACGCCGGAGCGTTCGTTTTCCGACTTGTTCAGAAGTTCACGCGCGGCCTGCGCGACAACCGGGTGCGGGTGGTCGCCCAGATGCGGCGTGCGCATCATCGCCACGAGCGTCGCTTCAATCGGACGCTTCGGATCAGACAGGAATGCGGCGACGCCCGCAAGCGTCTTGTCGGCTTCGGCATAGAGCACATGAAGGATCGCGCCGACCAACAGCGAGTGACTGGTTTTCTCCCAATGGTTCCGGCGTTCAAGCAGTCCCTCGGGATCGACCAGGATGTCGGCGACGTTTTGGACGTCACGCACCTCCGTGTCGCCACGCCGGACCTCGAGCAACGGGTTGTAGGCGGCGCTTGCTGGATCGGTCGGGTCAAATAGGAGCACGCGGGAGAAGCGCGAGCGCCACCCAGCGGTGAGCTGCCAGTTCTCACCTTTGATATCGTGGACGATAGCGGAGCCGGGCCAGGTCAGGAGCGAAGGTACGACCAGCCCCACGCCTTTGCCGGAGCGGGTCGGCGCGAAGCAGAGCACGTGCTCGGGTCCATCATGGCGAAGATAGCGATCCTCCACGCGGCCAAGTACGACGCCGTCGGGCGCATGGAGGCCGGCGGCCTCCATCTCCTTTCGCTCCGCCCATCGCGCGGATCCATAGGTCGTGACATCGCTCGCCTCCCGGGCGCGGAGCACGGAGAGAAAGATCGCAACACCGATCGCGGCGATCCCGCCGGATCCGGCGATGATCGCGCCCTCCATGAAAACGCGAGGCGCATAGGCGTCGTACCAGTACCACCAGACGAAGACGTTCCAGGGCGCGTATATCGGCCAGCCGAACAGTTCGGTCATTGGAGGCCCAAGCTGTGGCTGATGACCGAGCCTGAATGCCACCCATTGTGTCGCGCCCCAGATGAAGGCGAGCGCCACCAGCGAGACAACGACGATCTGTCCCCAGAGGATCGCAGTGGCGGGCGAGGCATGGCGGCGGCTCATAATGCGTTCTCCCGGCTCATATCGACAGCCCGCGCTTGCGCCCGAACGACCAATCGATGCCGCCGTCGGGCACGACAGTGCCGGAGACAGCCTTGCCGAGGCGCTGCTCGAGTTGCGGTTTCCAGGGGACGAGTTCGAAGCCCAAGCCATGATCGAGCATGGCGAAACGGCCCGATGCGAGATCGAGCCGCCGGCGATAGACACCGGCGACGGTTTCGCCCGCATCGGACTTGCGGAACGGCAGGCCAGTCTCGGTCTCGAGCTTCGCAACGGTCGCATCAAGTTCGCGGTTGCGCAGCGTCGAGAGCAGATCACGCGCGAAAGTCACGCGCCCGCCTCGCCGGGTTGCGAGGCCTTCGGCGACCAGATGTTCCGCCCGACGCTCCAGGGCCTCGCGGACTTCCGCGCCGAACCCGCTTAGGCTGAGTGGGGCGCGAGACTTCGCGAGCGCCAGCCGGTCCAGCCAGGTCGCTCCACCCGCATCGACCTGGGCATGGAGCGAAAGGTCGGACCTTCCGACCAGCGCCAGCCGGCGCGATGTGCCGCTCTTCGGCGACCAACTCCTTGTTTCGACGATGCCGCCGGCTGGTGTGTCGCCCGTCGCCTCTATGTCGCGGAAACGCACGTGATGCACGCGGCCATCGACGGCGTCGATGATCACGAAGGCCTCGCCTGTGTGTTCGTCATGCAAACCTCGTTGGACCAAACGACCGACGATCGGTGTGGTGGCTTCTCTCTCGATGGCGAAGTCGGCCTGCGCTCTGTCTTGGCCGCCCAGAGCCTTGTGCATGGTTCTGATGATGTCGCCGCGGTCAGCCATCTCGCGCAAGGTTTGCTCGACGCCAGGCTTCAGCGACCAAACGGCCGGGGCATGTTGCTCGGCAAGTCCGAACCGTTCGAGCATCTGCGCCCGTCCGACAAGCCGTCGGCGCGTTTCAACATCCTGGGGCTCTGGCGATCCGGGTCTGAGATCGACCAGCCCTGCATTGTCGTCGGCAAGCGCGCTTAGCCCACGGTCGAGGCTTGTCCAGCGCTCCACCTTCACCTCGGCTTCCAGGCCGGCGGCGATCTCTTTGGCGGATCGTGGCCCGAGTTCCAACTCGACCAGTCCCTCGGCGCGGGCGCGAAAGCCTCGGGCGATGTAGTCGCGCGAGATGACGAGATCCTTGCCGTCATCGCCACGTCCGCGAACCAGAATGTGGATATGCGGATTGTCGGTGTTCCAATGATCGACGCCGACCCAGTCGAGCTTGGTCCCGAGATCGCGTTGGGCCTGGGTCATCAGATCCCGCGTGAAGGCGCGAAGATCGCTCATCGAGCCCGCATCTTCCGGCGAGACGATGAAACGGAAATGGTGTCGATCTTCTTCGCAGTCTTTGGCGAAGTCTTGCTCGGAGGGGCCATCCCCGTCAGGTCCGAACAAAGCCGCGTCCCGTCCGTCCCGGGTGACGCCCTCGCGCTTCAGATAGGCGACATGCTGAGAGAGCGGCGCCGAGCGGAACTGCGCTCCGCGGTGACGGACAACGCGCGCCTTCACGACGACGCGTCGCTGCGTGCGAGAGAACCCACGCGCCGCCACCGCGTAACGGCCCCGGCCAAAGGTCGAGCGTCCCGAACGCGAGGTCGAGGAACCCAAGCGGTAGCCCGTATGCCCGGCCTTGCGGGCGGCGCGCATGACCTGGCCGACGAAGCTCTGCGCCTTCCGTCCCTGCCGCCCACGATCACGAATGCGGCCGGGTTTGACGCGGAGATCGTCCTCCCGTCCGGTCATCGCCGCGTTCTCCAAGACAAACCCGTGGCACGGCGAAAAAGCAGAAGTCTCAAAGAGTTGAGCAGCGCGGCGGCACTGTGCATCATGCGGCGGGCCGTCAAAAAATTATACAAAACAACAACATAGCGCGCATCCGTGCTGCGCCTTTTATCTCGCCCTCCCGTCGTTGATATTGGTGGAAATCGTCCGTCTGCCGCATTCCATGCGATGCAGCACGACGGAACGGGGCGGAGCCAGATCGGTGATTTCATCGGTCTGGCTCCCCAGTTCTGGAGACGAACAGCGGGTTCGGTTGGCTGTTCTGTGAACCCGGCAGGTTTGGTTCTTCGGTAGTCGGAACACTGGCCGATGTGCGGTCTCGCTCTGCAGTACGCTGCGGTTCACGCGACGCGGAAACAGGCGCGAAAAGTGGCGCGATTTGCCATCGATCGGCAGAAACTGTGCGGACCGGCTGCAACGGTGCTGCATCCGAGAAGCCGAGTTCTTGCGAGAGAGCTGCAACGTAGCGACGCGTTTCACGCGGCAAGGTACGACCGGTTCGCAGATGCTCGGCATACCGTCCAGGACCAGCATTGTAGGCAGCCAGAAACCCTGGCGCGCCGAACCGGTCGTACATCTCACGCATATATGCGGTCCCGGCGAGAATGTTGTCGCGTGGGTTGAACGGGTCGGAGCCGAGTCCGTATCGGGCGCGCAGTTCGGTCCAGGTCGCGGGCATGATCTGCATCAGACCCATCGCGCCGGCGCGGCTGACCGCGTGCGGATTGCCTGCGCTCTCGGCCTGCATGATCGCGCGGATCCAACGTTCTGGCATACCGAACCGCACGGATGCTTCGGCGACGAACTGTTCAATTGGCGACCCTGGGACGGCGGCTGGGCGGTCGTCCGAAGCGCGGGTCGTCTGCTGCGCCACCGCGCTTGCCGAGACGGTCAACAGCGCCGCCATGAGGACGAGTCCCTTCGAATGGACGACGATGGAACGACGCCTGGGATAGAGAGATCGGCGCATTGCTCAGTCCCCCCGTGTCCAGAGCGGCGTCGCCTGACCAATGATCGTTTTGTCGCTGAGCGGCCCGAAATACCGCCCATCAAGGCTCGCCGGATGATCTGCGTTGAGGAAGAAGACCTCACCGTCCGCGAGCCGATGGCAGCCGTTCCAGACGGGCAGCGGACGGTCGAGCCGGTCGCGCTCTCGGGCCTCGGCGATGGCGTCTCCGTCGATGAGGATGACCGCGCCATCGCGGCATACTTCGGTGCCCGGCAATGCCGCGATGTGCTTCAGGAAAGGCGTACTGGGGCCAAGATATCGGTTCTCGACCAGCCAGGTTTCGAGCGATTCCGGTGGCCGCACGGCGACAAGATCGCCGACTTTCGGGTGTTCGTTGGGTGTGATGGCGTAGAAGCCGATCGGTACGCTCGCCGAGGCGTTCCAAACGAACAACGGATCGCTGTGGATGGCGAGCGATGCGCCGATCAGCGTCAGCGCCGCGCCCATGACGAAGAGCGTTTTCTGTACGCGAGTCATGCGCCCACGTCGCATCGCTTGAGCCATGCGACGTGGCGCTGCTCAGTATAGATGCGTGGCGTCAAACCGGCGGTCAGCCGATTGTGAACGTGCCGCCAATGGTCGGGACAGACGTCCTCCGACGCGAGCCCGAGTGCCTCGACCTGGTCGATGGCGAGAAGCGTCGCCTCGACCTTTGGCCAGCCCGAAAGGCGCAAGAGTGTCTCACCGCCGGGTGTCACATAGGGGACGGTCGAGCACTGCTCACCGGGATGGACGGCGCGCAGGACGTCGATCCTGCTTTCGACTGTGCCGTAGTCGTTCGAAGACCAGCGGACGAGGGCGAAGATCGCACCTGGATCGAAGCCGACGGTGCTTTGGCTGCGGCTATGAAGCGTCTCCTCGACGATGTGGCCGAAGCGGATCCAGCGTTCGGTGCGGCCCTTGATCCACAGTAATTCGACGGCGGTACGGTCGGTCATGAGCGGTTCTTGTCCGCATAGGCCGGGGAGATCGCCGCGTGCCGTTTGGCGGGCAGAACGGTGTCGCCAGTGTTGTCGGACGTCGAGGACTTTTCACCGCGACCAACCCAGGCCTGCAGATCATCGACCGAATAGACGACGCGCCCGCCGATCTTGGAATACTTTGGTCCGGTGCCGTAAGTGCGGTGCTTCTCCAACGTCCGACCGGAGAGGCCGAGAAAACGAGCGGCTTCGGGGGTTCTGAGGTAGCGCGGCGGGAGGCCGGCATTGGGGTCTGGCATGGGTAGCGCCTCCGGTGCTTGCGCCGCACCGCGGAAGGCGGCGGGCTGTCGGAGGTCAGAAAAGCTGAGGAGAACGCTCAGGAGGGATGACGATCAGCGGTCGAAGAAAACGTCACCCCCTGTCGAAGGCTTCGGCCAATGGTCGCTGATGAGGGTTAGAACGGGATATCGTCGTCGGAAGTATCTTGCGCCGACACGCGGTCGGCCTCGATTCGCTCGATGAAAGCGAGCGACGAGAGCACACAGTCGACGATGAACTGCGCTTCCGATACGATCAGGAGATCGTTGTCGTGGGCGAAGGATCGCTTGTTTCGCGCGTCGTTCAGCCCTTCGAAGAGCTTGTGCTGGACGCGCAGCGTCGGCAACGCGAATGCACTGACGTCGCCACTATCTCGCAGCAGTTTGCCATATGCGCCGAAGATGGCGTGCAACGGAGTCGAAGCATCGACGGGCATGCCGCGCTCAGTGAGCAGTGTGCGGAAGCGTTTGACGCAGTAAGTGTGCAGCCGGTCGATTGCGACATCGGGCTTCTCGGCGACGAGATCGCCCGCGATCGAGGCGCGAAGCTTCGGCAACGTGGTGTCTCTGGAGAAGTCTTTGAACGCGTCGTCGAGGTTCAATGAAGACGCGCTGTCGAGCTCGTCCGTAAACTGGTCGAGCCAGGACTTGAGCCGTTCTTCCTCGTGCGGATCGTCTTCGCTGTATCCATCGAGGCTGCAGCGATACGCCCAAAGCGTTCGCAAGACCTTTGCGACAAGGCGCGGTTCGGCGACCTCGACGAAGCCTCTCAGAGTCTTGCCCTTGCTGTGGCCCTCTATCTGAAAACGCGGCTGAAAGATGTCCAGGTCGAGCGTCTCCTCGAACCATTCGGCCATCGTGCGGTCGGAGAAATCAAGAACATAACCGCCGCCGCTATGAAAAATTCGGTCGAATGTCGTTCGATGCTGCGATGTTAGACGCCGCTTTCGCCCCAAGATTTGCACCACGTTCGCTTCATTCTGACCGTCAGTCTTCATCATTCGTTACTGATACTTGGACCGAGGGTTACAGCGCAATGCATCTAGGGTTTGTCAGCTCGATGCAGCTGTCCGCGAAGCAGGCGTCGGTACCCGTTATCGATCAAGGTGTGTCCGAGCGCTGCCAGCCTAGCGACCTGCGCTTTGAGCGAACTGGTTTTCCAGGGCTCCTCGGCGACACGGCGGGCGCCGAAGAATTCGGTGGCGACGGTGCGATAGCTTGCGCCGTCGCGACGCCCATCCACGGTGCGGAGCGCCCGCTTGAGGCGGCCAAGTTGTTGCTGGGTAAAAGGAGGATCTGCCGTCCGATCGATCAGCCGGCGGCGGAGTCTGTCTGCGGCGGCCAGCCGAATGGGCCAATCGTCGTCGAGAGGAAGAAGGATTCCGACTGGCGCTGCGCAATCCGGTTCGTGTTTTCCGAGAAGAACCGCGCCGTCGTGGAGTTGGAGCCAAGTCAGGCCGTCCGCGCTCTTCCGTCGGGCGCTCATGAGGTCGGCCAACGTTATGGACTCGATCCCGACGACAGGGATTTCCTCAATCAGATGAACTGCTGCAGGCGCAATCGCGGGCAGCCAGAAGACGGGTGCGTCAGGAGCTCTGAGGTCCGGATCAACCGGGAAATCGCAACCCCCAATCTGCAGCCGAACCGCCGGCTGCCTGTAGTCTTGGATACTCCGCGCGATATTGTTCATTGCGTCTCAGGCACTCCCAAGCGAGCCCTGAGACATCCAGCGTGTCGAAGTAATCATAGGCGCGACTATCGCGCCAATCGCTTGGCATGGCCGATCTCCTCGGATGCGAGCGCTCGGCTCGAACGGCCCCCAGTCATTGGATTTTCGGTTTACTGACGGAATTTCCTAGTGCCGTTGGCAGCATCATTCGATGCGTTCGGCGCATCACCAGGGTGTCAATCCGTGGTTAAGGCGTGCTGCCGATCAGAAGGTCACGGTAGCCGTTTTCCGTCATCCAGCGGGCGCGTTCGAGGTGGCTTTCATGCACCCGTCGCGCCCTGTCGGGCTCTGTCTCGGCGTCGATGCCCAGCAGAATACGGGCGACTTCCACAAGCGGCGCTCCATCGGTCTCTGCATCGAGCAGCCGAAGATAAAGCTTAAGATGGCGCCGATCATAGACCGTGACACAGTCATCCGGTGGCGGAGCGTCGGCTAACGGCAAGTCGGGTGGCGGGGTCATGGAAGGTGTCCTGGAACGGGCGCTGCCCAAAAGACTAATGAACCGAAAACCTGGTTTCGCGCAACCGAGGCCCGTTTGCGGCCGTCGTTTTGTCGATTCGCTGATCGGCGAATACTTCTCCCATGGTTCTCCTCCTGGCGCCCTGGCGGGGCATGCCTACCGATTGCAGAGAATACTCCGTGGTTAAATACTCTACAATCCGGGCCTGTCGCGGTGATGTCGATCCGCGAAACACTGGCCAAAAATCTACGGAGATACCGGCAGGCAGCAGGCCTGTCGCAGGAGGAGCTGGCGCATCGTGCCAATATCGATCGGACCTACATCAGTTCCATCGAGCGCTGTCAGTATGCGGCGAGCATCGATGTTTTGGAGCGGCTCGCAAGCGAGCTCCAGGTCAAGCCCGCGGCGCTTCTCGAAGAAACGACCTGAGACTAAAGCGCGCCAATGCGTCCCGCCGGATATCCAAGCGGGACGCTTAGCGGCGACCTCAGTCGCCGTTCTGGCGGCGGGCGCGCGACCAGATGAGGCTGTAGCTCTCTTCACCCTCGACGACGGTGTCGTCGAAGAGGTTGGCGTAGATCGGTTGGGTGAAGCTCGGGTCGTCGAGCTTGAGGCTGAGATAGTCGCGGCCCTCGTTCGAGCGCTTGGACCAGGCGGCGCCGATCTCGGCGCGGCCGACGAACACGCGGTGGCTCGGGGCGTTGCCGTTGGTAGAGCCCTCCTCGGGGACGATGCGGACGTTCTTCGCCTGCACGCTCAGGGTGACGATCTCGCCGACGAACTCGCTGCCGGTTTTCTTGAAGGTTCCGATGGTGGCCATGTCAGTTCTCCTTTGGGGTCTCGAGCCCGCGCCCGTCGCGGCCTCGATGGTGATCGGACAGGCCGGGGCGATCCGCCGACGCAGCCGCTTGCGGCCCGCAGCGCAGCGAAGGACGGCGGGGACGGCCTTTCTTGGACCCGCGAGGGTCGCTCGCGAGGAATGGGCGAAGCCCAGGGGAAGAAAGTCCGGCCCCAACGTTGCGACCAAGGCGGTCGAGGCGCAGCCGGCCCCGGCCAGATCAGCCCATTGAGAGGCCGTGTGGGATGCGGGTGACGGGCGCATGGGAGCGACGCTGACAGCCACGGATGGATACCGGCAAGATCACGGCAGCCATCATCGTGCGAAGACAGGCAAAGGCGTGCATACGGGCGGAGATGGATCGTCCCTTCGAGGAGGGCTGCCGTCGATAGCAATGGCTCTGAAGTTCGATCCTTTGACAGGTCGGCAGACGCTGCAAGAGGCCATGCTCAACCGGTGATCTCAGCAAAAAGCTCGGTGCTTAGGCGCACGCCAACGGCCAAGTTCCAAGCTAGCAATTGCTATGGAATGGCGCGAGCGGGTGTATCAGTGGAACCGGCAGAGCTGCAAAGTCTGGATGTTGGCGAAGTCGGATAGAGCGAGTTTGGTTCACGTGCCCCAATCAAAATGTGCCGCTCCGGCGAAATCATCGCTTTTGTTCATTAGATGTTCTAAAGATTGCTGATGGCTGACGCGCACTACAAAGTCGAGGTCCAAGGCGACCACCTGGAGAAGCTGGCGAGTGCTAGGCCGATCCAAGCGCTTGCCGAGCTTGTTTGGAACGCCCTTGATGCGGACGCCACCGACGTGCGGATCGAAGTCGAGTCGACCGATATGGGCATGCAGTCGGTCGCTGTGCGCGACAACGGTCACGGAATCCCCCATGAGGACGTCGCGAAACTGTTCGGCCAGCTCGGCGGCTCCTGGAAAGCTCATGGCAGCCGTTCGAAGACCAAGTCGCGCATGCTCCACGGCAAGGAGGGCAAGGGGCGGTTCAAGGCGCTCGCGCTCGGCCGGGTGGCGGACTGGAGGGTGCTCCACGGCACCGAAGAACAGCGCCTCCGGTACACGATCACGCTGATCCGCGACAACCTCATCGATGTCCGGGTCACGGAGCCGGTCCTCTCGAAGGGTGCGACGACGGGTGTAGACGTCCGTGTCACCGAACTCCACCGCGATTTCCGCTCGCTCGAGGGGGACAATGCGGTCCAGGAGTTCTCCGAGATTTTCGCGCTGTACCTGAGCGACTACCCGGACGTCTCCATATCTCTCAACTCCGAGAGGCTCGACCCCAACAAGGCCATCGCGACCCGCGAAAAGTTTTCCCTCGACCCGATCGCGGAGGATGACGAGGAACACGCGCTCGACCTCGAGCTGATCGAGTGGAAGACCTCGACCGAGCGCGTCGTCTATCTGTGCACGGAGGACGGGTTCCCACTTCAGCGCCGGCAGCCGAGGTTCCACACGCCGGGCTTCCAGTTCTCCGCCTACCTCAAGTCTCCCTACATCTCCCGCCTGCACGGGGCCGGCGCGCTGGAACTCGCGGAGATGAACCCGGCGCTCCAGGCCGCCTACGAGTCGGCGCAGGAGCGCATAAAGGAGTATTTCCGGGCCCGCGAGGCCGAGGCCGCGCGATCGGAGATCGAACAGTGGAAGACTGAGCGGGTCTACCCCTACGCTTCTGAGCCGCAGACCAGCGTCGAGGAGGCCGAGCGCAAGGTCTTTGACATAGTGGCGCTCAACGTCAACCGACACCTGCCCGAGTTCTCCGAGAGCAGCAGAAAGACCAAGGCCTTCCAGCTACGGATGCTGAGGCAGGCCATCGAGAACGGACCCGAGGAGCTACAACTCATCCTGAACGAGGTGCTGGACCTCCCTGAACGTAAGCAGAAGGAACTCGCCAAGTTGCTTGAGGAGGCATCGCTGGCGAATGTCATCAGCGCGTCAAAGCTCGTAGCGGATAGGTTGAAGTTCCTCACTGGTCTCGAGGCTCTCTTGTTCGACCCCGAGTACAAGTCGCAGCTAAAGGAGCGCAGCCAACTCCACCGCATCCTGGCAGACAACAACACCTGGCTGTTTGGCGAGGAGTTCAGCCTCACGGTCGACGATCAGTCCCTGACCGAGGTCCTTCGAAAGCATCGTAGGCTAATCGGCGAGGAAACAGCAATCGACGGCCCCGTGACCAGGGTCGACGGTAAGAAGGGAATCGTTGACCTGATGCTGTCTCGCTCGGTGCCTCAGAACCGGGCCGACGAACGCGAGCACTTGATCGTGGAACTGAAGCGGCCCAGTGTGAAGATCGGCAGCGCAGAGATCACTCAGGTTAAGAACTA
The DNA here is from genome assembly GCA_039513195.1 of Pseudomonadota bacterium. Classification (GTDB taxonomy): domain Bacteria; phylum Pseudomonadota; class Alphaproteobacteria; order Rhodobacterales; family Rhodobacteraceae; genus Thermohalobaculum. The sequence continues at coordinate 18,972 of JBCCRM010000035.1, read as the reverse complement.
CGCCTTCGCCGTCGCCGAGGACGAGCGCTTCGAAGCCCTTAAGACGCGTTGGAACTTCTGGGTCGTCTCGAACGCATTCGATCCGGCTGGGAAGCGTGAAGCGAGACAGAGTGATCGTCCGCCTGGGCAGGTCTACAAGGATGGCAACATAGAGGTCTGGTGCAAGACGTGGGGAGAGGTGATCGAAGAGGCCAAGTCTCGAATGAAGTTCGTCGAGGACCGCCTGAAGGCCAATATCGATAAGGAGACCTCGCTGAAGTACCTCCGACAAACTTACGACAAGTATCTCGCCGGTGTGACTGACGACACCAACGCCGATCAATCTAATTAGGGCCGAACAACCGAAGTCAAAGATATTTCGACTGAAAGTCGAACAATATCAGCGTCGATCACGACGCGAATCCGTGCTAATAATCAAGTATTTCTAAGCCTTTCTGCAGTGCGCACTTCTTGAAGTTGCCCTACTCATCACTGACAGCCCGCCCGCCGCTGAACGCTTGCGCTGTCGCCGGTGCACCTTCCTCCGGCCCGGCGAGGGACGCGATGCGCGCCCAGGCCGTGGCGCCGACGACGATGGCGCCTATCCATGCGAAGACGAGCGTCCAGGTTTCGCCGGCTCCGCCCATCTCGGAAAGGCCTTTGATGGCGTGATAACCGGCGACCCCGGCGGGCGCCGCATAGAGTGCACCAATGACGAGTTTGATGCGGGTGGACGTGATAGTGGTGAAAGCAATTTGTCCGACGAGCAAGGTGATAGCGCCCGAAATGAATGCGGCAATGATGGCGGCGACCACGCCAGCGTCACTTTCAAAAACATAGATACCAACGGTCATCGCGATGAAGAACGGCAACGCGTAGACGGCAAGCGTGAACAGCACATAGACCATGAAGCCAAGGCCGATGACGCTCAGAATAGCGGATATGAACATGGGCGGTCTCCTTGAGAGAAGCGCGCCTCCACCACCGCCACGGCGCAAGGAAAACATAGCATAAGGACAGTGTTCGCGGAACATTCTCTTTCTGTGATTAGCGGTGCGGTCCGGGCATTGCGGGTCATCACGACCCGCCTTTTGATTTTCGGAAATCGTACAGCGGCACGCCCATCGCCCGCGCCTTGTCGGCGAGATTATCGGTGATGCCCGATCCGGGGAACACGATGAGCCCGATCGGCGCTGTGTCGAGGAGCTGGTCGTTGCGCTTGAACGGCGCGGCCTTTCCGTGGCGCGTCCAATCGGGCTTGAAGACGATCTGCGGGCATGTGTGAGCGTCTGCCCAGCAGGCGGCGATCTTCTCGGCGCCCTTGGGCGAGCCGCCATGCAAGAGCACCATGTCGGCGTGTTTGGAGTGGACCTTGTCGAGCGCGGCCCACACGGCCCCATGGTCGGCGAAGTCGGTGCCGCCGGCGAAGGCGATCTTCGTGCCGGTTGGCAGGAGCGGTTCGAGGTCTGCTCGGCGCTTGGCAGCGAGGAAGTCTCGGCTGTCGATCAGCGATGCGGTCATGTTTCGTCGGCTGGCGTGGGAGCCCGAGCGCGGGTGCCAGGCCGTGCCCAGATGGGCATGGAAGAGGTCGGCGGCGACATCGCGCATGCCTTCGTAGGCGTTGCGCCGTTCGATCAGCGTGATCCCCTGCGCCGTCAGTTCCTCGAGTTCGACCGACCGGACTTCTGAACCGTCCTGCTCGCGCTGCGACCGCTTCTGCGCTTGCTCGTTGCGGTCGAGTTCGCGATCAATCCGGGTGGCCATGCGGTGGAAGACGTTGGTGGTCGACCAGAGCAGGTCTTCGAGATCGGGTTCGAGCCGTGTGTTGCTCAAGCTGACGACCAGAGCGTCAAAGATGTCGGTCAGCGCGCCTCGCAGACTGTCGACCTCGGGCAGCGGTCGCGGATCGGGTTCGCCTACGAATGGCCGGTAGCCGTGGAGCTGCAACTCGTCGAGGACAATGGCGGTCGATGAGCGGGTAACGGTGTCAGTCATGGCGGGTTGTCTCCCGTTGTCAGGACCCGCGCCTCTTGCGGGCCTTCCCGGGCGACGGAAAAGCGGGGGCCGTCCGGGCCTGCACCGATCCTTTGATCGGCCGAAGCGCAGCGGAGGACGGCGGAGGCGACGCCGTTTTGCCTCGCGATGCAAAGCCGAACCTCTGGTTCGGCGGCGGAAAACGGGGGCGCTACAGCCGTTGCCGGAACGGGCGGGCTCCGCTCCGTCTCGCCCCTCTCGGAAGGCCCTGAGGCGTGGCTCTGTAGCGGGCGACGTGCGCGTTACGGATGCGCCGGCGCCGCCCGTGCTTCGATCAGGCGGCGGAGGAAGGCAGCAGGCGTTCGACGTCCTGCGGCGCGAGTTGGGGTCTCAGATGCGCCCGGAGATCGTCGAGACCGAAGGCGCGCAGATCCTCGTTGGCGTCCTCGAGCCTGAAGGCGAGCGGCATGGTCTCGATGCCTTTCGAGCGCGCGCGGTCGCCGAGTTTGTCCGCCGCGATGCGGCCGGCTTCGTCGGAATCGGCGGCGATGTAGAGGCGGTCGGTGCCGTGCGGCAGTTCAAGGGCCGCGAGATGGTTCGTCGATAGCGCGGCGATCACCGGAAGGTCGGGTAGCGCCATGCGGAGGGATAACATCGTCTCCAGGCCTTCACCGGCGGCGAGAATATCGGCAGCCTCTCCCATCCGCACGCCGTGGCCAAGGAGGTTGCCCATTGCCTTGCGGTTCGGGTCGATCGGCGCCTTGCCCGCCGCCACTGGATCAAGCCAGGTGCGATGCAAGCCGGTAATGTTGCCGTCAGCATCGGTCACCTTCGCCAGCAAGGCTGGCCAGGCTTCTCGTCTGCCAGCGTCGGCGCGATCCTCGCGCCAGTAATAGCAGTTCGGGTGGAAGCGCAGGGCGCTGACGGCCCGGCACCCGGTAATACCTCTTCCCGCCAGATAACGCTCCGCAAGCGTGCCGGCGATAGGTTTGCCCATTGACCAGAGCCTCCGGGCGGCTTCCGGCGATCCCGTTGGCGCTTTGGCAAGCGGTTCGAGCTTTGGCGGTTCCGGCCGCGGCAGGCTGAGGAAGCGTCGCGCCTCGTCCAGCGCCTCGCCGAGCGTTGCGAGACGCAGGTTTGCGGCGATGAGATCGAGTAGATCGCCATGCTCGCCGGTGGCGGCGTCAGTCCACTTGCCTGCCGCGCCCTTGCCAGCGGGTGGCCCGGTCAGGCGCACGTAGAGGCTGCGACCGGGTGCGTTCTCGACGTCGCCAACGATCCAGTAGCGGCCCTGCTTCCGCCCGTTCGATAGGTAATGGCGGCAGACGGTCTCGGCCTCGCGGCTGAGACGCTGCGCGAGGTCGGATGGTGAATTCTCCATGTTCGGTCTCCGGGAGGCGCGCACAAAAATGGGCCTGCCGCGTCCGGCAGGCCCCAGGCGCGAGGGAGTTGGGGGCGCTCCCTCGTTTGGTCGTCGCCTCAGGCGAAGGCGGCGACCTGCTCATCATCGTCGATCGGCTCGACATGGCCCATGGCCGTTTCGCCGTCGTTCGCCGCCGTTTGCGCTTCGCAATCCTCGGCTTGCTCGACATCGCCGTCATCGACGATCTCGAACTCCGGCTCGTCGGGCTGTTCCGCGAGCGGGGCCGTGCGGAGCGGTTGCGGGAGCCAGCCCGAGCCCACCAGCAGATCCTCGGCCACTTCGACCATGTCGGGCTTCTTGAACCCCGCGATCCGGTCGGCGTCCTTGTCGCCTTTCGCCTCGCGCACCGCAGCGAGGATCTGTGCCTTGGTCACGCGACCGAGATAGCTGTCCGCCGTCGGCGTCCAGCCCGCCTTCACCATGTCGAGACCGAGCGTCGAAGCCAGGACGTCTGCATGGGCGATCTGGCGCGGCTTGCGATGATGCGGCTCCTGCACCGCGTTGATCGTCATCGCCACGCAGTGTGCGAAGAGCGAATCGCGGCTGTCGCTTTCCCATTCGGTCAGCGCCTCCCACAGGTCTTCCGGTTGTTTCGGAAGACTGCCCGCCCAGGTCTCGATGCCAAGATCGATCGACTGAACATAAGGCGCGTTGCCGAGGTTCGACGCCTGCGATCCGAACTGGGTGGAACGCGGGGTGATCTCGACGCAGCTGTCCTGGCCGTAGTGGTAGAAGAGCTGCAGGACCATCGCGTGCAGACAGGCGAGCATGGCCAGCTGCGGATCGTTCGCGAGAGTGTCTCGCAGCGCCATCGTGCGATGGACGGTCAGTTCGCAGACGAGGCGGTCTGACACCGGCTTGGTGCCGTCGTCATCGTCGTCTTCGTCGATCTGGTGCGTTTCCGCACATTCGTCGTCGGTCGCATCATCCGTGTCGGAGACGACCGATGCGCCTTCGTCGAGTTCGTCGGTTTCTTCGACCGGCTCGTCCTCGGGCCGGACATAGCCGCGTTCAACGCGCAGCCCGCCGGAGCTGTCGATGCTGACGAAGGCGCCCGCGATTGCGTAGTGTTCTGCCTCAAACCGGATCGGGCGGTTCTGGAGCGCTTCCATCGCTGTCTCGATCTCGCCGAGCCGTTCGTCGATCTCCTCGGGAAGTTCATCCGCCTCGGCATAGTCGTCTTCGAGCTTGTCGTATTCGACCTTGAGCGCGGCGTAAGTATTCTCTTCCTCCTCACTCATCGGTTCGGCTTCACCGCGAATGCGCCGCAGGTCGTAGGTGTGCCCGTAAGGAAAGTCGGTCGCGACCTCGATCCAGTGCCAGCCTTCGGCGCGGATGGCTTCGGCTTCCTCCTTCAGTTTCTCCGTCGCCATGATCTCGAGCAGAGCCGTATCCTGCATCCAGCCGCCATCGTCGGTCTGGAAGAGATCGCGCAGCACTTCGCCACCGGCTTCGACATAGTTGTCGAGACCGACGAACTGCGCCCGCCGGTCGGAAGCGCGCACCGCGCCTTCGGTCAGCATGCGGCGGATATCGTAGGGCTGCTTGGAATAGTGCTGCTTCAGCGCCTCCCAGACCTGGTCCTGCCGTTCGTGGTCGGGATTGACCGTGAACGCCATGAGCTGGTCGAGGGTCATCTCCTCTTCGGCATAGGCGTCCAGCAGTGTCGCCGAGACGGCGGCCAGCTTGAGGCGTTGTTTGACGACATTGACCGAGACGAAGAAGGCTGCGGCGATCTCCTCCTCGGACTTGCCCTTCTCGCGCATGGCTTGGAAGGCGCGAAACTGGTCGAGCGGATGCAGCGGCGCGCGCTGAATGTTCTCGGCGAGGCTGTCCTCTTCAGCCAAACCGCTTGTTCTGACGACACAGGGCACCGGCGCGGTCTTGTTGAGCCGCCGCTGCTTCACGAGCAGTTCGAGCGCGCGGTAGCGCCGCCCGCCGGCCGGGATCTCGAACATGCCGGTTTCCGCGCCATCGTCGTCGAGGACCGGACGCACCGTGATTGACGTGATCAGCGTGCGCCGGGCGATGTCCTCGGCCAACTCCTCGATCGAGACGCCGGCCTTGACCTTCCGGACGTTGGACTGGCTGAGCACCAGCTTGTTGAAGGGGATGTCGCGCGAGGCGCTGAGGGTGATCTTCTTGGACTTCGTCATTAGACTTCTCCGCAACGGGCGGCCAAGAGACACTCTCTCGGGCCTCCAAACCCGTCACGAAAACCACGGCCCACCTCTTCCTCTTGAGGGAGATGGACCGTGGACGAACGGTCGGGAACAAACGAGACGCCGGGTCTAGGCGGCGGCCTCCAACAGCTTCTTGGCGCGGGTCTCCAAAGTGAGCCGCGCATCCTGCTGCGGCTTGGACCGCGCGACGGCGGTGATGCCCTGGACGAAATCGAACACGCTCTCGGGCGGGCGGCCTTCCTCGGCCAGCACTGTCTCGACGATCTTGCCGGTCTCTGCCTTCGAGAAACCGCGCTTGCGCAGGAAGTCGGTGCGATCCTCGTCGCTGCGGGCGACGATCCGCTCGCGTGCAGAACGGATGCCCTGAATGAAGGGCTGCGGCGAGGAGTCGGCGAAGTTCGCCAGCGCCGGTGCCGCCTCGTGTGCGAAGCGGTTGGCGGCATATTTGGAGTGCCGGATCGTGATCTCCTGGAAGTCCTCGACGCCCCAGAGGTTGCGGTTCTGACAGACGGCGCGGAGGTAGAAGCTGGCGATACCGAGTGTCTTGGCGCCGACCTCGGAGTTCCAGCAATAGAACCCCCGGAAGAAGAGATCGGGCGAGCCGTCGGGCAGCGTGCCGGCCTCGATCGGATTCCTATCGTCGACCAGAAAGAGGAAGACATCGCGATCCGAGGCATAGAGCGTGGTCGTGTCCTTGGTGACGTCGACCATCGGATTGTAGATGCCCGTCGACCAATCGAGCACGCCCGGCACCTTCCAACGCGTGTCGCCGACGCCGTCGCCCGCGATGCGCTGCACGGCCGAGACCAACTCGTGATCGTAGATACGGCCATAGTCGGGGCCAGTCACGGCGCGGAGTTCCGTGCGCCCGTTTGCGACCTCCATCGTCTTCATCTGCTCGGCGCGGTGATTGGTCAGGCCGTATTGCAGGTTGATGCCCGCAAGCGGCGCGGGGAGTTGGCGCAAATAGGCCGCTGGCGCGCCGACGAGGCTCGCGAGCTGTCCGAAGCTCCAATGAGTCGGCGCGACGGGCGCCTCGGCGTCCGGCAGGACCAGCGTCAGCTTCTCGGGATCGTCGCGATGGGCTTCGACGCGGATCGCTGCGCTCTCGACCGTCCGTGTCTTGCTCCGCTCGGCCCGGCCCTTCACCGAAGCGTAGAGCTCCGAAAGCGAGAGATATTTCTCGTCGTCGGGCCGGGAAAACCATTCGGACGATACCCGCCCGTTATGCCCGCCGCGGGACACATCCACCTTGTAGCCGCCGCTCGCGGGGCGGCCGTTCGTGATTTCGATTGCTGTCATGGCTGTTCTCCAGGACGGGCGGCCCGAGAGCCTCTCTCTCGACCTCCAAACCCGTCACGGCGACAGCCGCAGGCCTCTCACTCTTGGGCCTACCTGTTCGACCTTCCGGCGCTTGTCATCCCTGGCGAAGCTTCCTGGCCGCGCGCCCCTCATTCCCAAATGGCGGTCCATCGACTTCCAATCAGCCGCGCCGAGCGACAAGGGCCCGATCCGATAGGTTCATCGCAAGATACAGATTGATTGCAATGCAATCATTGCCTATTATGCAACTTACCGCAAATCTTTCGCACAAGGAGCCCGGTCATGGCAAGTATCACCATTCGACATCTTGATGATGGTTTGAAGCGACGCCTGCGCATTCGGGCGGCGGAACACGGGCGGTCCATGGAGGAGGAAGCGCGGGAAATCCTGCGCGACGTTGTCGGCGAGACAACCCCGCCTGGCAATCTCGCCGCCGCGATCCGGGCGCGGGTCGCAGACATCGACGGCGTCGAGCTCAAGCTTGCCGAGCGCGACGCAATGCGCGAGCCGCCGAGGTTCGATTGAAGCGATGATCATCCTCGATACGAACATCGTTTCCGAATTGCTGCGCCCGGCGCCCGAGCCCAAGGTCGAGGCTTGGCTCGCCGCGCAGGAGGGTGCGCAGGTCTATCTAACCAGCATCAGCGAAGCGGAGCTGCGCTTTGGCGTCGCCATCCTGGCTGCGGGCCAGCGCCGCGACGCGCTATCTTTGGCCGTAGACGGCATGCTTCGCGAGGACTTTCGGGATCGGGTCCTGTCCTTCGACAGCGCGGCGGCGGAAGCCTACGCGATCATCGGGGCCGAGCGCCGCGCGGCGGGCCGGCCGATCAGCCAGTTCGATTGCCAGATCGCCGCCATTGCCCGCACTCAGGGCGCGACGGTCGCCACACGGAACGCAAGAGATTTCGAGGGATGCGGGATCGAGGTCGTCGACCCGTGGGGTGACAGATGAACGCAGTCGAGATCGAAGAGGCCATATCTGAGTTTGCCCAGCAGCCGTTCGATCCGGCCGAGTTCCCATTCGCGTTCCTGGAGGCATTCGGCAACAAGGCCACGACGATCAAGCGTCTGCGCAGAGGAGCGTCCAACGCCTCCGACATCGACGGCGGCGTGCTCCAGCGAAACAACATCCACATCGCCGTGGCCCCCGCCGGCGAGACGGCACAAACGCTCGCAGCGCTCAAGGCTAGTCCCGCCACCGCCAAAGCAAAGGCCAAATTCATCCTCGCCACAGACGGCCGGGACTTCCACGCCGAGGACCTCGTAAGCGGCGAGGTCGTCGTCTGCGACTTTGCCGACTTCCCCGATCACTTTGGCTTCTTCCTGGCGCTCGCTGGCATCTCGACCGTCAAGCAGATCCGCGAAAGCGCCTTCGACATCAAGGCCACCGGCCGGCTCAACCGGCTCTATGTGGAACTGTTGCGCCACAATCCCGACTGGGGAACCGCCGAGCGCCGCCACGACATGAACCACTTCATGGCGCGGCTGATCTTCCTGTTCTTCGCCGAGGATACCGACATCCTGAACGGCGACGACCTGTTCACCGCCACCATCGACCAGATGTCGGAGCGGGATGGGTCCAACACGCACGAGATCATCGGCGAGTTGTTCCGCGCCATGAACACGCCCATCGGCGACCGGGCGGCGGCGAAGCTGCCCCGCTGGGCGGATGTGTTTCCTTACGTCAATGGCGGGTTATTCTCCGGCAGCCTGGATGTGCCGCGCTTTTCCAAGATCGCACGTTCCTACTTGCTGCACATCGGCAATCTCGACTGGAAGAAGATCAACCCGGACATTTTTGGGTCGATGATCCAGGCCGTCGCCGATGACGAGGAGCGCGGCGCCTTGGGCATGCACTACACCAGCGTCCCGAACATCCTGAAGGTGCTTAATCCGCTCTTCCTGGACGATCTGCGCGAGAAGCTGGACGAGGCCGGGGATAACGGCCGCAAGCTTCTGAATCTGCGCAACCGGATGGCCAACATCAGGGTGTTCGATCCGGCCTGCGGATCGGGCAACTTCCTGGTGATCGCGTACAAGCAGATGCGCGCCCTGGAAGCCGAAATCAACAAACGCCGGAGCGAGCCGGATCGGAAGTCGGACATCCCGTTGACGAATTTCCGGGGGATCGAGCTCCGCGACTTCCCGGCCGAGATCGCGCGCCTGGCGCTGATCATCGCCGAATATCAGTGCGACGTGACCTATCGCGGTCAGAAGGAGGCCTTGGCCGATTTTCTGCCCCTTGATGCGATGAACTGGATCACCTGCGGCAACGCCCTGCGGCTCGACTGGCGTAGCATTTGCCCTCCAACAGGGACGGGCGTGAAGCACCATGCCGATGACTTGTTCATGTCCCCGGTGGATCAGGCCGAGATCGACTTCGAGAACGAGGGTGGGGAGACCTACATTTGCGGGAATCCGCCTTATCTAGGTTACACTTGGCAAGACAAACAACAAAAAGCAGATATAAAGTATCTATTTGAAGGCAAAACCAGTTCGCCTGGATTTCTAGATTATGTCTCTGGTTGGTTTATTAAAGCTGCGGAGTGGCTGACCTATTCGCCTGGTGCGGCTGCGTTGGTTGCAACAAACTCATTGTGCCAAGGGCAAGCCGTTTCACTTATGTGGCCAGCTGTGATGAGCTTTGGTGTCTCAATTAACTTTGCGCATCGGTCATTCAAATGGGCGAACTTAGCAAGCCACAATGCTGGAGTGACGGTCGTAATAGTCGGTCTGACAGCTACTCCAGGGCAGACAAGAACGCTGTTCGAAATCGAAGCTGACGGGAGCTTAGCCAAACGGACGGGCAGCCTGATTTCCCCATACTTGACCATGGGGACAGACACCATCGTAAAGAAGGCACGGAAACCAATCACGGAAGTTTCCGAAATGGAGTTTGGAAACAAGCCGAGTGATGGCGGCAACCTGTTGCTCACCTTCCAGGAACTAAACGAAATAGCTCTCACCGCAGAGCAAAAGAAACGTTTTTTAAGAAGGATTTACGGCTCGCAGGAGTTCATTAATTGCACCCAACGCTATTGCATATGGATTGAAGATGAACTTTTGGGAGAGGCTCTTCGAATCCCGGCTCTCGCCGAACGCGTCAATAAAGTCAGGGAGTTGCGTTTGGCAAGTAGAGACAAAGGCGCGAACGCGTTGGCCAAGCGCGCCCATCAACTGAAGCTGATGCGAATTGGAAGCCGTCATGCCATTGCTGTAGCTGCGATATCTTCGGAGAACCGGAACTACCTCCCCTGCGGACTACTCTCGTCGCAGGAAACGACAACGAACAAGCTTTTTGCTTTGTACGACGCGCCACTATGGAACATGGCTTTGATTGCCTCGCGCTTGCATTGGGTCTGGATCGGCACTGTTTGTGTCCGTATGCGGACGGACTTCAGTTACTCTAACACCCTTGGATGGAACACTTTTCCGGTTCCAAAGCTTACTGAAAAGAACCGCGCTGATCTGACCCGCTGCGCGGAGGACATCCTGTTGGCGCGCGAGAGGCACTTCCCGGCGACAATCGCTGACCTCTACGATCCTGAAAAGATGCCGGACGATCTGCGCGCAGCCCATGATCGCAACGACGAGGTGCTTGAACGCATCTACATGGGCCGCCGCTTCCGTAACGATACCGAGCGCCTGGAACACCTTTTTGGTCGCTACACCAAGATGACCGCCAAGTCGGATGCGGCCTGAGATGTTCGAGCGTGTGAACTATAGCGAGCTCAATTCGCGCCAGAAGGAGAACTATAACTTCCAGAAGGTCGCCGCCCGTATGGCCGATTACGGTTTCAACTGTTTGCGCCTTACGGATGACTGGCAGGGGGCCGATTTCATCGCCTGCCACATCGACGGCGAGACCTTCCTGAAGGTGCAACTCAAAGGGCGACTGGTCATCGACAAGAAGTATCTGGGCAAGGGCATCCACATCGCCTTCGTCCTTGGCGACGACTGCTACATCTACAACCACGACGCCCTGATGCGCCATCTCGACGAGAACGGTCTAATCGGCTCGGAGAGCGTGACCTGGCACGAGAAGGGCCTGCGGAGCTGGCCAAGCCCACCGTCCTGGGCGCTGACCTATCTTTCGGAATACAGGATTTGAGATGACGAAAACCGTTCCCTCCGTCTCCGTCACTTATGCCCAGACCGGCGGATCGACCAAATCCAACGAGCTTGGGATGCGCCCGATGCAGGAGCGTGCTTATGAGCGGAGGGGCGAACAATACCTGTTGATTAAGTCGCCGCCCGCCTCGGGCAAGAGCAGGGCGCTGATGTTCATCGCGCTCGACAAGCTCCACAATCAGGGCCTGGCCAAGGCGATCATCACCGTTCCGGAAAAATCCATCGGGTCAAGCTTCGCCGACGAGCCTTTGTCCAGGTTCGGCTTCTGGACCGATTGGCATGTCGAGCCGAAATGGAACCTGTGCAATGCGCCCGGCGGGGACGAGGGCAAGGTCGGTTCGGTCGGCAAGTTCCTTGAAGGCGATGACAGGGTGCTGGTCGCGACCCATGCCACTTTCCGTTTCGCCGTGGACAAGTTCGGAATCGAGGCCTTCGACGGCTGTCTGATCGCCGTGGATGAATTCCACCACGTCTCCGCTAATCCTGAAAACAAGCTTGGGAGCCACCTCGCGGAGCTGATCACCCGCGACAAGGTGCATGTGGTGGCGATGACAGGCTCCTACTTCCGTGGCGATTCCGAGCCTGTGCTGATGCCGGAGGACGAAGCCAAGTTCGATATGGTGACCTACACCTATTACGAGCAGCTCAACGGCTACAAATATCTGAAGACGCTCGATATCGGCTATTTCTTCTACACCGGGGCGTATTCCGACGACATTCTGAAGGTCCTCGATCCGGCTGAGAAGACCATCATCCACATTCCGTCCGTCAATTCGCGCGAAAGCACGAAGGACAAGATCAGGGAGGTCGAGCACATCATCGAGGAGTTGGGCGAATGGCAGGGTACAGACCCGGCCACCGGCTTTCAGCTCGTGAAGCGCGCGGACGGCCGAGTGCTGCGCATTGCCGATCTGGTCGATGACGACCCTGGCAAGCGGGACAAGGTGTCCGCCGCGCTGAAGGACCCCACCCAGAAGACCAACCGCGATCATGTGGACATCATCATCGCGCTTGGCATGGCCAAGGAAGGGTTCGATTGGATTTGGTGCGAACATGCGCTGACTGTCGGATACCGGTCGAGCCTGACCGAGATCGTGCAGATCATCGGCCGGGCGACCCGAGACGCCGAGGGGAAGACACGTGCGCGCTTCACCAACCTCATCGCTGAGCCGGATGCATCCGAAGAGGCGGTGACCGAGGCGGTCAACGATACCCTGAAGGCGATCGCCGCGAGCTTGCTCATGGAGCAGGTGCTCGCCCCGCGCTTCAACTTCACGCCGAAGGCGACGGCGAGCGGCCCCCAGAAGGGCTTCGACTATGGCGAGGGCGGCTATGATCCATCCAAGGAGAATGTCGGATTCAATGAGGCGACGGGCCAGTTCCAGATTGAGATCAAGGCCTTGCCGAGCCAAGAACCAAAGAAGCGGAACGCATTTGCCAGGAAGACCTGAACGAGGTGATCGCCGCCTTCGTCCAGGACAAGACCGCGCTCGAGAAGGGCTTGTTTGATGGAGATCACGCCGGCGGCGAGACGCTGGCGCAAGAACTGACTCAGGTGCGCCTAGGCAAGATCATCAAGGACAAGTACCCGGCGCTTGACGATGAGGATCAGGAGGCGGTGCGCCAGCACGCTATTGCGGCCATGAACCTGACACAAAAGGCGAAAGAAGCGGTTGTCGAAGATCGCTTGGGCGAAGGCGCTGGCAGCAACGCGCTGATCGAAGGTGTGCGCAAATTCGCGATGGATGTGCGCGAGCTCAACATCGACCTGATCGATAGCATCAACCCGTTCAGCGAAGCCTACGCCATTCTCGCCAAGACCATGAGCGAGGAGAGCCTAAAACAGGTCGCGGCCGTGATATCGGCCAAGAAGGTGCAGCTTACCCCTGACGAGGCGCGCGATCTCGCCAAGCGCGCTTTGAAGTTCAAGCAGGAACGGGGGCGGTTGCCGTCGATCACGTCGCCCGATGCCTGGGAAAAGCGTATGGCCGAAGGTGTGGCGTTTCTTGCCCGAATGAAGCAAGAGGCGGCAGATGGTTAAGCAGTTCACCGATGAAGACGACGCGCTGCTTGCGGAGCTTGGCGTTGAGGTTGAAGCGAAGCCAGTGGCCGCGCGAACGCCGGAAGAAGAGCGCGTGATTGCCGGCTTTGAAGAGATCCAGCGCTTTGTCGAGGAGCACGGCCATCCTCCGTGTCATGGCGAGGATCGCGATATCTTCGAACGCCTCTATGCTGTGCGGCTCGATCGCATTCGCGGTCAGGCCGCCTTGACCGATCTGGTCCGCCCGATGGATCGGCAGGGCTTGCTGCCCGATGCATCCTCACCGGCGCCGGGTCCCACCGCAGACGAGCTTGATGATGACGCTCTCCTCGCTGAGCTTGGGGTCGAGGCGGAGACGCCGCCGATCACGGAACTGCGCCATGTGCGTTCGACCGCTGAAAAGCGCGCCGCCGATGAAGTCGCTTCGCGCGAGCGCTGTGAGGATTTCGAGGCCTTCAAGCCGCTCTTCGATCAGGTTCAAAGTGAGCTCGACTCTGGCCTTCGAGAGACACGTCCCTTCGAGATGAAGGCAGAAATCGAACAGGGGCGCTTTTTCATCGTCGGCGGGCAGAAGGCCTATGTTGCCGATAGGGGCGAAACCATGGTCACGGATCACGGTAAGACGGACGCTCGGCTTCGCGTGATCTTCGACAATGGGACCGAAAGCAACATGCTGATGCGGTCGCTTCAGCGTGCCTTGAACAAGGACGAGGCGGGACGGCGGATCACAGAGCCAACCGCCGGTCCTCTATTTGCCGCCGATACTGCCGAAGGTGATGAGGCGAGCGGCACGATATACGTGCTTCGGAGCAAATCGAACTTACCGCTTGTCGCTGAGAACCGCGACCTGGTGCACAAAATAGGCGTGACGAACCTGGAGATTGAGCGACGCATCGCAGGCGCGCATCTTCAGCCCACTTTTCTGATGGCCGGTGTCGATGTCGTCGCCACCTACGAACTTTACAACATCAACCGAACGAAGCTCGAAAACCTGATCCACCGCGTCTTTGCACCGGCGCGGCTCGACATCGAGGTGATGGATCGCTTCGGGAACCCGGTCGTGCCGCGCGAGTGGTTCCTCGTCCCGCTCTACGCCATCGACGCGGCTGTGGAGAGGATCCGGGACGGGAGCATCAAGAACGTCCGGTATGATCCGGAAAGCGCGTCTCTCGTCGCGCGTTGATCAAACAAGGATGAACAGCAGCCTCAAGGGTGTACCGCGTCGGCGCTTTTCGCGCCGGATTGCGCGATGAACCGCGACAGAGCTTCGCGCCTTGCAGTGCGATCCAGCGCATAGGTGGTGTGTTTGAACTCGATGCCGGCAAGAAGTCCCTGTATATAGCCAGACACTGTATCAGCAGCCATGATCAGAACGCTGTCGAGCGAGTGAATGTACTTGCTCGTGATCGATCCGGAGGAATGCCCGACAAGCGCTGCTATCGTACTCTCCGTGAAACCCAGATCGTTCGCTGTGCTAGCAAAGCTGTGCCGGAGGATGTGGGCGGTGAAGTCTGGCAGCTCCCCTCCGTCGAAGATCCTGTGCCATTGGTTTGGGAAGCTCCCGAAGACGTCCGATCCGCGCGTCCCTGGAAACACGTATTCGCCGGCAATGACCTTTCGGCGCTCTTCGAGCAGTTCGATGACCGGCAGGCCGACCGGCCTCGTTGACGCGCCTTCCTTCGAGTCCGAAAGGCGAAGACAGCTATTCTCGAAGTCGACCTCGCTCCATTTGAGGCCGAGGATTTCACCACGTCGGCAGCCGGTCAGCGCGAGCAGCCTCGTGGCGGTGATTGTTGGTTTGAGCTCGGGATCCTCGCTGGCCTCGCGGAGCATCTTGCCGAGCAGACGGTATTCCTCCTCGCTCAACCGTCGATCCCGAACTTGGTCCTTCGGCTTCCGGATGCCGTGGGCGACGTTGTGTTCGACGATCCCTATGCTGATCGCATATGTGAGCATGGAGCCGGTCAGGCCGACGCACTTGCTCGCTGTGCCCCGACCGCCACGGAGAACCGAGACGCCGCGCTTCTTACCTGTCTTTCTGACCGCCCGCGTCTTTCCGGAGATGATGTCGTTCATCATCTTCGTGACATCGGCCTTGGTCAGATCCTGGATGCGGTGGTGGCCAATCAACGGAATGATGTGGCCGTTGAGCGCCCCGATATTCGTGTAGATCGTGGACGGACGTTTGGGGCGCCCGCCTTTCCCCATGATCAGCCCGGCGTTCATCGCCTCAATGTATTGTTCAGCCAGCTCCTTGACCGTCATCGCATTGCGCTCGACCTGGCGATCCTCGGCGGGGTTCTCGCCGCGGGCGACCTTGCCGAGTTGCACGCGCGCCTCCTTGCGCGCCATCTCTGGTGTCCAGATGCCATGCAAACCGATCGCGTAGCGACGTGATCGTCCGCCCGCTCGATACTGGATGACGTAGCTACGTTTGCCGGACTTGAAGACACGCAACCCGAAGCCAGGCAGTTCATCGTCCCAGATCAAGTAATCCTTGTCTCTGATCTCGATGGTGTCGACGAAGCGTTTTGTGAGCTTTGCCATTTGAAGGCAGACCTTTCCGATCGGCCCTCAGCCCGCGTTGCCACGTAAGCACTACGTAAGCAGTAGGGAGAAAGCGGCGACCTGTTTCTGGATAGAAGCTTCGGAGCGGCGACCTGAAAAAACAACGTAAATCAGGTGCTTATCGTGTTCCGTCGCGCTCTATCGTGCATATAGGAAAGGCCTCGATATCGCCTCCGAAGCCGAAGGTCACAGGTTCGAATCCTGTCGGGTGCGCCATTTTATAAGATAAATCAATGCTTTAGAAGTTCTTCTTTCGGGAGCTTGGTGCTTACGTGATGCTTACGCCGGAATTTCGCGTAAGCAGTTGGCCATCGTGACGTTCTGCAACAGCGCCGCCGACCCGCCGGTGGTCATGTTGCGCTCTGAAGCTCTTTTCGCGTGGCGGTGAGCCAACCGCCGACGATAACTCACCACGATGCCACGCGGAGAGCTTATCTCATCCCGGAATCCGCACTCGGCAAACCCTTCGCCAACGCGGTAGCGAACCCTCTGAAAAGCGCGTCGATCTCAGTCTCGGGCCGATCCCCGATCATGGCCCCGAAAGAGTTCACCGAGAACGATACATGCATCACTGCTGCGAACAGCAGATCGATGTCCATTTCCGGGGGGACCGCGCCGCGATCTTGCAGCAGGGCAACGCGCTCCCGGAAATTCGCGTCCGCCTTTCCGTCCAGATTTTCCGCGCCTTTCTTGCGAAACTCCGCATCGATGGCGGACCGGCTGATGATGAGGCGAATGATCTCCTCTTCCTTCAGATCGTCGCGTAGTTTGGCGTGAAGGTAGTGATAGATTTCGCCGGGAAGGGTCTCCTGCGGCGGATAGCCGAGCCCGCCCTCTCGGCGTGACGCCACAAACTGATCCGTCAGCGCAGCAAGCAGCCCTTCCTTGCCACCAAAATACCGGCTGATGAGCGACAGGTTCGCCTGCGCGACGTCCGCGATCTCCCGCAATCCCCTGCGGCGTCGTAGCCGCGCAAGGCGAACACCGTGCGTGCGACATCCAGGATACGAGCCTCCGTCGCGGCGCGATCCTTCACGTGGGCGGTCGCCTTCGTTTTTCGCATTGCTGCCTGCATGTATACAATTGTTTACAGGCAGGCTGTGCTCGTGTAAAGAAAACGAGGGTTTACACCAACGCGACGCTTCAGAGCCCTTGTTGACGGCATGCCCGCGGGAACCGGTGTGGCGCTGCCGTTTGCTACGCCCATGCTGCAGACGGCCTTGATCCTCGGGCTCCTGTCTGCGGTCGGGCCTTTCGCGATCGACATGTACCTCCCCGCTATGCCCAAGATCGCGGCGGGACTCGGAGCAGACGAAACAAAGACCCAGCTTACGCTGGCCGCCTATTTCGCCGCCTTCGGGATGGCACAGCTTATCTACGGCCCCTGGTCCGACCAGGCGGGGCGCAAACCGCCGCTCTACACCGGGCTCACGATCTTCGTTGTCGCATCCATCGGCTGCGCACTCGCGCCCACCATCAGCTGGCTGATCGCTTTTCGCATCCTGCAAGGGCTTGGCGGCGCTGCGCTGATGGTGCTGCCGCGTGCCGTGATCCGTGACATGCGCACCGGACCGGACGCCACGCGCCTTATTGCGATGGTGATGCTGGTGATTTCCGTCTCTCCCATGCTAGCCCCGCTCGCAGGGAGCGTTTTGCTGATCATCGGCGACTGGCGGCTGATCTTCTGGGTGCGGGGCATCGCAGCGGGCCTGAGCTTGCTGCTGACCGCCACGGGGCTGCCGGAGACGCTTCCCTTGCAGCGACGGGTGCGGGTGAACCCACGCACATTCTGGGGCAGGAGGAAGACCCTCTTCCGCGACCCGGTCTTCATGGGGCTGACCTTGGTCGGCGGCTTCGGTTTTGCCGGTTTCATGGTCTTCATCGCCACCGCCGCCTTCGTCAATTCAGAGCAGTTCGGACTGGGACCGATGCAATTCAGCCTGGCCTTCGCGCTTAACGCGGTGGGTTTTCTCGCGGCGAGTCAATTGGTCGGTCCGCTCAACGGACGGATCGGGATGCCGCGTGTGATCCGTTGGGCGGCGGTCGGGTTTGCGGGCTTTACGGCTCTTCTGCTCGGGATCGCACTGGCCGGAAAGGCGACGCTTGCGGTCATTATCGCTGGGCTGTTTCTGGGCAATGCCTGTCTTGGCGTGATCGTGCCGACAACGATGGTGATGGCGCTCGATCCGCATGCGGAGAATGTGGGCCTCGCCGCGTCCCTCGGCGGCACGCTTCAGGTGTTGAGTGGCGCGGTGATCGTAGTCCTGACCGGCCCGTCTTTCGACGGGACTGCCCTGCCGATGATCGCGGCCATCGCGCTCTGCGCCCTGCTTGCCCTCGCCGTCGCCCTCGTCACCCTGCACTCGATCGACCGCAGCCCACCTGTGGGTAGCGGTGCGGCCGCATCCTCCCGGACGCTTTGAAAGGACATGCCATGACCACTGAAATCCCCAAGCAATCGACCGCGCCGCTCAAGGTCGGGATGCTTGTGTATCCGGGGTTCACCCTGCTCGATCTCGCCGGGCCGCAGGCCGTGCTCCGCATGCATGCCGATACGTTTCTCATCTGGAAAACGCTCGATCCGGTGCCGACTGACAGCGGCATGTCGCTGAACCCCACGCATACCTTCGCCCAGGTGCCGGATCACCTGGACATTTTGTTCGTGCCCGGTGGCTACACGACGAACGACATCATGGCCGATGACGAGGCGCTCGATTTCCTCATCGAAGCGGGAAAGTCCGCACGCTATGTCACCTCGGTCTGTTCCGGCGCGTTGATCCTGGGCCAGGCCGGTCTGCTCGACGGTTACCGCGCCGCGACGCACTGGGCCGTCTACGCCGTGCTCGAAGCGATGGGGATCGAGACCGCCCCCGACCGCGTGGTCTTCGACCGCAACCGCATGACCGGCGGCGGCGTGACGGCGGGCATCGATTTCGGCCTAACGCTTCTGGCGGAACTGCGTGGCGAAAACGTCGCGAAGATCACCCAGTTGATGATCGAATACAATCCGAAGCCGCCCTTCGACACCGGCCATCCCGATACTGCGGGACTGGAGTGCCCCCACTGAAGTGGTCCACCGACAGGGATAAGATTATCCTGATTTAGGAGGACCAGAGATGGCTGGGAAGCGAGACAAGCCGGAAGAGATCGTCGTGAAGCTGCGCCAGGTTGAGGTGCTGCAGGGCCAGGGAATGTCTGTTGCGGATGCGGTGCGCCAGATCGGCGGTGAGGCGTTCAAGCCGCCATCGGTTCGAGGCGAACGCCGAACGTGCAGACCTATTACCGATGGCGGCGGCTCTACGGTGGCATGGGGCGGGAACAGCTCCGTCGGCTGAAGGAGCTCGAGAAGG
>JBCCRM010000034.1:0-40113 GCA_039513195.1 Pseudomonadota bacterium | reverse complement strand
GGTCGTCTTGCCCTGGATTATTTCAATGACGAGCGCGCTCTTACGCTTCGCTGTCCACCGCTTGATGTCTTCGCTCACTGTCTCGCTCATCGCTACCTTTTCTCCTATGTAGCATGAGCAGGATTTCACTGGGTCGATACAAGAATGCCCTGAGTACCAAGATCGGGGCGGTAGGCGACCCAGATCTCCGCCACCTCATCAAGGGCGCCGGCGACCGCGGGCGATCCGGGCTCGAAGCGCTTGAGGTCGGTGTCGTAGCCGACCGCTCGGCCCATCTCGGCCTGCCGGTCGGGGGTTGACGCGATCGCGGCTACGACCCGGTCATAGACATCGCCCCAAGTCGCGTGGAAATCGAAAAGCGTGCCGTCCTAGTCGAAGAGGAGGCCCTGAATTGCGGTGTCAGGCATCGCGTGCTCCCGAGGGACCTGCGTCACGGTCCATCCGATCAGCCCCCGTCTTTGAGCGTGTCACACCAACGATCATAGATTGTTGGTATCAGGCTCTTCCGCCATCCGGAGGTAGAACGTGAAGACGGCTCCCGCGACCGCGGCCACGGTGAGCGCTTTCAGAACAAAGCGCGGCGTCACTTCTCCTCGGAAGAAATTGTAGAGCACATAGATCGCGTCGCTGAAGAAGATCAGCGCCGCGATGAAAAGCGTCAGATAGGTCAACCATTTGCGGATTGCCGAGCGGCGATGCCCAGGATCGCGCGCCAACTTCCGGTTCGTCAGCACAGTGAGCCAGATGTAGACCGGCCCGGCAACGAGCAGGACGGCGATCGCCCACTGAACTCGGCGGATCGCCCGTTGGTCGTGTGTGGAGCCGTCAGAATTGTCCGCAATCCAGAGGTCGAGCGCGGCGTGGACAAGCGTGACCAGATATCCCGCCGAGAATGCGAGCGCGGTGAAGAGAACCGCGTAGATGAAAGCGTCGCGGGCACTGACAAGGTGGTGCGGTCGGGGCACTGGCGGCACGAAGTGGACGACGGCAAAGGCCGCGAGAGCCTCGGTCGTTTCGCGATCCGACCAACCGGCCGCGGCCATCGCCTGCCTGATTTCGTCGCGCGAGCGGCCGGCGGTGAGTGCATCGCGGACGAAGTTTTGGAGTTCGCTCTGTGCCGCCATTTTCGTGCTCTCCCGAAGCGCGGTCGTCTCGTGAGCGGCCCCTGCTTTGGGGGCCGGTGTCGCGGCTGCAAGCGGCCTCATCACACCTGCCCGAGCCAATACCAACATGGGGGCATCGTGCCCGATGATAACTGTTGGTAACCAGATCGCGGATATGCGCGCCATTCTCCCGACCTGGTCGTGCGATCAGCCGGACAAACGGACAGCCATTTGGCATGGCACGCTCACGCCTCACAAGACGACCTATGGGTTGCGCGTGGAATACACCGAACCACTGTTGCTCGAGGGGCGGTCAAATCTCTATCTTCAGCCTCTGGTAGAGGTGTTAAGTCCAACGCTGACACAGAGATTTGGGAATGCGGAAGGCTCGCTCCCGCATGTCTACATCGCACATCCGCGAACACAGCGGATCGGTCCCTTCCTTCGTTTCTTTGATGATGAAGCAAACGAATGGACACCAGATGATCGCATTAGCAATACCACCATCCCTTGGGCTTCAAACTGGCTCAGTTGTTATGAGTGCTGGCTGTTAACGGGCAAATGGTTCGGCACTGGCAAGCACATCAGGTCAGAGACAGATAGCCGCAACCCAGTCGCGGCAGCATTGGAACGTTACCAGGGAACAACCTCAGTCGCGGCGGTCACACGGCACGATTTTTCATCGGCGTGAACAGCTAGAATGGACGGCCGACACCTTCCGCATCCTCTCGATCGATGGTGGCGGAATAAAGGGCATATTGCCCGCCGCCGTGTTGGCCGAATGCGAGCGGCGATTTCTGAAAGGCGGGTCCGCAGCGGCCTGTTTCGATTTGCTGGCAGGAACGTCAACCGGTGGCATAATCGCGCTTGGTCTGAGCGCTGGTATGCGTGCGGCAGAGGTTCTTGAAATCTACCTTACACACGGAGGGAAGATCTTCCCTAAAGACTGGGACCCGCCGTTTGCTTTTGGTCGGGCGGCAAAATCCGTCTACGAATTTGCACGCAACATGGCCGTCTACCGCTATGACCGAGAGCCCTTGGAGCGTGCAATTTGGGACTGTTTCGGCAACAGAACTCTTGGGACTGTGGATCGACGGCTAAATATTCCGACCTTCGATGGTTGCAACGAGGTCACCGTCCTAAGGACCCCGCATCACCCTGATTTTCGCTTGGACTGGCAGGAGGAGATCGTTACGGCTGCCCTCGCGACCTCCGCAGCTCCTACCTTCTCTTCAACCTACCGAAACGGCACGCGTCACTTTGCCGATGGAGGTGTTTGGGCAAACAATCCAGCCATGGTCGCGTTGGTTGATGCACTTTCGTGTTATGATCTCGACCGACATACCGTTCACATCCTTTCTCTTGGATGCGGGGAGCAGGACCTGCTCATGTCGGACTGGCAAATCAAGTGGGGAGGGATGTTTCACTGGCGCACGATCATTGAGACGGCCATGCACCTTCAAAGCCAAAACGCACTGGGTCAGGCAGGCCTGCTGATCGGGCGCGAAAGGTTGCTGCGGGTTACAACTGCACCTTCATTGGTGCCGATTGCCATGGACGACTTTGAAAGAGCTCATGATGAACTCCCTGCCCAAGCCCGACGGCTTGTCGAAGAAAACGCCGAGCGTCTTGAGATGTTCTTTGATGCCAAAAGAGCACCAGTTACTTTTTACCATGGAGAGCATGTAACTGACTTTTGATCGTGAAGAGTCAGTTTACCCGAGCAATCGGCTCAGAACGTGCCTTAGTGTTTACTTTGCACATGTTGCTTCGCAGCAAAATGGGCGACCGCTGTTGTCTGATTTTATTGAGGAACTGGTGCCGGTGATAGGACTCGAACCTACGACCCCATCATTACGAATGACGTGCTCTACCAGCTGAGCTACACCGGCATTTCTCTCATCAGAGGCCCTACTATGGCCCTACTAAAACCTCAACCCGCCGCCTAACGCACTGGCTTCACACGTGAATTGCAAGTGGACCCGCACATTACGAATGCACTGCTCTACCAGCTGAGCTACTGCGGCATCTCCATCGTTTTTCGTCATACCGGCTCGTTGCAGAACAGTTAGTTATCATTATTTTTCAACCACATAGCCCCAGACCGAGACAACTATTACGAATGAAGTCATCCCCCAGCCAATCTACATCGACCCTCATGCGGGCCGGAGGGTACTCAGCCGTCCGCGCTGGTGCAAGCCAGGATCTCAGGTCGCCGGATGCGGCTGACCGGCGGCGGCACCGGTCGCCCCCTTGGCATCATCGGCCATTGCGTCGGCCCCGCGCTGACCCATGCTCGGCCCACTCCTATCGTCGCCCTCGCCGACCAGCAGCGGTAACATGGCGGCCTGGCTGACCTCACCCTCGCCTTCGCCCCTAGGCGCGCTGATCGCCCGCGCGAGCCAACCGCGGACCTCGGCCTCCGGCGCTCCCTCTCCCCGGGCGACAGCGGCCATGATCGCGCAATAGCGGGCGGATTGGTTACCGTCCTCTAGACGTTCCAGCGACTGGCGCGCAGCGCGCCAATCCTCGGTCATCAGGGCAAGCTCGGCGCGGGTGTAGAGTGCCTCGGGATGGGTCCCGAAGGCTTCGAACAACTTTTCGAAACGCACTCGCCGCTCCGCGCTGGTCTCATCGGGCTCGATCGCCGCATAGGCGGCCGCGAGCTGCGGAGACGGCGATGACCGCCAGGCATCGACGATAAGCTTCGTCGCCGCCCGGGCTGACCCTGCCGCCACCAGGTGCCGCGCCGCGGTCGCCACGGTTTCCGGATTCGAGGTGTCGAGCTTTGCCGCCTCGACCGAGAGTTTTCGCGCCTGTTCCTTGTTGCCCGCCGCCTCGGCATCCTCCGCCTGCGCAAGCGCCAGCATCGCATCGCGTCGATTGGCATCGGCCGGCGGCAAAAGCTTGGCGCGGCGCTGCTCGCCTAAAGTATGCCGCGCGCCTTCCCAATCGAACTTCTGACTTTGCAGGGAGTACAGCGTCTCCAGCACCTCGGGCTCACGCGGGCGGAGTTTGAAGGCTGCCTCCGCCAGTTTCAGGGCCTTGTCGGTTTCCCCACTGGCCATAGCCTGGCTCAAGAGGCCCTTGACGCCCACAAAGGCCGTGTTCGGGTCCTCGGCCAGGGCGCGGTAATAGGTCTTCGCCTTGGTCGCATCGCCTGACAGCTCCGCAGCCTGGGCGCTGAAAACCCGTGTCAACTCGGGTTTCTTCAGCAACCGTTCGGCCTTCTCCGCCTTGGAGCGGGCGAGTTTGGCATCGCCGCTCGCCAGCGCAGTCATGCCACGCGACAGCGCTTCAAGCCCCCGGCGTTCCCGCGAGCGGTCGAAGTAGCGGCTCAGCGCGGTTTCATCGCCGACGATGAAGCGCAGCACCGCAATCAATAGGCCCACAAGCTTGAACAGCAGCCAGAGCCCAAAGAACAAGACCAAGAGAGCCGCCGCGAAGCCCAGTGGGGAAAAGTACAACTCTTGCCCCGCAAAGTTTATGGTGATGCCGCCGGGCGACTCCATCAAGAAGTTCACGCCGATCATCACCGCGGCGACGACGCAGATAAACAAGGCGATCTTTACGATCGATCCAATCATTGTTTTCCCCCCTTCTGTCAGCCGTCGACGCCAATTGCGTCGAGATAGCCGTCCAGTGCCTGGTCCGCCGCCACCCGGCCGCGCAGACCGGTCAGCCAATCGCCCATAGCCGACTTCGCATGATCGGGCAGGGATTCAGCCTCGACCAACGCCGCGTCGGCGGCGCCTTCATCGAGGCGCGCCGCGACCCGGCTCAGCACTGCCGGCACATCGTCGCCCGCCACTTCGCCGGTTGGGCGGAACACCACTTGGCTGCGCAAAAAGCCGGTGACGCGACCAAATGTCGAGCCGTCTTCCTCAGTGGCGGTTACGTCTGCCGTCAGCGCCGCCTGAGCGACCGGCGAAAACCCGCCGGCCAGGGCCTCCATAGTCGGGTACCTGGCGCTCGCCGCTTGCTGCAAAGCCTCCGGCGGCGCGATGCCCGACACATTTTGCAGCTCCGCTAAGGCGCCGGAAAACTCGGTCCCCGCCGCCAGTCGACCGCGAAGTTGTTCCGTGGCCGCATTGATGGCCGCTGCCCGTTGAGCCGTCGCGACCTGTTCTGCTGCGGCTTGCTGTGCGGCCTCCGCCTCGGCCAAGGCCGTCTGCCGTGTGACCTCTGCCTCCTCCAGCGCCTCTTGCGCTGCAGCCTTTGCTGCGGCGATCTCGGCAAGGCGCTCTTCCTCCGCCGTTTCGGCCGCTGCCCGCGTGGCCTCCAGGTTTGAAGAAAGGGTGGCGATCCGAGTCTCCAACTCGACCAGTGCCGCACCGCCGGCGGCTGCACCGGCGATTTCGTCTACCCGCCGGCGCAGCTGCGCGAGCGATGCAGCAACCTCGGCCGCGGCAACCTCGCCATTCTTTGCGTCGGTCAGTGCCGTCGCCATGGCATCGAGCTCGCTGCGCAAATCGGACATCCCGGTTTCTACAGTGGCAAGGCGGGCGCCCAATTCCGTCGCTTGCGCAGCGGCTGCGTCGATTACTTCGGTCTTCTCGTCAACGCGGGTCAACACGTTTTGGGTCAACACCTCGGTCTCCGATTTGGCCGTTTCCACCGCGGCCTGCGCGTCGGCCAAAGTCTCTGAAAGGGAGGTCTGACCGCTCTCGACCGCTGCAATCCGCTCCGTAAGGCCCGAGAGCCCGCTGCTGGTCGCGCCCTCAACCGCGCCGATGCTGGCACGCAGGGCCGCAACTTCGTCGCGGATATCCGCGTCGGCGGGGCTAATGTATTTTGCAATGCTCTCCGGGACATGCGGGGCCACCTTGGGCGCGCCCCAAAGCGCGAGCCCGATACCCACGAGCAGCGCTACGAGCAGACCGAGGAGCCGCCCGGCAAGGCTGCCCGACCGGTGTTCCTCCACTTCGTCATGATGTTCCAGGGTCGCAGCGGCGTCATGATCGTCTTGAACCGCCGTTTCCGCCGAGTCCTCCACAGTCGTTTCGGCTGTGTCCTCGGCCGTGCGCTCGGTCTCGGTCGATGCGCTCATCGCAAAACCCCCTGTTGGTTATTGGCGTTCCGGACATTCAACGCGAGTCACATCCGGTTTTGGCCGTAGCCTAGAAAGCTGCTGCCCCATGGGCAATCCACAAGGCCGAATTCCGCACAGTTCGTTTTATGCGCCACGACCCGGGTTTAACCACGCGCAGCCAATAGGATTGCTGCGCACATCGCGCGTCCATCCGGGATCTCCGCGATCTGGACGGCCCGTAACCCCGAAACGCGCAGTGGCGCCGCAGCCGCAGCCGAGATCGCGACCAAACGCATGCGCGCTGCCGGCCAGTCCGGCCTATCGGCCATCGCACGGGCAAGGATTTCTGCCCCCCGGGGCGACCAGGCGCTTAGCACCCTAACCTTCCCGCACGCCAGGGCAGCATCGATCTCCGGCGTGGGGCCGCCCGTCTCCACCGCCTCGTAGACCACCCGCTCGACCAACAGGATGCCCGATGCGCCCAGCCCGCTGGCAAGGTCTCCTGCCACGTGACGCCCTCGCGGGTGAAACAGGAAGCGGTGTCCCCGCGACCGAACCAAATCGGCCAGCGCCTCGGCGCACCCGCCTGCAGCCTCTGCATCCCAGCCTGCCTCGGCGGCCGTTTTCGCCGTGCGCGGCCCGACGCATAGTGCCGGCAACTGCCGCTCCAGCGACAGGGCAGCCCAGGCCCGTACCGCATTGGCCGACGTAAAGAGGAGCGCGGTCGTCCCTGCCGGAGTGTCGCGAGGTGCGTCCACGGGGTTGATCCGGGTCAGCGGCCAAATCAGGCTCGTTACGCCGTCCGCGGCCAGCAGCGTCGCTGTCTCGTGCGATTGCGCCTCCGGCCGGGTCAGGAGCACGGTCATCCCGCCTCACACGGCGAAAAAGTCCGGGCCGCCCTTGGCCTTCAACTCCGCCGCAGCATCGTAGCCCATGGCGGCGCCATCGCCGACCGGCCCGCGTCGCTCGGTGGCGTGCCGCTCGGTCCCGTCCGGCCTGATGATCTCGCCACGCAGCCACAGATCGCCGCTCTCGAGCACGGCAAGCCCGCCGATCGGCGTGCGACAGGACCCGTCGAGCCCCGCCAGGAACGCCCGTTCGGCCGCGAGCCGCATGCCCGTCGGGCCGTCATCGATGGCGGACAAGAGCGCCTCGGTCGCGCTGTCGTCCTCGCGGATCTCGATCCCTATGGCCCCCTGCGCGACGGCGGGCAGCATCTCTTCCGGCTCCACTGGGCTGCGGATATCCGCGGTCATCCCGAGCCGGCGCAGCCCTGCGCAGGCGAGAAACGTCGCCTCAGCCACCCCGTCCGCCAATTTCTTCATCCGTGTCTGCACATTGCCCCGGAACTCCACCACCTCCAGGTCCGGGCGACGGTGAAGAAGCTGCGCCCGCCGCCTCAGCGAGGAGCTGCCAACCACCGCCCCGCGCGGCAGGGCCGAAATGCTGGGATGGTGCGGGCTGACGAAGGCGTCGCGGACGTCTTCCCTTGGCAGGAGGCAGCGGATCGCCAACCCCTCCGGCAGCACCGTCGGCATGTCCTTCATCGAATGGACTGCGATGTCGATGGAGTGGTCGAGCAGCCCCTCCTCAATCTCCTTGGTGAAGAGGCCTTTGCCGCCGATCTCGCGCAGCGCCCGGTCCTGAACCTGGTCGCCGGTTGTCTTGATCACCAGCACTCTAAAGGCCGCATCTGGCAGGCCATGGGCCGCCATCAGCCGTGCCTTAGCCTCGTTGGCCTGCGCGAGCGCCAGCGCCGACCCGCGGGTGCCGATCTTCAGCGGGTCGTCGGGCGAGGGCAGCGCGTCGGGCATGATTTCGGCTTTCTGATCAGATGACATTTCCTTACTAAGGGCGCCGTCATGGTGGCGCAACTGCCGCCGGAAGGGGCCGAATTGGGCACGCTGCGCGTCTTGGGGATCGAGTCGAGCTGCGACGAGACTGCGGCCGGGGTCGTCCTCGCCGAGGTCGATGGCGCCGTGGCGCCCGGTGGGCGGATCCTGGCCAACGCCGTCTTCGACCAGGCGGACCTCCACGGTCCCTATGGCGGGGTAGTGCCGGAAATCGCCGCCCGGGCCCATGCCGAGCGCCTGGATCTGGTGACCGCGCGGGCGTTGGAGGAAGCGGGTACGACCCTCCCAGATGTCGATGTCATCGCGGTGACCGCCGGGCCTGGCCTGATCGGCGGCGTCCTGTCCGGGGTGGCCTTTGCCCAGGGCCTCGCGGCCGGGGCAGCCAAATCGCTGATTGGGGTGAACCATCTGGAAGGGCACGCGCTGACCCCCCGCCTCTGCGGGCCGGTCGCCTATCCCTATCTGCTGCTGCTCGTCTCGGGCGGGCATTGCCAGTTTTTGGGCGTAGAGGGTTTGGGGCAATACCGCCGCCTCGGCACCACCATCGACGACGCGCCGGGCGAGGCCTTCGACAAGGTTGCGAAGATGCTCGGCCTCGGCTTTCCCGGCGGCCCATTGGTCGAGAGGGAGGCGAAGACAGGCGATCCCCACCGCTTCGCGCTGCCGCGACCGCTGCTGGACCGGCCTGGTCTGGATCTCAGCTTTTCCGGCCTAAAGACTGCGGTGCTGCGGGCGCGGGACACCCTGGTTGCCGCGCAGTCCGGCCTTCATCGGCAGGACCGGGCGGATCTTTGCGCGTCCTTCCAGGCCGCCGTGCGCGATGTGCTTGCGGCGAAATCCGCCCGGGCGATGCGGGTATTTCGGGCCGCGCATCCGGGCGGCGCCGACGTCTTTGCGGTGGCCGGCGGGGTCGCTGCTAACAAGTCGCTGCGCGTCGCTCTGGACGGCGCGGCGAGCGCCGAGGGGTTCAGCCTCACCGCGCCGCCTCTCTCGCTCTGTACCGACAATGGCGCCATGATCGCGTGGGCTGGGGCCGAGCGCTTTGCCGCCGGGCTAACGCAGGAAGCGGTTCGCGCCCGACCTCGTTGGCCCCTGGATACGGAGGCGGAAGGCGCATACGGCTCTGGCAAGAAGGGCGCCAAAGCCTGATCGCCACCTTGCGCCGTCTCGCCTGGCGTCCTACCGACAAACCAGCGCCATCCAGCCAAGGGACCCACAATGCTTTACGCCATCATCTGCATCGACAAGCCCGGCCATCTGGAGGTCAGAAAGGCGAATCGAGAGGCGCATATCGCGCATATCAAGGGCTCGAACGGTGCGATCGTCCAGGCCGGGCCCTTCTTGGACGCCGCGGGCGAGATGTGCGGCTCCCTGCTAATCTATGAAGCCGAAGACATCGCCGAGGCACAGGCCTGGGCCGACGCCGACCCCTATAAGGCCGCAGATCTGTTCCAGTCGGTCGAGATCCGTCCCTGGCATCGCGTGGTGGGCTGATCCACCTGGGATGGAGCGGTTCGCGGCCATGGCCGATTTCCTCGCCGATCCAGCGACGCATGGTGGCGCAGCAGTCGAGCGGATCGACACCCATACCGCGGTGGTGATCATGGCTGGCGACCGGGCGTGGAAGCTCCGCCGGCCGGTCGATTATGGCTTCCTCGACTATTCGACGCGGACCAGGCGCTGGGACGCCGCCAGGCGGGAGATTGCGCTGAACGACCGGACAGCTCCCGGGCTTTGCATCGGGATCGCGACGGTTGCGGGCGAGCCCGGGGCCTTTCGCCTCGATCCGCCCGAAGCGGCCAACACCGCCGCCGAGCCGGTCGTCTTGATGAACCGCTTCGATGGGCGCGATCTGTTCGACCGGATGGCGGAGGACGGCCGCCTCACCACAACCCTCCTGCGCGCCACTGGGCGGGCGGTGGGGGCCATGCACAAGGCGGCGGAGGCCGTGCCGAGCCCCATCCGCCTGCCGGACTTTGCCACTAACGAGGCGACACAGCTCACCGATCTCGCGCCTGTCTTGGGGCCGGGCGTGCTCGAGCTCGCCCAACAGTTGCGGGAGGCCGGAGCCAATCTCGGCCCTATCGCCGCCCAGCGCCCCTGCCGCCGCTGCCATGGCGACCTGCATCTCCGCAACATCGTGCTTTGGCGGGGCAGACCCGCACCCTTCGACGGCATCGACTTCAACGACGCAATTTCGGATATCGACCCGCTATACGACCTGGCCTTCCTGCTCATGGACCTGCAGCATCGCGGGCATGCGGAACTGAAATCCGCCGTCTTCAATGCCTGGGCCGAGGCGATGGCGGCAAACCCAGGGGCGCAGGAGGACGTGGCCTATGCCGGCCTCGCCCTGCTGCCCTTCTACCAGGCCTGCCGCGCGGCGATCCGCGCCAAGGTCGATGGGCTCGGCGCCGCGAAAGTCCCGGCGGAGGCCCGCGGTGCCATGGTGGCGGAGGCGCAGGAGTATCTCGACCAAGCGCACAGTCTTTTGTCCAACCCGCGACAGCCTTACCTGCTCGCGGTCGGCGGGTTGTCCGGGTCTGGCAAGTCGACGCTTGCTCATGCTTTGGCGTCCAAGATTGGGGCCGTTGTCTTGCGCACGGATGCGATCCGGAAGGGCCTTCACGGCGTGGCCGAGACCGAGCGCCTGCCACCGGAGGCCTATAGCCGCGACGCCTCCGACCGGGTCTACGACACGCTGCTGCGTCGTGCGGGCATGGCGCTGTCGGGTAATGCCACCGTGATCCTGGATGCCGCCCATCTGCGGGCGCAGGAACGAGATCGGGCCGAGTCCCTCGCAGCGCAACACGGCGCCGCGTTCGCCGGATTGTGGCTGGATGCCCCCTTGCATACCCTCCGCGACCGGGTCGAGGAGCGCCGGGGCGATGTCTCCGACGCGACCCCCCATGTCGTCACCGTCCAATCGGGCTATGATCTCGGCCCAATCCACTGGCACCGGCTTGACGCTGCGACGGGCGCCGATGCCGTCGCAGCCACGGCCATAGCCCATCTTCCCACCACGCCGAGGGAGCGCTGACATGAGATACTGGCTCTTCAAGTCCGAACCCAACACCTGGAGCTGGGACGACCAAGTCGCCAAGGGCGAGA
This sequence comes from Pseudomonadota bacterium, assembly GCA_039513195.1. Lineage (GTDB taxonomy): Bacteria > Pseudomonadota > Alphaproteobacteria > Rhodobacterales > Rhodobacteraceae > Thermohalobaculum. The sequence goes on along the minus strand of JBCCRM010000034.1, from coordinate 29,014 downwards.
TCGGCGAGGAATGGGACGGCGTGCGCAACTACCAGGCCCGCAACAATATGCGGGAGATGAGCCTCGGCGATCTCGGCTTCTTCTACCACTCGGTGGACGAGAAGCAGATCGTCGGCATTGTCGAGGTCTGCCGTGAGATTCACCCGGACAGCACCACCGAGGATGCACGTTGGGAATGCGTGGATATCAAGGCCGTTGCCCCGGTACCCGATCCGGTGACCCTCGCCGCGATCAAAGCGGAACCACGCCTCGCCGACTTCGCGCTGGTCAAACAGTCGCGCCTTTCGGTGGTCCCTGTTTCTACCTCGGAATGGACGCTGATCTGCGAAATGGGCGGATACACTTGCTGACGCCGTTTCTGGCAGGGCCAAGGCGACCACACCGGCATCCTCCGACCGTCCCACAAGTCACGCGAGTACGTGACCCTATCTCCACTTCGATTTCACCGATTCATCAATGGCCGCGGGGATCGTGCGTTGCTGATCGTCGAAATGGGTACAGAGCTTTTCATTGACCCGCCGCAACACAGTGCCGATTGCGAATAGGATTTTCTTGTCGGTGTTTTTCTTGATATCGACAGCGCGCCCGCTCACATGACGAGAGTATCTTTTTGCCTCTGGCTTAATTATATCAAAAAATTTCTTTTTATCGCTGTCTTTGTATAACTCGTTCAGCTTCAAAAAAAAGTTCCTTATCATTTCGTATGCGCTTATAAATCCTGCCATACTTTAGATTACTCTTCCAATACTTCTACATTACCTGAGCCTGCTGTTGGGGGGTGCGAAGGCCGCTTGTCACCTTGATAGGTGTATCGTAATGTGCTGAGACTTCATTCAGTAGATTAAGAATCTTCTTGTTCACCCCCAATGTCTTGCCGATGACACGAGGCTTAGCCTTTTCTCCTGCAGGCTTCTGCAATTTTGAATAGTGATGCAAGGCCTTCGGGCCAGCATTGAGGGCAGAAAAGGTGATATTTCTTGGGTCGATCTTGCTATCAGGACGAACGCTGAGCAGATTCTTTTGAAATGTTGCAATAGCAGACTCGGTCTTGTTTCCACACTTGCTGTCGACCTTTAGCTTGGTCAGATTTCCGTCTTTTGCAAATGAGTTTAGGAGGGTCTGCACTATCTTTACGTCGTCAGGATTGTTTTCGCCACCCTTGCCAACGGAGGCTGAAATTCGTCTCGACATGAACCCCTCCTCTTGAATTCGTTAAATTGTATATTCTTAAGGTTGATCAAGTCTCCACAATTAGCTCGTTAGGTTGCACGACTCATGTACGTTAATCAAATGTTAAATCTACCGATTTTGCCGGCGCGCCCCCAGGCCAGTGGCCGTGGTGGGGCGCACCGTTGTCAAGCTGGCTCAGACTTGCCTCGCGCGAGAGCAGATCCCGCACCCTAGCCGAGCAGCCGGTCGATGTACCGGTCGCTGCCGAACATCACTATTAGGTGGATCATCAAGCTCGCCAGCATGACAACGCCAAGAGCGAGCGCCCCCTCCCGCGGGCTGACCAGTCGCCAGATTTTCCATAACTCATTCATACGGAGACCCTTTCCTCTTTTTCGAAGTGCAGCCGCTTACATCACGGCAGGTTAGCCGCCGACCGGAAACCAGGGCAGCCAAATCCACACCAGCATATGGGCAACCGCGGCGGCGCCGGACCACAGCACCACACCGCGGACAAAGATGGCATGGACCTCTTTGCACTCGTCGTCGGACAAGCCGGTATGGTTCATCGCCGTACCGGCCACGCCATTCTCAACCATCGAATTTCCCCCCTTGGACAGCGATTGGGCATTGGGCGCCCGCGCCACAGGGGAGGGGGAAGCCGCGGCGCATAGCGGCAGTCCGCCCGCCGGTTGGCGCACCCGGGAGTCGGGCGCGCCACCGGGCAAGTCGGCACTTTCTCTGCCCCTGGCTACAACACGGAGACGCCCAACGAAGGGTCCGGTGGGCAAGAGGCAATGTCAATTAACATTGACTTAAGGCTGCGTAAGCGGAAGTTGACACCTACGGTGTCAGCTCACCTCGAAAATGCCCTCCACCTCGACCACTGCGCCGAGGGGCAAGGCTGCCACTCCTACGGCGGATCGGGAATGCTGCCCCGCCTCGTCGAACACCGCGACCATCAAATCGGAACAGCCATTCACGATGGCCGGTTGGCCGGTGAAGTCCCCCGTCGAGTTGACGAAGCCCGTCAGCTTTACAACACGCGTCACCCGGTCGAGCGTGCCGAGCGCCGCCTTCACTTGCGCCAGCAGGTGCAGCCCGCAAAGCTGCGCTGCCTTTGCAGCGGCATGCTTCTCAGCCTCGCCGGATACGGCGGAGAGCTGGCCTTTCATGGGCCCGCCCTCCTGAAACGGCAACTGGCCGGAAACAAAGAGCAGCCCGCCGGTCGCCACGCTCGGTACATAAGACGCAACCGGCTTGACGGGTTCCGGCAGGCTCAGCCCCAGATCCGACAATTTCGCTTCGACACCCTCAGCCATGCGCGCTCTCCCCTTCTGCATTTGCTCGGCGTTCATGCCACGCTGCGCCTCGGCCGCCCAGAGGTTACGGGCCGTGCGGCAATTCAAAGGGTTGCAAGGCAGCACGTCGCAGGGGCAAGATTTCACCCAACGAGAAACCCCACCAAAACGGACAGAGGGAGGATGCGATGAGCGCCGACGGCGTCTTCGAAGTGCCTGCAAAAATCGCCGAGACGGCGCATGCCGATAAAGGCACCTACGAGGCGATGTATGCAGCCTCGATCGCCGATTCGGAGGCGTTTTGGCGCGAACACGGGCAGCGGATCGACTGGATCACGCCCTACAAGACGGTCAAGAACACCTCCTATGCCTATGACAATGTGTCGATCAAATGGTTCGAGGACGGCACCCTAAATGTCTCGGCCAATTGCATCGATCGGCATCTCGAAACCCGAGGCGATCAGACCGCGATCATTTGGGAACCGGACGACCCGTCCGACGCGGCGGCGCACATCACCTACAAGCAATTGCACCGGGAAGTCTCGATCTTTGCCAATGTCCTAAAGGATCTCGGCATCGGAAAGGGCGATAGGGTCGTCCTCTACCTGCCGATGGTTCCGGCGGCCGCTTACGCGATGCTCGCCTGTGCGCGGGTTGGGGCGATCCATTCCATCGTCTTCGCCGGGTTCTCGCCGGATGCGCTGGCCGACCGGATCAACGGTTGCGACGCGAAGCTGGTGATCACGGCCGACTATGCGCCCCGGGGTGGGCGGAAGACGCCGCTTAAATCCAACTGCGACCAGGCGCTGCGCCGCGTGATGCATGACTGCAAGCTGCTGATCGTCACCCGCACCGGCGATCAGATCGATTGGATCGACGGCCGCGACTTCCGGTATGAGGATATGGCCGAGAGGGTCGGCTCCTACTGCACCCCGGCGGAAATGGGGGCCGAAGACCCGCTGTTTATCCTCTACACCTCCGGCAGCACCGGAAAGCCGAAGGGGGTGGTCCACACCTCCGGCGGCTATCTAGTCTACGCCTCGATGACCCATCAGTACGTCTTCGACTATCAGGAAGGCGACATCTATTGGTGCACCGCCGATGTCGGCTGGGTAACCGGGCACAGCTATATCGTCTATGGCCCGCTCGCCAATGGCGCCACGACCCTCATGTTTGAAGGTGTTCCGACCTTCCCAGATGCCGGCCGGTTTTGGGAAGTCTGTGCAAAGCACAAGGTGAACATCTTCTACACTGCTCCGACCGCGATCCGCGCCCTGATGGGTCAGGGCGAAGGGTTCGTGACAAAGCACGATTTGTCGAGCTTGCGGATCCTCGGCTCGGTCGGCGAACCAATCAATCCGGAGGCTTGGCGTTGGTATCACGAGGTCGTTGGGCAGCAACGCTGCCCGATCGTCGACACTTGGTGGCAGACCGAAACCGGCGGCATCCTCATCACTCCGCTGCCTGGCGCCACGGATCTGAAGCCCGGCTCGGCCACGCGGCCCTTTTTCGGGGTGCAACCCTGCGTTCTCGACGACAAAGGCCATGAGATCGCGGATACCGAATGCACTGGCGTGCTGGCGTTGAAGGATAGCTGGCCCGGGCAGATGCGCACGGTCTATGGTGACCATGACCGTTTCGTCAGCACTTATTTCGAGCTGTACAAGGGCTATTACTTTTCCGGCGACGGCTGCCGGCGCGATGCCGATGGCTATTACTGGATCACCGGCCGGGTCGACGACGTCATCAACGTCTCCGGGCACCGAATGGGCACGGCCGAGGTCGAAAGTGCCCTGGTCGCCCACCCTAAAGTGTCCGAGGCTGCGGTGGTCGGCTATCCCCACGAAATCAAGGGCCAGGGCATCTACTGCTATGTCACCCTGATGGGTGGCGAAGAGGAGAGCGAAGACCTCCGCAAAGAGCTGCAGAACTGGGTGCGGAGCGAGATCGGGCCAATCGCGAAGCCCGATGTGATCCAATGGGCTCCAGGGCTACCGAAAACCCGGTCCGGCAAGATCATGCGACGGATCCTGCGCAAGATCGCCGAGAATGACTTCGGCTCCCTCGGCGACACGTCGACCCTTGCGGATCCCAGTGTGGTCGACAATCTAATCGAAAACCGCTCGGTCAAATGACCGTTGGGATGGGGTGGCGCGCTGCCCTATCCTGCGCGCCTCATCCCAGCACCCCGGCATTCTCAAAGCTGCCAACGAAAGGTACGAGCGCTCTCGCTGATCGGTTGATCATTGATTGAGGCGAACCGCCACCGCATGAGCCCGCTCTCGGCAAATTCCCAGTTTTCGTTGCCGTGGCTGCGATACCACTGGTCGCTGTCGTCCCGCCATTCATAGACAAAGCGCACCGCAATCCGATTCCCACCGAAACACCACAGCGTCTTACGCAGGCGATACTCCAGCTCCCGAGCCCATTTGCGTACCAAAAAGGCGTGCGCGGCCTCGCGCCCGTTAAGGAACTCGGACCGGTTCCGCCACTCTGTGTCCTCGGTATATCCCTTGACCACCAAGTCGGGGTCGCGGGTGTTCCAGGCGTCCTCGGCCGCCTGCACCTTGATCTTGGCGGTTTCTTCCGTAAAGGGCGGCAGTGGTGGGTGGGAGTCATCGGCCACGTTCAACCTCCGATGCTTGCAACCTATGGGAGTCATAGGCGAACGCGGCGGAGGACGAGACACGAATTCGTGTTCGCGGGCTGCGTTTTCAGAAAGTGAGGACAGGATTACCGGCAGGTGAGAAAACGCCCCTGGTCGACGTGGAAATGGTCGGCATGCAGCGCGTTGTAGTCCGGTCCCAGCACCACCCGGAACCTGCGGCACAGCCCGTCGCGCGCCGCCCGCAGGAACGCACCCGCCGGGCCGGACCAATCCGTGCGCAGCGTAAGGCGCCGGCCATCGGCCAGTGCAAAGCCCGCGATGTCGAAGGCATTGGCGGTCGCATGCTCGCTCATGCGGCGGCCGGTGCCGCGACTGGTGCGGATCGCCCGGCAGGAATAGCTCTGATAATGCAGGATCTCCGCCACCTTGCTGCCCATCTCGGCCAGGGCAGCGGGCTGCAGGTCGTGCCTCTCCCACAGATAAAGCCGCGCCGCGATCCCACAGCGGGTTGCAACCGGCGACAGCCTGGCCCGCGAGAGCCCGCTAAGCTCCACCCCGCCGCGGATGTGGCAGAGCGGCGAGACCTCGCGGTCGGGCACCGCGACCGCCGCCGCGCCTGCCTGTGCCAAGGCTCGTCGGCAGGCGGCGGGATCGGCATCGAGGCGCCGCAGCTTCAGCCAGGTTACTGCATTGGGTGCCGCTGTAAGGTCGAGCGGAACCCAAGGCGCATAGGAGGGCGGCACATCCTCCGGCCGCAGAACCATCGACGCCGCCAGCGCGAGGGCCAACAGCGCGATGCCGAGGCGCCTCACAGGCTGCCCGTAAGCGGCTTCACAATCTCCAGAGCATCGCCGCTAAGCACGCGCCCAGTCGCCGCGAGACCTTGACGGCGGTAGAAAGGCTGCGCGTTCCCCGCGCCCTGCGCCACAGCCAAGGTGACCCCATTGCAGACCCAGCCTAAGGCGTTGCGGCACCTTTCCACGGCCGGAGGCGTGCCATTGCCGTGGCCCTGCTGGCCGCGATCTACCGACAGACGCCACAGCAAGGCTCGCCTCGCGTGGTAGTCTGCTTCCTCGCGCCCCGCCTCACGGGGGTCGATTAAGGCGAAGAGGCCGTCTGTCCTGTTGCCGGTCCAAACCCGACAGACGGTCGGGCCGGGCTCACGGGCGACCCGCGCCAGCGTCCCGATCGCAGGGCTCACCAAACCCTCCTCCGAGGGTTCAACTTTAAGTCGCCCGATCGCCGCCGCGCTGTTGCGGTCGACCGGGCGGACTTCCGGCATCTCAGTAGCGGTAGTGCTCTGGCTTGAACGGCCCGTCGGTCGAAACACCGATATAGGCCGCCTGCTCGCCGGTCATCTCGGTCAGGTTGGCGCCCAGTTTCCCCAAGTGCAGCCGCGCGACCTTTTCGTCCAAATGCTTGGGCAGCACATAGACTTCGTTCTTGTACGCATCGCCCTTGGTGTAGAGTTCGATTTGCGCGAGCACCTGGTTGGTAAAGCTGGCCGACATCACAAAGCTCGGATGCCCCGTCGCGTTGCCGAGGTTCAAGAGCCGCCCCTCAGACAGCAGCAGCATCCGCTTCCCGTCCGGGAACTCGACCATATCGACCTGCGGCTTCACATTGGTCCATTTGAAGTTCTTCAGCGCCGCGACTTGGATCTCGTTGTCGAAATGGCCGATATTGCCGACAATACACATGTCCTTCAGGTTGCGCATGTCGTCGAGGGTAACAACGTCTTTGTTGCCGGTGGTCGTGATCACGATATCCGCCCGCGGCGCGGCCTCGGCAAGGGTCACGACCTCATAGCCGTCCATCGCGGCCTGCAGCGCGCAGATCGGGTCGATCTCGGTTACCATCACCCGCGCACCGGCACCGGCGAGCGAAGCGGCCGAGCCTTTGCCGACATCGCCATAGCCGCAGACGACGGCCACCTTGCCTGCCATCATCACATCGGTACCGCGGCGGATGCCGTCGACCAAGCTCTCCTTACAGCCGTATTTGTTGTCGAATTTCGACTTGGTCACGCTGTCATTGACGTTGATCGCGGGGAAGGGCAGCTCGCCCCGCTTCTGCAGTTGGTAGAGGCGGTTGACCCCGGTGGTCGTCTCCTCGGTCACGCCCATGATCATGTCGCGCTGCTTGGTGAACCAGCCGGGCGAGGCCGCGAGCCGTCTCTTGAGCTGCGCGAAAAGGTATTCCTCCTCCTCCGATCCTGGGTTCTCGAGGAACGCGGTGTCCCCTGCCTCGGCCCGTGCGCCAAGCAAGATGTACATTGTTGCGTCCCCGCCGTCGTCGAGGATCATATTCGTCATGCCGCCGTCGGCCCATTGGAAGATCTGGTCGGTATAGGTCCAGTACTCCTCCAGCGTTTCGCCCTTCACCGCAAAGACCGGAGTTCCGCCTGCGGCGATTGCTGCCGCCGCATGGTCTTGAGTCGAGAAGATATTGCAAGATGCCCAGCGGATCTCCGCCCCCAGCGCGGTCAACGTCTCGATCAGCACAGCGGTCTGGATGGTCATGTGGAGCGAGCCGGAAATCCGCGCGCCCTTCAGCGGCTGTGCCTCGCCGAACTCCTCCCGGCAAGCCATGAGACCCGGCATCTCGGTCTCGGCGATCTCGATCTCCTTGCGGCCGAAATCCGCGAGGTCGATGTCCTGCACCACAAAATCTTTCATGCCCGACTCCTCTTTGTTGGCGCAGCGCATGGGCGCAGCTTTCCCCGTTCTGGCGCGCTATAACAGCCCTTCTGCCGCTCCACAACGAAGCATGGCGAGACCAGGCGTCGCTGTGCGTCCTGACCCTATGACCGCATATGTTTGGGACTGCCCAGCCCGGCCCAGGAAGAGGCCCACGCGATCCGGTGGCGGGCCTGGCTCGCCAAACTAGGCGGGCCTCTGCTGCCGGTCGACGGCCCGTCTTCGCTCATGGCTCCAGCGTGAAGCGGCCGGGGCAAGGCAACTGGATCGGGACGATCGGTTAGTGCGCCGCGCCGCGCCGCCGACCTCGGGCTTAGAAGCCTGGAATTTACATCCCCCCGAAGCTTGGCTAAGCCGGATGAAAGCGGGAAAGGGTAATCGAAAGGATGGCCGAGGCGCGCGCATGGCAGCGGATGTTATCCGGGCGCAGGCTCGACCTTCTCGACCCCTCACCACTCGACATCGAGATCGAGGACATTGCCCATGGGCTGGCGCGGGTGGCGCGCTGGAATGGGCAGACCACTGGTGCGCACCCCTTTTCGGTGGCCGAGCATTCCTTGCTGGTCGAGGCGTTGGTCGGTCGGTTGCGCCCGCGCGCCACGGCGGCGGAGCGGCTGACCGCGCTGCTCCATGACGCCCCGGAATATGTGATCGGGGACATGATCTCGCCCTTCAAGGCGGCGTTGGGTCTCGACTACCGGGCGTTTGAGGCGCGTCTGGCCGCAGCCGTGCATATCCGCTTTGGCTTGCCGCCGGAGCCGACAGAAGCGCTGGAGAAGGTGATCAGAAGGGCCGACCGCCTGTCGGCCTGGTTTGAGGCAACCCAACTGGCCGGTTTTACCCCTGCCGATGCGGCGAAGTTCTTCCCGCGGCCGCGGGCCGGTTGGGCGTCGGAGATACGACTGCAGCCACAGGCGACGGAACGCGTAAAGGGGGCCTTTCTCGCACGGTTCGACGCGCTCTCCGATGAGGTCCGCCGATGACCGGCGGTGCCGGCCGGCAAGTGCGGGTGGAGCTATCGGCAGTGGTCCTTGCGTTGCGGCCGGAGGAGACGGGCCCGGAACCGGTTGTCCTGACACCGAAGCTCCAGGATGGGCAGCGGGACCTGCCGACCGCGAGTTTCGACCCCGACCGCCATGGCACCCTGCAGGAGGCATTGCGGGAGCAGGTAGGCCGGCAGACCGATCTCTCGCTCGGTTATGTCGAGCAGCTCTACACCTTTGGCGACCCAACCCGCAGCAATGCGGCACCGCCGGATCAACCGCACACGGTCTCGATCGGCTATCTGGCGCTGACCCACGCGGAGGAGATCGGCGAAGGTAGCGACTGGACCCGCTGGTCGGATTGGTTCCCGTGGGAGGATGCGACGCCCGAGGCCCCTTCGATCCTGGCCGAGACGATCCTTCCCGGGCTCGCCGCCTGGGCTGCGCGCTTCGCCGAGCGGCGGGAGCGGGTGGATCTGTTGTTCGGTCTCGCCGGGCAGCCTTGGCGGGACGAGCTGGCCTTGGAACGCTATGAACTCCTCTATGAGGCAGACCTGGTGGCGGAGACATGGCGCGACCGCGGCGCTGCACCGCCCAATGGGCTGCCGCTTTTGGGGCAGCCGGCGCCGAGGGACCACCGCAGGATCCTGGCGACAGGGATCGGGCGGCTGCGGGGAAAGCTCAAATACCGCCCGGTATTGTTCGAGCTAATGGATGCGGCCTTCACACTCTTCGAGCTGCAGCGTGCAGCGGAGGCCGTGTCGGGCGTGGCGCTCCACAAGCAGAATTTCCGGCGGATGGTCGAGGCCTCTGGTCTGCTGGAGCGAACCGGGACGGTCAGCACCCGCACCGGCGGGCGTCCCGCGGCGGAGTATCGCTTCGCCGCAGAGGCTTTGGCGGAACGTCGGGCAACCGCCGTCCGCTTCGGAGCGGCCCGGCTACGGAGCGGGTGACAGAGGGGTACAGTGGCGCTGCTAGCCTCGGGCTCGACACCGAGCCCGGTCTCGGGGGCGCCGCGTCTGGCACCCGGCCCCTGGCGGCGTCGGTGCTCGCGGCGCGCTTCGAGACCTGCGCGTTTGGGACCGCCGCTGGCGCCTGGCGGACCCTCCACAGGCGCCGGCAGTGCTGCTCCGCCGCGGGCGCTTTGCCTACCACGGTCCGGGTGGCAGACGCGGCGGCTCAGACGGTCCGGCGAAGCCGGAGCGGAAGCCGCTGGGACTGACCAGGCCTTCTTGGAAGGAAAGGCCGCTCGGCGCGATGACGGCCCCAGGCGCTCCTGCCACCATCCGGCTCGATAACAAACCGGCCATCTCCGCCGTCAAACCTGAGGCTGCACGGGCATCAACGCCGAGATGGCGAAACAGCCGGGAAGCCGCCCTTCTTCCCCCGGCGCTCCTTGAATTCGGAGCGCCGATCGCGCAATAAGCCGCCGAATGCCGGACCGGTTCGCGGCCGGCTAGACGCGCAAAAGGGGGACCCATGGCCGCAATGACGCTGTTGATCTTGCCCGGCGACGGCATTGGGCCAGAGGTGATGGCCGAGGTTGCCCGGGTGATCGATTGGTTCCGCAGTCGCGGCCTCGACTTCAGGACCGAGGAGGACCTTGTGGGCGGTGCCGCCTATGACGCCCATGGCGCACCCCTCTCCGACGCGACCTTGTCACGGGCACAAGCGGTCGATGCGGTGCTGCTGGGCGCGGTCGGCGGTCCGAAATACGACGCCCTCGACTTCGCGGTGAAACCGGAACGCGGCCTCCTGCGCCTGCGCAAAGACATGGACCTCTACGCCAATCTCCGCCCGGCGCAGTGCTTCGACGCCCTCGCCGATGCCTCGTCGCTCAAGCGCGAGGTGGTCGCCGGCCTCGACCTAATGATCGTTCGCGAGCTTACCTCCGGCGTCTATTTCGGCGAACCCCGCGGCATCACTGACCTCAATGACGGCACCCGCGTCGGCATCAACACCCATCGCTACACGACCGAGGAGGTGCGCCGCGTCGCCCGCTCCGCCTTCGAGCTCGCCCGCAAGCGCGACAACCGCGTCTGCTCGATGGAGAAGATGAATGTCATGGAAGCCGGCATCCTCTGGCGGGAGGAGGTAGACTGGGTCCACCAGCACGAATACCCCGACGTCGAGCTGTCCCACATGCTCGCCGATGCCGGCGCCATGCAGATCGTCCGTTGGCCGAAACAGTTCGATGTAATTGTGACCGACAACCTCTTCGGCGACATGCTCTCCGACGCCGCCGCCATGCTCACCGGCTCGCTTGGGATGCTGCCCTCCGCCTCCCTCGGCGCGCCGATGGAGAATGGGCGGCCCAAGGCGCTCTACGAGCCGGTCCACGGCTCGGCCCCGGATATCGCCGGCCAGGGCAAGGCTAACCCGATTGCCTGCATCCTCTCCTTCGCCATGGCGCTGCGTTACTCTTTCGATCTGGGCCATGAGGCCGATATGCTCGAGGGCGCAGTCGAAGACGTCCTCGCGCAGGGTCTTCGCACCGCCGATCTCGGCGAAGGGGTGGGCACGACGCCGGTCAGTACGACAGGCATGGGCGACGCGTTGCTCGCGGCCCTTGGGGCCCGGGCCGCGTGATCGAAATCCGTCGTGCCATTCGCGACGACGCCGGGGCGCTGGAGGATCTGCTCCGCCAGACCGATACCCACTACGGCAACGCAGTGAAATCGGCGGAGGACTATGAGCGCGTCCTCGCCGATATCCTGGGCAGCGGCTTTATGGAGGCGGTGATCGCCTGGGCCGACGGCCGGCCCTTGGGCTACGCCATCTACACCTTCCTGCAACCGACCGACGACGCGGGCGCGCAGATGTTCATGAAGGAGCTTTTCGTCGGCGACGCCGCCCGCGGAACCGGCCTCGGCCGGGCGCTGATGCGCCACCTGACCGAGATCGCGCTGGCACGCGGCTGCCTGCGCCTCGACTGGACCACGGATGCCGATAACCCTGGCGCACAACGGTTTTACGATCGGATCGGCGCGAAGGCGATGCCGGGCCGGGTCTACTACCGCGTTGCGGGGGAGGAGATCCGGGCGATGATGGTCCGCCTGTCCGACAACGAGCGCAGCTAGCGGTTTGTGGGCGATGGCCGAAGCGCCATCGCGAGACTTGCTGGCCATAGATCGATCGGATGGCGGCGCAAAGAATGCCCGCCTTTGGGGTGAGACAGGAACGTGGAGACAGTGGTACGGCGTCGTGCCAAAGACCAATCATCATAACCCTCTGACCCGGTCCCATCATATTTTGAATGCGATGCGGTTGTTGGGTCGCACTGAATGATGACCTGATGCGTTGGATGCCGCCACCCGCGGGATCGAGGGTGCCAGAAAGGTTCTTAGGAGCGACTCACGGGAGGCATCTGTGACGAAGATGAGCATGTTGGCCGTCGATCTGGCGAAAGGCAGTTTCCAGGTCTGCGGTATCGGGCCGGATGGGGCGGCTCCATTCAATCAGGCGATGTCACGGCCGCGCTTTCTGACCTACCTGGCGGAGCAGCCGGCTTGCATCGTGGCTATGGGGGCTTGCGCGACGTCGCACCGCCATGAGGTTGGGCTCGTGCCGGCAATCTATGTGAAGCCCTTCGTCAAGCGGCAGAATAACGACAAGGCACAGGCGATCGCGAAAGCGGCGGCGCGGCCCGCCGTGCGCTTCGTCGCCGTGAAGACGGCCGAGACCCAGGCCCGCGCGTCGTCCATCGGGCTCGAACCGATGGCGCCTTGATGGACGACCATTCCGGACCCATTAGTGCCTTGTCCGCCAGAGAACGCGGCTCATCAATTCACTACGCGGAAATCTCGCCGAGTTCGGACTGGTGGCTCCGAAAGGGCCAGCCAACCTGACGGTTCTAGAGAATGCAATTGCGTGCACTGAGACGGATTTGCCCGACGCGGTGCGCGAGATGGGAGGGATCTATCTCGATCAGATTGCTACCCTGACCCAGGTGATCGAGCGCCTCGCCGACGAGCTGGAGGATGCCTCGAAGACCGACCACGAGCTCCGCCGCCTCTGCACCGTGCCCGGCATCGGTCCGGTCACCGCCGGCGCGATCGCGGCCTTCGCGCTAGACCTACGGACATTCGACGGCGGTCGGAATTTCGCGGCCTGGCTGGGTCTCGTTCCTCGACAACGCTCGAGTGGCGGCGAGGCCCGCATCGCGGCGGTGAGCAAGATGGCCCAGGCCGACGTCAGGAAGCTGCTGATCGTCGGCGCCATGAGCGTGATCCGCTGGGTCATCCGAAAGGGCGGAAGCGCGAAGCGACGGCTCGCCGCTCTCTTTGCCCGCAAACCGAAGATGCTCGTCGCAATCGCGCTGACTAACAAGATGGCGCGCATGATCTGGGCCATCACTGAGCTTGTCCCCTGCTTCTACAGGACGTTGAATGCCACATCGTCCATGGCCTGGTTGGCATAACCCTCGCTGAGGCGGTAGTAGGCGTCGCGCAAGAGAGAGATCGCCTGAGTCCGCAACCCGATTGACGCCGTGGCGTCCAAGGTGCCGAGCGCGCCGCGCCGCAAGATTTCAAGCTCCTGCGCGGTGCCTTCGCCCGACAGGGCAGAGGCGGCGGCTTGGATCGCGTCGGGACTAGGCTCGGGACAGACGACCTGGCGCGATCCCGTCTGCCCATCGGGTGTTAGGAAGGGCGCGTGAGGGAATAGACCGCCCGTTGCTTGGCATCGACAAAACTGCTGTCGCCATGGGTCGGGTTGAACCGAGTATCGATCGTGTTCAATTCGGCGACGCTACAGGCGGCGACAAAAACTGGTGCTGTATGGGCATAAAGGACAATGCGCATCAACCTCCTCCCAATAATGAGAAAGGCTACGCTTGGTCCAAAAGCGGAACAACCCCCAGCGGCACGGCCCCGGGGGTTGGGGTATAGCTCTTCCGTAGGGGCGCCTAGGCGGCTTTGACAGCAGCCTCCAAGACGTCTTCGCTGACATGGCTTTCGTACTGCGCGAAATTGTTGGCGAACATCGCCACCAGTTCGGACGCCTGCTTGTCATAGGCGACCGGGTCGGCCCAGGTCTGGCGCGGGTCGAGCAGCGCCGGTTCGATACCGGGCACGGCGATAGGAACCTCGAACCCGAAATTGGGGTCGCGCCGGAACGCCACCTGGTCGAGCGAGCCATCCAGCGCCGCGGTCAGCAGCGCTCGGGTCGCCTTGATCGGCATCCGCGAGCCCACGCCATAGGCGCCGCCGGTCCAGCCAGTGTTGACCAACCAGCAAGTCGCCCCCGTCTCAGCGATTTTGTCGCGCAGGAGAGAGCCATAGACCTCTGGTCGGCGGGTCATGAAGGGCGCCCCGAAGCAGGTCGAGAAGGTCGGCTGTGCGGTTGTGACGCCCTTTTCCGTCCCCGCCATCTTCGAGGTGAAGCCCGTGAGGAAGTGGTACATCGCCTGCGCCGGGGTCAGCCGCGCGATCGGCGGCATCACGCCGAACGCATCGCAGGTCAGCATCACCACATTCTTCGGCACCCCGGCCAAACCGCTCTCGGAGGCGTTGGAGATGTAATGGAGCGGATAGGCGCAGCGCATATTCGTGGTCAGGCTGTCGTCCTGGAAATCCAGCGCCCGGCTGCGCTCGTCGTAAACCATGTTTTCAATAACTGTGGCGAACATGGACGTGGTTTTGAAGATCTCTGGCTCCGCTTCGGGCGAGAGGTTGATGGTCTTCGCGTAGCAGCCGCCCTCGAAATTGAAGATGCCTTGATCGGTCCAACCATGTTCGTCATCGCCGACCAAAACCCTGGACGGATCCGCGCTGAGCGTGGTCTTGCCAGTGCCCGAGAGGCCGAAGAACACCGCAGCCTCGCCGGTGTCTCCGACCGCGTGGTTGGCGGAGCAATGCATCGGCATGACACCCTTCGCCGGCATGAGATAGTTGAGGATCGAGAAGATGCACTTCTTGTTCTCGCCGGCATAGGAGCTGTCGGCAATCAGGACCAGTCGCTGCTCGAAGCTCACCGCGATCACAGTTTCGGACCGACAGCCATGGCGGACCGGGTCGGCCTTGAAGCTGGGGCAGTTGATGACGGTAAACTCCGGGACAAAGCTCGACAGCTCGCTCTCGTCCGGCCGGCGCAGCATGTGGCGGATGAAGAGGCCGTGCCAGGCGAGCTCGTTTACCATCCGCACATTCAGCCGGTAGGACGGGTCGGCTCCGGCATAGAGATCCTGGACGAAGCACTCTCCGCCCTGCAAATGGGCGAGCATGTCCTGGCGCAGGCGTTCGAAGGCGGCCGCTTCCATGGGTGGGTTGTTATCCCACCAGATATCCGCCTCGACCGATGGCTCGCGAACAATGAACTTGTCTTTGGGCGAGCGGCCGGTGTGCTTCCCAGTCTCGCACAAAAACGCGCCGCCGATGCCGATCTCGCCTTCACCACGGCGAACCGCCGCCTGCAGAAGGCCAGCCTCAGTCAGATTGTAGTGGGTTTCTGCGAGACCGGTGACCCCGATGCGGTCCAACCGGAACTCTGGATTGAAGATGCCCAGCTCCATGGCACTTCTCCTTTGAAAAACTCGAACGCCGCTCACTCTTACGGGTCCGAAAAGGCCAGAGTGAAGTCCGAAACGCAACCAGGACGAGTTTTCACGTACCCTAAACAAGCCCAAACGAATGCAGCAATCGCCTGCACTTCCGGCCTGTCCCTGTCTGCGTTTGGTCGACCCCGCCCCTTCGGATTGCCTCTGCGGTACATCAGGCTGCCCCGGCCCGTCCAGCCCATTGTTCCGTTAAAATGCAACTCCTGTGGCGAGGGTTTCAATTATGTCGCTTGTCTAAATCTCGACAAATTGCCTTCGCATTCAGGCCATGCAAGAGTGCAACGCAATCCTGGCGGGTGTGCTTCAACCGTACAGAGAAAGAGGCGGCGTCACCCCTTAACGGGCATAAGCTGTCGGAGGACAAATGGCGAGCATAGCACTGGTCGATGACGACCGTAACATCCTGACCTCGGTTTCAATGGTGTTGGAAGCGGAAGGCTACGAGGTCCGCACCTACACGGATGGCGCCTCGGCGCTGGCTGCTCTGGGGCAGATGCCGCCGGATTTGGCGATCTTCGACATAAAGATGCCCAGGATGGACGGAATGGAGCTGCTGCGGCGGCTTCGGCTGAAATCCGACATGCCGGTGATCTTCCTCACCTCGAAGGACGAGGAAATCGACGAAGTGATCGGCCTGCGCATGGGCGCAGACGATTATGTACGAAAGCCCTTCTCGCAGCGCCTCTTGGTCGAGCGGATCCGCGCGGTGCTGCGACGGCGCGAGGCCCAGGCGACAGAGCCGTCGGAGCGGACCGAGGCCGACAAGGTCCTGCGCCGCGGTCGCTTGGAGATGGACCCGATGCGGCATTCGTCGCTGTGGGACGGGCAGCCGGTCACCCTGACCGTCACCGAATTCTTGATCCTTCACGCCCTGGCGCAGCGCCCCGGCTTCGTCAAAAGCCGCGACCAGCTTATGGACGCCGCCTATGACGACCAGGTCTATGTCGATGACCGCACCATCGACAGCCACATTAAACGCATTCGGAAGAAGTTCCGCGAGGTCGACGGCGAGTTCAACTCGATCGAGACCCTTTATGGCGTGGGCTACCGGTATCGAGAGGTCTGATAGCCACCGGTGATGGGCGGGGAGACATACAGAGTTGCGGATGCGACCAACCTCGTCGGGCTCGACGAGCGGCCGCGCCCCGCGACGATGCGCGCCCGGGTGGCGATGGGTCTCAAACGCTCGGCACCGTTTTCGTCCCTCCAACGCCGGATCATCTTCTTCAATCTCACCGGGCTCGCGCTGCTCGTGTCGGGCGTTCTCTACCTCAACACCTTTCGATCCGGCCTGATCGAACAGCGTGTCGAGGCGCTCAGAACCCAAGGCGAGATCATCGCGATCACGATTGCGGAGAGCTCCGCCTCCCAGGAAGGCGAGCTCGGCTACGATCCGGTGCGCGCCAACACGGTTCTCAATAGGCTGGTTCAGCCCACCGGGGTGCGCGCGCGGCTTTATGACCGCCAACTGCGCCTGACCGGGGACACCCGCAATCTCTCCCCCTCCGGCGCACCGATCGAGGTGTCGTCCCTGCCCCCGCCCGGCGAGGGACCGGCCGACAGCGTGTTCGAGAGGGTCGAGGCGACCTACAAGAGCGTCGTGGACATGTTCCGCACTGCAACACCACTTTATCAGGAGATTTCGGTCGCCGGCATCAGCTCCGATCCGGAGGTCCGGCAAGCCGCCTCAGGCGCGGTGACCAATGCAGTGCGGGTGAACAGCGAGGGCGATCTGATCGTTTCGGTCGCGATGCCGGTGACCCAGTTCAAGGCGGTGCTGGGCGTCCTCGTCCTGTCGACCGAGGGTGACGACATCAACCAGATCGTGCGGCGGGAGCGGATCGTCATCCTGCAGGTGTTCGTGATCGCGACCCTGGTTTCGGTGGCGCTTTCGATCCTGCTGGCCAACACAATCGCCAATCCGATCCGCCGCCTGGCCCGCGCGGCCGATCCCGGCGGGGCTTTTGCCGCGCGCCCGCTGAACCCCGACAAGATCCAGATCCCCGACATGACCCACCGGTCCGACGAGATCGGCGACCTATCCGTGTCCTTGATCCGAATGACGGATGCGCTCTATCGCCGGATCGAGGCGATCGAGAGCTTCGCCGCCGATGTGGCGCATGAGATCAAGAACCCGCTAACCTCGCTGCGCTCTGCAGTTGAGACGATGCAGTATGCCAAGACGCCGGAGCAGCAGCAGCGCCTGTTCGACGTGATCCAGAAGGATGTCAGCCGCATGGACCGGCTGGTGACCGATATATCCAACGCCTCGCGCCTAGATGCGGAGCTGGTGCGCGGCCATATCGAGGAGTTCGATCTTGGCGGCCTGGTAACCATGCTTGCCGAGGTGGCCGAGCAGCAGGGGCACGAAAAGGGCGTCACCGTCGAATGCCGCTTGCCGGAGGGCGAGTTGGTCGCGCGAGGGCTGGAGGGCCGGATCGCCCAGGTGATCACCAATCTCCTCGACAACGCGCTCTCCTTCTCGCCGGACGATGCGACCCTGACCGTCGAGGCGCGGCGCCTGGCCGAAGGGGCGGTGCGCGTTACAGTGATGGACGAGGGGCCAGGCATCCCGCCGGACAATCTCGGTTCGATCTTCGAGCGGTTCTATTCCGAGCGCCCTGTCGAGCAGGGCTTCGGCGATCATTCGGGACTGGGCCTGTCGATCTCTAAGCAGATCATGGAAGCCCATGGCGGCAAGATCTGGGCCGAGAATGTCTACGCGCCGGGCAGCGAAGCCCCGGCGGAGCCGTTGGGCGCACGCTTCGTGTTCGAGCTGCCGGGCTGAGGCCCGCAGCGGGGCCGCGGTTCGATGGCGCCCGATCCCGATAGCGAGAGTAGCGATCTTCTCCACGCCTGCGCCGCGGCAATTGCGGATCGCGGCCTCCTGATCACCGGAGCGGCGGGCACCGGCAAATCCACACTGCTTTGCGAGCTGTTGGCGCTGGGCGCCGATCTGGTTGCCGATGACCGGGTGGTTTTGAGCGCGCAGTCCGGGCGCGCACCGACGCTTTCGGCACCTCGGGCAACGGCTGGGCTGGTGGAAATGCGTGGTGCGGGGATCCTGCGCATGCCCCACCGTGACGCCGTGCCACTTTGGCTGATCGCCGATCTCGACGCCACACCGGCCGAGCGGATGCCTCCTGCGCTGACCCGTCCCTTGTGCGGCCATTCCTGCCCGGTCATGCTGTGCCGCAGCGTCAGGGGGGCTGCCGCAAGACTTATTCTCGTGCTGCGAAGCGGCCGGTTGCCGGACCCGTTTCAGGGCGCCGAGACGTAGGCGACCGACCGATCGGACGGCGCGAAGCGAGCGGGTCACAGAATGGAAGCGAGCGAGATGCCCGATGACGACCGCCGCGCCCGACGGACGGCGCCGATCATGCTGATCGTCACGGGGCCTTCCGGCGCCGGCCGCACGACGGCGATAAATGCGCTCGAAGATCTCGGCTATGAAGCGCTGAACAATTTTCCGCTCTCGCTGATCGAGGGGCTGGTGCAGCCCGTCCTCGGCGCGTGGCGCCCGCTGGTGATTGGGGTGGAGACGCGGACCCGCGGCTTTTCCGCCCGGGCGCTGGAGGAGATCATCGACGACCTCCGCCACCGCTGGCATATCGGCACAGTCCTGGTCTTCCTCGACAGCGACGAGGATGCGTTGCTGGCGCGGTTCAACGCGACCCGGCGGCGCCACCCACTCGCCCCAGCCGAGGATGTGCTGACCGGCATCCGACGCGAGCGAGATATCCTTGCGCCGATCCGCGCCAGGGCGGACGTGGTGATCGAGACCTCGGCGCTTTCGCCCCACGACCTGAAGCAGGAGCTGGCGACCCGCTTCGCGCTCTCGGTCTCGCAGGGGCTGGTGGTGTCGCTGTTCTCCTTCTCCTACAAGCGCGGGACGCCGGTCGAGGCGGATATGGTCCTCGACTGCCGCTTTCTGCATAATCCCTATTGGAACCCAGAAATCCGCGAGATGGATGGCCGCGATGCGCCGGTGCAGGACTTTGTGCGCGGCGATGGGATGTTTGCCCCTTTCTTCGACCGGCTGCGCGAGATGATCCTGTTGCTGCTGCCTGCCTATCGCGATGAGGGGAAGGCCTATTTCAACCTCGCGCTCGGTTGCACCGGGGGGCGGCACCGCTCCGTCACCGTCGCCGAACTGTTGACCCACGATCTCAAGAACGCCGGTTGGCCCGTCACCCTGCGCCACCGCGAGCTGGAACGGAAAAAGGCCTGACGAGATGCCGAGCTACCCTGCACCCGCAGCCCTTGAATGCCGCGCGATCCGGCGACAATCATGCTTGGCGGAGGAGAGGGCATGATCGGGCTGATCATCGTCGCGCATGGCTCTTTGGCCGAGGCACTGTTGAGGGCGACCGAGCATGTGGTCGGCCCGCAGCCCAATGCCCATGCCGTGGCGATCGAGCCATCGGACGATTTGCGCACCCGTCAGGCCGAGATCAACGCCCTGGTGGCCGAGGCCGATCAGGGCGCCGGTGTGATCGTGATCACCGATATGTTCGGCGGCAGCCCGGCCAATCTTGCCCTCGGCGCCACGGCGACCCCTGGGGTGGAAGTGGTCTACGGCGCCAATCTGCCCCTGCTGGTGAAA
This sequence comes from Pseudomonadota bacterium, assembly GCA_039513195.1. Lineage (GTDB taxonomy): Bacteria > Pseudomonadota > Alphaproteobacteria > Rhodobacterales > Rhodobacteraceae > Thermohalobaculum. The sequence continues at coordinate 9,091 of JBCCRM010000034.1, read as the reverse complement.
TTGGCGAAGTCGCGCGAGCGGCCGATGGAGGAGGCGGTGCGCAGTGCGCTGGAGGCCGGCCGGAAATACATCGACAGCGCGGCCTCGATCCTCGACCCAGGCGGCAGCGCCCGCGCCGAACGCTGATGCCGCGGCGATCCCTGGAAATCGTCAATGACCGCGGTCTGCATGCCCGCGCCTCGGCGCTGTTCGTCGAGACGGTGGAGCGGTTCGACGCCACCGCCGAGGTCTCGCGGGAAGGGCAGAGCGTTTCGGGCGACTCGATCATGGGCCTGCTGATGCTCGCGGCCAGCCGCGGTTGCGATATCGAGGTCAAGACCGAGGGGCGGGAGGCCGAGGCGTTGATGGACGCGCTTGCGGATTTGGTCGCGGACCGGTTCGGGGAGAAGGCTTGAGCGCAAAATCTGTTGTCCTCACAGGACGGCTCGAGTGCTTTACCCGACCCGGATTTCCGCGCCCTCGGCGGCGCAGGCATCGCGGGCGGGGCATCCGATCAGATGGTCGTTCACGATGCCTGTCGCCTGCATGAAGGCATAGACGATCACCGGGCCGCAGAATTTGAACCCTTCGGCCTTTAGGGCCTTCGACATCGCTCGGCTCTCCGCTGTCTCCGCCGGCACGTCTTTCATGCCGGCGAAGCGGTTTTGGCGAACCCGGCCATCGACGAATTTCCAGATGAAGGGCGTAAAACCCTCCCGATCCTCGACTTTCAGATAGGCGCGGGCACCGACGATGGCGGCCTCTATCTTGGCGCGCGAGCGCACGATGCCGGCATCGCCGAGACAGCGCTCGACCTCCGCGTCGCCCCAGCGAGCCACCCGCTCCGGATCGAACCCGTCGAAGGCTGCGCGGAAGTTGTCGCGCTTCCGGAGGATTGTAATCCAGGCGAGTCCCGCCTGGAACCCGTCCAGGACCAGCTTCTCCCATAGCGCGCGCGGGTCCGTTTCCGGGCGGCCCCATTCATCGTCGTGATAGCTGACATAGAGCGGGTCCTGCCCGCACCAGCCGCATCGCTCACCCTGCGTCGCCATGGTCGCGCCGCCTCCTATTAAGCCTTCCTAAAGTCGGCAGAGAGAGGGTCGCCCAACGGGAAAAGCAAGGGAAAAGGCGGGACGGTGGACCCTCTCGAAGACGATGCGTTCGGCGATGCACCAGCACAGATAGCCGATCCGCAGGCGCTTATCCTGCTGCAGATCGAGGATTTTGCCGATTTCGAGACGCTATTCGGCGACGATACCGCGGCAATGGTCGCCCAGGCGGTGGAGGACCGTTTGCGCAGCCAGGTCGCTGCCGAAACTGGGCTTTGGCGGGCGGGGCATGGTTGCTTCGCCATCGGGCTGCCAGGGGCGGACGGGACCGCACTGCGCGGCTATGCCAAGGGGCTCCAGGCCTCAGTGGCGCAGGCGCCGCTGCGCACCCGGCGCGGCGATGTCGCGGTGACCGTCGCGGCGGGCTGCGCGATCTCGGGCCAGTCGGGGCGCGGGATGCTGGGGGCAACCGCTCGGCGCGCGCTGACCGAGGCGCTGGCCGCCGGGCGGAGCCGATTGTGCACGCAGGCGACGCTGCGCGAGGCGGAACTGACCGACCCCATCGCGCGCGTCCAGCATGTTGCGCATGCTGCGCTCTCGGCGGGCGAGATCGCGCTTTATGCGCAACCGATTAGGCGAATCGACGGGCACGGCCAAGTCGCCTTCTACGAATGCCTTGCGCGACTGCCCAGCAAGAGCGGGCCGGCCATCGCCGCGACCCGCTTCGTCCCGGCCTTGCAACAGAGCGGACGGATCGTCGAACTGGACCGGCTGGTCCTGGTTCGCGCGCTCGACGTTCTGTCTGACAAGCGGCGCGCGCGCCTATCGGTTAATATCGATGGGCGGACCCTGGATGACCCGGGTTGGATGAAGCTTCTGACCATGCGCGCCACGCTGCGCCCGGATCTGGTCGAGCGGCTGATCGTCGAGATCCCGGAGACGGCGATCACCGCCGACGAGATGCGTGCCGCCCAAGTTCTAGAACAACTGCGCAGCATAGGCGTCACGCTGGCGCTGGACGATTTCGGCAAGGGCGAGATCGGGACCCGGCAGCTCAGCCGGCTCCGTTTCGACATGGTCAAACTCGGCGGCGGCTTCGTGCGCAATTTACGGACCAGCGATGACACGCGCACCTATCTGGAGACCCTGATCTCGATGGCAGGACGGTTCGACACCATGGTCGTCGCCAAATCGGTCGAGGAAAAGGCGCAAATGCAGTGGCTGCAGGCGGCGGGCGTCGAGTATGGTCAGGGACGCTACTACGGAGAGCCCGGCGCCCTGCCGGACTTCGCGCCCCAGCCGGTCAACCCGGTAGTGATCAATTCTGATCGCGTGTCAGCTTCTCGATCTGCGTCTGCATCTCGGTGATCTGTTCGCGCATGGCGTCGAGGGCGTCTTGTTTAGCCGCCCCCTCCTTGGGTTTCTCCGCCGTCGCCTCGGGCGCCGCGCCATCCGCCCCCTCCCCCTTCGCCGGCACAGCGCCAAAGGGCGTGAACATTTTCATGGTGTGCTCCATCCACTCCATGTTGGAGCGTGCGAGCGCCTCGAAGTTGGCCATGGCCTTGCCGGTGCCGAACATCTCACGCATGCGTTCCTGATTCTTTGCGAACGCATCCATCGAGGCGTCGAGATAGCCTGGCACGACGCCCTGGAGCGCATCACCATAGAGACGGATAAGCTGTCGGAGGAAGTTTATCGGCAGCAGGTTCTGGCCCTTCGCCTCCTCCTCGAAGATGATCTGGGTCAGGACCGAACGCGTGATCTCCTCGCCAGACTTTGCATCGAATACTGCAAAATCCTCGCCCGCACGCACCATGCGACTGAGGTCCTCTAGAGTAACATAGGAACTCTTCGCCGTATTGTAGAGCCGACGATTGGCATATTTCTTGATTATGACACGCGTTTGTTGTGCGGATTTGTCGTTTTGCTTGGCGCTCGCCACCACGGCGGCTCCTCCCGTCGATCGATCCATTCCCCGTGTAATTATGTGTCGCATCCCCCCACACATGCCGCAATCAAAATGTTGCGAATGCGAAGCCATTGGGTCGTTTGGGTGGCAAACGTGCCAATTCGCCCCCTCCTCATCGCGATTGGGCGCTGGGATTGACGGCGTCACTCCGCTTGTCCGTTGCAAATCAAGAGCGCGCGTGCCACGTGCAGTTCTGCACCTGGAACAAGAACAGACCTGGGAGAAGAACAATGACCGGAGTGGTGATCGCATCGGCCGCCCGCACCGCCGTCGGCAGCTTTAACGGCGCCTTCGGTTCGACACCCGCCCATGAGCTGGGGGCGACGGCGATCAAGGCCGTGTTGGACCGGGCCGGCGTCGCGGCGGCGGAGGTGTCGGAGACGATCCTCGGCCAGGTGCTCACCGCCGGACAGGGGCAAAACCCGGCCCGTCAGGCGCATATCTCCGCAGGCCTGCCTATAGAGGCGTCGGCCTGGGGCATTAACCAGGTTTGTGGGTCCGGCCTTCGCGCGGTGGCGCTAGGTGCACAGCATATTCAGCTTGGCGATGCCGGGATCGTGGTCGCCGGCGGACAGGAGAGCATGTCGCTCTGCCCCCATGTCGCGCATCTGAGGGCTGGGCATAAAATGGGCGACGTGAAGTTCGTCGATGCGATGATCAAGGATGGGCTTTGGGATGCCTTCAACGGTTATCACATGGGGAACACGGCCGAGAATGTCGCCAAGCAGTGGCAGCTCACCCGGGACGACCAGGACGACTTTGCGCTGTCGAGCCAAAACAAGGCCGAGGCGGCCCAGAAGGCTGGGAAGTTCGATGACGAGGTTGCGCCCTTCACCGTGAAGACCCGAAAAGGCGATATCGTCGTCGATAAAGACGAGTATATCCGCCACGGCGCGACCATCGAGGGAATGCAAAAGCTGCGCCCCGCCTTCGACAAGGAGGGCACCGTGACTGCGGGCAATGCGTCGGGTCTGAACGATGGTGCGGCAGCGGTCCTCTTGATGACCGAGGCTGCTGCGGAGAAGCGTGGCATCACGCCGCTGGCGCGGATCGTGAGCTATGCCACCGCCGGCGTCGATCCGGCGATCATGGGCACCGGGCCGATCCCAGCCTCGCGCAAAGCGCTCGAGAAGGCCGGTTGGAAACCCGAAGATCTTGATCTGGTCGAAGCGAACGAGGCTTTCGCCGCCCAGGCCTGCGCCGTGAACAAGGATATGGGCTGGGACCTAGACAAGGTGAACGTCAATGGCGGCGCCATCGCCATCGGCCACCCAATCGGCGCGTCTGGCGCGCGGATCTTGAACACGCTGTTGTTCGAAATGAAACGGCGTGATGCGAAGAAGGGCCTGGCAACGCTCTGCATCGGTGGCGGCATGGGTGTCGCGATGTGTGTCGAGCGGCCCTGATGGCAGGCTATGGGGCAGGCAAACGGCCCGTCCCGCTGCGCCCGCCTTTGCAACCGCGGCTGCTGCGACCTAGGTTACCAGCTTGGCCGCGGACCGGGAGGCGAGATGAAGATCGGAATTTTGCAAGTAGGCAAGGTGGCGGACGCCCTGGTCCCGCGCTTTGGCGAGTCCCCCCCGTTTTTCCAGGATCTGTTCGCTAAGGCAGAGCAGGGGCTCAATTTCGAGACCTATATGACCTTGGACGGAGAGCTTCCGACGAGCCCGGAAGCAGCCGATGCCTGGCTCGTCACCGGGTCGAAATCCGGCGTCTACGACCCAGAACCTTGGATCCCGCCACTGATCGCGTTTCTGCGCCGGGCGCGGGCGACAGGGCGGCCGATCATCGGCGTCTGCTTTGGGCACCAGATCATGGCGGAGGCCTTCGGCGGCCGGGCCGAGAAATCCGAGAAGGGCTGGGGATTGGGTGTGCACGACTACGCGGTGGCGACGAAACCCAGCTGGATGGCCGATGCCCCGGACCGGATCTCGATGCATGCCAATCATCAGGACCAGGTCACCGCGATCCCAGCCGATGCGACGGTGCTCGCGCGGAGCCCTTTCTGCGAATATGCGGCGCTCGCCTATGGCGACCCGGAACGACCGGACGGCATATCTATTCAACCGCATCCCGAGTTCGAGATGGAGTTTGCGAAGGCTCTGGCGGAGTTTCTGGCTGAGGACCGGGTGCCAGCAGACCGTGCGGACCCCGCCTTGGAGAGCTATGGGCGCCCAGTCCATGCGGGCGACTGGGCGCGCTGGTGTATCGCCTATCTGCGCCGGGTCCGGGGTGTGGTGCGGGCCGCGTGACGGCCCGGGTTTCAGCCCCAAAAACAGGCAGCGGGCGCTGGACCCGCGCCCTCTCGGGCCTCAGTGGGTGAGCGTCGATAGACGCGTAATCTCGTCTTTGACCTGCAATCGCTGTCGTTTGAGCGCGGTGATCTCAAGCTCGTCGCGGCCGGGCCGCTTTTCTTCGGTTTCGATCTTGATGGAGAGAGCCTCGTGTTTCTGCCGGAGTTGGCTGAGATGCGAGGAGACGCTCATTAAAGACCTCCATATCCTGCTTGTGTGACGCGAATAGTAGATCAAGCTTCAATGCAACTGTCACCAAATAGTTAATATCGCCGTGTCTCTATCAACTTACAGGAAAATTGACAGGTCTGTCCGCAGCCGGAGGGCGCGACTCAGGTCCTGGGCAGCGCGCGCTCGACCAAACCGACCCAATAGGCCACACCAAAGGGAGCGGTTCCGTCGGCAAAGTCATAGGCCGGGTTGTGCAAGGTCGCGGTATCTCCGTTGCCGATAGAGATGAAGCAGCCCGGAACCTCCCGCGCCATGAAGGCGAAATCCTCGCCCGCCATGGTCGGTTTGTGGCCACGGATGACACGGGCATCGCCGAAGACGTCGCGCAGAACCCTTTCGGCAAAGTCGGTCTCGCCCACATCGTTCACGGTCGGCGGGTAAGGATCGCCGAGCACCTCGTAGCTGATCTCGACTCCGAAAGTTGCTGCGGTCTGAGCTAGGATCCGTTGCATTTCGGCGAGAATTTTGGCGTGCACCTCCTCGGAAAAACAGCGCGTGGTGCCGGAGAGATGCGCCTCCCCAGGGATCACATTATGGGTAGAGCCAGCCTGGAACTTCGTGATCGATAGAACCGCGGGTTCCAACGGATCGACCACGCGGCTGACCACAGTCTGCAAGGCTTGTACCAGGGCCGCGCCGGCGACGATGGGGTCTCGGCTGACATGCGGTTCCGCGGCGTGGGCGCCCTTTCCCGTGATGGTAATGTTGAACGCATCGGCCGCGGCCAGAACCGGCCCATCGGTCAGGGCGAAATGGCCAACCGGTAGCCCCGGCCAATTGTGCATCCCGTAGACGGCGCGAACTGGGAAGCGGGTCAGCAACCCGTCATCCAGCATCGCCTTGGCGCCGGCGCCTCCCTCCTCCGCCGGCTGAAAGCAGAGATAGACGGTGCCGGAGAAATTCCGCGTCTCCGCCAAGTGCTTTGCTGCGCCCAGGAGCATAGTCGTATGCCCATCATGGCCGCAGGCATGCATCACGCCCGGCGTGCCAGAGGCGTGGGCCACCCCGCTTTGCTCGTCGATCGGCAGGGCGTCCATATCGGCCCGCAGCAGGATCGCCTCGCCGCCGGGACCGTCCTTGCCGTGCAGAACACCGACCACGCCAGTCCGCCCGATCCCGGTCTCGACCGCGTCGAGGCCGAAGTCCCGAAGCCGCTCCGCCACCAGCTTGGCGGTCCGGTGCTCCTGATAGCCCAGTTCCGGGTGGCGGTGGAGATCTTGGCGCCATTCCGTTAGCTGCTCCGCAAGGGCAGCGATGGAATTGGCAATCGGGGTCGCGGTCTCGGTCATGTCCGATCCTCGAAGCTGAGCGGTTGGGCGTCGCGCAAGATCGCACGGGCCGCCGGCGTGAAGTCGTCCTGATCGGCAAGATGGGCCGGGCCTTGATGGAGCACAAGCGGGGCGAGCAGGCGAAACGGCCCGCGGCTGGCCTTGCGCGCGCGGACGACGATGCGCTTCGCTGCCCGCCCCTCACGCGCCGCCAACGGCAGAACCGCGATATCGCCCATGCCCGGCGCAAGGGCCGCCAGGATCTCCGGCAACCGGTCCGCCCGATGGATCAGGGTCAGCCAGCCGCGAGAGCGAAGCCGGGACACGGCCGCCCCAAGCCAGGCCGAGAGGCCGTCGCCCGCCTCGCGATGCGCGCGGTCCTTGATCGGATTGGGCGAGGCGAGCGCCGTTTGCGGGCCATAGGGCGGGTTGGTAATGACGTGGTCGAAGTTTTTGGCACGCAGGACGGCCGGCATAGCCGCGACATCGCCTTCGTGCAGCTTCATCGTGACCCTGGCGGTGGCAGCGTTTTCCTCGGCGAGCGCCAGATAGGCGGGCTCGATATCGATGCCTTCCTGTTGCAATTCAGGGATGCGCGCCGCCAGGCAGAGGCTCGCGGCGCCTGCCCCAACGCCGAGATCGAGGACGCTCTCACCCGGAGAGGCCGGAACCGCAGCAGCCAAGAAGACGGGATCGGTGGCGGCACGATAGCCCTCGACCGGCTGCGCCAGCAGGACCCGACCGCCAAGGAAACGGTCCCGGGTCGCCGCGGGGTCGGTCACGCGCCCTCTCCCTCATAAGGCTCGATCCCGTTGTCGCGCAGGACGATGCGGGCTCGGTAGAGGTCGGCCCGCGCCACCATGACGCGGCGCGGGAAGGCCCCGATCCCGCCCTCGATCAAGCTTATATTGTCGTCGAAGACGAAGCATTCTATATCCTCGCCGCGAAGCAACGCCGTCGCGAACGGGATCATAGTCGGGTCGGTTGTGCGCAGCAGCTCTTCCATGGCGCGGCAGTCCTAACGCGAACGGGTGCCTTCCGTCGAGATGCAGGCCGAAAGAGAGACGCCGCCCCATGTTAGCCAGCACCGCCGACGCCGGAGACCTCGGCCCCTTCGAGAGACTGTCGGCCCTCGTCGCGGAGGATTTGGTCGCCGTAAACGCGCTGATCCGGGAACGGATGGCCTCTGAGCACGCGCCGCGGATCCCGGAGATTACGGCGCACCTGATCGAAGCTGGCGGCAAGCGTCTGCGCCCGATCCTGACCTTAGCGGCGGCATCGATGGCCGGCTATGAGGGCGGCGATCACGTGAAGCTCGCGGCGACGGTCGAGTTCATACACACGGCAACGCTGCTACACGACGACGTCGTCGATGATAGCACGCAGCGCCGTGGGCGTCCCACGGCCAACATCCTGTTCGACAACCAATCGAGCATCCTGGTCGGTGATTATCTCTTCGCCCGCGCGTTCCGGCTGATGGTCGAGACCGGCAGCCTGCGGGTGCTGGACATTCTGTCAGAAGCGGCGGCGGTGATCGCTGAGGGGGAAGTGCTGCAGCTCTCGACCGCCAATGATCTGACGACGGAGCGCGAACGCTATGAGCGGGTGATCCGCGGTAAGACCGCGGCGTTGTTTGCGGCGGCGGCGGAGGTGGGCGGCGTGATAGCCGGCGTGCCGGAGGCGCAGGTGGCAGCGCTGCGGACCTATGGCGACGCCCTCGGCATGGGGTTTCAACTCGCCGACGACCATTTGGACTATGCCGGCGCGAGCGGTGCGCTGGGTAAGAATGTTGGGGACGACTTCCGTCAGGGCAAGGTGACCTTGCCGGTGATCCTGGCTGTGGCGCGGGGCGACGGCGCGGCACGGGCGTTTTGGACCCGCACGATCGTGCAGGGAAGGATCGAGGACAGCGATCTGGCGGATGCGCTGCGGCTGTTGCGGGAGACCGATGCTCTGGCCGACACTCAGACTGCCGCCAGACGAGAGGTGGCGCGGGCGATTGCGGCGCTCGATGCTTTCGCGCCGTCGGTGATGCGAACTGCCCTCATAGACATCGCGGAATTCGTGGTCAGCCGGTCCGTCTAACAAGGTAAATCGCGTCGTCGGACCGTGCGAGTCTCCCGCGTTGAGCGGAGATGCTGCCGCGGCGGCGTCTTATATCAGAGCGCATTGAATGAGACTCATTGAGGGGACTCCGTTGGCGCCGAAAGGATGATCCATCGTGGAGAACTGAGGAGGTTTTCCATGCGGCCTGGGATCGAGCTTTGGAGTGACCACACGGCAGCGGAGCTTCGCCGGCTT
>JBCCRM010000033.1:0-43664 GCA_039513195.1 Pseudomonadota bacterium | reverse complement strand
TCGGCGCCGACGCTCGGGCCCGACCAGGATCTCCTGCGCCATGTCCTACCCTCTCAAGCGACGTCGTTACCGACGTCAATTGAGACCCAGTTCACAAATCAAATCGGAAACTCGCAAGGCGGCCCCAACCGGCCGGTTACGCTCCATCAAAGGGCCGGTCCCGATTAGAGCACTTTCCAGCCAATCTGAGTCAGATTGGCGTCGCGAAAATGCGTCAAAACAATACCTTAGAGCGCGAGAACCGATGCAATCGGGTCGCAAGGCGCTCCAAGGAAACGGCAGGTATCGGGCGTCTGCGTTGCTCGGCTTTGACGCGTCCTGCCTTTGGCAGCACCCTCTGGCCGACCGTTCCGTGGCGCCCTTCTGAGCATCTCCTACCATCGCCTCGGCATCGGCGCTGCGCGCCCGCCCTGTCCGGCCTGTTAACAGGCCGGACAGGGTCTGAGAGCAAACCCATCGCGGGCAGCATGCCCGCGATTCCGCAAAACTCGCCGGCTGCGGGTCGGCCGAGCCCGCCGGTTGCAGGATCGTCGGCTTTTGGCGTCTATTGGCAAGGAACCAGCCGTATGCCGCTCCGAAAGCCTGCCTATGTCGCCCACCGTCCTCTTCGCCGGCCGTGCCGAGCAGCGCCAAGCTTATCACCATCACTTGACCCGCGCCGACAGCGAAGCGGGCATCGCCATCAACCTCGCCATGGATCCCGCCAACTGCGACCCCGGCGCGGTCCACTACCTCATCTTTGCCGGCAACGGGCCGGTGCAGGATTTCCGACCCTTCCGGAAACTCAAGGCGATCCTCTCCCTTTGGGCCGGGGTCGAGACGCTCCTCACAATCGGCCCACCCGACGGCGTTGCGGTGGTGCGGATGGTCGAGCCGGGCCTGACCCAGGGGATGATCGACTATGTTGTCGGCCACACCCTGCGCCATCATCTCGAGATCGACCGCTATCTCGGCACCGAGCCGATTGCGGTTTGGGAGACGGACTATCCCCCGCTCGCGCAAGACCGCCGGGTCAGCATCCTTGGGCTCGGGACGCTCGGAACGGCTTGCGCAATAGCCCTCTCCGACCTCGGCTTCGCAGTCGCCGGGTGGTCCCGCAGGCCCAAGACCGTGCCTGGCGTGACCTGCCTCTCGGGACCCGAAGGCCTGGCAGATGCGCTGACGCGGGCAGACATCCTCGTTCTGCTGCTGCCACTCACCGCAATGACCGAGCGCGTCTTAAACGCTGAGCGCCTGGCTCGCCTGCCCCAGGGGGCCTGCGTGATCAATGCCGGGCGCGGACCGCTGATCGACCACGGAGCGCTCATCGCCGCTCTCGACAAAGGCCATCTTCGCCACGCGACCATGGATGTCTTCGATATCGAGCCGCTGCCCCCGACCGACCCATACTGGGCCCACCCAAAGGTTACGGTGACGCCGCATATCGCCTCGGTCACGCGGCCGGAAACGGCGGCGGTGGCCCTGATCGAGAGCATCCGGCGGGCGGAAGCCGGTGAACCCCTCGAGAACCTCGTCAATTCCGGCCAAGGCTATTGACGCGCCTTTGCCACCCCCAGGCGGTCTGGAAATCTGCTCGGGCTGATTGCTTTCGGGTTGCCGCATTTCCGCCGTTTGCCCATGGTCGAGTGACGGATCCGGGTCAGTCCCGACGATCACCATGCAGCGGGCGGGGACATCGTGACAGTCTCTCACGACGATGCGGACTTGATCGCCGACAGAGGCGCCGAAGGTGGCCGACGGACCCCGTCACCGAGAGCGCCGCACGGGATAGAGGCTTTGGAGACCGCCTAACCGAAACGGACCCCAACGATTGTATGGATCGCATAGGGCCCAACTTCCCCTGAAGCGTTGCTTCGCCTAAGTCAGCAGGGTTGAGGAGTAGCATATGGCATCGGCAAAGAGGCGGCAGAAGGCTGGCGGGCAGCGCAATGGCGCGCCGCGCTTGGTTGCCAAACGCCGCGTCTCGCTTGGCCAGAGGCTGCGGACGAATTTCTTGACCGGCCTGGTGGTCGTCGCGCCTGTCACCATCACGATCTATCTAACCTATGCCTTTGTCACCTTTGTCGATGCCCAGGTCGTGCCTCTGCTGCCGGCGCCGTATAATCTGCAGACCTATTTCAAGACCTACATCCCCGGCTTCGGCCTGGTGGTGTTCCTGCTCTTCACCACGATGGTCGGGTACTTTGCAAAGAAGGTGTTCGGCAAACAGCTGATCCGGTTCGGCGAGGATCTGGTCGACCGAATGCCTATCGTGCGCTCGGTCTACAACGCGCTAAAGCAGATCGTCGAGACGGTGTTGAGCCAGAACCAAGCCTCCTTCACCCAAGCCTGCCTGGTCGAGTATCCCCGTCGCGGGATCTGGGCCATCGCCTTCGTCTCGACCGACACCAAGGGCGAGATACCCGGCAAGACCGGACAAGAAGCCATGGTGTCGGTCTTTCTGCCGACGACGCCCAACCCGACCTCGGGATTTCTGCTGTTCGTGCCGCGGGCGGATGTCCATTTCCTCGACATGACGGTCGAGGAGGCGGCGAAGCTCGTAATCTCCGCTGGGCTTGTCACGCCGCCGACGAAGGCCGAGCAGAAGGCCGCCCTGGAACAGGCGACCAAGCGCAAAGAACAGCTTGCCCGGGCTGCACAGGGCCGGAATGGCCGTGGAGCGGGAAGCGTGTCCCGGTGACCGTGGCGAGCGATGGCTGCGCAGGGTCGGCGGGCTAGTCCGGCTCGGCCCACCAAAGGCCGGGACCGGACCACCACCCCCACCAGCCGCCATAGAGGCTGACCCGATCCGGACGGTCGAAGCCGGTGAGGGCTGCGATCCGGTCGACCGGCGCATAGCCGAAGGGCACCACATAGATCCCGGCCGTCAGCACCCGGTCGAGCGCGCGGACCGCCGCCTTGAAGGGCGCCGGCTCCTCCGCCGCCAGCAGCGCGTCTATCGCTGCATCCACAGCCGGCGAAGCAACGCCCATATAGTTGCGCGATCCCGGCGTCTCCCTTGCGGCGCTGTCGAAATAGAGCTGCTGCTCCGTCCCCGGGCTCAGCGACATCGCCCAGCGGGCAACGGTGACATCATAGTCGAAATCGCGCCGCCGCTCGGCGAACTGGCTACCATCGACCAGACGGATCGTGGCGGTGACCCCGAACCGCGCCAAGGCCTCCGCCCAGATCGAGGCGAGGCGTTCATGCTCGGTCGAGCGGACCAGTATCTCGAAGGCCAAGGCATCCCCTTCCGCGTTGCGGCGCTGACCGTCGGCGACCGTCCAGCCGGCGGCATCCAGGAGCCGCCCGGCCCGCCTGCGCAGCCGACGGTCCCTCCCGGTGCCATCGGTTGTCGGGAGCTGCCAGCCGGTCTCGAGCAAGCCCTCGGGCAGGTCAGCGGCATAGGGCTTCAAAAGCTCCGCTTCGCGCCCCTCGGCCGAACCGTCGAAGGCCAGGTCCGAATTGCCGAAATAGGATGTAATGCGCCGATAGGCCCCGCGGTAAACGCGGGCATTGATCCATTCCCAGTCGAAGGCCAGTGCCAGCGCCTCACGCACCCGACGGTCGTCGAACGGGGCTCGGCGGGTGTTAAAGACAAAGCCCTGCATGCCCGACGGGCGGCCATGGGGAATGTCCCGCTGCGCCATGCGGCCCTCCGCCAGGATCGGCAAGTCGGCATACCCCTCCACCCAGCGGACCGGATCTGGCTCGGCGAAGATCGAGACGCTGCCGGTTTTCACCGCCTCCCACAGGGCATCGCCATTGCGGAAATAGTCGTAATGAACTTCATCGAAATTGTTCAGACCGCGATTGATCGGCAGATCGGCGCCCCACCAGTCCGGATTGCGGCGAAACGTGATCGAGACCCCAGGCTCGGCTGCTGCGATCACGTAAGGCCCGGAGCCGATCACCGGCTCCATCCCCGGCTGGGTGAAGTCCCGCCCATGCCATTGCTCGCGTTTCAAGATCGGCCGCAGCGCCATGATTAGCGGCAACTCGCGGTTTGGCGTGTTGAAATCGATCCGAACCCGCCGCTCGCCATCGGCGCGGATCGAGGCGACCGCCTGCCAGGCGGCGCGGTAGGCCGGGCTGCCTTCGGTTCCCAATGTCTCTAGCGACCAGATGACATCGTCGACGGTGACGGGACTGCCATCGGAAAAGCGCGCTGTGCGCCGCAGCGTAAAAGCGACCCAGGAACGGTCCGCCGGCGTCTCGACCGTCTCCGCCAGCAGCCCATAAAGAGCGAAGGGCTCGGCGTAGTTCCTGGCCATCAGCGATTCGGCCGTATGCGCCTGCACCGGCCATGGGGCTCGCCCGCGAAGGATATACGGATTGAGACTGTCGAAAGCGCCGATTTCGGCGAAAACCGCGCGTCCTCCCCGCGGCGCATCAAGATTAACATAAGGTAAATGACGAAACTCTCTCTGAAGCATCGGTTTTCCATGCATGGCTATGCCATGCATTGGTTCGGCCCGGGCGGCGACGGCAAGAAGCCAGAAGGTGGCCCAGAAAACACACAGTGTGATGTGGCGCATCTGCACCCTCGAAGATGCTCTGCGAAGAGAAGTTAAAAGCCCCTTGTCGCCGCGGGCTTTGTCTCGTATGGTCATCTCACTGCTCGATAGGTTTCTTGCCTGTATGAAACCTGCCTCAACACCTAATGCGCTCCCTTCGGGGAGCGCTTTTTTTTGGTTCTGCCTCGTCATCACTGCGCGATCCGGCCTCGTCTTTTTGCGCTGCACCAGTATGGTACGCGCGCGAAACGGGCATAGCGCACATCACCGCAGCGAGAAAGGGCGATAGGATGTCTCTCACAGGCAAGGTTGCAGTTGTTACGGGCTCGAATTCGGGCATCGGCCTGGGGGTGGCGGAGGAGCTCGCAAAGCGGGGCGCGAAGGTCGCGCTAAACTCGTTTTCCGACAACGCGGAGGACCATGCAGTTGCCGCCGGCGTCGCCGAGCGGACCGGGGCGGAGGTCAAATATCTGCAGGCCGACATGTCCGACGGCGACCAGTGCCGGACCCTGATCGCGAAGACGGTGCAGACCTTCGGGGCCTGTGACATTTTGGTAAACAACGCCGGCATCCAGCATGTCGAGAAGATCGAAGATTTCCCCAGGGCGAAATGGGACGCGATTCTGGCGATCAATCTGTCCTCGGCGTTCCATACGACGGCGGCGGCGCTGCCGGTGATGCGCAGTCAGGGCTGGGGCCGAATTGTCAATATCGCCTCGGCCCATGGGCTCACCGCGTCGCCGTTTAAATCCGCATATGTGGCGGCAAAGCACGGGATTGTCGGGTTGTCCAAGGTGACTGCGCTGGAGACGGCAGAGGAGGAGATCACCTGCAACGCTGTCTGCCCGGGCTATGTGCTCACGCCGCTGGTCGAGGCGCAGATACCCGACACCATGAAGCAATACGACATGGACCGCGACACGGTGATCCGCGAGGTATTACTGCAGCGCCAGCCGTCGAAGGCCTTTGCGACGACCGAGCAGATGGGCGGGACGGTGGCCTTCCTCTGCTCGGACGACGCGGCGCAGATCACCGGGACGAGCATTTCCGTCGACGGTGGCTGGACAGCGCTCTGATCGCCCTGGTCCGCCGCGCTCTCTCTCTGCGCCCGCCCGCTCCCGCGGGTGGGTGGGTGGAGGGAGGGGGCGGGCCAGCGCCGCGCCCCGCGGCGCTTTGCTCTCGCAGATGGTAGCGATCCCATGACGTCCCCGCACCTTGCCTTTAAGCCGAGGCTCGAAGCGCTCGGAACGGTGCTCCCGCTCTCGACCAGCGTCGGCTCCGGCACCATCGGCGAGGCTGTGGAAGTGGGGCTGACTGGCGGTGCGCTGTTGCCGGAAGCGCCCGCCTGCATCCTCGCGATGCTAGGAGGGGCCTTCCTCAACCCGCGGCACGCCCAGTGGCTCTACGCGCCAAAGCCATGAGCTTGCCGGAGACGTCCGTTTTCGATCTCGGCCCGCCGCCGTCCTGTCCGGTTCCATTCAACATGGCGGGCTATGCGCTCGGCACCGGCGACCCGGATAAAGTGGCGCTCAGCGTGCTCGCCGATGCCAGCGGCGCAGTGGCGGAGGCTTGGACCTATGGCGATCTCGACCGCGCGATCCGGGGCACGGCGGCGGGTCTGCGCGCCCTAGGCCTGAGCTCTGGCGACCGGGTTGCGCTCCGCACCGGCAACACATCCGCCTTTCCGATCCTGTTCTTCGGCATTATCGCTGCGGGCGGGGTCGCCGTGCCAACCTCCTCCCAACTCACCGAATGGGAGTTCCGGGCGCTCCTCGACGACATGGCGCCGCGCTTCGCCGCCATGTCACGGGATCTGGCTATCGACCTTCCGGCGAGCGTCTCCCCCCTGCCCCCGCCTCTCTGGGCGGAACTGCGGGCAACCGCGCCCGGTCCGGTGGCTGCGACACGCCCAGACGATCCAGCCTTCCTGATCTACACCTCCGGCACCTCGGGACGACCGAAGGGTGTGCTCCATGCACAGCGTGCCGCCTGGGCGCGACGGATGATGTGGGATGGCTGGTACGGCCTGACCGGCGCGGACACCATGCTCCATGCTGGCGCCTTCAACTGGACCTACACGCTCGGCACCGGACTGACCGACCCTTGGGCGGCGGGGGCGACCGTATTGATCTATGCCGGCCCGCCGGACCAAGCGGTCTGGCCCAAGCTTGCGAAAGCCCATAGCGCCAGCATCTTCGCTGCAGTCCCCGGCGTCTATCGCCAGGTTCTGCGCACAGAGGGGCTCGGAACGGCGTTCCAAACCCTGCGCCACGGGCTCACCGCGGGGGAGCGGATGCCCGAGACGCTGGCCGAACACTGGCGTATGGCGACGGGGAAGCCGGTCTACGAGGCCCTGGGGATGTCAGAGGTCTCGACCTATGTCTCCTCCAGTCCCTCCGTGCCGCCGAAACCCGGCACCACCGGGCGCCCGCAGGCGGGCCGGCGCGTTGCGATCTTGGACGAGACCGCCCCCGATCCGCGGCCTGCAGCGGTAGGCACGCCAGGGCTCCTCGCCGTTTCCCAGCACGATCCGGGCTTGATGATCGGCTATTGGAACCTGCCGGAGGAAACGGCAGCCGCCTTCCGTGGCGGGTGGTTCGTCACCGGTGACCGGGCCGCGATGGATGCGGAGGGATACCTAACTTATCACGGCCGTGCGGATGAGGTGATGACCGCCCTGGGCTATCGGGTCGGCCCGCAGGAGGTGGAGGAGGCCCTCGCTGCCCTGCCAACTGTGGCCGAGGTCGCGGTCGCCGAGCTGCCGGTGCGCCAGGATCTCTCGCTGATCGCGGCCTTCGTCGTCCCGCGGGGCCGGTGGCCTGGGGACGCGGCGCTGGCCGCGGCGGCAGCGGACCGGCTCGCGGCCTATAAATGCCCGCGGATCTGGGTGCAGGTCGATGCCCTGCCCCGTACCGCCAATGGCAAGCTGAAGCGTCGGGAGTTGGTGGAACGCCACCGGCGCGACCGATAATCTCCTCTCGAACCCGTGAAAGCCCGCCTGAAAAGGGTTTCCCGGCCCCGCCGCGGCCATTAGATAAAAACCATGATCAGCCTTGAAATCATCTCGGACCCCATTTGCCCCTGGTGCTATATCGGGAAGAGCAAACTCGACCGCGCCTTGGCGCAGATCGGCCGCAACCCCTTCGACATCGAATGGCGGATCTTCCAGCTAAATCCAGACATGCCGGCGGAGGGTATGGACCGGAAGCAGTATCTGGAAACTAAGTTTGGGGGCCCCGAGGGCGCCGCCCGCGTCTATGGTGCTATCGGCGAAGCGGCCAAGGCTGCCGGGCTGGAGCTGAAGCTGGCCGAGATCCCGCGCACGCCAAACACCATGGATGCGCATCGGCTAATCCGCTGGGCCTCCGCATCCGGCGACCAGCAAGCCGTGGTCGACGACCTGTTCCGCCGGTATTTCGAGGAGAGCGAGGATATCTCTGATCCCGATGTGCTCTGCGATGTGGCGGAGCAGGCGGGAATGGAACGGGACGTCGTCGCCCGGCTGTTGGAGGGCGAGGCCGACCGCGAGGCGTTGCAGGAGGAGGACCGCGCCGCCCGTGAAATGGGTGTCACCGGGGTGCCGACCTTCGTGATTTCACGGCGCTATGTGCTACAGGGTGCCCAGGAGACCGAGACCTGGCTGAAAGTAATCTCGGAGATCTGGGAACAGCTCGACAACCCGACCGAGGCAGAGGCGGAGGTAAAGCCATGAAGATGCTGGTGAGCACGCTCGGGATGATCGGCAACGAATGGCTCGCCTGGGCCGCGGTCGGGCTTCTGGCGGCGCTTTCCGCGGTGCCGCTCTACCGGTTTCTGCATTGTCCTATCCTGGCTGGAACCCGCAAGTTCACGGCGGAAGAGGCGCAGGACGAGATCGACAGCCCGTTCATCGCAGGCCCGCGCTTCGCGCTCGGCATGCTGTTCGGGATTGGGGCGATCATCGCCGGTCTGAGCCTGATCGCAGGCGATATCGTCCCGGTCTATGGCTTTCTGATCGTTGTTGCCGGGGTCTTCGTCGTGCAAACCGAACCGGCGCGGTTGCGGCTGCGCGAGGGGCAGGCGCGGGCGGCGGCGGCGAGCCTGGGCGGTCCGGAGCAACAGGCGGAGGCGGCGGACCGCCTGCGCTACAGCCATTTATTTCTGATCACCTCTCATTTGGCGATTTTGGTTGCGGTGGTGGCCGCGCTGCTCGCCTTCTGAACGAACGCGGCTTCCGCGGCGGCGGTTAGGCGGCGCTCAACTGCTCCCGCCCATGGGGGGTCCCAAAGTCGATCGCGGGGCCGACGGGCACCACGCCGGTCGGATTAATCGTCTCGTGACTGGCGTAGTAGTGGTGCTTGATGTGGTCCATGCGCACCGTCTCGGCCACGCCAGGCCACTGGTACAGTTCCCGCGTATAGGCCCAGAGTGCCGGGTAGTCCGCGAGCCTGCGGATGTTGGTCTTGAAATGCCCGACATAGACGGGATCGAAGCGCACCAAAGTTGTGAACAGCCGCCAATCCGCCTCCGTCACTCGGTCGCCGGCAAGATAGCGCTGGCTCGACAGCCGCGTCTCCAGCTCGTCGAGCGCCGCGAACAGATCCGTCACCGCCTCCTCATAGGCGGCCTGGGTGGTCGCAAAGCCGGACTTGTAAACGCCGTTGTTGATGGAGTGGTAGACCCGCTCGTTGATGCGGTCGATCTCTGCCTGTAGGTCTTGGGGGTAGAAGTCCTGGCGATTGCCGGTCACCTCGTCGAAGGCGCTGTTGAACATCCGGATGATCTCGGAGCTCTCGTTCGACACCAGCGTGTTGCGGAACTTATCCCACAGAACCGGCACCGTAACACGGCCGGTCGCCTCGGGCTCAGCTTCCAGATAGACCTCGCGCAGGAAGCGCTTGCCGAGCGGGCCGTCGCCGGTGGCGCCGTCGTAGTCGGTCTGGAATGTCCAACCCTCGTTTTTCATCAACGGGTGCACCACGCTGACCGAGATATGGTCGCGCAGGCCCTTCAACGCTCGGAAGATCAGCGTCCGATGCGCCCAAGGGCAGGCGTAGGAGACATAAAGGTGATAGCGCCCACTTTCCGCAGCAAAGCCGCCCTCGCCGGACGGACCCGCTTGCCCCGCCGCGGTCACCCAGTTGCGGAACTTCGCCGTGTCGCGCACGAACTTTCCGTCGGACTTCTTCGTATTGTACCAGTTTTCGTGCCAAACGCCGTCAATCAGCAGGCCCATGTCATCCTCCTCGTCCTTCCTTTTGGCATATGGCGCGTTGGGAACCGCTCGTCAGGCCGGCAGTGCGGCAAATCACCCTTAGCGAGATCACAACAATGCCGCTGCGCCACATCGGCGCCAATTTTATCCGCATAGCTCGGCGCGAAGAAAAGCCTGCAAGAGGTGAGAGCTTGGATGCGTATTGAGAGCCGGAAGATCTACGGTGCCGCCTTTGCATTTTCCCTGGGCCTCTTCGCGCTGGTACCGCCTTATTTTTTGGCCAAGCGCTATGTCCTTCCGTATCTCGGGACGGGCGAGATCGTCGAGCCGGAGAACGCCATCCGCGCCGCCCCGATCGCGGCGATGTGTCTGCTGCTCGCCGTGGTCTTGATGGTACCGACGCTACGGCGTCAGGCGCTCCGCTGGCGTGAAAGCTGGATGGCGCGCACTGCCCGGGCGCTCGCGATGATGTCCGGGCTTTTGGTGTTGTTCTACACCAGTCGAGAGCTGATCCCGAATTTGGATAGCAACCTCGCCGAACAGGGAAAGCGAATCCTTGGCGCTTATACGGTTCTGTTCGTGGGCTTCATCGTCTGCTTTGTCTTTCCCGGCAATACGGCGCATGCCTATGCCCGTGACCACGAGCGGGCGCAGCAGCAGCGTCGGCCCCGGTCCGCCGATCCCGACCGGCCGAAAAGCTTCGACGAGCGGCACAAGATCGTCTGGCAAGAGCTACCGCAGCCCGGAGCCACGCACGTCGCCGGCCACGCGGAAGACGCTGCCGGCCCGGGTCCTCGGCGGCGGCGCTGGCCGCTGTGAATGGCTGTGCTCCATTTGCTGTGTATCTTTGGGGTAGCAGCCGTCGTCGCAATTGATCGGTACAGTCGAACGCCGGCCGATGCGCGCGGCGCGCCACAAGGAATTGCGGTGGTGCTCGGGGTGCCTTCCAGCAACTCCGAATGATGCGGCGTTCAGGATCATATCTGCCCGGGTCACACGCGCACGCGCTGGCGACGGGACGCTTCAGCGGTGACCAAGCGGGGGCCTTACCGATAATGACCGGCTAAAGCCAAGCAAGCCGTCCTCTGATCCAATCGATCCGCCTTCCTATCCAATGCTCGCCACTTCATTCCGGCTTAAGCCCGCCCTGTTACCGATTTGGCGACCGAAGGGCGCCGGGACGGGACCATGCACTGCCTGATTGTGGAAGACGACGCGCCGCTCGCGCTCCTGTGGCAGACTGGGCTCGAGCAGGCCGGTTTTGAGACCACCATGGCTGGGTCAATCGATCAGGCGACCCACGCATTGCGGTTTCAACAATTCGACGTGGTGCTGCTCGATCTCTTCTTGGGGGAGGAGATGAGCTTCGCGCTCACCACCCTCATCGGTTACACCTCGCCAAAGGCGCGCATCGTGATAGTGACCGGGTCCGGCGCGTTTCCCTATGGTGAGGCGTTTCGCGAGTACCCGAACATCGCTGGGATGCTGCACAAGCCGGTGAAGCTGAACGATCTCATCGCCTATCTGGAGCATCTCACCAAGCCGCGCGATCCGGCTTAGGGTGGCGCGCTGCGGTGGAGCGGTGTGATGCGCTCGTCGAGGAGGCGCTGCAGGACATCGGCTTGTTCGATCACCTGGTCGAGATAGAGCGCCTGGTCGGCAGAAGCCGGATCCTTGCGGGCCAGCGCTGCGAAGCCCTGAATGACATTCAGCGGCGTGCGCAGATCATGGTCCAGCCGGTGCAAGGCGGTACGTGCAGCCTCGGAAAGCGCGGATGTCGATATGGCGGCCTGATCCATGACCGCAGCCTGCCGCGTCGAGGTTAGCGCTCCGTGAATGGCCTTTTCGCCGGCGCGCGCGCGCCCCGAGGCTTGGGGGCCTCCGGGTCGTCCAGCCAGGCGCATGTTTCCGGTGGGTGGGTGGGCCTCGGGGAGCGCGCGCTCAGGCGGCCTTTGCCGCCGCCTTGGCAATTTTGGCCAGATCGCGGACGACCGCGAAGGCGCCTTTGACCCGCGCATCCTCCGACCCCCAATCGCGCCGGACGATCAGACGGTTGTCCTTGACCTTTGCGAGCCCGCGCTGGTCCTGGAGAAAGCCGACTAGGCCAACCGGGTCCTCGAACCGGTCTTTGTAGAACTGAATCACCGCTCCCTTGGGCCCGGCCTCGAGCTTCGCGATCCCCGCCTGACGGCAGAGCGATTTGACCCGCACCACACGCAACAGCGTCTCCACCTCGCCGGGCGGTTTGCCGAACCGGTCGTGCAGCTCCGCCGCGAACCCGTCCATCTCCGCCCGCGAGGAAAGGCCGGAAAGGCGGCGGTAAAGCCCTAACCGCACGTCGAGATCCGTCACGTAGTCCTCCGGGATTAGCACCGGCACACCCAGATTGATCTGCGGGGTCCAACTTTCCTCCGCCTCGATCACCGCATCCACCTCGCCGGCGCGGATCTTGGCGATCGCCTCCTCCAGCATGTCTTGGTAAAGCTGGAACCCGACCTCCCGCACATGTCCGGACTGCTCCTCGCCGAGCAGATTGCCGGCGCCCCGAATGTCGAGATCGTGGCTCGCCAGCGTAAAACCGGCGCCCAGCGTGTCGAGGCTGCCGAGCACCTTCAACCGCCGCTCCGCCTGCGGTGTAAGAGGCTTCCTCGGCTCGGTGGTCAGATAAGCATAGGCCCGCAGTTTCGAGCGCCCGACCCTCCCGCGGATCTGATAGAGCTGTGCCAGGCCGAACATATCCGCCCGGTGCACAATCAGCGTGTTCGCCCGGGGAATATCGAGACCGCTTTCGACAATCGTGGTGGCCAGCAGCACGTCGTACTTACCGTCATAAAAGGCGTTCATCCGTTGGTCGAGATCGCCAGCGGCGAGCTGACCATGAGCCACCAGGAACCGAACCTCCGGCACCTGCTCGGCCAGAAACGCCTCCATGTCCGGCAGGTCCGCGATCCGGGGTACTACCAGGAAGGACTGCCCGCCGCGGTAATGCTCCCGCAACAGCGCCTCGCGGACCGTAACGGTGTCGAACGGGGCCACATAGGTGCGCACGGCGAGGCGGTCGACTGGCGGGGTGGCGATCACCGACAGCTCCCGCACCCCGGACATCGCCAGTTGCAGGGTCCGCGGGATCGGCGTCGCGGTCATGGTCAGCACATGCACGTCGGAGCGGAGTTGCTTCAGCCTTTCCTTATGGGCGACCCCGAAATGCTGTTCCTCGTCAATGATCAAGAGACCGAGGTTACAGAACTTTATCTGCTTGCCGAGGAGGGCGTGGGTCCCCACCACGATTGGGATCTCGCCATCGGCGAGGCCCTTACGCGTCTCCGCCGCCTCCTTCGCGCCGATGAAGCGCGAGAGCTGCCGCACCCGCAACCCCGTCCCCTGGAACCGGTCAGTGAATTCGCGCGCGTGCTGACGGGCGAGCAGGGTCGTGGGCGCGATCACGGCCACTTGCATGCCGGAGGCTGCGGCAACAAAGGCGGCGCGCAGCGCGATCTCGGTCTTGCCGAAACCCACATCGCCGCAGATCAGCCGATCCATAGGCCGGCCGGCGACCAAATCGCCCAGCACGTCCTCGATCGATCGGAGCTGGTCATCCGTCTCCTCGTAGGGGAATCGCGTGCAGAATTGCGCATAGCTGCCTGGCTGCGGCTCCAGAACCTCGGCCTTCTTCAGCGCGCGTTCGGCGGCGACCCGGATCAGCTTGTCAGCCATGTCGCGGACCCGCTCTTTTATCTTCGCCTTCTTCGCCTGCCAGGCGCCGCCGCCGAGACGGTCGAGCTCGCCGGTCTCGTGACCGTAGCGGCTGAGCAGTTCGATGTTCTCCACCGGCAGATAGAGCTTGGCGCTACCATGATACTCCAGCAGCAGGCATTCATGGGGGGCGCCCGCCGCAGTGACCGTCTCCAGCCCCAGATAGCGCCCGATCCCGTGGTCGAGATGCACCACCAGATCGCCGGGGGTCAGGGCCTCGGTCTCGGTCAGGAAATTGTCCGCCCGCCGCCCGCGCCGCGCCCGCCGGATCAATCGGTCGCCGAGGACGTCTTGCTCTGAAATCACCGTGACGCCGGGGGCGTGAAAACCTTCCTCCAGCGCCCAGACGATCAGCGAGACGCCGGGCTTCAGCTCCGCCCAGCGGGTTACCGGGCGCGTGTCCGGCATCCCGTGATCGGCGAGAAGTTGCGACAGCCGTTCCCGCGCGCCATCGGAATAGCTGGCGATGACCACTGGCCCCTCTGCCCGGCGGGCACGGAGATGGGTGACCAGGGCATCGAAGAGGTTCACCCCCTCCTGCTGACGCTCGGGTGCGAAGCTGCGGCCGCGCCTGCCGCCGGCATCGATGATCCCGGGGCCCAAGGGTTGCTGGTGGGGCGAAAAGCGCCGGATCGCGCGACCGGACAACGCCGCATCCCAGCCGTCCTGGTCCAGATAGAGGAGGTCGGGTGGCGCAGGCTTATACGGTGCCTCACCCCGGCCCGCGCCCTCAACGGTCTCGACCCGAGCCTGGTAGTGATCCTGGACGAGGTCCAGCCGCGCGGCCAGCGCCTCCTCTATCTGCGCGTCCAGGCTGATGGGTGCCGAGGGGAGATAGTCGAAGAGCGTCTCCATCCCCTCGTAAAACAGGGCCGCCCAATGCTCCATACCCTGGTGCTTGCGCCGCTCCGACACCGCGGCATAGAGCGGATCGTCGAGCCGCGCCGCGCCGAAGAGAGCGCGATAGCGCTGGCGGAAGCGGGTGGCGGTGGCTTCGTCTAGGATCACCTCCGAGGCGGGCGCAAGATCCACCGCCGTGATCTTCTCCATCGTCCGCTGGCTTTCCGGGTCAAAGCGCCGGGCGCCATCCAGCACATCGCCGAAGAAGTCGAGGCGGATCGGCGCCGAATGGCCCGGCGGAAAGATGTCGATGATCCCGCCGCGGACCGCGCAGTCCCCAGGCTCGACCACTGTCGAGGCACGATTGAACCCCATCCGGCCGAGCCATGAGGTCAGCGCGTCTATATCGATCCTCTCGCCAACGCTGGCGCGAAAACTGGCGGCTGCAACCACCGCGCGGGTCGGCACCTTTTGCTGGGCCGCATTCAGCGTGCTCAGGACCAAAGCGGGCCGGTCCCAGCCCTCGGCCAGCGCGGCGAGCGTGGCCATCCGCGCCGCCGAGATCTCCGGGTTCGGCGAGACGCGGTCGTAAGGCAGGCAGTCCCAGGCCGGAAAATGCAGCACTGGCAGGTCGGGTGCGAAGACCGCCGCCGCCTCGGCCAAGGCCGCGGCCCGCGCATCGTCGCGGGCAATGTGCAATACCGGACCGCCCGCCCGGACCACCAGATCGGTGACCAGTTTTGCGTCATAACCCTCGGGCGCGCCGGATACCAAAACGACGCCCGGGGCGATTTCCCCGTGCGGTGTCATGTCGGGCGACCTAGGCCATTCCCGGCATCCCGGCAAGACTAATCGGCCGGTCTCGCAAACTGCCTAAATGCGAGAAAATTCACAGCATTTTAAGCACACCGATGGAATCTCTGACCCGTGCCGTTGAATGGCTAAAGAACCGCCCCTATTCATAACGGGACGGCAGGAGGTTGAGCAAAATGGCTGAGATCGAAGTTTATGAACGGCTGTCAACCCGCTTGAATAGAGACCGTTTACGCCGTGGCAAGCGTGGTGAGTCGGGTGGCGGAGCGGGGTTTGCCGCGTTCCTAACACTCGCCGTGGTTGCGCCGATGCTGATCGCATTGTTGGTCGCCTCGACCCCGGATAGTCGGGCGGGGCAGAAACCGCAGGCACAGCCTCCGGCTCAAAATTCCAACTCCCCTGCCCCCAGCGGTGTGAAGGCCATCGAAATCAAGTCCACATCGACCTGATCGAGGGTCGGTGGATCCCATTTGGGCGCGTTATCCTTGTCGATGATGACCGCGCGCACCCCTTCGTAGAAATCCGGCCGCGTCATGCAGAACCGCGCTAAGCGGTACTCCAGGCGCATGCATTCCTCGAAGCTCAGCGATGCCCCCGTCCGGATTTGCCGAAAGGCGATTTCCGTACAGAGCGGCGATTTCGTGAGGATCGTGCGGCGCTGTCGTGCCGCCCATTCGGTTTCGGATGACGTCAGACTAGCCAAGATCTCTCCGACACTGTTGCCCGAGAAGTGGACCGCAATCTCTGAAACAGACGCAAGTTGGGCTTGCCCCTCGGCGAGCCAATCATCGCAATTGTCCAGCGCAAGAATCTGCGACTGATCCTGTGCGAACCGGTCGATCGTCGCGGGATCTGGGCCGCTGCAAAGCCACTCGATCAACTTCGGCAGATCGGCCGCACACAACGCCTGGGCATCCAGCAAGGTTGCGGCATCCTGGCCTTTCAGCCGTGCTCCTGTGAGACCGCAGAACAACCCCATCGTGCCTGGCACGGCAGCAGTTGGGTCCGGTTCCATCCGCGGCAGGAACCAGGTGGCGCCCACATCGGGGAACAGACCGATCCCCGTCTCCGGCATCGCGAACACCGTGCGCTCTGTTGCAAAGCGATGGGACCCGTGGATCGACACGCCGACCCCGCCGCCCATCACAACCCCGTCCATCAAAGCAATATAGGGTTTCGGGTAACGCTTGATCTTCGCATTCAGACGGTACTCGTCGGCATAGAACTGAAAATTGGCCCGTCCCGCCTCACCGCCTGGCCGGCCGGCCTCGTAGAGTGCGCGGATATCGCCGCCGGCGCAAAACGCCTTTTCGCTGGCGCCCTGGATCGCAACGCTCTCCACCGCGGCGTCCGCGGCCCAGGCATCTAACTGCACCTCCAACGCCAGGGCCATGCCGTGGGTCAACGCGTTCATCGCCCTCGGCCGGTTGAGCGTGACCAGCCCCAGGGCGCCGCGGTGTTCGAACAGGATGTCGCCCGCGGCAACCGCAGCGGTCGCCAAATCGTCGCGCTCAGTCATGTCCCTTGCCGCCCCCGGGCCGCCCATGCCAGTTTTGCGGGCAAAGACTTAAGGGGGAATGCCACCATGCTGCAACCAGCGCCCTTCCCGGCAGCCCGGCCCCGCAGACTGCGCCAAGCGCCGTGGATTCGTGCCATGGTGGCGGAGAATGCCCTAACGCCGGCAGACCTGATCTGGCCCTGTTTCGTGATCGAAGGCGCGGACCGCGCGGAGCCCGTCGAAGCAATGCCAGGCGTTGCGCGACTGAGCATAGATCGGCTGGTGGCCGAGGCGGCCAAGGCGGAAGCGCTCGGCATCCCCGCAATTGCGATCTTTCCCTACACCGAGGCCGCCTTGAAGACCCCGGATGCGGAAGAGGCTTGGAACCCGGAAAACCTGGTCTGCCGGGCCACACGGGCGGTCAAGTCGGCGTTACCTGACTTAGGTGTGATGCTGGATGTCGCGCTCGACCCCTATAACGCCCACGGGCATGACGGGTTGGTTCGCGACGGCGAAATCCTGAACGACGAGACCCTCATGGCTCTGGAGAAGCAGACCTTGGCGCAGGCGGAGGCAGGGGCCGATATCATGGGCCCCTCCGACATGATGGACGGCCGGGTCGGCGTGATGAGACGGGCGCTGGAGAACCATGATTTTCAGAATGTCACGATCATGACTTATGCGGCGAAATACGCATCGGCCTTCTACGGGCCGTTCCGAGAGGCGGTCGGCTCTGGCACAGCGTTGGCCGGGGACAAGAAGACCTATCAAATGGACCCGGCGAACACCGACGAGGCGTTGCGCGAAGTGGCCATGGACCTCGCTGAAGGGGCAGATATGGTGATGGTGAAACCCGGGATGCCGTATCTGGACATCTGCCAAAGGGTTGCCGCGGAGTTCCAGGTTCCGACCTTCGCCTATCAGGTTTCGGGCGAATACGCGATGCTGAAGGCGGCCATGGGGAATGGCTGGCTCGACCAGACCACCGGCATGTTGGAGAGCCTTATAGCCTTCAAGCGCGCGGGCTGCTCGGGAATCCTCAGCTATTTCGCGCTCGATGCGGCGAGGGCGCTGAACGCTTGAGATCATCGACAGCGGCGGCGCTGCCGCCGGGCTGTGTACAGGCAACGGGACCCGATTGGGTTCTGGTACATCCGGTGCCTTCGGTCCTGGAGGAACCGGTAGCCCGGCATTTGGCAATGAAACGCAAATCCTTGGAGAAGATCATCGGGCCGCCCGAGGAGCGGGTGCCCCTGATCGGTGCGCGGATCAGGCGGGCGCGGATTGCGGCCGTCGTGCTCGACGGCGAGGTGGTCGGGCATCTCAGCTATCGGATGGACGGGCGCGGCGCGGTCTGGCCCGATTGGCCCCGCTATCGCGCCCGGTTCGGCCTGATCGGGGGCGCGGCGCGCTATGTGGCGACCGAGCTTACCCTGCGGCGTGGTCGGCGGCAGGATCTGTACATCGAGAGCTTTGCGGTCGATCGGGCCGCCCGCGGGCGCGGCATCGGCGGCGCTCTGCTGACCTGGCTCTGCGAGGAGGTGGCGCTCCATGGCAAGTTGGCCTGGCGGACCGAACTGCCGGAGGCCAATCTCCCCGCCAAGCGCGTCTACGAGAAGCTCGGCGCGCGCCATGTCAGATCCGTCGCTTTCGGTCCCGTAGCTCGGCTCCTGCACACGCCACGGGTGCTGCTCTATCGCTGGGTGCATCCCGGCAAGGAGAATTGACGCGCGAAGAACAGGGGCCCGGGCCTTGTCCTCGCTACGGTGAGGACCGACATGCCGTCTGAGACAGAGGAGACACCCCGTGATCCGAACCCTTGGACTGTTTGCCGCCCTCGCAACCCTCCCCGCCTTTGCAGGCGCCGAGATCCGCCAAACCTCCGCCGGGCCGGTCGAGGTCACCTTGATGGCCGAAGATCTGGACACCCCCTGGGCGCATACGCATCTGCCAGGTGGCGGTGTGCTGATCACCGAGCGCGACGGCCGGATTTGGCATTTCGATCAGCGTTGGGAGCGCCAGGAGGTGGCCGGCGTGCCGGATGTGCGCGCTCGCGGTCAGGGCGGATTGCTGGATGTGGTGGCGGCGCGTGACTTTGCCGAGACGCGCGAGGTGTTCCTCACCTATTCGGAACCGCGGGACAGCGGCGCCGGGACCGCGCTCGCCGTTGCGCGATTGTCCGCCGATGGCGGGCGGCTGGAGGATCTGCAGGTGATCTTTCAGCAGCGGGAGCCGAGCTCCGCCGGGCGTCATTTCGGCAGCCGCGTGGTTGAGTCAGACGACGGGACGCTGTTCCTGACCGTGGGCGACCGGGCGGATCGGGAGCTTGCCCAGGATCTGAGTCTGCACCACGGCAAGGTGCTGCGGGTGAACCGCGACGGCTCGGTGCCGGCGGACAACCCCTTCGTCGGCGACGGCGATGTAGCGCCGGAGATCTGGTCTTATGGCCATCGCAACCCGCAGGGCGCGGCGCTTGACGAGGATGGGCGGCTTTGGACGATCAGTCATGGAGCCCGCGGCGGTGACGAGGTCAACCGGCCCGAGCCGGGAAAGAACTATGGCTGGCCGGTAATCTCCTACGGCACGCATTACTCCGGTTTTTCGATCGGCGACGGGACCGCGAAGGTCGGGATGGAGCAGCCGCTGTTCTACTGGGACCCGTCGATCGCGCCGTCGGGGGCTATGATCTATTCCGGGCGGCTGTTCCCAGATTGGGCCGGCGACATTTTCACCGGGTCCCTCAAGTTCGACCATCTCTCGCGTCTGGACCGTCAAGGGTCCAGGATCGCGGATGAGGAGCGATTGTTTGCCGAGGAGTACACGCGGATCCGCGATGTGCGCGAGGGGCTCGACGGCGCGATCTGGTTTCTGTCGGTGGGGGACGATGCGCTCTATCGGGTCACGCCGGCCGAATGAGTTAATCGGCAGTGCTGCGCACTGCGGGAGGCCCCCACCACCCCCGCCCACCCACCCCTGGGCGGTGGGGGCCTCTCGCGGGGTGATCGAGACCTCGGGCCGTAGCAGGTTGCGGCCATTGCCATCGACGGCACCGACCGGCTAGCGTGCCGCCCATGACAGCACCCCTAACCCCGTTGGTTGCCGGCCTCCCCGCGACCGTGCCCTTTGTCGGACCCGAGCGCCAGGAACGCGACCGAGGCGCCCCGTTTCGCGCCAGGATCGGTGCGAATGAGAGCGTGTTCGGCCCCTCGCCCGCCGCGGTCGCAGCGATGCGCTCCGCGGCACCGGACGCCTGGCGCTATGGCGACCCCGACAATCACGAGCTGCGCTTGGCCCTGGCGGACACCCTCTCGGTGCCCCAGACCTCCCTCGTGATCGGCGAAGGGATCGATGGTCTCCTGGGCCTGACTGTGCGCCTATTCGTCGAGCCTGGCGCTGCGGTGGTGACCTCGGCCGGTGCTTATCCGACCTTCGCCTATCATGTCGCGGGCTTTGGCGGGCGGCTGGTAACCGTACCCTATCGGGGCGACCACGAGGATCCGGAGGCGTTGGCGGCGGCGGCGGTGCGCGAGGGCGCGCGGCTGGTCTATCTCGCCAATCCCGACAACCCGATGGGGTCCTGGCATCGCGCTGACCGGGTGTCGGCGATTTTGGACGCGTTACCGCAAGGGTGCCTGCTCTGCCTCGACGAGGCCTATGGAGAGTTTGCGCCGGAGGGGGTTTTACCTGCCCTCGATGCTGTGGATCCGCGGGTAATCCGGTTCCGCACCTTCTCGAAAGCCCATGGATTGGCGGGGCTCCGCCTTGGTTATGCGATTGCAGCGCCCCAGACAGCGGCGGCATTCGACCGCGTGCGGAATCATTTTGGGATCACTCGGATCGCCCAGGCGGCGGGGCTCGCGGCGCTCAGCGACACGGCGCATCTGGCCAAAGTCCAAGTGGCGGTCGCAAACAGCCGGGCGGAGATCGCACGCATCGCCGAGACCGCAGGCTGCACGCCGCTTCCCTCGGCCACCAATTTCGTCGCCATTGATTGCGGTGGTGACGGGGCGCTGGCGAGGCGTGTGCTTCAGGGTCTGCTCGACCGCGATATCTTCGTGCGAATGCCCGGGGTCCCGCCCCTTGACCGCTGTGTCCGGATAAGCTGCGGCGGCCCGGCGGAAATGGCGCTGTTGGCCGAGGCTTTCCCGAAGGCTGTCGCCGAGGCTCGCGCCGCCGTGCCGGCATGAGGGTTTTCAGCGCCGAGGAAACGGCCGCGGCCCTACCCTATGCGCCGATGCTGGATGCACTGGAAGCCGCCTATCGCGCGGGATTGCAAGCGCCGTTGCGCCACCACCATAGCCTGTCGAAGGATGGGGAGCCTGACGCGACGCTCCTCCTCATGCCCGGCTGGGCGGCTGAGATCGGCGGGGTCAAGCTCGTCAACGTCACGCCGGGCAATGGCGCCCGCGGGCTGCCCGCGGTGATGGCGTCCTATCTGGTGTTCGACGCCGCAACCGGTCGGCACGAGGCGATCCTGGACGGCGCGGTGCTGACGGCGCGGCGCACGGCCGCAGTCGGTGCCCTCGGCGCGCGGCTTCTTGCCCGACAGGACAGTCGGCACCTATTGGTCGTGGGCGCAGGCCGGGTTGGCGAGGAGTTGCCGGACGCGTTCCGCGCGGCGCTACCGATCGAGGAGGTGACGGTCTGGAACCCCACCGCAAAGCGGGGCGAGGCGCTGGTCGAACGCCTCCGCAACGCGGGGTGGAGCGCCCATTGGCAACCCGATCTTGCGACCGCGGTCGCTGTAGCGGACGTTCTCTCCTGCGCGACCCTTGCCGTCGAGCCCGTGCTCCAGGGCGTCTGGCTCCGCCCCGGACAGCATGTCGACCTGATCGGGTCCTTCGCGCCCCATATGCGGGAGGCGGACGACGCCTGCCTATCCCGTGCCGCGGTGTGGGTCGATTGCGAGGGGGCCTTCGTCGAGAGCGGCGATCTCGCGATCCCGATGGAGACGGGTGCGCTCGCTCGGAACGATGTGCGGGGTACGCTCTATGACCTCGCCGTCCAGCGGCCGGAGCGGGCCGCGGAGGCGATCACGCTCTTCAAAGCGGTCGGCAACGCCGTATCGGATCTGGCGGCCGCCGCCACGGCGCTTGGAAAGCCGATTTCCTGAGGCGGCACAGTCTGTCCCGACCCGGCACAGCATCAGCGCAAGATCCCCGGATCGGCACACTCTGTTGACTATGTGAGGCGGCAGAAATTGGCCATCTTCTCACTCACAGGGTCGGGCGTTCCGAGAAATGGGCCAAGCCACCGAGTTCAGCGTTGTGTTGCGTCAGTGCGGTTTGCGTCGGTTTGGTTCTTGATGGTTTGTATGCGTGTGTTTCGGGTACGCTCATCTCTCTAACCCGCCCCTGGTTCCGCCTGCTGGTACCTCGCCTTCCCCGTCCGGGTAAAACCCGGATGCCTTTTTGGGAGGCCATTGAACGGCGCCGGGCGGGCCGTTAGGGTCCGCGCCGCGACGGGCCCGGCCCAGGTGCCGCGTCGAGGAGGCACCGCCTATGGCCCATCCCTTGTCCGGCGCAGATCTTTCGACGCTGACGGGCGTATTCCGCGATGGCGGGCATCCCGACCGATGGGCGCAGGCGGCAGGGATTTGGGGCTCCGCGCTTGGGAGGTTGCCGTTTACGCTCGCCGAGCACGCGCTGATCGCCCGGCACTTACCGCCGCCGGACCCGCCCCCGGTCTTTATCCTCGGCCATTGGCGATCGGGCACCACGCATCTCTACAATGTCATGAGCCTCGGCCATTGGTCCTATGTCCCGCCGGTGGCGACCGGCTTGCCCTGGGACATGCTGATGCTCGGCCGGCTGCTACGCCCGTTCTTGGAGCGCCAGTTGCCGGAGACGCGCTTCATCGACAACATCCCGGTTACCCCGACCTCGCCGCAGGAAGACGAGATTGCGCTCGCCAATATGTCGCGCCTCTCGTTCTATCACGGCATCTATTTCCCGCGTCGCTTCGATCAGCTGATCGACCGCGGCCTGTTCTTCGATGGCTGCACCGAGACGGAGATCGAGGCCTGGAGCGCCCGGTTTAGGTATTTCTTGAGCAAGATCGCCCATCAGCAGGGCAAACCGCTTCTGATCAAGAACCCAACCTATACGGCGCGGCCGGCCATGTTGAAACGGATCTTTCCAGGGGCAAAGTTTATTCACATCCATAGAAACCCTCTGGATGTCTTTATGTCCATGCGGAATTTCTATAAGAAGCTGCTGGCTGAGCTGGCGCTGCAGACACCGCCCACGGGATTGGATCTCGACGCCACGATCCTGCGGGTCTATCGGCGGATGATGATGGCGTTCGAGGCGGAAACGACCGGGTGGGAGGCGCCGGACTTTGTCGAGCTTCCCTACGATCTCTTGGATAGGCAGCCGATGGCAGCGCTCGAACGGGTCTATGGCGACCTCGCGCTAGACGGGTTTTCCGCTGCGGAGCCACACTTTTGCCGATATCTCGACGAGGTTCGGTCATTCGAAAAGAACAAATTTGCACCTGATATGGACGCCGTTCGCAAAACCGCAGCCGCCCTGGGCCCATGGATCGAAAGATGGGGCTATGATCTTCCCGATACCTCGAAGGGTGCGCCATGATGCAAAGTTGGCTGATCAAGGTGCTGCTGGGCGTTTTGGCGGGCGGGGTGGCTTTTGCCTTTATTCCCGGCGAGGAGCCTCTCTCTGCAACCTACTCCCACGCCGATTGCCGACGCGTCGGTGTCTTCGACCGGATTAGCGGCCGCCCCTTGGTGGGGATCGAGGATCTGGAGCTAAGCCGCGACCAGCGCTCGCTCTACCTGTCCAGCTACGATCGTCTCGAGGGACGATCTGCGCAAGGCGGGATCTACCAGATCCCAGTGCTTTCGCTCGGGTCAGGGCAACAAGTCCCGGCAACGCCTCTGACCGATCCCGCCCGCTTTCGCCATGGCCTCCGGCCGCATGGCATGACGCTTTCGGCAGACGGCACCCGTCTGGCCTTCGTCAACCGCCGCCGCGATAATACGGTCGCGATCGTCGAAGGCCCGATCACGGAGACGGGGCTGCGGATTCGCATGCGCTACCGCCGGGCGGGTTCGCTTTGCCGGGCGAACGATCTGGTCTATGCAGACACGGGCAACCGGCTGTTTCTGACCATTGATCGGCAGGCCTGCGATGTCGATCTGATCGATCTCGTGCCCTGGGTCGGCACCGGCAGCGTGATTGCGGTGCCGCTGCAGGGGCGGGAAGACCCGATTGTGATCAGTGACGGCCTGGCCTTCGCCAATGGTGTGATGCCGCCTTTCATAGCCGAGACCCGGGGCGAGCGGATCACCCGCTCGGACCGAACCGATTGGGAGATCGCGCTGCCTGGCGGGCCGGATAATCTCAGCCGCACGCGCGAGGGGCACATCATCGCCGCACTTCACCCGTCGCTCTTCAGCCTTTGGTTGTACCGCTACGGGGTCAGTTGGTCGGCACCGAGCCGGATTGCGAAGATCATTCCGCTGGCGGAGAGTGTCGAGGTGCTCTTCGAGGACATCGACGGCGACCTGTTCTCCGCTGCGACCGTGGGAGCTCTGACCGCAGGCGGCACTCTGGTTGCCGGGTCTGTGCGGGAGGACGGGCTCCTCGTCTGCGAGAGGCGGGGGTGAGTGCCGGCGGGCTCGCCGCCGATCCTCGCCCCACCCTGGTCACCGGCGCCGGCGGCTTTCTCGGCGGTCATATCGCGCGGCGCCTGTTGGCAGGGGGCGAAGCGGTGCGTGGCCTCGACCTCGCCTGGCCGGAAGATACCGATGCGCTGTCGGACAAGGTGACGGCGACGATCCGAGACGATGAAGCGGTCGAGCACGCAGTTGTGGGCTGCAAGGCAGTGATCCATTGCGTGGGTCTCGCCCATCTCTGGCAGCCGGATCCGAACGCCTATCGGCAAGTGAATGTCGAGGGGACCAGCCATGTGCTCGCCGCGGCCGGCCGCCACGGCGCCAGGGTCGTCAACGTCTCGAGCTACACGACGCTGATCGGTCGCAGGTCGGAGGGCGTGCTCGACGAGACCACGGTGCTGCCGCCGACGGAGATGCTCGGGCCCTACCCGGCTTCGAAGCGTCATGCCGAATTGGCGGTAGATCAGGCGGTCGCAGCGGGACTTTGGGCGTGTAGCGTTCTGCCTTCTGCACCGGTCGGTGCGAGCGATCACCGCCTAACACCGCCGTCGCGGATGATCCTGGACCTGGCCTTGGGGAGAACCCCAGCGCTTCTGAATTGCACCCTCAATCTGGTCGATGCGGCGGCGGTGGCGGCTTCGACCATCGCCGCACGGGACCGGGGGCGCCCGGGGGAGCGGTACCTCCTCTCGGGCGAGGATCTCTCGATGCCCACAGTGGCGGCGGCAGTGGCGGCCCTGGGCGGTGCCCCTGCCCCAAGGCCCCGTGTGCCCTTTTGGGTCGCGTTGGCCGCTGCGCATGTCGAGGCAGCAGTCTCCGGCATCACAAAACGGCCCCCGACGGCACCGCTGACCGGGGTGCGTTTGGCGGGCCGTCCGGTCCGCTTCGATGCCAGCAAAGCGGGGAACGCACTTGGGTTTTCACCCCGCCCCCTCGCCGAGCCGCTTGGCGAGGCGCTGGCCTGGATGCAGGCGACGGGCTTGATTTCTGGCGGTTAGGACGCCGGATAGGTCCGCCCTTTCCAGGCCCCACCGCGCCCTACTGCATGGGCCCAGGCCGAGGCGATGGTCATGGCGGTGTAGAGCGCGGCGGCCGCAGGCAACGAGAGCGCCCACCACCAAGGCTGACCATAAATCCTGAGGGTCGGCCAATAGGCGAAAGCCATCAGCCCCCATGCTGCGGCACCGAAGAGCGCCATCGGTAGATCGCCCCGCCAAAGCCCCACCGCCAAGCCAATAGGTGCCGCCAGATAGGTCAGCGCCATGCCTGCCACGCAGCCGGCCAACAGCCACCAGGAATGTCGAAGCTGCGCAAAAGCCGTTCGCGCGACCATGGTCCAAATCGAGCCCAGGTCCCGGTTGTCGCGGAGCGACACGACCTCCTGGTCCGCGAGGCCGAGCCAGATGGCGCGTTTCGGTGGCCCCGCCTTGACCAATCTCGCAAGGGTGCAGTCGTCGATGAGCGCGCTGCGCAGGGCAGCGACCCCGCCTATGCCTTCCAGCGCATCCTGCCGAATCAGCACGCACCCCCCCGCGGCGCCGGCAATGCGGCTGTTCCGTTCGTTTACTTTTGGAAACGGGTAGAGCTTCTGGAAGAAGAACACGAAGGCCGGGATCAGCAGCCGCCCCCATCGCCCACGCGCATCGAGGCGCGCCATGAGGGACACGAGGTCGCGTCCCTCGGCCTCCGCCTTCGCGACAAGGGCGTGGAGCGTTCCGGGCGCATGGACGATATCGGCGTCGGTCAGCAACAGATACCGCGCCCCGGGCGCCAACCGCACCGAGGCTGCCACCCCGTGGTGAAGCGCCCAGAGCTTGCCGGTCCAACCTTGCTCGAGCGGCGGGGCGGAGACGATATGAAGCGCCCGACCCTCCGGTTCTTCCGGGGTAACAGCCCGCGCCGCCTCCGCCGTCCCGTCATCGGAATTGTCGTCGACCAAAACCACCGAGAACCGGCCGGGGTAATCGCTCGCCAAATGTCCCTCGATCACCGCGGTGATGGTTCCGACCTCGTTGCGCGCGGGGATCACCGCCACGATCTCTGGCGCGGGGGCGTCTGCGCTCGCGGGACCCAAGCGCTGATCCGCGCGCCAAAACCGGCCCCAAGCGAGCAGTAGACCCAGCCAGATCGCCGCTGACACCGCGACAAGCCCTGTCATCCTCGCTCCCCCTCTGGCTCGGGGCCGCGACGGCTCGGGAATTGCCATTGCCCCCAGGCATGCTTTACGATCCCTTAAGGCAGGGGGCCAGTGGCGAGAGAACCATGGACGGGTCCATAGAGGCGCTTGAGACCCCATCGGGCAAGGGGGCAGGCGACGAGAACTTTCCGGTCGGGTCCTTCCTGATCGACCGCAGGCTGCGCCCGGCGGTGGCAACCTATTACGCCTTCGCCCGATGCACCGACGATATCGCCGACAATCCCGATCTGGCGCCGCAGGAAAAGGTGGCGCGCCTCGACGCCTATGACGCGGGGCTGCGCGCCGGGGCGCTCGGTCCGCCGACAGCCGTGAGACTGCGCGATGTGCTGGCCGCTCATGGCGTCGGGAGAGAGGTCGCCTCGGACCTGTTGGTTGCGTTTCGGCAGGACGCGCTGCAATCACGATACAAGGATTGGGATGCGCTGTTGAGCTATTGCCGGTTTTCCGCGCATCCAGTTGGGCGGTTTCTGCTGCAGCTGCACGGAGAGCCGGTGGAAACTGGGCCTCCAGGCGATGCGCTCTGTGCCGCGTTGCAGGTGTTGAACCATCTGCAAGACCTGGGCAAGGACCGCGCGGCGCTCGACCGGGTCTATCTGCCGCAGGATTGGATGGGGGAGGCGGGGATCAGCGAAACCGCCCTCGATGCGCCAGCGGTATCGCCAGGGCTGCGCCTCGTCATCGACCGGTGTCTCGACGGGTGCGACCGGTTGCTGGCGAACGCGAAACCGCTTGCCGGGATGATCCGCTCGCGCCGATTGGCGGCAGAGGTCGCGGTGATCCACCGGCTCGCCGAACGGCTGGCTGGCCAATTGAGGCACCGTGACCCGTTGGCCGAGCGGATCGAGCACCGCGCCCACGACCTCGCACTCGGCGTCGCCGCGGGCCTAGGCGTCTTTTTGTTCCGACTGCCGTGATGACCGGGCACCCGACCGATGGCATCGACGCGCTGGCGCCGCGTCCTTTCACTGGCGATGCGGTCGCAGCGGTTGCGCGCATCACCGCGCTCTCGAAAACCTCGTTCGGGCCCGGCATGCGGATCCTCAGCCGCCCGCGGCGCGAGGGCATGTGGGCGCTCTACGCGTTCAGCCGGATCATCGACGACATCGCCGACGAGGATTGGCCGTTGGCGGAAAAGCACCGTCTCCTCTCCGACTGGCGTGCAGAGATCGCCAACCTTTACTCGGGCCATCCCGTTTCCGCGATCGGCCGGGCCCTTCTGGGCCCGATCAGGCGCTACGGACTGCCGAAAGCGGAGTTCTTGGCCCTGATCGAAGGAATGGAGATGGATGCGAACGGGCCGATCGTAGCCCCAAGCATGGCAGGGCTGCGCGGCTACACCCGTCGCGTGGCTGGTTCGGTCGGGCTCCTCTCCATGCGGATCTTCGGCGCTTGGCGGGACGGGCTTGCCGAACGCTATGCTCTGTCGCTCGCCGATGCATTTCAGCTCACCAATATCCTCCGCGATGTCGAGGAAGACGCAGCGAGCGGGCGCCTCTATATCCCGGCCGAGCTTTTGGACCGGCACGGTCTGCCGCATGAGGCATCGGTCTTGGCGGCGCATCCCGCCTTGCCCGCGGTTCGGGCCGATCTGGGCCGCTTGGCGCGGGCGGAGTTCGATGCGGCGCGGGCTGCCATGGCGGGACTGCCGCGCCTCGCGCTCAGCCCGGCCTTGGTCATGGCAGGCGTCTATGAGAGCTATCTAAATCGTTTGGCGGCGCAAGACTGGCGCCCCGCCACGCGTGTCCGCCTTTCCCCGGCCGCGAAGCTCTCGGCTGGGCTTTGCTGCCTTTTCTGGCCGGGTGGCCTGCGGCGAGACCATGCCTGACGACGGTATTGTCCATGTGGTGGGTGCGGGCCTCGCCGGGCTCTCGACGGCGCTTGCACTGACCGAGCGCGGGGTCGAGACCAAGCTGTGGGAGGCGACGGACCACGCCGGCGGGCGCTGTCGGTCGTTCCAGGATGCGAAGCTGGATCGGCGGATCGACAATGGCAACCACCTGATCCTGACCGGCAATCGCGGCGTTGCGCGATATCTCTCGCGGGCCGGTGCTCCCTATGCGCTTAAGCCGTCACGCCATGCCACCTTTCCCTTTGTCGACCTGGCGAGCGGCGCGCGTTTCACTGTGCGTCTGAACGACGGTCCGATCCCATGGTGGATCGCAACGCCTGCTTGGCGAGTTCCCGGCACCCGCCTGCGCGACTATTTGGCGGAGTGGCGGCTCGCCCTCGCAGGGCCTGAGCGCACAGTGGCCGATGTGATTCGAAATCGGGGCCCCCTGTGGACCGCCTTTTGGGAGCCGTTGACCCTCGCCGCCCTCAACACCACGCCCGAACGCGCCTCCGCTCGTCTTCTCTGGCGGGTACTGATTGAAACATTTGCGCAGGGCGGGCGCGCCAGTCGGCCGATGTTTGCGCCCGATGGACTGAGCGATGCATTGGTGGCGCCGGCACTCCGCCGTCTGGGGAACCGAATAATCTATCATCGCCGGCTGAAGGGCATCGAGCGGTCAGCAGAGCGCGCCACTGCCCTGGTCTTCGCCGAGGAGCGTGTGACAATCGGCCGCCAGGACCGGGTCGTCCTCGCCCTGCCCCCGGCGCGCCTGCGCGCTGTGTTGCCGGAGGCCGACCCACCGGACGACGTTTGCGCCATCCTGAACGCGCATTTCGTCATCGCAGAGCCTGATCTGCTGACCGGCGTTCCGGCCTTCTTGGGGTGCCTTAATTCAAATACCCACTGGATCTTCATCCGCGGCGACGTCGTCTCTTTAACAATTTCCGCGGCAGACCGCCTCGGACTTCTTGACACCCCCCGTGATAAGCTGGTGCCTATTCTTTGGGCAGAAGTCTGCGCTGCTCTGAACCTGGGTGATGCAAGCTACTCATCGGCCCGGATCATCACCGAAAAGCGAGCAACCTTTGACCAATCCCCGTCCGGTGTGGCAAAGCGACTCGAGTCGCGGACTGCACTGCACAACTTGTTCTTGGCAGGAGATGCGACCAATACCGGGCTGCCCGCCACCATCGAGGGGGCGATCCGCTCGGGAGAGACCGCGGCACAGTTCGCGGCGTGACGAGAGGGGCGAGAAGGAATGAACCAAACGGTCTGCACCGGGGATCTGGCGGGCGCCTCCGCCATGTCGCCTGGCGAAAAACAGGATCGCCAGCGGATCGTCCGCGAGCAAACCGAGAAGCTTTGGGCCATGCAGCGCGAGGACGGGCACATCCTGTTCGAGCTGGAGGCCGATTGCACCATCCCGGCGGAGTATGTCCTGCTCCACCACTTCCTGGGAGAGATCCACCCGGAGCGGGAGCGGCGGATCGCAGTCTATCTGCGTGAGCTGCAGAAAGACGACGGGTCGTGGCCGCTCTTCCATGATGGGACCGGCAATATCTCCGCCAGCATTAAGGCCTATTGGGCGCTGAAGCTCATCGGCGACGATGTCGACGATCCGCATATGCAAAGGGCGCGGAGCTGGATCCACTCGCATGGCGGGGCGGCGAAGGCGAATGTGTTTACCCGCATAATGCTGGCCTTCTTCCGCCAGATCCCCTGGCGTGGCATGCCCTGCATCCCGGTCGAGGCGATGCTGATGCCACGCTGGTTCCCGTTCCACATGTCCAAGATTGCCTATTGGTCGCGGACCGTGCTGACGCCGCTGCTGATCCTCTATGCCAAGCGAGCGAAGGCGGTGAACCCGACCGGCCGGGACATCCGAGAGCTGTTCGTCACGCCGCCGGAAGAACATGGCGACTATCAGATCAACCCGACCGGGTCGGTGATCGGCGAGTGCTTCCTGCTCCTCGACAAGGTTCTGCGCGTGGTCGAGCCGCGCTTCCCGGCCTTCATGCGCGACCGCGCGCTGGAGCAGGCGGAGGCCTTCACGTTGAGCCATCTGAATGGCGAGGATGGGCTCGGCGCAATCTATCCGGCCATGGCCAATGCGGTTATGGCGATGCGGGTGCTGGGCTACCCGGAGGACGACCCGAATTTGGTGATCGCCCGCCAAGCGATTGAAAACCTTATGGTGGAGCGGGGCGACAGCCTCTATTTCCAGCCCTGCGTCTCACCGGTTTGGGACACGTCGCTCGCCGCCCATGCAGTGCTGGAGGCCGGTGCCGATGCCGACCCCCGGGTGATAGGGGCGTTGGATTGGCTGGCGGAGAAGCAGGTGCTGGACCATGTCGGCGACTGGGCGGTGCGCCGCCCCGGCGTGCGCCCAGGCGGCTGGGCGTTCCAGTATGAAAATCCCGACTACCCGGATGTGGACGACACGGCCGTG
Source organism: Pseudomonadota bacterium (assembly GCA_039513195.1). Classification (GTDB taxonomy): domain Bacteria; phylum Pseudomonadota; class Alphaproteobacteria; order Rhodobacterales; family Rhodobacteraceae; genus Thermohalobaculum. Next base: position 12,957 of record JBCCRM010000033.1, on the reverse strand, counting down.
GTACTGATGGCCATGCACCGCGCCGATCCCCAGCGCTATGCCGTGAATGTCGAGCGCGCCTGCGAGTGGCTGGTGGGCATGCAGTCGAAGAACGGTGGGTGGGGCGCCTTCGACCCGGACAACGAGCATTACTACCTCAACTCGATTCCGTTTGCCGATCATGGCGCGCTGCTTGACCCGCCCACGGTGGATGTCACCGCGCGTTGCGTCGGCGCGCTAGCCCAGGTGGACGCGGACCGCTTCGGGACCGAGATCCGCCGTGGGATCGAGTTCATCAAGCGCGCGCAGGAGGAAGACGGCTCCTGGTATGGGCGCTGGGGGGCAAACTACATCTATGGCACCTGGTCGGCGCTGGTCGCTCTAAAGGGCGCCGGCGAGGATATGGACCAGCCCTATGTGCGCCGGGCTGTCGATTGGCTGAAGGGCCGGCAGCACCCCGATGGCGGCTGGGGAGAGGGCTTGGAGAGTTACGAGGATTGGGGCCGCGGCTTCTCCCGCGCCGCCACGCCCTCTCAGACCTCTTGGGCGCTTTTGGCACTCATGTCGGCGGGCGAGGTTGAAAGCGCGGCAGTCGCCCGGGGCATCGCCTGGCTCGAAACGGCGCCCCGCGACCCGGATGGTCCCCGCTGGCAGGAGAGGCACTGGACCGGCACCGGCTTTCCGAAGGTCTTCTACCTGAAGTATCACGGCTACGCAGCCTTCTTCCCGATCTGGGCATTGGCGCGCTATGATGGGCTGATGTCGTCGAACTCGCGCGAGGTGCCGTGGGGCATCTGACCGGCGGCGGGGTTTGAATGCCCCGTCTCGGTGTTCTCTGCGGGCTCGCGAGCGAGCGGGACACCCTGGGCCGTTTTGCCACCGACCCACGGATCGCCGTCGCAGTCTCGGGCGCCGTCCCTGACAAGGCCGAGGAAGACGCGGAACGGATGGTCTCCCTGGGCTGCGAGGCGCTCCTGAGCTGGGGGATTGCCGGCGGCCTCGATGGCCGGCTGAGGCCAGGCACCACGGCGGCACCGCGGGGCATCCTTGATACGGACGGCTCGGTTCTGGCCTGCCATCCTCTTGACCTGTCCGGTCCGGTCCAAATCCAACACCTCGCCGGGCGCGACCATATCGTCCGGGGCGCTGCATCAAAGGCCGCGATCTTCGCCGAGACGGGGGCCGCAGCCGTGGATATGGAGAGCCACCGCGCCGCCCGTGCCGCCGCCCGTGCCGGGATCCCGTTTCTCTGCCTCCGGGCCATCGGCGACCCGGCGGAACGCAATCTGCCACCCTTGGTGGAAGACGCCGTCGATACCGTAGGCCGGCCGCGGGTCGGCCGGGTGCTGCTGCGGCTCGCCGCTGCGCCATGGCACCTCCCGGCGCTCCTGGCACTGAAAGGCGACACCGACCGGGCGCTCGCGGCGCTGACCGCCTTGGCGCCGCATGCGATCCCGGACTGCCTCGCCATCGCCGAGCGCGCTGGGTAAAGCCCACGGCCTTGCCGGCGCCCCCTCGGCCCGCCTATGTTGCGGCGCTTTGCAAAATCCACCACACCGCCATTGCGAGGACCACCATGAAGACCGAAGCTTCGCTCGCCCAGGATCTCTGCGCCGCGATCGACCGCTCTCGTTGGAACGATGCCGCGCAAATGGTGACGTCGCTGAAGGCCCAGGATCCGTTCGCCTATTCGGCGCTTCGCGACACGCTGGCGGGGCTGGAGATCGATGTCGGTATGACTCGGGAGCGGGGTGGATGGCTCAAAAACCTCCCCTTTGGCAGGGCTCTCGGCCCGAGAAAGGCGGGCAAGGTACTCCGCGCCCGTCTCGATGCCCTCAAGCACTGGGACCGGGAGGGCAACGCGACCATTGCAGCCCTGGGCGACGGCACCCTCGATCCGGCCAGTGTCAAGCCCCATGTCCGCCTGTCGCCTGAGGAATACACCGCCTTCTACGCCCGTCAGAACGCCGAGCGCGCAGCAGGGCAGGAGAAGCGACCCCTTGCCCCGGAGCCGGCCGAGGCCGCCCGTCCGGACGCCCTCCGCTTACGCCTGTCGGCGAATTTCAACCACTCCGTCCGCAAACCCTATGCCACCACGCTGCTAGAGCTCGTCTTCGGCTATGTCCATGCCCTGGAACGGCCCGAGGAGGTGAGTTGGATCGACATCGCCTGCGGGACCGGTGAAATCGCCAATGGCGTCGATCCCGGCCGGTTCGGGCCGCGGCGCTGGCAGATCACAGGCTCTGACCTGCAAGGGGCGAAGATCGCCTACGCCCGCAGCCAATCCGCCAAAGGGCGCAGCTTTGTCGCGGAGGACGCCTTCGAGATGATGCAGCGCCGGGCAGATGGGGGCGAGCAGTACCACATCGTCTCGATGTTCGAATTCCTCGAACATATCGACGACCCATTGGGCTTCCTCAAGCGGGTTGCCGAATTCAAGCCGCTGTTCGTGGTGGCCGGCTCACCGCTCTCGCAAAAGCTCGAGGCGCCGACCAACATCAATCCAGATCCCCGCCATCTCTGGTCGTTCAGCCGCGAGAGCTGGGAGACGATGTTCCAGGCAGCGGGGTTAGAGCCGGTGATCTCCAGCGAGGTGCGCGTCGGTCGCTATATGGGGGGACTCGACTGGCTCACGATGGTCAGCGGCCCAAAGGACCGGATCAGGGCGCGCCGAGACGACCTCTTCGGCAGAAAAGCAGCCCGGGCCGCGCGCTAACTCTCCTACACCGAAGGTTAGGGCCGGGTCAGGGCCGCCCGCAGGGCGCCGGGCTTGCCCGGTTTGGCCTTGACGCGTGCCCGACCTTCCAAACGCTGGCATTTGGCCGCCCCGAGTGGCCTTCCCCAGCAAAAGCCACTAAACAGCCACGCCAAAGCGTTACGACGCGAAGCGCCTGCTCGAGGGCCGCGCCGCAGGCGCGGGCGAGAGCACATTATGAACCTATCGCGCCCGCATCAGCGGGCCGCGATTCCGTTCAGCTCAAATGCCTGGAAGACCCCTCAAGCCGCGCGATTCTTCAGGCGCTCCATTTCCTTGTTCACGATGCGCCGGTGGTGCTCCTCGGCAGGGCGGGCTTCGCTCAGATCGATCTCCTTCGCCATCGTCCCCTCCGTCTTCAATCCGCGGAAGGCAAGGCTCAGCATCTTCCAAGGGTTCGAGAAAGCGATGTTCGCCGCCGTCGGTTCATAGCCACAATGGGCCATGCAATCGGAGCATTTCTCATAGCGTCCGGTGCCGTATTTATCCCAGTCGGTGGTCTCCATCAGTTCCGCAAAGGTTTTGGCGTGACCCTCACCGAGCAGATAGCAGGGTTTTTGCCAACCGAAGACATTCCGGGTCGGCATGCCCCAGGGCGTGCACATCATCTCCTGATTGCCGAGCAGGAAGTCCAGAAACAGCGGCGAGTGGGAGAGGTTCCATTTCGAGCCCCGCTCCTTCCCGATCCGCCAGACATTGCGAAAGAACTCTTTGGTTCTCTTCCGGGCCAGGAAATGCTGTTGGTCCGGCGCGCGTTCATAGGCAAAGCCTGGCGAGATCGAGACACCCACGCCGAGCGCGGTGCAGTAGTCCAGGTAATCCGCCAGTTCGTCGGCGGGATAGCCTTCGAAAATCGTTGCATTCACATTGACGTTGAAACCGGCATCCTGGGCAGCCTTGATCGCGCTGACCGCCTTGTCGAACACACCCTTCCGGTCGACCGCTCGGTCGTGATGCTCCTTCAAGCCGTCCAGATGGACTGAGAAGAACAGATATCTCGACGGCTCAAAGAGTTTCAGTTTCTTTTCGAGCAGCAGCGCGTTGGTGCAGAGCGAGATATAGAATTTCCGCTCGACCAACCCGCGGACGATCTCGCCGATTTCCTTGTGGATCAACGGCTCGCCCCCAGGGATCGCCACCATGGGCGCACCGCATTCCTCCGCCGCTTCCCAGCACTGCTCCGGTGTCAGGCGTCGGTTTAGGATCAGGTCCGGGTAGTCGATCTTCCCGCAACCCGGGCAAGCCAAGTTGCAACGAAACAGCGGCTCCAGCATCAAAACCAGCGGGTATCGCTTCCGCCCGCGGAGCTTCTGTTTCAGCAGATACCCCGCAACGTCCATTTGCTGGCGAAACGGTACACCCATCGTCCACTCCTATTCGGGCGCTGGTTGCGCCAATTCGATCCCTGTATGTGGGGTGCGTTGGTCAGCCTGCCGCCCGCAAAGCATTCCCTGCGTCATCGAGTCCCCGCGGCAAGCGGAACACAACCTCTTCCCGCGCGCCTCCTCGGGTTTCAAGCACGATGTCCACCAGGCTCGCAAGCCGGGCGATAATCTCCTGAACCACGATTTCCGGCGCCGAGGCCCCAGCTGTCACGCCGATGGCACGCACGCCGTCGAGCCAAGCAGGATCCAAAGCCTCTGCTCCATTGATCAGATAGGCAGGCACGCCGGCGCGATCCGCTATCTCTCGAAGCCGGGTCGAATTCGAGGAATTTTGCGCTCCCGCCACGATGAAAAGATCTACCTCCCCCGCCATGTCGATGACGGCCTGCTGCCGGTTCTGCGTGGCATAGCAGATGTCGCGTGTGTTCTGGCCGACGGCCCCGGGCCAGCGTGATTTAATCGCGGCCACCGTCTCGGCCGTGTCCATGACCGCCAATGTCGTCTGGCTGACATAGGCGACCGCGGCGTCGTCCGGGATGTCGAGCGCCTTCACCTCCGCCGCATCCGCGACCACATGCACCTCTGCTGGGATCTGCCCCAGCGTTCCATGAACCTCCACATGGTCGCGGTGTCCTATCAGGATGACCTGATAACCCTTTGTGGCGTAACGCCGACCTTCCTTATGGACCTTCGTCACGAGGGGGCAAGTCGCGTCGATCACCTGCAGGCCGCGATTCGCTGCCCCATCTTCGATTTTCCGCGACACCCCATGCGCCGAAAAGATGCACACCGCTCGCAGCGGTACTTGATCGATGTCCTCGACAAAGATCGCGCCTTTCTCGGCAAGCGCATCGACAACCCGCCGATTGTGAACAATTTCGTGTCTGACATAGACGGGCGCGCCATAGCGCTCCAGCGCCCGCTCGACAGTTTCGATGGCCCGCTCCACGCCCGCGCAGAAGCCGCGGGGGGTGGCAAGGACAACCCTCACATTTCGCCTGCTATCTCTGCCCACGTCATCCCTGCCCAAGTTCTAGGTCTTTTGTTCTGTTTGCTGCCCTGCAACACACCCCGCCCCCCTCAAGGCGTGGATTTACCGACAACATGCGTCAAACTGTAGCTATATCATCGGCTTCCGCCAAGACCCCGAAAATTTGCACCTGCGAAGATCACAATTTTGGAATAATCGGACAGTCCAAGCCCGTATTTCGCCGGGGTACCGCCTCTTCAGATAGATTATGTAAATGATTGCGCGCCGAAGATGCAGAACTGATAGCGATTCTTGTTCCCACTTAGTCGGCCTTTTCAGACCGCATTGGCGCGCATATGCTCGAGGAGCGCGTCCGGGCCGCCATTCTCCAGAATCGCTGCGAACTCGTCGCGCTTGAGGATTAGGAACGACGTACCGCCGACCATGACATCGATGACCAAATGGCCGCGGCCGTCGAAGTCCCGAATCCGCCAGTCGACCGGCAATGTCTTCCCATTGGCCCGCGGGATCTGAGCCCGGACTAAGACGTCGCGGCGGGCTTTGCGGGCGTCTTGGATCTCCGGCTTCGCTTCCAGCCCCTTGCCGAATTGGTCGAGATAGAGCTTTGCGAGAAAACCAGGCAGCAGGTCCCGGAACGCCGCAAGCTGTTCGTCCTCGAACTGGTCGATGCGATCGCCCAGGAGAAACCGCTCCCAAACATCGAACGCGAACGCGTCCGACACCGCCTGCTTAAGCCGCTTGTCTCGCTCAGCCGATGAGAGGCCCGCATCGGCCAGCGCGCCATGGGCATCGACGATAAGCACTTCAGCGGTCTGCCGCGCCATGTCTGGATCGGCAGCCCGGGCAGCGGGCGAGGTGGCGCCCATCGCAATCGCTGCCGCGACAACGATGCCGAAAACACCCGGTATCTTTGCAAACGAGTTGGTCACGACCACTCCTTTCCCGCTGCTGCCCGGCGATCCGGGCGGAGTGCTATGTCACGGGGCTAGCCTAACCCTCCGTCGCCGCGCCTGCGAGGGGCCACGCGAAATTGTCACGGTCGCGACAGGCGAACCAGGGGCGGCGTCAGCGCGAAGACGGCGACGACACTGGCGCCGAGGGCGACCGCCAGCATGAAGCCCATCGAGGCGGTGCCCGGATGATCCGACAGCGCCAGTGTACCAAAGGCGCCGATTGTCGTGAGTGCCGAGGCCAACACCGCCCGGGGCGTCGAAGTGTCGAAAACCGCGCGGGTGTCTTGGGCGGTACGCAGCGCCAGGTGGATACCGCTATCAACCCCTATTCCGATCATCAGCGGTAGCACGATGATGTTGGCATAGTTGAAAGGTGTCCCGCTGACCACGCTCACCGCCATGGTGATGGCGCCGGCGAGGGCGAGTGGGATCAGGACTGCCGCCACCTGTGCCAACCGCCCCAGAGCCAGCCACGCCAAAAAAGCGGTCGCGGCCAACGCCAGGCCTGATGCAAGCGCCATCGCGCCAGCCACGGTTCGCTCCGCCCCCTCAATCTGCAAGGGCGGACCGCCCACCTCCGGCAAAACCTTCGTGACAGCGGAGACAAAAGCGCGTCGCGACGCCGGGTCGGTCACATCTGCCGCCGGCGCGATGTCGACCCGCAAACGGCCGTCTTTCGTGCGATAACGCTCGGTCAGGGCCGCGGGCAAATCCTCCGCAGTGACTGAATCAGCCTCGAGCTGGGCTGCGAGACCATCGATCATCGCCGGGAAAAAGCGGAACAGATTGCGTTGAAGCAACATTTCCGGCCCGCCATCCCGCCGATAGGCCCTTAGCGTCATTGCGAGGGCAGCCGCGGGATCCCCCTCGCGCCGGTCGAGCCGTTCGGCCAGCGTCTGCGGCGTCGCCGGTCCCGTGTCGCCGAGGGCGACCGGATCGCCCTCGACCGCATTAAGGATCGAAGGATAGGCCAGATCGATCAGGTCGAGCTTCTCCGCCTGATCCTTCGGCACCAAATCGCCCAGCCAACTGGCCCGCACCACCTCCGGCAAATCGCGAACCGCCTCGGCGGCGGCCAGCGCCTCGGCCGGGTCCTCGGTCATCAGCGACAGCCGCAGCGGTGCCAGATCCGGGTCTGCGGTCAGCCAGCCATAGGTTTCTACCGATGCGGCAGTCGGGTTGCGCAGCCCCATCGCGTCGGCGTCGAAGCGGGCCTCGCGCGCCAGGAATGTACTGGCGAGGCCGGCGGCGAGGATCAGCCACATCCCCAACCGGGCGACCATGCGAGGCATCGCCGGCACGGATAGCCGCCCCCTGCCCCGAGCCAGACCGGGCATCAACGCAATCGCCGCCGGGATCAGGGTCACCGAGACCGCAAAAGCGATCAGCACCCCAAGACCGCCGATGATCCCGAGCTGCGCCATGCCAACGAAATCGGTCGTCGCGAAGGCGAAGAACGCAAGCGATGTCGTCAGCGCCGAGAGGATCAGGGCAGCCCCAATCGCCCGGGCGGAACCGGCCAGCATCGGGCGCAAATCCTCCTTGCTGGCTTTCCCAGCCTCCTCGTCGAGATGCGCCATCACATGAATTGCGAAATCGATGCCGAGCCCGACCATCAGGACAACAAACGCCACGGAGATCAGGTTCAGCGCACCCACCGTGGCTGCCGCAGCACCGGTCGTCAGGACCAGCGTGGTAACCAGCGCTGCAAGTGCCAGCCCGACCCTCCCAGCGGTGCCAAGCGACAGCCACAAGATCAGCGCCACCAAAGCCAGCGAGAGCCCGAGAGACACCGCAAGGTTGGCGGTGACAGAGGCCAGCTCATCCGCACGCAACACCGGGTCACCGGTAACGCCGATCTCGGCCAGCCCTGCGAGGCCGGTGTCGAGCGCCTCAATCTCGGCAAACACTGCCTCCATCGCCGTTTTAGCCGGGTTGAGGCGGGTGAAGTCGAGCGCCGGCTCGACGGTGATCAACCGGGTCGTCGGCCCTGCCGCGCTCTCATCCAGCGCACCGGCCCAGGCAAAGGGCCGCGCCTCTCCCCGTGCGGAGGCAGCGAAAACGGCCGCAGCTTCCGCATAGAGGGGATCGAGGGAGGCGCCATCGATCTCGGCCCGCTCGGCGAGCGCCGTCGCCTCGTCAAGCGCGGCAACGAAGCCAGCCACCGTTTGGTCGCTGCGCAATGTCGCCAAGAGATTGGACGCTTGCGAGAGCCGGGAGAGGCGGGCCTCGAGCCGCTCGGTGCTGCCATAGAGGAGGCCGTGGGACACCAGAAACGGATCGACCGAGGGAGAGAAGGCCCGCCCAATCCGGTCATTGCGCTGCAATCCTTCGGTCAGGCCCTTTGTCACCGCATCGGCCGCATCGGCGCTGTCGGCGCGGATCGCGATCACAATAGTGTTCTTAATGGCCGGGAAAGCCGCGTTGATCGCTTGGGTCTTTTGTTGAAACGGCAGAACGGGTGACAGCATCTTCGATGAGTCGGTATCGATCCGCAACGTGGTGGCACCGAAAACCGAAGCGGCGATCAAACCGAGCAGTACAAAAAGAACGCTCCGCGGCCGGCCGGAAACCCAGAAAACCCATTGCGCCAGAAGGTTGTCGGCTTCTGCTGTCAGCCGGGTCTCCTGCTGCTTTTGCATATCCGCCTCCCCTCACCCGGCCATTTCTGCCACCAGCCTTTCCAGTCTTGATGTCATTGAGGCGGCGGAGGACATTAACCTCAACGTGAACAAAGCGTGTTAGCCGCTTTCCTAGTCTGGAACTCGCCACAGTTGAACGCTAAGCCTTTGTGGGGTGCGGGGTACAAACCGCCGGGGGTAGAGGGACACCGAATGCAAAATTCGTGGATGCTGTCGCGCGTGGCGGTGTTGATCTGCGCGCTGGGCCTGTCGGCTTGTGCCAGCACCGATCCGAGCGCCGGGTTCGAGGGGCTGGACCCCTACGAAAACACGAACCGGAAGATCCACAACTTCAACGTCACTCTCGACCGGAATTTTCTTCGCCCGGTCGGCCAAGGCTACGACTTCGTCACACCGACATTGTTCCAGCATGTGATCGGCAATGGACTGAACCACATCGATCTGACTAACGACTTTGCAAATTACCTGTTCCAAGGGGAGCTAAAGGCGGCAAGCCGATCGCTCGGTCGGTTTACGCTCAACACCGTGCTCGGCTTGGGCGGCCTGCTCGACCCGGCGACGGAGTTCGGGCTCCCGAAGGAGGACACGGATTTCGGCGTCACCCTCGGAAAATGGGGCGTCGACTCGGGCGCATTTCTGATGCTGCCCTTCCTTGGACCGTCGAGCCCCCGGGACCTGGGCGGGTTCATCGTAGATCGGGCGTTCGACCCAGGCACCTATCTCGGCACTGTCACGGGCGGCGATCTGTACGGACCGATCACCTTTGTGGTCGGCACGGTCGATCAGCGCGCCCGAAACGCCGATTTGATCGACGACGTCCTCTACAATAGCGCCGACAGCTATGTGACCCTACGCTCGATCTATTTCCAGAGGCGCAATGCACAGATCACCGGCGGCGCGGATACCGACGCTTTGCCGGATATCTTCGACGACGAGGACACGCAGTAACCGCTGGGCTGAAGAGCCTTAGTCGGGTTTGACGCGGTCGCGGCGGGGGCGTAAAGCCTCTCTCCCGTCGTCGGGGTCTGGGGGGAGAGGCGCGCCATGTCCGATGCAACCACCGGTTTTCCTGAAGCTTTGGGCGCCGCAGCGGCAAAGACTGAGGCGACGCTCGATGCATGCTTGCCGGCCCCGGGCGGCGATCCGGGCGAGGCGGCCCTGATCGAAGCGATGCGCTACGCGGTTATGGGCGGCGGTAAGCGGCTGCGGGCCTTCCTGGTGGTCGAAACCGCCCGGCTCTGCGGTGGGCCGATGGCGGGCGCGCTACGGGTGGCAGCCTCGGTCGAGTGCCTGCATGCCTATTCGCTCGCCCACGACGATATGCCGTGCATGGATGACGACGATTTGCGTCGCGGCAAGCCCACCGTGCATAAGGCCTGGGACGAGGCCACGGCGGTACTGGCCGGCGATGCGCTGCAGACGATGGCTTTCGAGCTCTTGGCGGCACCAGAAACCCATTCGTCCGGCGCGGTGCGAGCGCATCTCTGCCTGCGGCTTGCGCAGGCCTCCGGCGTCGCAGGCATGGTCGGCGGTCAGGCGCTGGATTTGGCGGCGGAGGCGGCGGCAGCGCCCCTGACGGCTGCGCAGGTCAACCGGCTTCAAGCGCTGAAAACCGGGGCACTGATCGCGTTTTCGGCAGAGGCCGGGGCAATCCTTGCCGAGGCCCCGGCGGAGGATGTCGCCCGCATCCAAGCCTATGCCCGATGCCTCGGCGAGGCGTTTCAGATCGCCGACGACCTTCTCGACGTGACAGGGACGGAGGCAGAGGTCGGCAAGCGGGTCGGCAAAGATGCCGGTGCCGGCAAAGCCACCTTCGTCGATATTCTGGGCGTCGACGGGGCACGAGTTCGGGCCGATGCCCTAGTGGCGGAGGCCGGCAGCCACCTGGACGCGTTCCCAGGGGACGCCTCTCTCCTCAAGGATGCGGCGGCCTTCGTGGTCAGCCGCCGGTCATGAGGCCAGCTCAAATCCGCTCGAAATACCGCAATAAAGGCCGGCCGTCCGGGCGCAGCGCTGGGCGCAAATCGGCCTCCCACACCACTGGCCGGGCGCCATGGGTCAGGAATCGGTAGGCGCCGGATTTTTCCATCAGCGCCTGTGCGCGTTCATAGAATGCACCCCGCCGTTCGGGATCGGCCTCTTGAAACGCCGCGTCATGAAGGGCGTCGAACTCGTTGGAACGGAATCGCTCCCAATTCCAAACGCCGATCTGGCGCTGGGTGAACCAGGCGGTCGCATAATAGGGGTCGGGCGGCATAGAGAACCGGTTCATCACCAACTCCAGATCCTGCCAGGCATCGCCCTTCGCCTCCACACCCAGCGACCAAAACGTCTCCGGCGCATGGGTCCGAATCTCCAGCGTCACGCCGATCACCGCGAGGGTCGTTCGCATCACCTCGGCCGCCTTAACGAAGGCGCGCTCGTCGGGTAGATCGATGGTCAGCGACACGTCGCGAGCACCCGACTCCTTCATCAGATCGATGGCCCGCACGAAATCGGCTGTCGGCGGCACGCTGCTCTCGCTTCGATGGCCAATCACGCCGGGCGGCAGGATGCCTGTCGCGGGCTTCGGCGCGCCGGCATAGGCGGCGTCGAGGATTGTGGGCACGTCGATCGCGTGCTGGATCGCCTGGCGCAGCGCCGGATCCTTCAGCTTCGGATTGTCGAGGTTCATCCCGACCCAGACATAGTCGAGCGACGGGAAGACCTGCATCCGCCCGTCGCGCGGCACGCCGGTACGATACCCTGGCACGCTGCCGAGCGAGATCTCCGTGAACGCGACATCGCCATCGACGAAGGCGGTTTCTGCCTCCATTTGATCGGCGATCGGCACGATCTCGATCCGCTCGAACCCAGGGGTAGCACCGCGCCAATCGGGATTCGCCTCCAGCGTCGTGCGCTCTCCTGCGCGCTGTTCGGGCAGCATATAGGGCCCGGAGCTTGCTAGCACCCGGTCGCTGAAGCGCCCATCCGGTGCCTGCAAAAGCGCTTGGCGCGACAGAATGTTCCCGGCGAGATAGGGCAGCGCGATAGTCCAGATCGGCGCGAATGGGTCGCCGAAGACAATCACCCCCTCCCGCTCACCGATGGTCTGCACGCGCAGAAAGGCACCCAGATCCGCTCGGTTCGGCGATCCGGTCGCCGGATCGGCAATCCGCTCCAGCGAGTGTTTCACATCGTCGGCGGTCAGGGGACCGAAGCCGTTGGTGAAGCCGATATCGTCGCGGAGGGCGAAACGGATATGACGTTTGTCGATCTGCTCGATCTCCGCCGCCGCGTCGAGCTGCCAGCCCCATTCGCGCCCCGGACGGTACTGGATCAGCTTGCTGTAGATCGGGGCGAGCACTTCCTCGTCGGTGACGGCCCGCGCGAACGCCGGATCGAGCTCGGTCAGAGGCGCTTCGGATCGGATGCGGAGCGTTGTGCCACCGGTCGCCGCCGCCCGGCGCGGCAGGATCGCAGCCGCACCGACGACGCCGAGGCCGGTCAGTGCATCGCGGCGCGTCGGCGTGGCAAAATCGGTCCGCGGGGGTCGTCTGAGCGTCATCGGAGACTCCGAAAAGGACACAGCCGCGTCACACTATATGGGTCGGCGTGGCTCTGGCCAGCCTGGCCCGCACCGCTCGGTTTCGGGACATTGGAGAGGATGACACAGAACACCGGGCCATGCTAACCGTCCCGGGCGAGTCGAAGGGTGGCCCCGGCGGCTCCTGTGGCTCTGTGACGGCCACATGCCCGGATGGCGGAATCGGTAGACGCAGCGGACTCAAAATCCGCCGGCCTTGCGGCCATGAGAGTTCGAGTCTCTCTCCGGGCACCATATCGCATTTGGCGATGCGAAAATCCCTTAAAGCCCTGAAAGGCAAGGTGGTTCTCGAAGTTCCATACCCCTCATTCCGGTGATAGGGCAGACGCTCTGCGGAGGCCAGCCTTAGCACCAATCGGCGTAGGTGGATGTTGCCGGAAGCCCAGAGTTTCCAGGGGTTTGCGAGGAACTGAAGGGCGAGTTCTAGTTATTCGGCGGCAGCACCCGGTGGCGGACCGTCTGAGCCGAGCCGTTCCTCGGTGACCGGCCTCTCATGCTCCAACCGCTCGATCTTGCGCTCAAAGGCGCGCACTTGCGCATTCCGGGGCCATCCGAACGGCGATTCCGATAAGACCTGTACAAGGATTTCATTTTCACCCGAACCTGGGTTCCGGAGCATTCGTACAAGCTCTGTGATCCACTGACGCTGCTGCTGGGCGATCGCGC
>JBCCRM010000032.1:0-43737 GCA_039513195.1 Pseudomonadota bacterium | reverse complement strand
GCGCCTTGGCAGCTTGTTTGGAAAGGCCAGGTCGTCAGACAGCTCAGCGCCCGCGCGCTTTGGAACCAGATTATGCAGCGCAACTATGATGCGGCCGAGCCGGGCGTGCTGTTCATCGACCGGATTAACCACATGAACCCGCTGCGCTATGCCGAGGATATCGCGGCGACCAATTCCTGTGCCGAGCAACCTCTGCCGCCCTTTGGCGCCTGCCCGCTGAGTGCGATCAACATGGCTCGTTTGGTCAGCAATCCGTTCCAGTCGGATGCCGCACTCGATCTAGCCGAGCTCCGTCGTCTCGTTCGGATTGGGGTCCGGATGCTCGACAACGTGATCGACATTTCGCAATTGCCTTTGCCGGAACAGCGCCATGAGGCGCAGGAAAAGCGGCGGATCGGCCTTGGCGTTATGGGCATCGCGGATGCCTTGGCGATGGCCGGAGAAACCTACGGCTCTGACTGGGCGGCCGCGGTGCTCAGCGGATGGATGCGCGAGATCCAGAACACTGCGTACCGCGCCTCTATCGAGCTGGCGCAAGAGCGGGGCGCCTTCCCTTGTTTCGATGCCGACCGTCATCTGGAAAGCCCGACCGTGGCACGGCTCGACCCGGACGTGCGGGAGGGCATCGCGAAGCACGGGCTGCGCAATGGGTTGCTGACGACACTTGCGCCTACGGGGACCACTGCGCTGTTGGCGGGCAATGTCTCGTCCGGCATCGAACCGATCTTCTCCACCTCCTTCATCCGCCGGATCACCCGTGAAGACGGCACGAAGGAGGAACAGGAGGTGGTCGACTATGCGGTCGCGCTGCACCGCCGCAGACACGGTCGCGACGCGCCGCTGCCGGAGAGTGTCGTTACCGCGATGACGCTGAGCCCAATGGATCATGTAAAAATGCAGGCGGCGGCTCAGACCTGGATCGACAGCGCGATCTCGAAAACGGTAAACTGTCCCGAAGACATCTCGTTCGATGACTTTCAGGACATTTACCTGGCCGCGTACGAGAGGGGCTGCAAAGGATGCACGACCTATCGTCCGAATGCAGTGACTGGCGCAGTTCTGGCGGCGTGATCCGGGAGAGGGCGCCGCGCATATAGACGTGCGGCGCCCAGATCAGGTTCTGGGCGCCAGAAAGATGTGTGAATGTCTCCAGCGACCTACAGACCTTTCGCCATCGACGATCATGCGTTGTCGGAGATCCTGCAGAAGGCAGAAGCAGCGATCTGGATCTATGATATCGACCACAAGAGGATTCGTTGGGCGAACCCGTCTGCCCTGCGCATCTGGGAGGCTGAGAGCCTCCAGGAGTTGTGCACGCGCGATCTCGCCGCTGATATGTCGCGATCTGTCGAAGTGCGGCTAGCGCAGTATCAGGAGGATTTTCGCGAACGCGGTGCCGAATTCTTCGAGGCTTGGACCCTGTTCCCGCGGGGCACGCCACGCACTCTGCGGGTAAAGTATAGCGGGATCGGCTTTCCGGATGGTCGGATCGGTATGCTCTGCCAGTCGATGGAGCAGGAGACGGCTGCGCCGGAAACCGTGCGCAGTATCGAGGCGTTGCTGCATACCTCGGTCATGATCACGATGTTCGAGGCCGGCGGCGAACAGCTCTACTGCAACCCTGCGGCGCGCGCGACCTACGACTCCGGCCGCCAGAGCATGAAATCGCGGTTCGAAGATCAGCGTATTGCCGATGCCTTCAACGAGGAGTTGATGTCGCATGGAAGCGCCGAAGTCCGGACGGAGGTGAACACAAAGGCGGGACGACGATGGCACCATCTGCGGGGCATGGAGTGTCGCGACGGCGTTACCGGCAAGCGCGCAATCTATCTCACCGAAACCGATGTGAGCGAGGAGCAGAAGGCCAAGGCGCTTCTTGAGCTTTCGCGCAACGACGCGCTTGAGGCGAATCGGCTGAAATCCGAGTTCCTGGCGAATATGAGCCACGAGATCCGAACGCCGCTGAATGGCGTGCTCGGGATGGCTCAGATTTTGAAGCGAACCGATTTGACACCCGAACAATCGCATATGCTGGATGTTATCCTGGCTTCAGGCGAAACTCTTTTGTCGCTGATTTCCAATGTGCTCGACATCTCTAAGATCGAGGCGAATGAGCTCGTGGTCAGTCCCGTGCCCACTTTGCCGATGGATGTGATCGCGTCCGCTGTGTCGGCTGTGCAGGGCGCTGCGCTCGCCAAGGGGATCGCCATCGAAACGACAAATCAGCTTTCGGAGAATGAGACGATCACGTGCGATCCGGACTTGGTCCGCCAGGTGCTGGTCAACCTCGCGGGCAATGCTCTGAAGTTCTCTTCGAAGGGCATCGTCCGGATCGTTATGGAGAAGGCCGACAGTGGTGGCGTGCGCTTCTCGGTCACCGACGATGGGCCCGGCATTCCGACCGAACAGCAGGCGCTTATCTTCGATCGGTTCCGACAGGCCGACGGGTCGGCCTCACGCCCCCATGGCGGAACGGGTCTGGGCCTACCGATTGCGAAGAGTTTGGTCGAGCGGATGGGGGGCGAAATCGGTTTGGACAGCGTGCCGGGCGCGGGATCGACCTTTTGGTTCACGCTCCCTGATGGCGAGACTGCCGACATGGCCGACGACGAGAATGCGCAGGCATCGGACGGGGGCGAGACACAAAGCCCCGCAATCGCCATTAGACCGAGGCTCGAGGCCGGCCGGATCCTCGTCGTCGAGGACAACGACATCAACCGAGAGATTTCCAGCGCCGCTCTTAGGTTCACAGGCTATGAAACTGTTTCGGTTGCGTCCGGAAGAGAAGCCCTGTCGACCCTGAAGACAGAGGTTTTCGCTCTGATCCTGCTGGATCTTCATATGCCTGGTTTGACTGGCCTCGACGTTCTCAAGGCCCTTCGCGGCGATCCGAGGACGGGGCATGACACCCCGGTAATCATCATGTCTGCAGATGCCACGGTCGAGGCGCGGGCGGCCTCGCTGCGCGCGGGTGCATCCGAGTTCCTCACCAAGCCCATCGTCATCGAGGAATTGGTGCGGAGCGTTGCGCGCGCGCTTTCAGCCCGGCCGCAGGAGGGGTCCGCGGTGGAGCAAGATCAGTTCTGATTTGCAGAGGCATTTCAGCCTGCGTCTCCGGCGGGTGTATCTGCCACCGACAAACCGAGCTTTGATCTCTCTGCCGTCCTTACGTTATACTATAACGATATCTCCTCATTGAGGTCTGGAAAGGACACGCGATGCTCAGAGTCCCTATCTTCGTCGCCCTGATGGCGTCAGCCGCGACTGCCTTTGCCGGCGAGAAACGCGAACTCAGCGCCCATCAACATGGTGTCGGCGCCCTCAATCTCGCTTTTGAGGCGAGCGAGGTTTTGATTGAGTTGGAGGCTCCCGGCGCCGACATCGTGGGCTTTGAGCACCCGGCGGAGTCGGCCGAAGATCGGGCCAAGATCGATGCGGCGATCGCCGTGCTGGCGCGGCCGCTGGATCTTTTCGTGATGCCCAAGGGCGCAGGCTGCTCGGTCGTCGCTGCCGAGGTATCGCTGATCGGCGACGGCGATCACGATGATCATAGCGAGGAAGCCCACGGCCACGGCCACAGCGAGGAAGCTCACGGCCACGACCATGGCGACGAGCATGCCGAGGCTGCAGCCCATGGAGATCACGATGAGCATGCGGGCGAGGAAGAATCGCACACCGAGTTCCACGCGGAGTATTCCCTGACCTGCAGCGAACCGGGGGCCATCGACCAGATCGATTTTGCTTACTTCGCGCAGTTCCCGAATGCCGAGGAGCTCGAGGTTCAGATGATCTCCGACAAGGGCAGCCAGGGTTTCGAGGTGGAGCGCGCCGCGCCAAGCCTTGCCCTCGACGGCCTGATCTGAGCGGCAGCGCCCGCCCCGTGCGCGACACAGAAGATGGCCACGCCGCTGTTTCGCTCAGCGACGTGGGCTTCTCTTGGCAGGGCAGGGCGCGGTTCCGCATTGAGGTCGGGACCTTTCAGATCCCTTCTCGCCAGAGGCTTCTGCTGGTCGGAGAAAGCGGTTCTGGCAAATCCACATTGTTGAGCCTGATCTGCGGAGTGAATGTCGCCCGGAGCGGCCAGGTGATGGTGGACGGGACCGATCTCACCTCTCTCTCGGGGCGGGCGCGCGACCAGCTTCGGGCAGACAGCATCGGCGTGATTTTCCAGCAGTTCAACCTGCTTCCCTATGGCTCGCCCCTCGACAACATTCTGCTGCCGCTCCGTTTTTCTCCCACGAGGCGGCGAAAGGTGGGGGACGCAAAGGCGGAGGCGCTGCGCCTTGCGGGCGCCCTCGGCCTCGACCGGGATCTCGTGGTCCACGGTTCTGCGGCGGAGCTGAGCGTCGGGCAGCAGCAGCGGGTCGCTGTTGCCCGGGCTTTGATCGGTGCGCCGGCGTTGATCGTCGCTGACGAGCCGACCTCGGCCCTCGACGCCTCGACGCAGGAGGCGTTCCTCGCGCTGATGTTCGCCCAGGTCGAGGAAGCCGGCTCGACCCTCCTGATGGTCAGTCATGATCAACGTCTGTCGGCGCAGTTCGACCGGGTACAGCATTTGGCCGAGATCGCGCAGATCAGCCGGGGGAACGCAGCGTGATCCTGCTGCGCCTTGCGTTCCGTTCACTCCTCAGCCGGTGGGTCACTGTCGGCCTGACCATCATTGCCATCGCCCTGTCGGTTGCCCTGTTCCTCGGGGTTGAAAAGGTCCGCACTGGCGCGAAGACGAGTTTCGCGGACACGATCTCCGACACCGACTTGATCGTCGGCGCGCGGTCGGGCGGGGTGCAACTCCTTCTCTATTCGGTGTTCCGCATCGGCAGCGCGACCAACAACATCACGTGGGAGAGCTATCAGGACCTTTCGACTCGGCCGGAGGTGGCTTGGATCGTGCCGATCTCGCTCGGCGACAGCCATCGCGGCTACCGCGTGATGGGCACCACGGCGGAGTATTTTGAGCGCTACAAGTATCGCGGCGGCCGCTCCCTCGGCTTTGACAAGGGGGCGGTCTTCGATGACCTGTTCGACGCGGTTCTCGGCGCCGATGTGGCGGCAGAGCTCGGCTATGCGCTAGGGGATCCGATTATCGTCTCCCACGGGATCGCGTCTTTCACTGACCACAAGGACAAGCCGTTCCAGGTCGCTGGGATCCTGGCGAAGACCGGCACACCCGTGGACCGGACGGTGATGGTCAGTCTTGAGGGGATCGAGGCGATCCATGTCGATTGGCGGGGCGGTGCGCGGGTGCCGGGACTGGCCGTCTCCGCCGAGGAAGTGCGGGGCATGGATCTGACCCCGAAAGCCGTGACCGCGGCGATGCTCGGCGTCACCTCGCGGCTGCGGATCTTCACCTTACAGCGCGCGATCAACGAGTATCCCGAGGAACCGCTCCTTGCGATCCTTCCGGGCGTCGCGCTGCAGGAGCTATGGGGCATCGTAGGGGTTGCCGAGACGGCGTTGATCGGCGTCTCCGGTATGGTGGTCGCGACCGCTCTGCTGGGTATGGCAGCGATGATCTTCTCCGGCCTCAATGAACGGCGCCGCGAAATGGCAATCTTTCGGGCGGTAGGGGCGGGGCCGCGCCTGATCTTGGGTCTTTTGATGCTGGAGGCGGTTCTGGTCGCTGTGATTGCCGCGCTGCTGGGGGTCGCACTCCTTTATGCGGGACTGTTCCTCGCGAGACCTTATGTCGACGCGGCTTTTGGCTTATATCTGTCGATTGAGGCGCCAGCTCTCCGCGAGGTGGCCGTGATCGCCACTGTGGTGATAGGCGCGGGGCTCGTAAGCCTCTTGCCCGCGGCCAGAGCTTATCGCCTTTCGCTCGCCGACGGTATGACGGTGCGGCATTGAGAACGGAGAAGAAGGCGAAGGATGATCAAAATGATCCGACGTCGCGAAACACTCATCGCAGTCGGCAGCCTGATTGCAGCCGGCGCCGCCGGGGGTCAATCCTTGGCATCGCAAATGCCGATCGAGCTCGAATGGGACGATCTGATCCCGGAAGAGCATCAGGGCATCATGTTTGAAACCCTGCAGGGTCTGGGGATCGTTCAGCATGGCCAATTCACCAGCCCCTTCGATCAGGAGGCGGCAAGCGCTGTTGTCACCGATTTCGACGGTGAGACGGTCCGAATTCCCGGCTTTGTCGTGCCGCTCGACTTCGACGGCACCGGAATCACCTCGTTGCTGCTCGTACCATATGTGGGTGCGTGCATTCATGTCCCGCCACCGCCTGCAAACCAATTGATCTTCGTTACGCCCGATCAACCCTACGAGGGCGAGGGTTTCTTCGAGGCGGTCTATGCCACCGGCACCTTCTCGACCTCGGCGGTCGAAACGGAACTGGCCGATATCGGCTATGTCATGACCGCGGCGGCGCTGGAGCCCTATTACTGAGCGCAATCCCCGTTGCACCGCGATGCGGGGCGTATGCCGAGACACCCCGCACTGGATCTTTCCTATTCCTCGCCGGTGGCCGGAGCGGGGCCGCGACCACGGCGAAGCTGACGGTCGGTTCTGTCGAGAGTCCCGTCTTCGTTAAGATCGGCTCGGCGGAATAGGCGGGCTAGCGGGTCGGTCATCTCGGCTTCGGTCACCATGCCATCGCCGTCTTCATCCAGGGACTGGAACCTGTCGACCATCTGGCGGCGCGAGAAGTCGAGCCAAAGCCCCTCGAACTCCTCCAGGACCAGGGCACCGCTTTCGTCCGTATCGAAGGTGGCGAGACGATCGAGGATGACGGCCTCGGCCTCGGTCCGCTGCAACGAGCCATTGCGGTCCTGGTCCAGGTACTGAAACAGCGTGCGCAATTGGCCGCGCATCCCTGGGCCGCCATGGCCTGCGCCATGCACTCCGCCGTGATGGCGGCCGCCATCATGGGCGAGGGATACGGCCGCCACGCCTGCCACCAGGGCAACCACGGCGCCCGCGGCGAGATATCTCCGGTCGATCATTTTCGATCTCCATTCCGTTGTATTGATCGGGCCGAGATAGGCGGCAGTTGTCGCAGGAGTTCGCCGGCAAACCTCTCGATTTGTCGCCGATCCTGACCGCCCCCGCCGGCTGCGACAGTCGGTTACATTTTTCCCGGGCGTCGACCGCTGCGCCGTCATATCTTCCGCGCCATGGCAGAGCCGCAGCCGCATATCCTGGTGGTCGACGATCACCGCGACATCCGTGAGCCCTTGGCTCGATACCTGGAAAAGAACGGCTATCGCGCGAGTACGGCCGATGGCGGTGCGGCCATGCGGCGGGTGATGAAAACCGGCGCCGTCGATCTGGTGATGCTCGATGTGATGATGCCGGGCGAGGACGGTCTCGCCCTTTGCCGTGACTTGAGAGCGAAGGGCACGGCTTTCGGCGGGCCCGATGGGACCATGCCGGTGATCTTGCTCACAGCGATGGCGGAGGAGACGGACCGCATCGTCGGACTGGAAATCGGCGCCGACGACTATCTGACAAAGCCCTTCAACCCGCGGGAGCTGCTCGCGCGGATCAAGGCCGTCTTGCGCCGCACGGCGACGAACGGTGGTCGGCGCAATGCCCCCTCGGTGGGACAGATCCGGTTCGACTGCTGGTGCTTCGACATTGCGCGCCGTGAACTGGTCGGCGAGGATGGGGTAGCGGTCCCGCTCAGCGCTGCGGACTACCGGCTATTGAAGACTTTCGTCGAACGGCCGGGGATGGTGCTGAGCCGCGACCAACTCCTCGATCTGACCAGTGGCCGCCAGGCGCAGGTGTTCGACCGCAGCATCGACAATCAGGTCAGCCGCTTGCGTCGCAAGATCGAGCGTGATCCGAAGGAACCAAGCCTGATCAAGACCGTCTGGGGCGGCGGCTACGTGTTCTCGGCGACCGTGGCCGATGGCGGCGGAGACCTCGGTTGATCGCGGCGCTCAGGCCCTGGATTTTGCGCCGCCGTCTCTGGCCTGCCAGCCTGGGCGGTCAGCTGATCGCTCTGTTGCTTCTGGCCCTCCTGGCATCGCATGTGATCGTGTCGAGCTTTTTCGTGGGTGAGCGGCGGATGGCCGTGCGGGCCGCACTGGCGGGTGAGGCCGTGTCCAGGACGGCCACCGTGGCCCTGCTTTTGGAGAACACGCCGGCACCGCAGCAAGACAGTGTCTTGGAGGCCGCATCCACCCCTCTCGCCCGGTTTCGCCTGGCCGAGGACAGTGCGCTCGACCGGATGCCTGACGCCATGACCTCCGATGCCTTACGGGCGCGGTTGATTGCGGCGCTGGACGAGATGTCTGACGCGAATTGGGCTCGCCGGGTCCAGGTCGCCATCGCCGATGGACGCGCGTGGCGGCCCCCCAGTTACAGATCCGACAGCCCTCTGCCGCGCCACGGCCATGCGCATCTGATGGCAACTGTGCAGCTCACAGATGGCCGCTGGTTGACGCTGACCACGCATATCCGCGGGCCGCGGCTGCAGTGGGCCTGGCCGGCTTTGCTGTCGATGTTCGTGGCGGCTGCGGCGATCGTCGTGGTCGTCACCCTGACCGTAGGCCGTATGACTCGTCCGCTGCGGGATCTGGCCGCCGCCGCCGATCGCTTCGGCCGCGGCGCCCGTGGAGAGAGAGTGACGGAGGTGGGCCCGTCCGAGGCACGCCGCCTGGTCGCGGCCTTCAACGAGATGCAGGCGCGTCTGTCGCGCTTCGTGACCGACCGGACGCAGCTGCTCGCCGCGATCAGCCACGACCTCCGGACGCCGATCACGGCGATGCGCCTGCGCGCAGAGCTGATCGAGGACGAGGCGACCAAGGCAAAGCTGGTGGACGGGCTGGACGAGATCCACCGAATGGCTGAGGCGACCTTGACCTTTGCGAAGGAGGAGGCGGCGGAGGAACCCCTCCGACCAGTGGATCTGGCAGCTCTGGTCGATAGTATCGTGGATGACTTCGCTGAGATGGGCGCCGATGTGCGGGTGGCCGAAACAGCGGCCGCCGTCGTCGACTGTCGCGTCGTGGCACTGCGCCGGGCGTTGAGAAACCTGATCGACAACGCCGTCCGCTATGGCCATAGGGCACGGCTTTCGATTGCATCTCACGGGGATACCGTGACCGTTGATGTCGATGATGACGGGCCGGGTCTGCCAGCTGACAAGATCGATGCGATGTTCGAGCCATTTGTGAGGCTCGATGCCTCTCGGAACAGGGAAACTGGGGGCGTGGGCCTGGGCCTGCCGATTGCGCGGACGGTTTTGAGGGCCCATGGTGGCGACGTGATCCTCCGTAATCGGTCCGAGGGTGGCCTGCGAGCGTCGATGATCCTGCCGCGGCATATCTAAGCTGCGATGGGACCGACAGCGGTTAGTTCCCGGACCGCCCAGGCGCTGGACAGGATAGCTCATCGACCAAGTCGGAGACGCGGATCGCATGGGAAATGCCGTTCGCAACCACCCAGCCTAAGCGCAAGGCTCTCTCACGTAGCAAATGGCGTGGATTTCGGCCCGGATGACCCGCTGTTTTAACTGAATTTTCTCGCTTGAGCCCGCTAACCGGCGCCGCCTAGCGCGGTGTAGGGGCGGACATTACCCAAGAGATTCTGTCGGAAACGCTTTTCCTGAGCAAAACACTCTGATACTGTCCACGACACAGCTACCCAGATTGGCGCTCTGTGGCAGCAATCAACCGAAGCTGTGAATGGGAGAGGGTCTATGACGGTGAGAGAAGTGTTTCCGACAGAGAATCGTCGCGATGCGGGCGCGGCCCAGTCTGAGCCGTCTGAGATCGACAGCAAGGCGCTGCTCGGCAACAACCGTGTGGTTTCGATCAAGCACGGTACTGAGACCTACACCCTGCGTCTTACCCGAGCTGGCAAGCTGATCCTCACCAAATGAGCGGATCCCCCCTCCCGATGGCCTCGACTGGCAGGTCAAGCTGGGCTGCCAGATTGCTGCGCAGTCTGGCAAGCGTGGTCCCGGGCGATGGGGATGCGGCAGAGCTGCTGCGTGAGGACGACATTCTTTCCCTCGTGCAACGGGCAACCAAACTGTCCAGTTTGCTCGACGAGGGCGGTCCGACCCGGCAACGTCCAACGGCTTGATCGTGACCTGCGCCAAACATAGGCGCCTATCTGGGGCAAAGCGGGAAGCCCGGCTTAGACAAGCTGAGGCCCCCCGCTGATCGTCGCTCGCTGTGCACATGCGGTCTCCCAGAAAACCGGAAGACCGCATCACGCAACGCACGAACCAGCACTGCGATACTCACACCCAACCTGCAGTGCGCCTTCTGTATTCCGAATCGGAGTGACGGAAATGCGCATCGCACTGTGACCATTGCGCCGCAACTGTGGGGACGAGCGCAGTTTTGGTCTGATTTGCCATAAGTTGTAACAAAACCTGATTTGTCGGTTCTTGCTCGGCATTTAGCGAAAAGCGCGCCTTTTTGTGCGCTTGTTTGGGCTGTGTCTCACAGCTACCTACGGGCCATGTCGATCTGGCGTTATGCAAATCCGGCGGAATTCATGCGCGTGACCGAGCCGGTGCTTGTGCCGCTCTGGGTTCTATCGGCAGTGCTGCTCGGCGCAGGCGTTGTTTGGGTTCTGTTCGGGGTGCCGGACGACTATCAGCAGGGCTCGACCGTGAAGATCATGTTCATTCATGTCCCGGCGGCGATGCTGGCGATCAACACCTATGCCGTGATGGCCGTCGCGTCGGTGATCGGGTTCGTGCGCCGCCACCATGTCAGCTTTCTGATTGCGAAGGCGGCTGCGCCCGTTGGCGCCGCATTTACTCTGGTCGCAATCTTAACCGGCGCAATTTGGGGAGAGCCGATGTGGGGCACATGGTGGGTGTGGGACGCAAGGCTGACCTCTGTGCTCGTGATGTTCTTCTTCTATCTGGGATACATGGCGCTTTGGGCATCGATCGATGAGCCTGACAAAGCACAGGATTTGTCGGCAATTCTCTGCCTCGTCGGCGTGGTCTTCGCGTTTTTATCGCGATACGCCGTGCATTTTTGGGCCACCCTTCACCAGGGAGCGTCCTTGAGCCTTGCTGAAGGGCAGCGCGTTGACGACGCGTTTCGCATTCCGCTCTACCTTATGATCGTGGCGTTCTACGTTCTCTTCTTTGCTCTCCTGCTGCTGCGGACGCGGACGGAGATCAGGCAGAGACGGCTCCGGGCGATGAAACTGGAGATGCGTCAGGCATGATCGATTTCCTCGTTACAGACCGGTACGCGATCCATGTCGCAACGTCCTATGTGGGAACCGCAGTGGTGCTCGGCTGGCTTATTGTAGCGTCGGTCCGCGCCGGGATACGTGCAAGGCGCGCGCTGGAAGTGGCAGAGACGGAGCGGCGGTGATGGCGGCGGAAGACACCACCGAGAGGGTGGCGGGCACTGGAACCAAGCGCGGCGGATTTCGTCCCTGGATGCTGGTACCGGCGGCGGGCGCGCTCGCGTTATTGGCGGTTTTTGCGCTGGGATTGGGGCGCGAGGACTCCCAAGTTCTGCCATCGGCCTTAAAGGGCAAACCGGTCCCGACCTTCTCCCTACCCTCGCTGCACGACGAAACTGGCACGTTCGCGACGGCGGATCTGACCGGATCCGGTGTCAAGCTCGTCAATGTTTGGGCCAGTTGGTGTGGCCCCTGCCGCATTGAGCACCCGTTCCTGAAAACTTTGTCCCAAGAGGGCGTTACGATCCACGGGATCAACTACAAGGACGATCCTGTGGCCGCGCGCGGTTTTCTGGAGGAATTGGGCGACCCGTACACAGAGGTGGGCGTCGATCGGAAGGGACGTGTCGGGATCGAATGGGGTGTCTATGGCGTGCCGGAGACCTTTGTGGTCGATGGTACCGGCACAGTGGTTTACCGCCATGTCGGCCCGATCCAAGGATCGGACATCGACAAGAAAATCCGCCCGGCAATTGCTGCGGCGCAGGAGTAAGGGGTCAGGCGGTACCGTCGTTCTTGGTGTCGAAGCCTAAAGTGTCTTCCACTATGTAGAGAGGGCGCCGACGAACCTCGACCGAGATACGGCCGATATACTCGCCGAGGATCCCGATCGAGATCATGTTGAAGGCGCCGAGGACCAGTGTGACCACCATCAGCGATGCGTAGCCGGGCGCATCGATCCCATAGATCAATGTTTTAGCCACAAGAACCGCGGCATAGCAAAGCGCGCCAAGGGCCAGGACGATCCCGAAATACGTCCAGATCCGCAGTGGCACGGTGGAGGATCCCGTGATCCCGTCCAGCGCGAAGTTCCAAAGGCTCCAGAACCGCCACTTGCTTTCGCCGCTGCTGCGCTCGGCGCGGTCGTAGTGGACGGTTTCCTGGCGATAGCCGATCCAGGCAAAGAGGCCCTTCATGAAGCGGATACGCTCTGGGAAGCGGTTCAGGGTGTCGACGACCTCGCGATCCAAGAGGCGGAAGTCCCCAACATTCTCAGGAATCGGGTCACGTGCGAGCTTGTTGTAGATCCGATAGAACAGCTCGGCACTGCGGCGCTTCAGGTAGCTGTCGGTCTCCCGCGTGATCCTTTTGGCGTTGACCACTTTGGCCCCGGCCAGCCAGGCGGCGACCATGTTGGGGATCACCTCAGGCGGGTCCTGCAGATCCACATCGATCGGGATCACCGCATCGCCCCGGGCAGCGGCGAGGCCGGCCGCCAGCGCGGGATCCTTGCCGAAATTGCGGGACAGGCGGACGAGCCGCAGGTCGTCGCGCGCTGTCAGGCGATTGGCAATCAGAGCGGCAGTGGCGTCGGTCGAGCCGTCATCGACGAAGATGATCTCTACCGGCTCCGGATGGCCAAGAAGGCGGCCAAGCTGCTCCACCGGTTCAGCCAGCTCATCGAGAAAAGCATCGATCTGGCCTTCTTCGTTGAGCACGGGCACGACTAGAGAGATCCGTTTGCGCTCGACCGCGGTACGGAGGTCTGCCGGACGAAACTGCCAGGTATCGGTATCCATTTGCTGCGCTGCCCGAAGCCGTCTTTCTGCCGAGGCCCACTTTCACCCCAGCACCCAATAACAAGCACAAAAGACTAGGGCATTTTTCGGGCTGATCACGCCGCGAGCGGCCAACTATCACCGACATTCGACCTTTTGTGCCGCCATCAAGCGTCGAGCAGAGGTTCCCAAGCGGAGTGATAGATGGTAGACCGCCCAACCTGTTGTGACGAGAGGATCGCAGCGTATGAAGACCGTTCTGGTCACGGGAGCGGCCGGTTTCATCGGGTACCATCTTTCCCGCGCATTGCTGGATGAAGGTTTTGCGGTCGTCGGCTATGACGGCATGACCGAGTACTACGACGTGATGCTGAAGCGTCACCGGATCGACATGTTGCGAACCCACGGCCACTTCACCGGTATCGAGGCGATGCTGGAGGACCGGGCGCGGCTCGAGGTCGCTTTTGCCCAGCACCGGCCCGAGATCACAGTTCATCTGGCGGCGCAGGCGGGCGTGCGCTACAGCATCCAGGCGCCGGAAACCTATTTCAACTCAAACCTTTTGGGCTCGTTCAACCTGCTGGAATGTGTGCGGAGGCACGGGACAGAGCATCTGCTGCTTGGGTCGACCAGCTCGGTTTACGGGTCGAACGAGACGGTGCCCTTCGGCGAAGGGGACATGGCCGATCACCCGTTGACGTTCTATGCGGCGACGAAGAAAGCGAACGAGGCGATGGCCCATTCCTATTCGCATCTTTGGCACCTACCCACCACGATGTTCCGCTTCTTTACCGTTTATGGCCCGTGGGGCAGGCCGGACATGGCGCTGTTCAAATTCGTACGCAGCATTTTGCGGGACGAGCCAATCAATATTTTCAACAATGGCGATATGGAGCGGGACTTTACCTATATCGACGATCTGGTGAATAGCATCCGCTTGCTGATGGACACGGTGCCACCGCATCCCGACGACCGGAGCAACCCCGTCAAAGGCGACAGTCTCAGCCCCGTTGCGCCCTATCGGGTTGTCAATATCGGCAATGCGCAGCCGGTGCAGCTCCTCGATTTCGTCGAAGAGGTAGAGCGATCGCTGAACCGGAAGGCGATCCGCAACTATATGGAAATGCAGCTCGGGGACGCCCAGCGCACCTGGGCGAAAGCCGACTTGCTGCGTGAGCTGACAGGCTATCAGCCGAACACACCGGTGGCAGAGGGGATCCGCGCATTCGTGGCCTGGTACATCGACTATTACGGCGTTGCGCCAGACCGCAAGTCGGCCTGACCTTCGCCCAGGCTCTCCTTCAGCGCAGCGAATTGCGCCGATGCAGGCGATAGGCGCAGTGCCTCCTCCGCGTGCTGTAGCGCCGTCTCGGTTTCCCCCGCATCCCATAGCAGCCGGGCCAATTCGAAATGCGCCTGCGGCGTGTCGGGGGCGTGCTGCAGGCAGGCGATGAAGCGAGCGCGGGCTTGCTCTGGCTGTTGCCGTGACAGGAGGGAGAGGCCCTCAAGGAACGCGATCCTCCCCCTCTGCGCTCGGATCTCCAGGCTCTGGCGGTTCAGAGTCGCCGCGAGCGAAGCCGCCAGAGCATTGTCTAGCAGCAGCGGCCCGTCATCCCGCATCGCATTCGGCTGCAGCTCCTCCTCGGAAAACGAAATGCCGTGTTGCTCGGCCAGATAGGCATTGTGAGGGGCGAACGCCTCGGCGATGCGGGCGGCGATTTCCTGGGGCACGTCGAAGCGCGGCCCGGCGATTGTCTCAAGATACCCTACTGGACCACGGTCCTTCGATCCCTTCGGAGCCACGGCTGTCAATTGATCGGCGATCAACATTGCCGGTGCCGAGAGCGCTTTGTTGGTGTTTGGCCGCTGGATCTCCCCGCCTGGATCCGTGATGCCAATGGCTGAAAGAAAATCCGTCACAGCATCGCCGCCGACCAGTGCTGCGCGGGAGAACTTGCGCACCGACACCCGGTCTTGCCCGAAGACGCGGACAAAGACCGATAGATGATGCTTCAGATTGGTGATCGGCAGCCGCCCCAGAACCTCCGACAGCCGTCCGCCACCGGTCCGGACGATTTGATTGACGATGGAGGGCAGCTGATCGATCGGCGAGCGGGCGTAGGCGATGACCTGGGTATCGAGGCCGAGCCGGTCGAAGAATGCGCGCATCCGCTCAACTGAGCCTTCATCGAGGGTAAAGAACTGCTCCGCCGACAGCACATGGGTCGGGTGGGCGCCTACAGTCTCGGCGAACTTTCCTGCCATGGCCGCCATTTCTCGCCTCTTAGCGGCGACATACTGCCCTGGCCGCTCGGCGATGTAACGGTCCGGGTCGGTGTGAAACGGGATTGCAAAGATCCAGTGATTTGGCCGCACCGCCGGATAGTTCACCCCGTAGCGGTCGGCCAACAAAGCGCGATGCGCATAAAGCGCATCTTGTATCGAAGTGGTTCCGGTTTTCCACGGGCCGATATGGAGGTAGAGGCGTGGCATAGGTCCTCGCCGCGTCGGTGAGCCTCAGGAATACCGGTTCCACTTCATCAGGCAAGACGTCTGGCGCATCCGGCCGGGTTGCGGAAGATGGGGCTTGATGGGTTTTGTGTCGGGGTTGTAACACTCCCGCTCGGGGACCGACGCCTGCAACCGTCGCAGTTGGGGGACGCTAAATGTCGCGTGTGCGGGAGGAGATCGGTCCGATCGACCGGATCGTCTTCACGTCCGATTGGCTGCGGGTCACCGATCTGCGCCATGCCCGCTATCCCAATCCGCAACGAACCAATATCGCCTGGACCGCGCATCTTTTCGCGCCGATTTTCGAGAGCATCCTGGGTTGCCCGTCTGTCCAGATCGCGCTGGACGAGGAGAGCCTGACCCTTGACCGCTATGAGCTTTACCGCATGCACGGCGTCGATTTTTCGACCCAGGGCTGGGCCTATCTCTACAACAAGGAGCTCTCGGAGGAGGCGGAGGCGGCGTTGGCGCCGCTGTTCGAGCGGGCTTTCGTGGTGGCCTATGAGATGCCGCCCTACATGCGCGCAATGTTTGCGCGGCACGGGGTGCCTTATCTGGATCTGACGATCCACCCGGTGCGCTTTATGGAGGATTATCTGCTCGCGATGCGGAGCAGTGTCCCGGCCCTGCGGCAAGCACTGGTGGCCCATTTCGTTCCGGATCGGGCGATTGCGCGGCAGGTGCGGCTGATCCGAGCGTTGGCGGAGCGGCGCCTGCAGACGGAGCCCGATCCGCCGGATGGTAGTGCGGTTTTCATCGGCCAGATGGCCATCGATGCGGCCCTGATCATCGGCGACCGCCATGCGACGCAGCAGGATGCCGAGGATGCCATAGTCGACATGCTGCGCCGGCACAGCCGCCTCTACTACAAACCTCACCCGCATCTTCGTGACACCGGCTGGATTGACGCGCTGGTCGACAGCGAGCCCGGTCTGATCCTGACCGATGTGAATGTGTACGATCTGCTCGGCAGTGGCCGCGTGACGGAAATTGGGGGGCTGTCGTCCAGCGTGCTGTTCGAGGCAGGGCATTTCGGCGTGGCGGCCCGGCGCTATCTGGACAATGGCCATCATCTGACCGGCGCGGGTGAGGTCCCGGGACCGGATCAATTCGCCCCGGTGCTGCCGCGGGTATTGGAGGAGAGCGTTTGGGGTGCAGCCTTTGCCGGCGCCGAGTGGGTTGCAGACCCCGATGGTCTGCAACTACGCGATGCGGCGATCAAGGGGACCCTAAACATGACCTGGGGCCGGTGAGGATGCGCCCTTGCCCCCGCCGATGACCTGGCCCGCTCTGCTTTTCGACGCGTCCCGGCTCTATCAGCGGCGGCACAGCCGGGTCGCCTCGGGCATTGACCGGGTCAATCTTCGGCACGCCGTGCATTTTCTCCGCCACTCAGAGATCGAGGGCTTTTTCGGGCTTCGGCGCGGTGAGGCGTTCGAGCTTCTGCCCCACGCGCTGGCGGCACGTTTTCTGGACCATCTCGAGGCGGTCTGGCTGAAGGATCGCGAGCCCAGCGACGCTGGCGATGCGGTTACAGAGCTCGACCGGTTGTTGGCGGATCCGTTGGAGGCCCGGACCCAAGCGCTCGACACCCGGTTGCGGCTCAAAGAGGGGCGGCGCCCGGCGATCTATTTCAACAGTGGCCATGCCGAACTGGATCGCTTCGCCTATCTCAACGGCATCCGGGAGCGGCAATCGCAGCGGATGATCTTCTACATCCACGACCTGATCCCCTCCGATCTGCCGGAGTATGTGCCCGATGGCCAGGGCGTGGTGCACAGAGACCGGCTGCGTACGATTTCGCGGTTCCGCCCATGGGTTCTCGCCAATTCCGTCGACACGGCTCAGCGTTACCGCGCGTTTCACCGCGCCGCGGGGCGGGAGGTCGATGTGCCTGCAGTGATCAAGATCGGCATCGAGCCGAAGTTCCTGCGCCCGGTGCCGATGGAGACACCCGAGGGCCCGCCGCGTTTCCTGATGCTCGGCACGATCGAGCCGCGCAAGAACCACATCGCGATGCTGCATCTATGGCGGCGTTTCGCGGCGACCCTGCCGGTTGGGGACATCCCGCGCTTGGTGATTGTCGGTCGCCGCGGTTGGCAGAACGAGGAGGTTTTCAGCCTGCTCGATCAATGCCCTCTCTTGCGCGATGTGGTTGAGCAGCATGCGTCTCTCAGTGACACGCAGCTCCTGGCGGAAATGGCCAGGGCCCGGGCGCTCCTGTTCCCCAGCTTTGCCGAGGGCTGGGGCATGCCGGTCTTGGAGGCTATCGCGCACGGACTGCCGGTGATCGCCGCCGACATTCCGGTTCTGCGGGAGGCCGGCGGCAGCGTCCCCGAGTTTATCGATCCGCTGGCGGTCGACCTTTGGGGTGAAGCGATCCTCGACTATGCGAGGCCCGAAGCGACCCGGCGCCGCGTGCAGCTCGACCGCATGGCGGCCCGGGCCCTGCCCGATTGGTCGACCCATCTTGCCGATCTCGACAGTGCGGTTACAACGGCGGCGGCGGACCGGGGCTTCAGTGCGCTGGAAAATAAGGGTCGCACTCCTCGGCCCGCGCTCCGAACGCCAGTGCAGGTCGTAGACCCACGTAGATCGCTAAAGGTCGCCCCGCTTCTCGCAGCCTGGTCGGCGCAGCTTTCAAAGGAGGCGAAGGCTGCGCGAGCACGTTTAGATCAAGCCGATCTGACCGGCGAGGCTGGGGATTGGCACCGGGACCGCGGCGCGTTTGCCGAGGCGGCGGTCTGCTACGATCAGACCGTCAGCCTGCGCCCCGATGCGACCGCCTATTGGGTCCAGCTCGGCCATATGTTGAAAGAGGTCGGCTGCGTGGCAGAGGCCCACAGCGCTTATCTGCATGCGCAGGCGCTTTCGCCCGATGACCCGGAGGTGTCGCTGCAGATCGGGCATCTCTTCACCGTGGCAGAGGACTTCGTTTCGGCACGCGCATACTACGAGACGGCGCTGTTGTCGGACCCCGACAATGCCGACTGTCGAGCGAGTTTGGCGCGAGTAGAGGCCGCGATCAGCGCCGCCGGTGAGACCTAGGCGACCCACTCGATCCAATAGGCCCAAAAAAACCACCGAAATGAAGGTCTGCGGGCCCGAAGCAAAACTCTTGCTTCATCATTTCCGCCCCATTGCTCCTCAGGCGGCGGCGCATGGCTCGTAGAACGGGCAGTGCCGCCTACGCACAAGATAGGAGTATCCATCACATGGAAGAGACCGGCCAACTTCGCAAGCTTGGCGAACGGTACGAGTTCCATTTCTCGGAACTCGGCCTGGTGGTCCGCGGCAGTCATCCCGAATGGGTTCTAGAGGCGGCGGCCGAAATCATCACAGACGTGGAGCAGGTGCAGGCCGAGGGCCATCTCGAGGAGCTGAAAATGCTCACCGAGATGGGTGAGGCCAACGAAATGGACCTGGATGATGCCAAGTTCACCCTGACGCAGCGCTTCGAGACCGTCCCGCAATGCATCATCAGTATGGGTGCGACGGACTATCACTGGGTCTCGAAACCCGGACGGTCAGACATGATCCAGTCCAAACCTCCCGTCACGCGTCTGCATGACATGTCCCTGACCCGGAACAACAGCTTTCTGCAGAACGAGCCGGGCGCGAAGAATCCCGGCGACGAATAAGACCACATATCGAGAAGGACCACAGGCATGGAAATCCTCCCATTCGGTGCAAGTGACATCGACAACATCTTGCAGCGCGAACCAAACCGCGTTGAAGCGCTTCCGTTCGGGGCCATCTTGGTCGACAAGGACGGCAAAATCATGAAGTACAATTCGGCGGAAGGCGTGATCGCTGGCCGCAAGCCAGAAGATGTAATTGGCAAGAATTTCTTCAACGATATAGCTCCCTGCGCTAAGGGTAAGAGATTTCATGGTGAATTCATGAAGTTTCGGCGTAGTGGACAGGTCAACACGCTGTTTGACTATGAATTCGACTATAAGGCTGGCCGCATCAAGGTGAAAATCCACCTGAAGGCACAGCCGGACGGTCAGGCCTGCTGGATCTTTGTGAAGCGCGCCTGAGGTTAAGCGATGGCGGGCGCGGTGGCATCGGAGGTCTCGGGCGGGCGCGGTGAGACGACTGTCCTGGTCAGCGACGAGATGCGGGCACTGTATCTGGCGCATCGCCAGCCGCAGGGCTTGGCGTTGAAGGAACTGCCAGAGCAGCCATCTCAACCCGCCGTCGAGGCCACAGCGATGGCACCGGACAACGAAGGGCCATGCCCGATGCAGCCCATAGCCCTGCGCCGTGACGGCCAGCGTCCCCTCACCTTCCAGGGGGCGCTCGTCTGGCGGCGGACGGCCGAGGATGACTTTGGCTTCGTCCAGAGCGTCGAGCTTTACACGGCATCTGGCGGTATCTCGGTCTTGGCTCTGGGCCTCTTTGCATCGGACTTATCCGTGTGCCGGTCGGTCCATGCGGCTGCCCTCATCGCGGATGCTCCCGCCCTCGACGCTGCGGTCCGGCATTTCGATCCTGGGGCCGCTGTGCCTGACCCCAGATTGGCTTCCGGAACCGGCCATGACCTCGAACCGCTTGCAAACCGGCTGCGCCGGGACTTTCGGCGTTTTTTGGTAGAGGCGCTCGGCCCCGCCATCGTCGCCTTCTCTACAGACAAGGACAAAACAGAATGATGACACAACCGACCCCATTCCCGCCGTCCGGCGCCGACCCGATCTCTGCGGCGGCCGCTCTGCCCGAGGAGGCGGCGCTCCAAACCCTGCAGCGCAGCGGCCAACGGCCCCTGACCTTCACGGGTGTCGAGCTCTGCATGGCAATGAGCTTCACGCCAGGTTCGCCGTTTTGGTACGAAGTCAATGTCTACCGAAGCGACGACAATCGCTTCGTTGTCCGGGTGGCAATGTTCACCACGGCGGAGGACGATCCGGAGGTCAAGCGTGCCTGGGAGTGCGAGAGCTTTGGCGAAGTCATGGACAGCTTGGAGATCTATGACCCGGCCGGCGATCTGCATCTCGGGATGCCGGCCGACGCTGTAGGGCAATCCGCGCTCGACCTGGCGGCGCATGCTCTCTCCCTGCGCGCGCGGGCGGCCGAAGCCCGACGCCAATACGCTGGGCTGATTGGCGACTTGCTCTACGAATTGCAGACCGGCTGAGCATGCCCGTGGTAGAAGGCGGCGCGCCGATTGGCGGGCCGCTCGCCTCGCTTAGCGCCGAGGCCCTGCGCAGGGTCATCGTCTCGATCGCCGCGGAGGAGAGGGCGCGGATCTCGGGGTGCAAGAACGAACCGGCCATTTGGGCCGGCTGGAATGACGATACCCGCTTTGACGAGGACGGCGCGGGGTTCGACAGTCTTGCAAAACTACATCTGATCTCGCGTGTGTCGGAGTTTTTCCACCTGCACGAGGCCGGGATCGAGGACTACTTGCTGGTGCGGCCGAGCCTCGGCGAATGGGTTGCCCTGATTGGGGAAGCTGGACGCATGGCCGGCAACCGCGTCACCTTTCGAAGCTCCGGCTCCACCGGGACCCCTTCGACACAGACGCATGAGGTGCGCACCTTGGTGGAGGAGGTTGCCGCCCATGCCGCCTTGCTGCCAGGCGTGACGCGGATCGTCTCTCTGGTGCCACCCCACCACATCTATGGCTTCTTGTTTTCGGTGCTAGGCCCGTGTCTTGCTGCCCGGCCCGTCTTCGATGCGCGACTCACCGCTCCCCCTGGCCTGGCGCGGCGGTTGCGGCCTGGGGATGCGGTGGTTGCCACGCCCTTTCTCTGGGATCTGGCGCTGTCATCCGGGCTCGCCTGGCCCGAGGCCGTCTTGGGCATAACCTCCGGTGCGCCGGCGCCGCGGGCAATTTGGGACCGTGCGGCCGCCGCCGGGCTCGGCCGGTTTGTCGAGGTATTCGGATCGAGCGAGACTGCGGGCCTCGGTTGGCGCAGCCGCGCGGAGGACCCCTTTGCCCTGTTCGACCATTTGTGCTGGCGAGCGGAGGACCCCCATCCCCGTCGTGGGGTCGACTACGTCGAGCCTCCAGATCACCTGGAGCGGGTCGGCCCGCGGTCCTTTGTGCCGAAAGGACGGCGCGATGGGGTTGTGCAAGTTGGCGGCGTGAACGTCCTCCCGACAAAGGTTGCCGCCTGGCTTTGTGCGTTCGACGGGGTCGCTGACGCCACGGTGCGCCTGTCCCATGACGCGGCAGACGCCCGGCTGAAGGCATTCGTGGTCCCGGGGCAGGGTGTCTCGGCTCAAGATCTCGACATTCGGATCCGCGCGCGGATGCAGGATGACCTCTCGCCGCCTGAGCGTCCGGTCCGTATCGACTTCGGGGCCGCCTTGCCGCGCAACGCCGTCGGCAAGTTCGTGGATTGGGAATGAGGATTTCCCAAACTTAACCTCCCGGTAATTCTCACTGTCCTAGCTTTGTTCTCACGCCGCAGGATTCAGAATGTGTCCGGGAGGGACGGCAATGCGAGATCGGATACGACCTGTTGGATTGACCATTGTCGGTGCCAATGATGGGCCGCCTGGCGCGATCATGCCGCCGATCCGTGCCGATCTATTTGAAGACTCGGACATCGTTTCGATCCAGTCCCGCGCCATGGCGTATCTCGAGGCCGGGGCACCCGTTCACTTTCGTGGTCCGGCGGGCGCCGGCAAAACGACGCTCGCGCTGCAGATTGCTGCGCGCGTCGGGCGGCCCGTCGTTCTGCTCACGGGCGACAGTGCGCTGAATTCCGGCGATCTGGTGGGGCGCGAGATCGGCTTCGAAAGTGAAACGACCCGCGACCAATTCATCCATAGCGTGGTGAAGACCAAGGCGAAGACCTGCGCAGCATGGGCGGACAGCGCCTTGACCAGTGCGATGCAACACGGCTGCACGCTGATCTACGACGAATTCACGCGCGCGCCCGCAGAAACCAACAATGCCTTGTTGTCGGCTTTGGAGGAGCGGATCCTGGTGATCGCGAGCCCCGCGCGGCAAGAACGATGCGTGGTGGCACATGAGCAATTCGGTGCGATCTTCACCTCTAACCCAGAGGACTATGCCGGTGTGAACGCGGCACCGGATGCGCTCTTCGACCGGATGATCACCTTCGATCTAAGCTGGCGCAGCGAGGCGTCGGAGGCTGGGATCGTCGCGATCCGGTCCGGGCTCGATCTGCAATTTGTGCAGCCGGTGGTGCGCCTGATTCGTGCACTGAGATGCTGTCAAGCCGGGGTCGCCCAGGCGTCTTTGCGGGCGGGTATCCTAATTTGCCGGATCATGGCAGCTCACAACATCTTGCCGAGTGTGTCTGATGAGCGTTTTGTTCAACTTTGTTTCGATGTGTTGGAGACGCGGGCTCCGGTCCGCGACGGCGAAGATCAGCAGAGCGCCTATGCGGCGGAGCTGCGCCGCCAGATCATCATGGCATGTTCTACCGAGAAGAAGAAGGCGGCCACCGCATGAAGCCTTTTCCGCCACGGTTCCGGCCGTCACGGCCAGGGCGGTCCACTTGGACCGAACGCAATTCCCGGGTCGAGTGCAGCATGAGCCTCGTCCGACTGGAAAATGAAACGGCGCGCTTGAGGCGCGAGCTTCAAGGTCACGAAGCCCAGGCTGCGACTCTGCGTCAAACCTTGCACAAGTTGACCGAGCGGCGAAGGAGCCTTCTGGCATTGCTGGCCGATCCCACCGGGAGCGTGCTGCGATGAGCGATGCTAAGACCAAGAGTGCGAGCGTCGCCAAAGCGATAACGGTTCCGCTCGCGGTCGCCGCGGCACGAGACGCTGCCCAGATTTTCACCGATCTGCCGGTCGATCAAATCTCCGCCTGCGAGCGAAATGACGGCGGCTGGCGCGTCGTCGTCGATCTGGTCGAGAACAAAGCCCGCGCCGGTCGTAACGATTTGATCGTCAGTTTTGCGGTCGCTCTGGATCAGATGGGCGAGGCAGTCTCATTCCAGCGGCTCGGCCGATATTACCGCGAAGATCACGCGAAGGGGATGGCCGCCTCATGAACCACAACATGGCACAATCTATCTCCGGCGACAGTTTAGCGGACGTGCTGGAAAGGGTCCTCGACAAGGGCGTTGTCGTCGCAGGGGATGTCTCTATTGCGGTTGGCGGCGTCGAGCTTCTCACAATTAAGCTGCGTCTGCTTGTGACGACTGTCGATAAAGCGATGGAGTTAGGAATAAATTGGTGGGAGCGCGATCCAGCTCTGTCAGCGACGGCCGAGTCGATCGAGGAAGAAAACCGCGCCTTGCGCGGGCAAATTTCAATGCTCGAACACCGGCTTTCACGGCTCGAAACGGCAGACAGTATCGAATGACCCACGCTGTAACGCAACTGCCACGCGAAAGAGCGCCGAGGCAATGAACAGTTTTAACCAGCACTATCTCTATGGAATTGTGGATCGCCACGACACTGGTCTCGTCGCGGCCGACCGGATGATCGGACCAGGCCCTCTGGCTTTCAAACGGTTCGGAAGTCTGGCCGTGCTAACTTCGCCGGTGAGCGTATCCCCGATTGAGCCAAAGCGCCGCGATCTAAAGGCCCATGCCCATGTCCTCGAAGTTGCGATGCAGGATAGGACCCTCTTGCCAATGCGCTTTGGAATCATCGCGGAAGATCTTTCGCAAATTGGCGCTGCGCTCGAAAAGGCAGAAACCCATCTACAGGGATTACTAAAGCAATTCGCTGACCAGGTCGAGTATGGGGTCCGGATCAGCTGGGATCGCGACAGAGAGCTGCGCGCTATTCTGCGAGAGCGGCCGGATTTGGTTGCTACGCAAGCGCGTTTGGCCGCTCGTGGCGAGGCGGGGCGCTACGACATGATAGCGTTCGGGCGGCAGGTGGCGGAACTCTTCGAAGCCCGTCGCGCGGCGGCAGAAGCGGTTTTGCTCGAGAGGATGAGCTTCCTGCTCACGGACCACCGCATCAAACAGCCAGAAATGGAGGATGAGGTTTTCAGGGCGGATGTCCTTGTTGCCCGCCAATCGGAGGATGCGTTCGCCGTTGCCGTCGACGCTGCTGCACAGGCGATTGGCGCTACAGTCAAGCTCGTTGGGCCGGCTCCGGTCTACAGCTTCCTAACGGTTCAGCTCGATCTGTCGGTTGTTCCGATGGGCGCGGAGTAGCGGGATGGGGATCTTCTCGCTTCTCGCACTGCCGATTAAGGCGCCCTTTGACGCGACGATATGGCTTGCCCATCAGGTCGAAGAGGCCGCCCTTCGTGAGCTTAACGATCCTGTGGCGATTAAGCGCGCACTGGCGGAAGCCGAGGCGCGCCTCGAGGCTGGCGACATGGCCGAGGAGGAGTTCGAGGAACTTGAAGATGCTCTTCTCGAGCAATTGCGGGCAGCATCTGCATTGGCGAAGTCTCCGTGAGGTTCTGATATGCACTCACTTCTTCTACATGGCGTGATGCGTCTCGCAGATGCGCACGCAGCCTCCGCGTCGGCTCCCTCTCGGCGCTACGGGCTGAGGAGCATCGACTTCGATGACATGAGCGCAATGGTGGGCAGCGCGCCCCGCCATTTGCCGTCATTGCGGCCTGAGCGGCTTCTTGCGCGGCAACTCGTCGAATACCAAGCCAGGTTGGAAGACCTGCAGCAATTTGGTGATGTCCTGCCCAGTACGCCACGGGTGCGTTTCCCAGATCCCGATGCCGTTCGAGTTTTTCTAGCGGGCAACGCCGACTCCCTCCGCCAGGCGCTGTCCGAGCTAGCTGGGAAGGCTCAATACCAAGTCATGATCTCCAGCGCTGACCAATCGGCGGCGCAGTCCCGGCCTCGTCCTCGGATGGTGAACCGCCAGTCAATAAGAGTTGAAGATCTCCAAGCTTCGGACAAGTCGACACCGGCGCCGATCTTGCCCGCTCTCTTCTCGGTAGAGTCCGATCTATCGCAGGATCTCAATCGCGTGACAGACGATTGGATTGACCTTCCCAGGGACGCTTCTGCGAGCTTCATGAACCGCGTCTTCCTTGTCCAAAAGGATCGGACTGGGCTACTGGAGGCGGTTCTAGAGGACTTTGACAGAGCCTTTGTCGATACGCTCCGCGTCCGATTAGTCGGGCCGTCACCACCAGTCTCTTTTGCGCGGATTGAAGTATCGCGGATTGGGCGTCAGAGCCGTGCGATGGCACATCGCTGCCTTGGTGTCGATGCCGAACTTCATGGAGAGGCGCTCCTAAGTGCTAGGCGGCAGGTCCTGCGACGGGCCACAAAAATCGGCGGCCCCTCTGCCGACATCTTGCAGGCCGCTCGCTTTCTTGAAGTTTGCGGGAAAGCCCAAATGGCCACGGCCGCTCTGACCTCGAAATCCTCGGACGCAGATTTGTGGGTGGCTGAGATTCTCAGGGAGGGCCAATCTCTACGATTGGACCCGGCACAATTCGCGGTAGCGTCTCATATGGCATCGTCATGACTGATGTTGTGTGGTTATTGCATGGCGTCGCTCGCCAGGACCAAGCGGGCCGGATCAGGGACCTCTCGTTCCCCGGTCTTGTCCAAGTTCGAGGGACGGGG
The DNA here is from genome assembly GCA_039513195.1 of Pseudomonadota bacterium. Lineage (GTDB taxonomy): Bacteria > Pseudomonadota > Alphaproteobacteria > Rhodobacterales > Rhodobacteraceae > Thermohalobaculum. Next base: position 17,831 of record JBCCRM010000032.1, on the reverse strand, counting down.
ATCATCGGCCTCACTTCCGCTACTGATGCAGCCGCGGTCTGCGACGTCGGCGGTGCCACAGCGCTTGCGATAGAGCATGATCGGGTTTTGCGTCTTCTTGTAGCCTGTACGGATGTTGTTCCGGTTCGCTTCGGGGCAGTGTTTCCGTCAACTTCTGCCGTCTCGCGGCTAATCCGAACTGATGCGGCCTTGTGGGTCCGCGCGCTGAAGCGGGTCGAAGGATCGCAGGAGTTCACGCTACGCTTGGAGCTACCACCGTGTGACAAGTCATCGATTGTTACCGCAACCGCAACCTATCTTCGCGACCGGCGCCGGGAGCGGACCGATCGCACCCGCCAAAAAGACTCTGCAAAAGCGATCTTCAGGAAGCTGCTGGTGCGTCTTGCCGAATGTGGTGTGGAGACACGTCTCTCCTCCGGGCGCTCTCGGGTGGCTGCGCCATTCGAAGTCTCGTTGCTTGTTCCAAGGAAGGCGTCTGGTCAACTCGCCAGGCTCATGGCTGAAACGCATCGAAGCGCGCAGTTAGTCGGCATGTCGACGGCACTACTCGGCCCGTTACCCCCCTACAGCTTCGCCAACGATGCTTCGGAGGCCGCTTGACCATGACCTCGCCCTTCAAGAACAGTCATCTTGATGAGGAGTCGCGACTGGTAGAGGTGCTCGACCGTTTGCTCGATCGCGGTGTGGTGGTCGTCGCGCATGCGAGCCTGTCGATCGCTGATATCGATTTGGTAGATCTAGAGGCCCGGATACGCCTAACGCGCCGAGGACACGCGGAAGCGCGGCCGGTTGCCGGCCAGGCGGAGAGCGAGGGGCTCGTGCCGTGAGCTGGTTGGGCGTCGTTGACGAGGCAACTTTCGATGGCCGTCAGAGCGCTTCGCCGGCTCTGCTTGGGCTCCGCTGTCACCAGGTCGGTCACCTCTCGGCTCTCTTTCACGGATGTACTGGCCGCGCCCAAATGACGAGGCCAGAGCGTTGCGCCCTTCTCCAACATCTCTCTCAGTCTGTAGCAATCTTGCCCGCATCGCCTGCGCAGGAGGGATTGGCTGAGGAAGAGGTGCTGCTCCTCATCCGCAGCAGACAGACGAAGCTCCGACGACTCCTCGATGCGTTGTCCGATAACGTTGAGATCGTCGCGACAATCGAACATGGATTCGACATCTTGGAGACAGATGGGTTGTCGGAAGCATCTACCAAAACACGCCCCTATCTGCGGTCACGGCTCGTCAAACATCGACGTTTTGCAGAGGAGGCCATGGCGGTAGAGAAGACCGCAAAGCGCCTCGTCGCAACCCTCACCGCACCGATCCGAGCTGCGGCCGTGATCCCATTCGTCAACCAGTCCTCGTGCCACTATGGCGCAGATGTGTCGCTGATGGTCTCCCGCTCCACTTATCGCGAGTCGATACAGGCGGTGCGTGCATGCGCGAGCAAGATGAAGGCTTCGGTCACCGGGCCGTGGCCACCTCTGACATTCGCCGGGATTGCGGCTCCATGACCGCGGCAACCCCAAGGCTGGCGGAAGCTATTTCGGATGTCGCAGGCGACTTCGTCCGCCAAACCCAGTCGGCTGAAGGCCTCAAGGTCGTGTGCGATCCCGAGCGCGTTGAGCGAGATCTGGCTCGGTTCGTCCTGTCAATAATCGCCGCCTTGCGAGAGCTTATGGAATTGCAAGCAATAAGACGCCTCGATGAGGGTTCCTTAAGCTTGGAGGAAGAAGAAAGACTCAGCGACGCCCTTTTCAACGCAAAGCAGAAGATCCTGGATATCGCGGCGTCCTTCGGTTTGGAGGAGGGCGATCTGGTCCTTGATCTCGGTCCGCTGGGGCGCCTCTGACGGTCGCGGGCTGGCTGCGATTGTTCCACATCCACGAAAGGTCGTAAAATGAGCATCGATCTGCTGGAACGGCTGGCGGGTGCAGGCATGATCACCCACGCGGTGTGCATTGACCCTCCACAGACGTCTCTTGAAGACACCGGCACCGCTTTGGTCGACCTCGTTTGCAAGTGGATGTCCGGCGACGTCTACGCGGCAGGTGCCCGCGCCTGTGGTTTCTCGCTGATGCCCGGGGATGTTGGCAAGCTTATCGCAATGCGTGGCGACATTGCCACGCGCATGTGCTCGGGCGCAGACGAGGCGGTTAAGCTTTGGGACTTCCCGTTCGGGGGCAGCGAATTGGCCGAGGAGCCGAGGATGGAGCCTGTCGCCGATCCGGTGTCGGAGCGGGAAGTCCACGGGGCTGCCGAGGTCGCGGCTGTCGACCTCTTGAAGATGTTGGCAGGCCGGATCGACGATCTCGACGCCAAGATGGAACAGTTGACCGGGGCCATTGCGTCGCTGGCGGAACCGATCGTAGCTATGCAGCAGGATCTGCCCCGGCTTGAAGCGGCGCTCGCGTCCCTGGAAGCCCGCTCGAGGCCGGATTTCCTCGCGGAAAGGCAGAGTTTCAGCCGACTGTCTGCCGCTATGGGACATGTCTTGACGCGGCTGGACAATCAATCGAACGAGCTTGTCGCAGCTTTGGGTCGCGCCTCCGCAGCGGTCGGCCCACCGTCCCCAGGGCGAGAAATGAGTTTTTCTTCCGCGGAGGCAGGCTCCGGAGCTTCCCTGCAGGGAGAAACAGTGCCAGATGACGAACCTATTATTGACACAGCAGGATGCCAGCAGCCTGGCTTCGAGGCGACGCCAGACCCAGGGGACCCTGGGCCGGTTGTGCCGGACTCGGACCATGAACAGGACTTCGCCGCTTCGCTCCTGTCGGCCGCTTATAGAGAGGGATCGGCTGAAGTCGACCCACCAAACGACGGTGAAGCGGAGCTGGCAATTCCAGCGTCCCGCACAGCCATAGCGGATCAAGAGGCGAGCTTTCCCTTGGTTTCGCAACCGATCGACCTGTTTCGCCATTTGAACCGCGCGGCCAAAGACCACCGGATCGTTCTGGCGAATTACAACAGGCTTTTGTCGCGCTTGACGTTGGCGGTACACGACATGACCACGCCCCGCAAACACGACATTGACCCCGCCGCAGCGCCAACGGCAGAAATCTTGTCAAGGCTGGCTGTGGAAGTGGATCGGTTGGCTGAGATGACTACGCAGGGTAGACAGGTGACCCTGCCGGCGGATCACGCAGATGTCCTGCGTCGCATCGAGGTGCGGCTTCGAGAGTCGACTACGGCGCTAGCAGAGCAATTGGCAAGCATGCGGCTCAACTCGGAACCCGACGGGTCGACAGATGCGGCGTCCCGAATTGCACAGGCAACGGCGCAGGCCCAGAAAACCATGTCGGACTTCCTTGACGTTGCGACCGCGGTAAGGAAATCCGTGGAGTCCGATCCTTCGGTTGCTTCCCTGGCCTCTTGACGAAGCTGGCGCGCGTTAGTGTAGCGCCGGTTCCACAACAAACTGTGCATCAGGGAAGAAGTCCCTAAGAAAATGAAGCATCTTGATGGCTTCGCGATTTGTATCAAAATGATACACAAGCATTTCTTCGCCACTGCGTCTAACAGAGAAGCGAACTGGCCCTAAAAACCCACTCATCTTTTTTCCCCTACATATCGTCACCGCTAAACATTTTATTAAATTGGATTGGTATGCAAGGTGATATTTTACCGGTGTTTAGAGTCTCTCAAGGCGACGGAGCCTATCTTTTAATTGCGGGACGAACAGCGTTCAATTCCAACTCGTCTTTCGGGGGCGATGAGATGACCAAAAAGAAGGCGGAGGGACCGGCTGGTGCTGAGGCATTCCGGGAAATCGATCAGCGGCTATCGGGACTGTTCGGCCCCATCCGCGATGCGCTTGGAAAGATCGTCGATGGAGTGGAGCAAGCCGCAGACGGTCATGGCAAGGATTTTACCGTGGAAACCAGCAAGGGTCCGGTCCATGCGCGCGCTGGCGTCCATGTTCGCGTTGGTGGTCTTTCTGCCGCCCATGTCTCTCAGGGGGAGACGACTGCCGGGCGAGATCCCGCCGAACCACTAAAGTCCGACGCTGCCGCATCGCGCACCGGCGCCGCGCCCAGAGAGCCGCATTTCGATGTGTACGATGATGCGGATGCCTGGGTTTTGACCGCTGAGCTGCCGGGCGTCGCCGCTGAGGACGTGTCGGTCGAGGAAATCGCCGGGGCGCTGGTCATTGCTACCGGCGGTCCCCGCCGGTACCGGGCCGAGGCGCCCATTCCTGCAGACTTGCATGGCCGGCCCTGGGCATCTCGGATCCGAAACGGCATTCTGGAAGTCGTCATTTCTCGCTCAACCGATCCGGCATAGTCGTTCCCCAGAGCTTTGCGAGGACCCTTTGGCAGTGGATGATGGGATGGGAGACGCCTCGCCCACGGGATCGTGCGACCAGGATCGGCAGCCGGCCAGCCCCGGCGCCGTTCTCGAGCTTGAGATTTCAGTCGCGGCACCGGCAGATGCGCATCGCGGCGTGGCGCGCCTGCATCCGAACCGGATGTCGGAACTTGGCCTGCGCGCCGGCGACGTGGTCTCCATCACTGCGACCCGAACGACCCGTGCGCGGGTGTTGCCGGCCCGCCAAGCCCAACGCTCGATCAGCCATATCGCTTTAGACGAGACGTTGCGCGCGAACGCCGGTGCCGAGATGGGGGCAACCGTCATGGTCGCTGCTGCACCGGTCGATTTTGCGAAAGAGGTCACCGTTGTCTTCGACCGCCCGTTTCGCGGCGATCTCGCTGCCGCCGATCACTTGCGCGAACGCCTGGAGCACATTCCACTGACGCCTGGGGACCGAATACGCGCCGTGGCGGCGGGTACGGCAATGCTGAGCATCGTCCGCATCGACCCAGGACCGGCCGGCATGGTCACCCCGGAGACGCGGATCACGCAGGCCGAGCCGGAGGGCGGAGGCGAGGACTTTCCCGGCATCGGCGGTTTGCGTCCGCAGATCGCCCGCATTCGCGAGATGGTCGAGTTACCCCTGAAGCGACCCGATGTGTTCCGACATTTGGGCGTCGAGCCGCCAAGGGGTGTGTTATTCACCGGCCCCCCGGGCACCGGAAAGACGCTGCTTGCCAGGGCAGTAGCCCAGGAATGCGACGCCACCTTCTTTCAGATCAACGGTCCCGAGATCGTGTCGAAGCACTATGGCGACACTGAAGCGAAGCTGCGCCAGATCTTTCAGGAGGCCGAGCGCCGGGCCCCATCGATAATCTTTATCGATGAGATCGACGCCATCGCACCGAAGCGCGAGTCGATTTCCGGGGACAAACAGTTGGAACGCCGGGTTGTCGCCCAGTTGTTGACCTTGCTGGACGGTCTGGCTGCCCGGGGTCAGGTAGTGATGATGGCGGCGACAAATCTGCCGAACAGTTTGGATCCCGCGTTGCGCCGGCCGGGCCGCTTCGACCGGGAGATCCAGTTCGCGCCACCGGACCGCGCTGCGCGGCGCGAGATACTCGATGTTCATGTCGCCGAAACCCCGTTGTCCGACGATGTCGATCTCGACGCCTTCGCCGGAGCAACCCACGGCTATACCGGCGCCGATCTGGCCGCCCTCGTGCGGGAGGCCGCGCTCGCGACGTTGGCCCGCGCGATGCCGGCCGGGGGCGGGCTGCGCGACCTGGCGACGTTGTCGGTCTCTCCGCAGGATTTCGAGGCGGCAATGGCATCAGTCCGACCGAGCGCGCTGCGGGAAATCCGGTCTGAGAGCCCGGAAACTCGCTGGTCTGATATCGGAGGTCTCAGCGAGGCGAAAACTGTTTTGACCGAGGCGGTGATTTGGCCGATGCGTCACGGCTCGCGCTTTCGCGCGCTCGGTTTGCAAGCGGCAAAAGGCGTGTTGCTCACTGGTGCGCCAGGAACCGGCAAAACACTGCTGGCGCGCGCCATTGCGTCGGAGAGTGGCGCCAATTTCATTGCGCTGCGGGGTGCGCAAATCTTATCTCGGTATCTGGGCGATGCCGAACGGGCGATCAGTGACGTGTTTTCAAAGGCGCGGGGCGCTGCTCCCTCGATCCTATTCTTCGACGAAATCGATGCGATCGCCCCTCGCCGGGGGACGGCGGACGCGGCTCTGGAACGAGTGGTCGCGCAATTGCTGACCGAAATCGATGGGGTTGAGGAGAGCCGCGGCGTCTTCTTGCTCGGTGCAAGCAATCGTGTAGATGCGATCGATCCCGCACTCTTGCGACCTGGGCGGTTCGATCTGGTCGTAGAAATCCCATTGCCTGATCTGCAGGCGCGGCTCGATGTGCTTCGCGTGCACAGCCGTGCCATGCCGCTTGCGGGGGATCTCGATTTTGCGGCGGTGGCGGTGGCGGCGGACGGCATGTCAGGCGCGGACCTCCGTGCGCTGTGTCAGGCCGCTGCCCGGTCTGCGATGCGGCGCTTGGAAGGACTGCGCGACGCAGATGGGTTGGCTGAGATCCGAGTTACACAAACCGACTTCGAAGCTGCCTTGGCCGCCCAAAGGCAGTCCGATCAGGCACGGAGTAAACCTGCATCTTACGGTTTGGAGGCGCGACCTCCGGCTCGCGCGTGATCTGCACCGCTCGCAGCTCTATAGCCAAGGAAGTCGTTGGGAGAGTCTGCGAATTTCTTCTGAAGTTAAGTCCTTTGACAGCTCAGAGATGATGTGGGCGGACCGATCGGCTCTGGACATTGCCGCACTCCACTCCAATCGTCGTCGCAGACAAGACTACGGATCTCCTCATTGCTACTGGAATGAACGGTCACTGCGTCGCTGGAACAGTCGGAGTAGCAAAGTCGATTGACTTTAAACGATGACAATCTCGCGACATAGTGGCCACCCAAAAACTGCGCTCATCCCCAAATTCTAATAACAAAAAACTGCATAATATTGTAAATTATAGGGATCAATTTCCAGCGATTCTACCATAAAATTGTGTCCCTGCGCCGATAATTGCAAGTTTGCTTCTAAGTGTATCAATAAATATAATGAGGGCAATAATTCATTATTAGGATCGAGCGGCTAGTCATACCAACATCTGTGATGCGGTGCGGCTCAGCCTGTTGACCGCGGAGCTCCCAAACACTCAAAGGAGTACGAAAGATGGCAATGGAAAAGAGCCTAGCGTCGACATCCCTGGCGGAAGTGGTCGACCGTATCCTCGACAAAGGGATTGTGGTCGACGCGTTTGCCCGGGTCGCTCTGGTCGGGATCGAACTGGTCGCGATCGAAGTGCGCGTGGTGGTCGCGTCGGTTGAGACCTGGTTGAAATATGCCGAAGCGGTCGGCCTGCTTGCGGAGCCGCAGACTGCGTGAGGCATCGTTGCGGCATGACCAGTGCGTGCCGCAACCAGCCCTCGGTTTGGCCCGGCCCGGTCGCAAGCGAAGGAGAAGCCCATGCCGACCGACGGACATGGCGGCTGCAGATCCAGAAAATCCCGAAGGCAAAGTCGCGACCTGATTTCCGGTTTCCGCGCAGAACGGCTTGCCCGGAAGCGCATCCAGGGCACAGTTTGCGGCGCAGATGCCGCGGCGACGCCGCCGGTAAAGGCTGCGGCTTCTGAACCCGGCGCGTCCGTTTCGGACTTGTCGGAAACAAGCGCCGCGCTCGATTATGCGGTGTCGGGCGAGGCGGTTGCCTTTGCCTCCCGTGCGGCGCCATCTCAAGACATGGCGTCACCGGTGGCTGAGGCCGAGGTTCCTTCCGACGACGACGCGCCCGATGAGCCCGGGAATGTCGATACCTACGAGCCTGGTGCGACCGCGGCCCCGGTCATCCCCGACCAGACCCCTGAAATCGGTGAGAAGTCTCCAGACGAACCGTTGGTCGAGCCGCCAGCGCCCGGCGGGGACTTGGCTTCATCGGTCTCGAAAGACGAGACTGACCCATGCGATCTCCTCGATCTTCCAGGGGCTGGGCCGGGCTTGGTTTGGATCCTCCAAAGGGCCGATATTCATAGCTTGGCCGATCTTGCCTGCGCCGACCCGGCCGCTCTGGGCGAGAAACTCGGGTTGATTGGACAACTGGTTGACCTGCGCAGTTGGATCGCCTTCGCCGCTGAAAGGCGGCCGTCAACCACGGCGGAGTAGGTGCCGCTTACGGTCGGCCGTTGTGTACGCAGCGGCCGGTCGCTAGGTCAGAATGATCGTAGAGGAGGACATCCATGCCGCAATCCGCCGCCCGACCTGCGCCGCGGGAAGAGGCCGCAGCCGAGGTTGCGGAAACGGTCCTCCTCCGCAGGAGCGATGCGCCGCCGCTTCGCATAAAAGCAGCCCTTGTCAGCAGAGAGGCACCTGCCGACGCCGGCATTTCCATAAGTTTGTTCCTGCGCCAGACCAAGGGTTGGGCCATCCATGTCGAGCTGTCACGGGAGGGGCTTGGCGGCCCGAACCTCTCGTCCGCTTGTTCGGTGCAAACGCTTCACGACGCAATGGAAGCGGTCGAGGGGATCGACCCTTTGGCGGGACTGCCGCCGCTCGGGACTGCCGAAAGCTCGGTCGAGGCCATCGTTTCCATGGCGGCAATGGCGCAGAGGCGCCATCGGTTTCGGCTGGATTTCGAGGATGCCGCAGGCCGCGCGATGATGGATTGGACACTGCGCGCGTCTGGTTGCGCCTAAAGTCTGCTTCCGGTGACAAATGCCCCGGCCTAACGGCCAGGGCATTCCATTGTTTGCGGCCGGCGATGCACCGCCGATCGGATCAGCTGTCGAACCACCAACGCTGATAGGATCGGGCGCCGTCCAACTCCCAGTTCCCGGCCATGCTTTCAGGATGTTTCAAATTGTTGCTGTAGACATTCACACGGTTGCGGAAAAACGGTACGATGGTACCGCCGTCATCGCGGCAGAGCTGCTGCATCTCGCGGTACATCTCGGCCCGTTTTGCCTGGTCGAGCTCCGCCTTTGCCAGCAAGAGCAGCTCGTTAAAGCGAGCATTCTTCCAGTGGCTCTCGTTCCAGGCCGCATCGTCCTTGTAGGCGAGCGAGAACATCACATCCGGCGTCGGACGCGCGCCCCACTGCACCACGACGAAGGGCTTTTTCAGCCAGACATTCGACCAGTAGCCGTCGCTCGGCTCCCGCACCACATCGACGGTTATGCCGGCTGCCGCGGCCGACTCGCGGAACAGCACGGCCATATCGACGGCATTCGAGAAGGCGGCCTCACCCGCCGATAGCGAAACTGTCAGGCTGTCGAGCCCAGCCTGTTTCAGGTGAAACTTCGCCTTGTCCGGGTCGTATTCGCGCTGCTCGAGATCCGCGTAGAAGGGCAAGGTTGGGCCGATCGGGTGGTCGTTGCCGATCGAGCCGTGTCCGAACAGGATCTTGTCGACAATCTCCTGGCGGTTGATCCCGAACTTCAGCGCCATGCGTACATCGGCGTTATCGAAGGGAGCTGTGTCGACGAACATCGGGATCGTGCAGTGGGCGCCAGAGGCGACCTCGGTAATCGTGATATTCGGCCGACGGCCCATCAGGCCCACCGTTTTCAGATCAGCCTCGGTAATCGCATCGACCTCGCCGGTCACCAGCGCTGACTGTCGTGCATTCGGGTCGTTGACCACCGTCATCTGCACCGCGTCGAAATAGGTATCGCGGTGGTAATTGGCATGTTTTTCGAGCTCCGCACCGACACCGGCATCGAAGTTCTTGATCTTGTAAGGACCGGCATTTGGGCCATTCACCCAGTCGACATTGCCCTCTGCATCTGCCGATCCCATCACCAGGTGATAATCCGACAGCAGATAGGGCAGATCGGCGTTACCGTTGGACAGTTTGATGACGACACCATTCTTGCCGTCGGCCACGATGTCCGTGACATCGGACAGCAGCGCCTTGGCCGCCGATTTCGAGTCCTCGCCGCGGTGATAGTTGAGCGAGGCAACCACATCCGCCGAGGTCATCGACTTGCCGTCGTGGAACTCCATGCCTTCGGCGAGCTGGAAGCGCCATTCCGATGCATCGGCCGAGGCTTCCCAGCTAACCGCGGCATCCGGGCCGACATCGTTCTCGTTGGTGATCTCGGTCAGATAGCTCCGGATCGCATGGTTCATCTGGATCATGAAGACAGATTCGGTCGTCCCCGGGTCCAGGCTGTCCGTGGTGTTCCCATCATGCACGCCGACGCGGTATGTGCCGCCCGGTTTCGGTGTTGCCGCCTCGACTTTGGTGGCCCACAATGTGTTAGCGGCGGCGACCGTCAGACCGCTGGCGAGCGCACCTTCCATGAAGTGCCGGCGGGTGATGCGCCTCGCGCGGGCCGCCGAAACGAGCCCGTCGACGAGTGTGGTATTCTCCCTGTCGGTCATCTGGTGACCCCTCTCCGTATAATTTTCTGATTGGGACAGTGTGACATCACGATAACGGATGGTCTACCGGTGCTGGGCACGGCGCTTTGCCTGTCTCTGTCGGTGTTTGGCCTTGTTTCAGCTCACCTTCGCCAGCATCCCATCCGTCAGTCGCTCCATGATCACCACGATTATGAGGATCGATAGGATGATGGAGGCTGCAATTTGGTGTTGAAAAAGGTCAAACGCAACCTTTTGCGCCCGGCCAAGGCCGCCAACCGGCGTCAAAACGAGGATAAGGGAAGATCCGGCCGCCTGTTCTAGAGCAAAATGGTCCGTCTCGATCATCCACGGCATGGCATCCTGCAGAATCGCGTCGATCTGTTGATCGAAGGGAGGCGCACCGAGCGTGGCGATAGCGTCCGGAGCCCCAGACAGGGCGTCCTGCACGACCCCGATGCAGGCGAGCACGGCTGAGGCAAAGATGGCCCGGAACATGGGCTCCCTACGCTTCTGTCCGGGTCGGTTGTTGCGATTGCTATCCGACCCATGCCTGGTCACCGCGTGACGTGAAGGCGCCGACTGTCCCGCGGCGCCCGGGCGCGTTGCGCGGCCGCGGGCAAGGGGATACGCGGCGGGAATGGAAACGCTCTCTCTCCCCGTTTTGGCCGTGCTGGGTCCTATGGATTTGGTGGCGTTGGCTGTGTTCGTGGCGGTCTCTTGGGGCATGGGTTGGTTCATCGAGCGCCCGAATGCGGCCCGCCCGTCGATGAGCCGCCTTATCGCCATCTACCGCCGGCGGTGGATGCACGAGCTGTTGCGACGCAGCAATTGGATGTTCGACGCGTCGCTCCTGATCTCGCTGCGACAGGGAGCGGCGTTCTTCGCTTCCGGCCTGATGATCGCCATTGGCGGGGTCGTGGCGCTGCTCGGCCAGACGCAGCAATTGGTGACCATCGCCCAAGACATCGCCGCCCTGGAGACCTTGAGCGCCGTGGCGTGGGAGGCGAAGCTGCTCTTCATCTTGGTGCTGCTGGTCGACGCCTTTCTGAAATTCGTCTGGTCGCATCGGCTGTTTGGCTACTGCGCCGTGCTGATGGGCGCAATCCCGGAGAACGGCGAGCCGCAAGAAGCCAGCATTGCTGCAGACCGGGCCGCAGATTTAAACATCACGGCGTCTCGCAGCTTCAACCGCGGCCTGCGGCGGGTCTACTTTGCCATTGCCTCACTCGCCTGGTTTCTCGGGGCGGAGGCATGGATCGCCGCCAGTCTGTTGATGGCAGCGATGCTCTATCGCCGCGAATTCCTCTCTGCCTCCCGTCAAGCGCTCGCGGACGTGCCGCAAAGATCATAGCGAGTGGCATTCGCCGGTCGGATTGACCGCCCCTGCTTTTCGCCCTAGGCGGAAGGCCCGCACAAGGTCAGGAGAGCCCGGATGAGCACTAAGCCACGGTCGTTTCAGGAGGTTTTGATGCGCCTCTCGACCTATTGGGGCGAGAAAGGCTGCGCGATCCTGCAACCCTATGACATGGAAGTGGGTGCCGGCACTTTTCACCCGGCGACGACCTTGCGCGCCCTCGGTCCCCGGGCCTGGTCGGCAGCCTATGTCCAGCCATCCCGACGCCCGACCGATGGTCGCTATGGCGACAGCCCGAACCGCTGGCAGCATTACTATCAGTTCCAAGTGATCATCAAACCCTCGCCGCCAGACCTCCAGGACCTCTATCTCGGCTCGCTCGAAGCGATCGGGATCGACATGGCGCTGCACGATATCCGGTTTGTCGAAGACGATTGGGAGAGCCCGACGCTCGGCGCCTGGGGATTGGGTTGGGAAGTCTGGTGCGACGGGATGGAGGTGAGCCAATACACCTATTTCCAGCAGGTGGGCGGACATGACTGCCACCCTGTCTCGGGCGAGCTGACTTACGGCCTGGAGCGGTTGGCAATGTATGTCCTCGGCTTCGATGACGGCAACGCCATGCCGTTCAACGACCCAGGCGCGCCGATCCCGCTAACCTATGGCGACGTCTTTCGGCAGGCGGAGGAGGAGTATGCTCGGCACAATTTCGATGCGGCGAACACCGAGGCTCTGTTCCGCCATTTCCAGGATGCCGAAGCCGAGTGCACGGCTCTTTTGGACCCCGAAAGAAATCCTGCGACAGACCCGAAGACCGGCCGGCATATCGTCATGGTTCAGCCCGCCTATGACCAGTGCATCAAGGCAAGCCACCTGTTCAATTTGCTCGATGCGCGCGGGGTGATCTCGCCTACCGAGCGCCAAGCCTACATTGCGCGTGTGCGCGCACTCGCTAAGCGCTGCGCCGACGCGTTTTTGATGACCCGTGCGGGCGGTGCCGATTCCGCGGCGTAAGCGGTCAGAGGAACTCGATCATCGCGCCGACGATCACAAAGACCGCGCAGCAGCCAAGAAAGATCCACCCGACTTTGCGGATCATGCGCCCGGTCGGGCTCGTCGCCGATTCGACGAAGGCGTCTGCCAGGATCCCGTACTTTTCGGCCCGCTCGCCGAGGACCGAGGCCTCGGCGTCCTTGCTTTCGGTTTGACTTTTCGTCGCCATCGGTTTTCCTCCCGTTGAGGCTCGGATGCCCGTTGCGTATCGCAGCGCATCCTGTGGGGCACAGAATATGTTTGCCCAATCCTCCGACAAGCGCCGTTATGTCGCGGGAGTGTCTGTGCAGCGGCAGCCTCTCGCTTTTCGCGGCGGCCCGCGCTAGATGGCGGCAACCGATGATCGAGGACCGCCGCTTGCACCGCTTCTCCCCGACACCGCCCTCCCAGCCCGCCCGACGGAGCGTCTTGCCGTGATTTCTGGCCGAGCCGTTGCCGTTGGACTGGTGCTCTTCGCGGGGCTCTTTGCCGTCGCGTTGTGGTATGCGCAGACCTATGCCTTTTACGAGGAGACTGTGGCCGACGCGGTCGAGATCGCCGGGACCCGCTATCCGGTCGCGGAATGGCAGGGGATCGACGCGTCGACCTCGCCCCTTAAGATGCGCGCCTGTTTCGAGATGGCGGATGTGCCCGAAGCGCCGCTGGCCAAAGCGCCGGAGCCGCTGGTCGCCCCGGGCTGGTTCGATTGCTTCGATGCGGAGATGATTGACCGCGCCCTCGCGGCTGGCGAGGCGGTCGCCTATCAGGCCGCGACGGAGGAAGCTGACGGGGTCGACCGCCTGGTTGCCCGGTTCCCGGACGGCCGGGCCTTCATGTGGCGCCAATTGAATGAACGTTTTGCCGACAAATAGGGTGCGAGGCCGCTGGCGATGGATCTAGAGAGCGACCCGACGCTGATCCAAATCGACGCGTTCATCGCGCTGACGATCGGCATCGTCGTGTTTTTCGTTGGCGAGCGGTTGACCCGGCGGTTTCCTGTGCTGAGCGCCTACAGCATCCCAGAGCCGGTGAGTGGGGGCCTGATCGCAGCCTTGGTCGCGCTGCTGGTCGTCGTTGCGACCGGCCGGGAGATTGCATTCGATCTCGCGGCCCGGGATGTTCTGTTGGTTTACTTCTTCACCACGGTGGGTCTGAATGCCCGCGTGTCGGATCTTGCCAAGGGAGGCCCGATCCTCGGCATCCTGCTGGCGCTGACAATCGGATTTATGGTCATCCAAAACGGTGTCGGCATCGTCAGCGCGTTGCTCTGGGGCCTGCCGTTTCAAAGCGGCGTGCTGATGGGGACCGCTGCGTTGATCGGCGGCCACGGAACGGCCATCGCTTGGGGTCCGGTGGTGGAGGGCCAGTATGGCGTTGCGGGCGCGGCGGAGCTTGGTATCGCCACGGCAACTGTCGGGCTGATCCTGGCGAGTCTGCTCGGCGGCCCGATCGCCAAGTATCTGATCGAGCGTGGAAAGCTGGTGGCGGACGGTCCAGGAGCCGGCGGTGGCGGCACTGCTGGCCTAGGCGCGGAGGCCACAAAGACCGCGGACGACCCCATCACCAATGTGATGCTGCTGCGCAGCGTGCTTTGGATTCATGTGTCGATCATCATCGGCTTCATCATCTTCGAAGCGCTGGAGGAAGCCGGGGTCAAACTGCCCCTGTTCGTCCCGTGCCTGCTGGTCGGTATCCTGCTCTCGAACCTGGTGCCGCCGCTGTTCCCACGCCTGAAATGGCCGGCGCACTCCGCATCCATGGCCCTGGTCGCGGAGTTCAGCCTTTCGGTGTTTCTCTCGATGTCGCTGATGAGCATGGAGCTCTGGACCCTGGCGGCGAGCGCCGGTGTCCTGATGACGGCGATGGTGTTGCAGTCGGTTGCCGCCGTGGCCTTCGTCGTTCTGGTCGTCTTCGCGGTGATGGGTCGCAACTACTTCGCCGCGGTCTTGTCCGCTGGTTTCGTGGGCTTCACCCTCGGCGCGACGCCAACCGCCATCGCTAACATGACCGCCGTGACGCAACGCTACGGGCCGTCGCCGCTCGCCTTCATCGTTTTGCCGCTGATTTCGGCCTTCTTCGTCGATCTCGCCAATGCCGTCCTGATCCAGTTTTTCGTCGCGCTTTAGGAACGACGCCGCCATGCCCGATCTGCTGCTCGAGCTCTTTTCGGAGGAGATCCCCGCCCGGATGCAGCCCCGCGCCGCAGAGGATCTGAGGCGCCTGGTCACCGATGGGCTGGTCGAGGCGGGGCTGACCTATGCCGGTGCTGCGGGTTTCGCGACCCCGAGGCGATTGGTGCTGACGGCGACCGGTCTTTCCGCTGGCACTGCGCCGCGAAAGGAGGAACGCCGCGGCCCAAGGACCGATGCACCGGAGAAGGCGGTGGATGGGTTTCTGAGATCGACCGGCCTGACGCGGGACGCGTTGGAAGTTCGGGCAGACAAGAAGGGCGACGTCTATTTCGCAGCGATCGAGCATCCCGGCCGAGCGGCGGCGGAAATCGTGGCGGAGGTCGTCGAGAAGACCGTCCGGGGCTTTCCCTGGCCGAAATCCATGCGCTGGGGCGCGGGCAGTCTGCGCTGGGTTCGGCCTCTCCAGCGGATCCTCCTGACCCTGACCGACGAGGCCGGCACGGCGGTGGTGCCGCTCGAGATCGACGGGATCGCGTCGGACGATGTGACCGAGGGGCATCGTTTTCACGCCCCCGGTCCCGTTGCCGTCGCGGGCTTCGAAGATTACGCGGCGAAGCTGGAGGCGCATCGCGTGATCCTCGATCCGGCCGAGCGCGCGCGCCGGATCGAGGCGGATGCCGCCAACCTCGCCTTCGCTCAGGGCATGGAGGTGGTGCCGGACCGGGGTCTGTTGGCGGAGGTTGCGGGGCTCGTCGAATGGCCCGTCGTGCTGATGGGCGAGATCGAGGAACGCTTTCTCGACCTGCCCCCGGAGGTGCTCAGAACCTCGATGAAGGAGCACCAGAAGTTCTTTTCCGTCCGTAGACCCGCTACCGGGCGGATCGAGCGGTTCATCACCGTCGCGAACATCGAGGCGCCGGATGGCGGTGCCACCATTCTAGCCGGGAACAAACGGGTGCTGGCGGCGCGGCTGGCCGATGGGTTGTTCTTCTGGGAAAACGATCTGCGGATGGTCGAGGGGCAGGGCGAGGACGGTATGGCCGCCATGGCCAAGCCCCTGGAAACAGTGGTGTTTCACGCGAAACTCGGTACGCAGGCGGCGCGGGTGCGCCGGATCGAGGCGCTGGCTCGCGAGATCGCGCCTGCCGTTGGGGCCGACCCGGAGCTGGCCGCCCAGGCGGCGCGGGTTGCCAAAGCCGATCTCGCCTCCGAGATGATCTATGAGTTTCCGGAGCTTCAGGGCGTGATGGGCCGGTACTATGCCCGCTCTGCAGGCCTGCCGGAGGCGGTGGCCGAAGCCGCGGAGGCGCATTACCGCCCCCTCGGCCCAGGCGACGAGGCGCCGGACGAACCCGTTTCGGTCGCCGTGGCGCTCGCCGATAAGCTCGACACGCTCACCGGGTTTTGGGCGATCGGCGAGAAGCCGACTGGGTCCGGCGATCCCTTCGCCCTGCGCCGTGCGGCGTTGGGGGCGATCCGAATTCTGCTTGAGCGGCAGCTTCGGATCGGGCTTACCGCAACGATAGAAAGGGCGGGGTCCTTCTATGCGGAGGCGGAGAGCCGCCTGCCTGGGCCTCCCGCTAGGGATTATGTCCATGAGCTTGTTGGTTTTTCTGTCGACCGCCTTAAGGTCGCGCTTCGCGACAAAGGCGTCCGTCACGATGCCATCGATGCGTGTTTCCGCCTCGACGAGCAAGACGACTTGGTGCTGCTGACCCAGCGGGTCGAGGCGCTGCAGACTTTCCTCGGCACGGAGGATGGGGCCAATTTGCTGGCCGGGCACAAACGCGCCTCGAACATTCTCGCGGCAGAGGAGAAGAAGGACGGTCAGGGCGCGTTCGACGCTTCGCCCGACCCGGCGCTCGCTCAGGAGCCTGCGGAAACCGCGCTGTTCCAGGCACTCGGTGCGGCTGAGCCTGCGATCGCCGCGGCGGTCGCAGCGGAGGACTTCGCCGGCGCCATGGTCCAGATGGCGACGCTGCGCGCTCCGGTGGATGCGTTTTTCGAGGCCGTTCTGGTCAACGATCCCGACCCGGCGATCCGGGCGAACCGGCTGCGGCTCCTCTCCCAGATCCGGGCCGCGATGGGCCAGGTCGCCGCCTGGGACGCTATCGAGGGATAGGCCAACCCATCGCTTGCGCCCGCGCGCCGGTCCACCGGCTCCGCGAGCCCCTCCATATCCGCGATGCGGAGCGTGGGATTTGCGACGACCTCTATCAGGATGACCTTCGTTTCCGGGCGGATCGCGGCCCTTGCGGTCTCAATATCTGTCGGGTCAAAGAGGCTTGTCGAGATGCCCAGCTTTGGCAGTTCCTGCTCCATGAGGCGCAAGGAGCGGCCGTAGAGCTGTTCCGAGCCCAGGGCGTGATCACCGGCCTTGAGATAGGCCAGCATCGCCAAGGAAACGGCGGCCATGCCGCTCGACGTCATCACGCCACCCTCGGTCCCCTCTAGCGCGTCGATCATCCCTGCGACGGCGGTCGCGTTCGGATGCCCTTCGCGGGAATAGGTGTACCCCGCATCGCCCTCATAGATCGCATCCAGCGCATCTGGCGTGTCGGTGGCATAGACGACGCTCTGATAAAGCGGTCTCACCAGCGGACGCCCGGCAAAGGGCGATTGCACCAGACGTTTGGTCATAGCTTTTTGAGGCCCGCGCGGAAGCGGCGCATGTTGGCTTGGTAGCCTAGGGCCGACGCGGTGAGCATCTGAAACGCCTGATCATCAAGCTCGCGGACGACCTTACCCGGCGCGCCCATCACGAGCGAGCCGTCGGGGATCTCTTTGCCCTCAGTGATGAGGGCGCAGGCCCCGATGAGGCAGTTCCTTCCGATTTTAGCGCCATTGAGCACCGTCGCGCCCATGCCGATGAGGGAGTTATCGCCGATCTCACAGCCATGGAGCATGGCCTTGTGACCGATTGTGCAGTTTTCCCCGATGGTGAGCGGGAAGCCCATATCGGTGTGGAGCACTGAGTTTTCCTGGATGTTTGTGCCGTCACCCACGGTGATTGGTTCGTTATCCCCGCGCAGCGCTGCGCCGAACCATATGCCGACGCCTTTGCCGATCATCACGTTGCCCATCACATGGGC
>JBCCRM010000031.1:0-48378 GCA_039513195.1 Pseudomonadota bacterium | reverse complement strand
GGCGCATGCAAGCCGCGCGATCGGTGATTGGATCCACTTCTACAACAACCGGCGTCCGCACCAGGCGCTGGACATGAAGACGCCGACAGAGGCATTCAAATTAGCAGCCTAACCTGAGCAGATTCCGCTGGGTCGATACATCCCGGCCCCAGGCCCTTGCCGCCGACCCTGTCTCGCCCAACCGCGCCCCGGCCGCAAGGACGCGCGGGTCTGCGCGCCCCGCGCGCCGGCGCAGCCGGTCTTCGATCCTTGCAGCCGGGACCCGCTTGGCCGTGCCGGTCCGTGCGACGCGGGCTCCGGCCGGGATGGGCGAGCCGGAGCTATTCGGCGGCGGCGGTCGCGGCCGGGGCGTCTTGGCGGGGTCGGGTGTTCTCCGGGTCCCAGACCGCGCCCTCGATCACCTCCGCCTTTCGAGATTTGCCGAGGACCAGGACCTCGAGTGCCGTGCCGGGCGCGGTGACCGGCGGCTGCAGATAGGCCCAGGCGAGATAGGCGTTTGTCGCGTAGCTGTAGCCGCCAGAGGCGATGGAGCCGACCACTCTGCCCCGGTCGAGCACCGCTTCGGAGCCGAGGGGATCGGCATTTGTCCCGGTGTCCTCCGCAAGCCGGAGCAGCGCCACCTGCCAGCGGGTTGCCGGGGCCAAGGACGTTTCGGCGCCCTGAAAGCTATCGGGCCTTGAGAAACGGGCAAGATCGGCCTCGGCCAGGGTCACCTCATTGGTGATCTCATGCCCGGATTTGTACGCTTTTTCCATGCGCATGGCGTTGAGTGCGGCGGCGCCCAGATGGGTGAGGCCTGCACCGCCAGCGGCGAGGAGGGCGTCATAGACGGCCCGCATCCCGGCCATCGGCACATGCAGCTCCCACCCCAGTTCGCCGGTATACGTGACCCGCATGGCACGGATATCAGCGACGCCCGCCACGGTGATATGCCGGGTCGAGAGCCACCGGAAGGACGCGTTGTCGAGGGGCGCGTCGGTGCAGCGGGCCAGGATCTCGCGCGCCCGGGGGCCGGCGAGCATGAGCACGCCGCGGGCCTCCGACACATTGTCGAAACCGACCCGGTCGCTGCCCGCGTGGTCCTGCATCCAGCGCAGCAGGCTTGCCTCTTTCGCCGCGGCATAGACCAGATAGACCCGGTCCTCCGCCAAGCGGACGAACGTCGCCTCGCCCTCCAGTCGGCCGTTTGGGTTGACCAGATAGGTGAGCGAGACGGAGCCGGTTTTGCGCGGCAGCTTGTTCGACGAGATGCGGCTGAGAAACGCGTCTGTGTCCGGGCCATGCACCTCGATCTTCGCGAAGGCGGAGAGATCGGCGAGGCCCGCGCTGCGGCGCAGACCCTCGACCTCCGCGCGGATGATGCCGTGGAGCGCCGAGCGGCGGAAGCTGTGGATGTGAGCCTGCGCCACGCCGGGCGGTGCGTACCAATAGGGCCGTTCCCAGCCATAAATGTCCTGATAGACCGCACCCTTCGCGCGCAGCACGTCGTAGAGGGGCGAGGTCTTCGAATGACTGGGCCGGCAGGCCGGGCGGTCGAGATGCGGGAACGGGATCTCGTGGCGCAGCAGATAGTCCTCCTTCGCCTTTTCGATCCGGTAGGTCTCGTCGATCCGGGCGCCGAAGCGGCGGGGGTCGAAGCTTGCCATGGAGATGTCGGCCGCCCCGTGGACCATCCATTGCGCGAGATACTTGCCCGCGCCCGGGCCCCAGGCGATGCCCACCTGGCTGCCGCAGCAGAGCCAGAAGCCCGGGATGCCCGACGGGCCGAGCATCATGTTGCCGTCCGGCGGGTGGGTGATGGCGCCATGGACCACGCGTTTGATCCCGCGCTCGGCCAGCACCGGCATCCGCTCCATGGCGTTTTCCAGCCAGGGCATGATGCGGTCGTAGTCCGGGTCGAAGAGCTCGTTCTCGGCCTCCCAGGGGGTGCCGTCGTCCCAGACCGTCGCGGCATTCGCCTTTTCGTAGATGCCGATCAGGCCGGATTTCTGCTCCATCCGCACATAGCCGGAGACCTGGCGGTCGTCGCGGATGACCGGGAGTTCGGCGGGCAGGTCCTGGAATTCGGGTACCGGGTCGGTGATCAGGTAGTGGTGGAGGAGATTGGCGATCGGCAGGTCGAGGCCCAGCCACTGGCCGATCTGGCGGGCATAGGTCCCGCCGGCATTGACGACGATCTCGGCGCGGATTTCGCCCCGTTCGGTGTGGACGGTGAACTCGCCATTGTCATGCCGGGTGAGGCCGGTCGCGCGGCAGCGGCGGACCACGTCCGCGCCCCTCTGCCGGGCACCGGCCGCCAGTGCGAAGGAGACGCCGGCGGGATCCACATGCCCATCATGGGGGGTATGCAAGGCAGCCTTGATGCCGTCGAGATTATAGAAAGGGTGCAGCGCGCGGATGCGGTCCGGGCCCACCACCTCCATCCGGTGGCCCAGTCCCCGCCCGACCGAGAGGGTGTAGTGGAGCCAGTCGACCTCCGCCTCCTCATAGGCGACGCGGAGCGAGCCGCAGCCATGCCAGGTGGCGGACTGCCCGGTCTCGGCCTCCAGCAGGGGGTAGAGCTCGGTCCCGTAGGAGGCCATCTTCGCCAGGCCGTAATGGCTGACGGAGTGGGTGATCTGCCCCGCCGCATGCCAGGTTGAGCCGGAGGTCAGCTCGGCCTTCTCTAGCAGGACGAGGTCGGTCCAACCCTCCCGCGCTAGGTGGTAGGCGAGGGAGCAGCCCATTACGCCGCCCCCGATGATCACGACTTTGGCTTGGGTTTTCATCGCTGCCTCAGCCCTTTAGCTGATAGTTTTCGAAACGGATATCGCCGGTCCAGCGCCAGGCGGCGAGCACGGGCTCGGCCCTGGTTACGGTCGCATGGGGCACATAGGACGGGTGATGCACATAGCTGCCCGGCGGGCAGCTGCAGGGCGGGTCCTCGCCGACCTGCCACTGCGCGGTGCCGGAGAGGATGAAGAATGTCTCCTCCGCCGAATGGCAGCGGGCGGGATAGTCGAGCCCCGCAGATTGCAGGAAGAGGCCGACCCGGACCGTACTGTCCCAGACCGCCGATGCTTCCGGCCCAAGCAGATAGGCGGTCTGCATATGCCGTGCGATTTCCGGCCGGATGCGGCCGTCGGACAGCCCGGAGTAGTGCCACCGGATGAGATCGCCGGCCGCCGCCACGATCCCCGCGGCGGGAAGTGCGCCAGGATGGGCCAGCGCCCGCGCAAGCTCACCGCCCAGATGGGTCCTTTCGTCGAGCGGCAGATAGGGCTTCGACCCCGCCCGGGTCAGCGCCTCCGCCGCGGCGGTGCCGCCCGGCCGCCCCTCCGCCGCGAAGACCGCAGCGAGGGTCGCCAGGAGGGCATCGATCCGCTGCCGCTCCTCCGCCGCCAGGACAGCGATTGCAGGCTCTCCCATCGTCCTCTCTCCCGGCCCATGCGGGCGCATTTCCAGCTTGCGCAGCGCGGGTCTTTCGCCTAGCAATGATACAAATGAACCAAAGTCAAGCGGGATGACACATGCAATCGGAATTGCCTGGATCGGCCGAAGCGGTGCTGGAGCGGCTGACCGGCGATTTCGACGCTCTGTCGCCGCAATTGCAGCGGGCCGCGCGGTTCATCATCGACCAGCCGCGCGAGGTGGGCGTGCATTCCATGCGCACGCTCGCGACGAAGGCGGAGGTGCATCCGAACACCTTGGTCCGCCTTGCCCAGGCCATCGGCTTCGACGGCTATGAGGCGCTGCGCGAGCGGTTTCGCGATTTCGTGGTGGGCGAGGGGCTCGGTGGGTTTCGCGACCGGGCGGAGTGGTTGCAGGCCCTGGTCGCGCGGGGCGGATCCGGCGCGCTGATGGCCGAGATGGCGGAGGCGACGGCCGGCAATCTCGATGCCATGTGGCAGCGGCAGGAGGCGGCGAAGCTTGACGCAGTCGCCGACGCGATCCTGGGCGCGCCGAAGGTGTATGTCCTCGGCATGGGGTCTGCCTACAGTCTGGCGCATCAGTTTTGGTATGTCGCCCGCATGGCGTTCGAGCATGTCGCCCCGATCCCGCGCCATGGCAGCCAGCCGATCGACGATCTCGCCTGGATCACGGCGGAGGACGTGCTGGTGGCGCTGACCTTCCAGCCCTATCGCGCCGAGACCTTGCAAGCGGTGCGCCGTGCGCGGGAGATCGGGGCGACGGTGGTTGGGGTGACCGACAGCCGGACCTCGCCGCTCGCCGCGCTGTCGGACCATGTGCTGGCGGCCCCCACGCATACCCCGCAATTCTTCGAAAGCCATGCGGCGGTAACCGCGCTGTTGGAGGGGTTGGTGGCGGTTCTGGTCGCCCGGGCCGGCCCGGTGGCAACTGCGCGGGTCGAGACGTTTCACCGGCAGCGACTGGAGGCTGGGCTCTACGAGGAGCCCGCGGCCCTGGCGCAGCGGCGCTGACAGGGGGCGGCGATGAACGCACCGGATACCAGCATGGAGATGGCGCCAGCCCTCGCGCTGCCGGCGCGGTTCTACACAGATCCGGTTGTCTACCGCGATGTCCGTGCGCGGATTTTCGAGGGCGCCTGGCACTATGTCTGCCACGCCTCGACCGTGCCGGAGCCCGGCGACTACTACGCCTTTACCCTGATGGGAGAGGATCTGTTCGTGGTGCGCGGCCGAGACGGGACACTGCGCTGCTTTTACAATGTGTGCCAGCATCGCGGCCACAGCCTGGTGGCGGAGACCGGGCGCGCCCGCGTGTTGGTCTGCCCCTATCACGCCTGGACCTATGACCTGGACGGCCGGCTGCGCGGGGCGCCGGGCAGCCGCAAGGTGGCCGGGTTCGACCGCAGCAGTGTCTGCCTGACCGGCCTGCGGTTGGAGGTTTTTCTGGGCTTCGTCTTCGTCAATTTCGACGAAGAAGCCGCGGAGATGGAGGTGCTCTATCCCGGCGTGGCGGCGGCGGCGCGCGCGCTTTGCCCGGATATCGAAGACCGCATCCACGCCCATGAGCATGACGCGCAGGAATTCTGCAACTGGCTTGTGGCGGTAGAGAATTACAACGAATGCTACCATTGCGGTCACGTCCACAAGGCGTTCTCCGACGGGGTGATCGACCCAGGCAGCTACGACATCCAGCCCTTTGGCCAAGGCCGGGTGCTGGCCCACAACTCGAAGGCCGCCGCGGGGGAGGGGGTGTGGTACGATACCTCCGGGTCAGACTATGGGTCGTTCTACTTGTTCCCACTGTTCTCGTTGCAAATCTATCCCGGCGGGTTGGTCAACACCTATTATTGGCGGCCCTTGTCGGTCGATGACACGCGGGTGCACCGGGGCTGGTTCTCCCGCGATGGGGTGGTCGACGATCAGATGCAGGCGGTGATCGATCTGGATCGCGACACGACCTTCGCCGAGGATCTCGCCCTCGTGAAGGCCGTGCAGCGGGGGTTGAAGAGCCGCGGCTATCGCCCTGGCCCGCTTGTGGTCTCGCCCGCATGCGGGATCAATAGCGAGCACTCGATTGCGGCCCTGCACGCTTGGGTGCGCGATGCGTTGGGGCAGTGGGCGTGAAGCCCGCGCGTTGGAAGGACCCGGCGAGCAAGCTGTTCCCGTACCAGGTCGGCTTTACCGCGCCACCCCATGATTTCGACGGCGCCCCGACCGATTTCCTGCGCCTGGCGCCGGATGGGGTGGGCGTCCATGGCCGGTTGATCCATGTGCCGGATTACGCCCATGAGCTGGGTCAGCGGGCCGACAACTTCCACCTGCTCGAGGAGGTGGTCGCGTGCATGGCCAATGCCGGCGCCGATGCGGTGGGCCAGGTCGGCACCAATTGGGTACATGCGGGCGGCAAGACCCCGGCGGAGATCCGTGCGTTTTGCGAGCGGGTCGGCGAGACCTACGAGACGCCGTTCCATATGGCAGGCTATTGCCTTGTCGAGGCGCTGCAGGCCCTGGGGATCGAAAAGGCGGCGCTGAACTCGGTCTATTACTGGCCGGATTGGCGGGACGGGATCGCGCGGTTTCTACGGGAGGCCGGGATCGACCTCGTCTATGCGGGCAATTTCGTCGACCAGGGCCTCTACCCGACCCAGGACGTTGTGAACGCCTGTATCTGGATCTTTCCCGGCGACGTGATCCGCCGGTCGATGGAGCGGGTGTTGGAGGCCGCGCCGGACGCCCAGGCGGTGCTGGTCAACGGGATGCCGAATTTCCGCCGCGCCGACGGGCTACCGCAGCGGATGGTGACCCTGACACGGGCGCTGGAGGCGGAGTTCGGGGTGCCGATCGTCGCCGCCGACACAGCGCTTTACTGGCGTCTTTTCAAGACCCTTGGTCTGGCACCGGAGGGGGCGCAGGGCAGGTTGCTCTCGGCGCTGGGGAGCGCGACGCATGCATAGGCTGGTGGTGCTCTGGGCGACGCCGCGGACGACCTCGACCGCGTTCGAATGGATGATGCGGATGCGGGGCGACATGGCCTGCTTCCACGAACCCTTTGGCGAGGCGTGGTACAAGGGCGAGGATGCGCTCTGGCCCCGGATCGGACCGGACAGCCCGCGGGTATCTGGCCTCAGCCGGATGGCGGTGCTGGAGCGGCTGGCGAAGACGGCGGAGAGCCGGCCGGTCTTTTCCAAGGACATGCCCCATTACATCGACGATCTGGTCGATGACGCGTTTCTGGGTCTCTTCACCCATAGTTTTCTGATCCGGGATCCGGCGAAATCGATCCCCTCGATCGCTAAGCGCGGGCCGGATTGGGTCGAGAAGGAGTATGGCTTCGCCGAGCATCGCTGGATGTTCGACCGGGTGACCGAATGGCTGGGCCACCCGCCGCCGGTGATCGACAGCGACGATTTGCTGGAGGACCCGGCGGGGATCGTGGCGGCCTGGTGCCGGGCGGTGGACATCCCTTTCATAGCCGAAGCGCTGAGCTGGGAGCCCGGCGCGCGGCCGGAGCTCGGCTGGTACGACGACGGGTCTTGGCACGACACGCTGGGGCAATCGGACGGGCTGAAGCCGCAGCCACGACGCTATGGCTCGGTCGAGGGGGCGTCGGCTGAGGTGCAAGACCGCTACGCCCGCGCGTTGCCGCATTACGAGCATCTTTACCGCCACCGGCTGCAGGCGGAGACCGTGGCGTGAGCGAGATCGGCGCAGGCCCCGCCGCGCGGCGCCGGCGCGGCACCCACGCCCACCCACCCACCCCGTGCGCGCCGCCCCAACGCCGCGCGGCGGGGGTTTGGGTCTGCCTGCGATGAAGATTACCCGTCTGAGCGTTTGGGCTGTCGATCTGCCGCTCGCCAAACCCTATTGGCTGTCCGGCGGGCGGCTGAAATTCGAGCGGCTGGACGCGACTTTGGTGAAGCTCGAGACCGATGCGGGTCTGACTGGCTGGGGCGAGGGCACGCCCTGGGGCCATACCTATGTTCCCGCCCACGGCCCCGGCATCCGCGCGGGGCTGGAGACCATGGCGGGCGCGATCCTGGGTCTGGATCCCCGCCGGATGCTGGAGGTCGAGCGGGCGATGGATCTTTGCCTGCCCGGGCATCTCTATGCCAAGGCACCGGTCGATATGGCGTGTTGGGACATTGCGGGCCGGGCGGCGGGAATGCCGATCGCCGATCTGATGGGGGGCGGCAGCCGCTCGCCGGCGCCGATCGCGTCCTCTGTCTCTTCCGGCACGCCAGAGGAGATGCTGGCCACCGTGCAGTCCTTTCGCGACCGCGGCTATGCGGTGCATTCGGTGAAGGTCGGCGGCGACGCGGACCTCGATATCGCGCGGATCCGACATCTGGAGGCGGCGAAGCGCCCGGGCGAGCGGATCCTCTACGATGTCAACCGCGCCTGGTCGCGCCAGCAGGCCCTGCGGGTGATGACCGCGACTGAGCCGCTGGGGATCATGGTCGAGCAGCCCTGCGAGAGCTTGGACGACATCGCCGCGATCCGGCCGCTGACGACGGCGCCGATCAGCGTCGACGAGACTTTGGTCACTCTGCAGGACGCGGTCCGCATCGCCCGCGACGCTTTGGCGGAAATTTTCGGGATCAAGCTGAACCGGGTCGGCGGGCTGACCAAGGCGGCGCGGATGCGGGATGTTGCCCTGGCCCATGGGATCGATTGTTTCGTGATGGCGACCGGCGGTTCCGTGCTCGCGGATGCCGAGGCGCTGCATCTGGCCGCAACCCTGCCCGACCATGCCCGCCTGGGCGTCTGGGCCTGCCAGGACATGGTGAGCATCGACATCGCGGCGGGGCAGGGGCCGCGAAACCGCGACGGTCATCTGCATCTGCCCGAGGCGGCGGGCCTGGGCGTCGCCCCAGACGAGGCAGCGCTCGGCCGCCCCAGCGCAATTTATGACTGAGGGCGGGGCAATGCGGATCACCGGCGTTGCCGTCTATCGCGTCGCGCTGACGAGCCACGCCACCTATCACATGTCCGAGGGCAAGACCTGCGCGACCGTCGACACGATGGTCGTGCGGCTCGACACCGATGCGGGTCACACCGGCTGGGGCGAGGTCTGTCCGATCCCCTTCTATCTGCCCGCCTATGCGAACGGTGTGGCGCCGGCGGTGGCGGAGATGGCGCCGGCCTTGCTCGGCGCCGATCCGGTGGGGGCGGAGGCGGCGATGGCCCGCTGCGACAAGCGCCTCGCCGGGCATCCTTATGCGAAATCGGCGGTGGACATCGCGCTCTGGGATCTCACGGGCAAGGCGGCGGGCCTGCCGCTGTACCGCCTGCTCGGCGGGAGGATGGCAGCGGATTTGCCGCTCTACCACTCTATCACCTGCGTCGCGCCCGACGAGATGGCCCGCATCGCGCGGGAAGCGCAGGCGACCGGCATCATGCAGTTCCAGGCGAAGCTGGGCCGCGACGGCGACTGGCAGGCCGATATTGCCCGGTTGCGCCTGGTGCGGGAGGCAGTGGGCCCCGGCCCGCTGGTCTATGGCGATTGGAATTGCGGGACCGACCGGCTGAGCGCCACGCGGGTCGGCCGCGCGGTGATGGATCTGGACGTGATGTTGGAGCAGCCCTGCGCCACGCTGGCGGACTGCGCCGCGGTCCGGGCCGCTACCGGCCTGCCCATGAAGATCGACGAAAACGCCCATGATGCCGCGAGCCTGTTGCAGGCGCATGGGTTAGGCTGCCTGGATGCCGTGGCGCTGAAGCTGTCGAAATTTGGCGGGCTCTCGGCGCTCAGACGCGCGCGGGATCTGTGCCTGCATCTGGGCGCGCAGATGTGCGTGGAATGTACCTGGGGTTCGGACCTGTCGACGGCCGCGGCGCTGCATCTGGCGGCTGCCACGCCGCCCGGCGCCGTGCTGAATGTCTGCGACTTGTCCGGCTATGTGGCCCCGCGGCTCGACCCGGCTGCACCCTCGCGCCAGGCGGGTCGGATCGCGCCGCCGGAGGGGCCAGGCCTGGGGGTGACGCCGGACCCGGAGGTCCTGGGCGCGCCGATTGCCGAGTTTTCCTGAAAGGAGAGACGCCATGGACGCCAAGACCGCGACCGCCCAGCAGTTCGAGATCGCCGAGCGTTGCCTGCCCGGGGCGGGGCTGGGCGGTTATGCGCTGGCAGACGAGATCCGGCTGGTCTTCAGCCATGGCCAAGGACCGCGGTTCTGGGATGTCGATGGGCGGGAATACATCGATTATGCCGGCGGCGCGGGGGCGCTGATCCTGGGCCATGGGCACCCGGATGTGGTCGCCGCGGCCCAGGCCCAGACCGCCCGAGGGATGCATATGTTCGGGGCGCTGAACGACCAGGCCGTGCGGCTGGCCGAACGCCTGGTGGCCGATATCCCCTGCGCCGGCAAGATCGCCTATGCCACCACGGGATCTGAGGCGACGGCCTATGCGATGCGGCTGGCGCGCGCCTTCACGGGCCGCGAGAAGGTGCTGAAATTCGAGGGTGCCTATCACGGCAACCACGACTACGCGCTGGTTTCGACCTTTCCAGCGGCGATCGGGAACTATCCGCAGGGGATGGCGGACACGGCCGGCCAGCCCGCGGGCGTGCGGGAGGCGATGCTGGTTGCGCCCTATAACGATCTGGACGTCGCCGAGCGGATCGCCGAGGCGCATGCCGCGGACCTCGCCGCGATCATTGTCGAGCCGGTCCAGCGGATCATCGAAGGGCAGCCCGACTTCCTCGCGGGTCTTCGCCGTCTCTGCGATCGGCTGGGCGCCGTCTTGATCTTCGACGAGGTGGTGACGGGTTTCCGCATCGCCTATGGCGGCGCCCAGGCGGCATTGGGGATCACGCCGGATCTGGCGAGTTTCGGGAAGATCATCGGCGGTTCCGGCCCGCTGTCGGTGGTGGCGGGGCGGGCCGAGATCCTCGACCTCGCCGATCCCGCGCGGAAGGGGCAGCCGGGCTATGCGTATTTCAACGGCACGCTGCATGGGAACCCGGTCGCTGCGGCAGCGACGCTCGCCACGCTGGATGTGTTGGCGGTGCCTGGAACCTATGAGCGGCTGAACCGAGCGACGGCCGCGTTCTGCCGCGAGGCGCAAAGGGTGCTCGACAGCCATGGCGTGCCCGCGATTGCTGCCCATGTCGGGTCTCTCTGGCAATTTTTGTTCATGGCAGAGCCGCCGCGGAACCAGGCGGATATGGCGGCCGGCGATGCGGCGGCGATGAAACGCCTCGACACCGAGATGATGAAGCATGGCCAGTACATGCTGCCGGGCGTGAGGCGTTTTGTGTCCTGCATCCACAGCCCGGCCGAGTTCGACCAGACTTTGGCGGCGCTCGACGCGAGTTGTGGCGCGTTGGCGCTCTAGAGCACTTTCCAGCCAATCTGAAGCGGATTGGCGTCGTGAAAATGCGTCAAAACAATATGCTAGAGCGCGAGAACCGATGCAATCGGGTCGGAAAGCGCTCTAGAGGCGGAGGGGCGCGGCCCGAGGCCCACCCACCCACCGGCAATCGGCGCCCGGCTAGGCCGTCCAGGATGCCCCCAACCTCGGGCCGCGCCCGCTTGGGCGAGGGGCTCCGGTCTCACCACGGAGATGGCCCGCCCTCTCGCCTGCCCCCGTCGCCCCGATGCCTGAGCGAGGCCGTCCCGCCGGGCCAAGGGGTGGGTCCTCGCCATGCTCGCATCCGGCGATGCTGCGCGTGGCTGCGGTCCCGCCTGCGGCGCCCATTGGCCGGTGGGCCGCCATCGCCCTGGCTCGGGATGGCGACGGCGGCTCCGCGGAGATGGCTGGGGAGCGCATCTCCGGGCTGGCCGATTGCGCTCGGCCAGCGCGCGCAGTAGAGACGGGCGGGTTTTCGGCGAGAGGCTGCGACGATGGCGGACCTGAAGCGGGTCACGATCTTGGGAGCGAGCGGGTATACGGGCGCTGAGCTCGTGCGCCTGATCGCGACCCATCCCGGCATGGCGGTGGCGGGACTGGCTGCCGAGCGCCGCGCCGGGCAGGCCATGGCCGAGGTGTTTCCGCATTTGCGGCATCTGGACCTGCCGCGCCTGTCGCGGATCGAGGACCTGGATTTCTCCGGCGTCGATTTGGTCTTTTGCGCGCTGCCCCACGCCACCACGCAGGAGGTGGTGCGCGCGCTGCCCGCCCGCCTGAAGGTCTGCGATCTCTCCGCCGATTTCCGCCTGCGGGATATGGCGGTCTATCAGCACTGGTATGGCCGGCCCCACCAGGCGCCGGCGCTGCAGGGAGAGGCGGTCTATGGGCTGACCGAGTTCTATCGCGACCGGATCCGGGCCGCGCGCCTGGTCGCCTGCACCGGCTGCAACGCCGCAACGGGCCTGTTCGCGATCCTGCCGCCCTTGGTGGCTGGCGCGATCGACCCGGACGAAGTGATCGTCGACCTCACCACCGGCGTCTCCGGCGCCGGGCGGGGCGCGAAGGAAACCAGCCTCCATGCCGAGGTGTCGGAGGGTATCCATGCCTACAATGTCGGGCACCACCGGCATATGGCGGAGTTCGACCAGGAGATGTCGGCGGCGGTGGGACGGCCCGTCACCTGTTCCTTCACCGCGCATCTGGGTCCCTATAACCGCGGCGAGCTGGCGACGACCTATGTCCGGGGCGACGCAGCGGCTGTACACCGGTCGCTTGCCGAGCGCTATGCCGAGGAGCCGTTCGTCCATGTCCTGCCGCTCGGCGAGACGCCCCATACCCGCCATGTGCGGGGGTCGAACTTCGTGCATATCGGCGTGGTGGCGGACCGGCGGCCGGGGCGGGTGATCATGGTCTCGGTGCTCGATAATTTGATGAAAGGCGCCTCCGGCATGGCGGTGCAGAATGCGAATTTGATGCTGGGGCTTGAGGAAACCGCGGGGCTGATGGCGGCGCCGCTGTTCCCGTGATCGGGTGGCTGACCGCGCTGCTGCCCGTTTGGGCGCAGCGGCCGGCGACCGGGGCGGCCGCGGTCTTACAGCGCTTCACCGCTCATCAAGGGTCGGTTCTGTGCGGCTATATCGCCTATGCTGCAATGCTGTCCGGCATGCCGTTCCTGATCTTTGCGACCGCCCTTGCCGGGCATTTGGTGGGCGAGGGCACCTCGACCCAGGCCGTCGAGGCGTTGTTTCAGGCGGTGCCAGAGCATGTCGCCCGCACGCTGGAGCCGGTTCTGCAGGAGATCTTGGGCGAGCGGCGGGGCGGGATCCTGACCCTGTCGGCGGTCGGGACGGTGTGGGCCGCCTCGAACGGGGTCGAGGCGATCCGGGTTGCGCTGGACCGCGCCTATCTGGTGGAGAAGCCGCGGCATTTTCTGTGGCGCCGGCTACTGGCAATCGGGTTCGTATTCATCGGCTTCGTGACCTTCGTGGCGTTGGCGCTGCTGATCATTCTGGCGCCCCTGGTGCGCCAGGCTGTCGAGGCCTTCACCACCATCGCCGTGCCGGTGGGGACGGAGATCGCGCGCTATGCGGTGGGCGCCTGCCTGCTGTTTGCGTTTTTCTGGGTGCTCCACCGCCTGCTGCCGTCGCGGGCGATGCGGGGCGTGCGCCTGTGGCCGGGGATCGTGACCAGCGTGGTGATTTGGGTCGCAATCGCCAGTGGGCTGTCGATCTATCTCGCCTATTCTTCGACCTATGCGGTGACATATGGTGCGCTCGCCGGTGTCATCGTGACGCTGCTGTTCTTTTATCTGACCGGGGCGGCCATTATTCTCGGAGCCGAGGTTAACGCAGTGGTGAACGGCATCGGCGATGAGGATCTGGCGGCGGAGAGTGGGCCGACGCTGCTTTGAGCCGCGCAGGAGTGGACCGGGATGGCAAAGACCCTGGCGGGCAGAAAGAAGGCGCGGCGCGTCCAGATGCTACTGGTCGGCGCGGTGTTGATGGCCGGCGCTACGGGCCTGATGTCCTATGCGTTCCGGGATACCATCGCCTTTTTCAAATCGCCGACCGAGCTGGTCGAGGGCACGTTCCGGGAGGACCAGCGCCTGCGGCTCGGCGGGTTGGTGGTCGAGGGATCGCGCGCGGCCGAGGGGCCGACCCATCTCTTTGAGCTGACCGACGGCAATGGCGTCGTTGCCGTGGCCTTCACCGGCGTGCTGCCGGATCTGTTCCGGGAGGGGCAGGGGATCGTCGCCGAGGGCTATTGGCGCGGCGGCCGGTTCGAGGCGGTCGAGGTGCTCGCGAAGCATGACGAGAACTACATGCCGAAGGAGGTGGCCGACGCGCTGAAGGAGCAGGGTCACTGGCAGGAAGAGCCCGGGTCGTGAGCACCCACCGGTTTGTCTGGGTCGACGCGTTCACCGACCGGCCTTTCGGAGGCAACCCTTGCGCCGTGGTGTTCGATGCCGACGCGGTGCCCGTTGAGACCAGGCTTGCCTATACGCGGGAGACGCGGTTGAGCGAGTGCGCCTTTGTGGTCGCGAGCGACACGGCGGATTTCGGCGCGCGCTATTATCTGGCGACGCGAGAGATCCCTTTGGCCGGCCATCCGACCATTGCGACTTGTGCGGCGCTGGAGGCCGCTGGGCTGCTGGAGGGGTGGGATCGGTTCACCCTGGAGGTCGGCGCCGGCGTCATGCCGATCGAGATCCGGCGGCGTGGCGCGCAGACGGAGTTCGCTATGACGCAGTTTGCGCCGGTGTTCGGGCCGGCGGTAACGGCCGGCACAGTGGCGGAGATCTATGGGCTGACCGCGGAGGATGTTGTGGCACCGCCGCAGATCGTCTCGACCGGCACGGCGTTTTGCGTGACGGTTCTGCGCGATCACGATGCGTTGCGACGGGCAAAGTTGGATGTCGCCGGGCTGGAGGCGTTGCGGATGCAGGTCGGCGGTGCGGATGCGGCACTGATGGAGCCGTTTTTGGTGACCGTGCAAGGCGCGGAGGCGGGCGACACCTTTTCCCGGCTGTTGCTGGCGCCGCCGCTGCCGCCGGAGGACCCGTTCACGGGCTCGGCCACTGGCGCGATGGCCGCCTATCTCTGGCATCGCGGGCTGATCGGGCGGCCGGATTTCGTCGCCGAACAGGGGCATTGGATGGGCAGGCCAGGCAGCGCGAACGTCGAGGTTTTGGGTCCGCCGGAGGCGATCAGCGGCGTCATCGTTGCGGGTTCGGGCGTCGTGTTGATGGAAGGGACGGTCGGGCTTTGATCCGCGGGGCGCGGCCCGAGGCCCACCCACCCACCGACACTGCGCGCCCGGTCGGACCGTCGAGGAGGCCCCCAACCTCGGGCCGCGCCCCGCGCACTGCAGGACCGGTCTTTCTCGGGAGCCTCGGGTTCACCACGCAGATGGCAGCGGGCCGTGACCGGAAGCTGTCGACGGCCGCTGCGCCGATTTGCGCAGGCGCGCTTCTTTGATCCTGGCAGTCTGGGCGCCTATGTTGTGTGGTGATAGGAAAAAACGCCGATGGATCCCGTGCCAGGACATCTCGCCGAGCTGGGGCATCTCGCCTTAATCCTCGCCTTCGCCGTTTCGCTGGTGCAGATGAGCGTCCCTTTGGTGGGGGCGGAGCGCGGATGGTCCGATTGGATGCGCGCGGCGGCGCCCGCGGCGCTTGTGTCCTTCTTGCTGATCGGGTTTTCCTTTGCGGCGCTTACCCATGCTTTTGTGACATCGGACTTCTCGGTGCGGCTGGTCGCCGCCCATTCGCACTCGCTGAAGCCGATGCTTTACAAGATCACCGGCGTTTGGGGAAACCATGAGGGCTCGATGCTCCTCTGGGTGCTGATCCTCACTTTGTTCGGCGCGATGGTCGCGGCTTTCGGTCAGTCGCTGCCGCTGGGCCTGAAGGCCCGGGCGCTGGCGGTTCAGGCGATGATCGGCGTGGCCTTCATCGCCTTTATCCTGTTCACTTCCAACCCGTTCGAGCGGCTGATCCCCGCGCCACCGGACGGGCGCGACCTAAACCCGCTCTTGCAGGATCCGGGGCTCGCCTTTCACCCGCCCTTTCTCTATCTCGGCTATGTCGGCCTCTCGATGGCGTTCTCCTTCGCCGTGGCGGCCCTGATCGAGGGGCGGGTCGATGCCGCCTGGGCCCGTTGGGTGCGCCCCTGGACCCTGGCCGCCTGGGTGGCGCTGACCTTCGGCATCGCGCTCGGCTCCTACTGGGCCTACTACGAGCTCGGCTGGGGCGGCTGGTGGTTCTGGGACCCGGTGGAGAACGCATCCTTCATGCCTTGGCTGGTCGCCGCGGCGCTGCTGCACTCGGCGATCGTGGTCGAGAAGCGGGCGAGCCTTAAGGTTTGGACGATCCTTCTGGCGATCCTTGCCTTTTCCTTGAGCCTGGTCGGCACCTTTATCGTGCGCTCCGGCGTTTTGACTTCGGTCCACGCCTTTGCGACCGATCCGGAGCGGGGGGTGTTTATCCTGGCGATCCTGGGGGTCGCGGTCCTCGGCTCCCTGACGCTCTTCGCCTGGCGGGCACCGAGCATGACCTCCGAGGGCGTTTTTCAACCGGTCAGTCGCGAGGGCGCGTTGGTGCTCAACAACCTCCTGCTGGCGGTGGCCGCGGCCGTGGTGTTCGTAGGGACCTTGGCGCCTTTGGTCCGCGAGTTCGTCGATGGGGCGAAGATCTCGGTGGGTCCGCCCTTTTTCGACCTCGCCTTCACGCCTTTCATGGTGATGCTGTTCATTGCCCTGCCGGTCGGGGCGCTGCTCCCGTGGAAAAGGGGCGATGCCGGTCGGGTAATGGCCTCGCTCTGGTGGGCGGCGGCGGTGGCGTTGGCCATTGGTGGGGTTGCCTGGGGCTTTCAGTCGGGGACCGCCTTGCTGGCGCCGGTGGGGCTGGCCTTGGCGGCCTGGCTCATCCTCGGTGCTCTCGTCGAGCTCTGGGAGCGGGCGGGCATCCGCCGCCGCGGGCTGGCGGAAGGTGGGCGTCGCCTGTTGCGGCTGCCGCGGGCGGACTGGGGCAAGGCGCTGGCGCATTCCGGTTTGGGCCTTACCGTTCTCGGCATCGCCGGGGTCACGGCGTGGGAGAGCGAGGACATCCGCCTCGCGCGCCCAGGCGATGCGATCCCGATCGGCGGCTACGAGTTGGTGTTCGAGGGCGTCCGCCACGTGCCCCTCGGCGCACCCTTTGCGCTGGAGGGGTGTGGGCCCGGCCAAGAGGCGTCGCTGAAATCCGGCGACGGGCGCAACTTCCACGCGGATGTCGGGCTCTTTACCCTCCGCTCTGGCGGGGAGGCGGTCTCCAGGCTCTGCGCCGAGAAACGGTTCTACCCGGTCCAACAAATGCCCACCACCGAGGCCGCGATCGATGCGAGCCTGCTCCGCGACGTCTATGTCACGCTGGGCGACCGGCAGGAGGGCGGCGATGCCTGGGCGGTGCGCTCCTATGTGAAGCCGCTCGCCAACTGGATCTGGCTGGGCGCGCTGGTCATGGGCCTCGGCGGGATCGTCAGCCTCACCGACCGGCGCTATCGGGTCGGGGCCGCGGCGAAGCGCCGTGCCGCACCGGTTGCCGCGGAATGATCGTTCTCGATCAATGGCGGCGCTCCGGGAAAGCCCTCCCCCTGGTATGGGGGAAGGTTTGGGAGGGGGTGAGGACCCGCGCCTTTGCCGCAGTGCTCCTGGCCGCGTTTGTGCTGAGTGCACCCGCCCAGGCGGTGGAGCCCGACGAGGTTCTGGCCGACCCGGCTCTTGAGGCGCGGGCACGGGCGCTCTCGAAAGAGCTACGCTGCCTGGTCTGCCGCAACGAGTCGATCGACGACTCGAGCGCCGAGCTGGCCCGCGATCTGCGTCTTTTGGTTCGCGAACGCCTGGTCGCGGGCGACAGCGACGCCGAGGTAATCCGCTATCTGGTCGACCGCTATGGCGAGTTCGTTCTGCTGCGCCCGCCACTCTCGGTTGGCAATGCCGCGCTGTGGGCCGCCGGGCCGGTGATCTTCCTGCTTGGCCTCGGTGCGTGCATTCTGTTTCTGCGTGCAAGGCGGCCCACGAGCAGGCCCGATGCGCCCCTGAGCGAGGCGGAGAGGGCCGAGATGGAACGGCTGATCCGGCGCGATTGATCCGGTCGGTCTCGGCTGGTGGCATGTTTCCGCCAGACGGATATCCGGTCCGGGCGAATCAATTGATCCTCAACAAAGACCGATTCACTGGCTCAAGCATCGATTCGCCGCTGTTCCGCACATCCAGAGGTTGAAACTTGCCGTCGGCCGAGCTGTGTTTACGAAAAGTGGCGGGAATGTATCGTTTCTGTGGCGGACCAGATTCCCGCTGCATTGCACAATCCTCAGTCAACTTCGGGCAGAACGCGCCAACGATGTCGCCAGAAACTCCCAATCTTTCTGAGGCTTCAACCAATGGTTGTTTACAAATTATCAATCATGGATGCAGCGTTCCAACCGACACAAAAATGCGACGACTCGTGGCGCGGATTGTGCTTAAAGAATGGCGAAGGCTGCGGACAAGGCGATCAGTGAGTATAGTCATGTTACGCGAACGGGTAGATAATGTAGGTTGGCACAACCCCAGCGAATGGGGAGTGGCCGGCGGTTGGGTGTGGTTCGCATTTGGGGGGTATGATGTCGAGTGAGGTTGAGAATAGTCTCGCGGAACCCGCGCCATATAGGCGTCGAGGACCAAACGGATTACTAAAACGCGGTTTTGATGTGGTTGCCGCCTCGGCGATGCTGGTGATTTTTGCGCCGCTGATGCTCGCTATTGCTGCGATGATTTGGTGGGTGGATGGTGGCCGCGTGGTCTACCGCCACGAGAGGGTTGGCCGGAATGGCACGCGCTTCATGTGCCTCAAATTCCGCACGATGATCTCCAATGCAGACGAGGTGCTGCACGATTTGCTCGCGAACGATGCGCGGGCAAGGGCCGAGTGGGAGATGGGACGCAAACTGAAAGACGACCCTCGGATCTTAAGGACTGTCGGTCATTTCCTGCGCCGGTCGAGCCTCGACGAGCTCCCGCAGATTTGGAACGTTTTGCGCGGCGACATGAGCATTGTCGGGCCCCGGCCCGTCGTGCGCGACGAGTTGAAGCTGTATGGCGAGTGGGCCAGCCTTTATTTGTCGGTCAGGCCGGGGCTGACCGGGCCTTGGCAGGTCGGCGGGCGCAGCGACACCACCTACGAGCATCGGGTGTTATTGGATGTCGACTATATCCGTAGCTGGCGGCTCGCCCACGACCTCCGGATCGTTGCACTGACCGCACTCATGCTGGTGCGGGGTAAGGGGGCATACTAGTCTAAGTCACATCCGCTCTGGAAAAGTCGGATTGACGATCATGATATCACACTAGGCGCGACGAGGCTCGCCCGCGCGCCGTGCCTGCCTTGCCGACCGTGCTTGAAGTCTGCCGACAGCCAATACCGGGATTGGGCTCAGCAGCCACGCCAAGAGTGCGCTGATCAAATAGTCTTCCGTCACTGCCAACAGCCCAAAGAACAACGCACCCATGGCAAATGCGCCGAAGGCCAACAGACTGAACGGAAATTTGTGTTTCCCCACCTTTTATGCCTTTTCGGTCTTCGCCCAGACTCAAAGGGGCGGTGATACCCACGCGCCGCATCGCGTGTTTGTTGTGTCCTCAACGCTCAGCGTGCGCTTGCTTCATAGGAAGGTGCCGGAAAGTGAAATAACAACGGTGTAGCATCCCACATACGAACAATTCGCGGCGAGGATCGCCGCACTTCAAAACACTTAAGCGTTCAAACACTTTACAAAAAGTTAAACGCTGCCACTCGGACTAAGGCGTCGAATAAGGCGCAACCAGCCTTGTTCTGCCAGTTTCCCGATCAAAAACCAACCCACATGTGGATGTGCCACAAAACAGGACAGTGACCTTACGGGGTCGCGAGCCTGAACCGAATCGATAAGTCTGCGCCAGGACCATTCGCGTTGATTTTGACAAAAATGCCGCTTCAACGCCCGGCGCTCCGCGTCTGTGAGACCGGGGCGGGCGAGCAGTCGGCGATCCGCTTCGACGATACGGCGAAGATCCTCGGTCCTGTGATTGCCGCTGAGTGAGGTCCGGCGCACCGTTGCGACGTATCCGCAGGGGTTGATGACCTGGAAACGCGCGCCGCTCGCCAAGGCCCGCGCATAGAGGTCGTAGTCTTCGGCGAGCCGCATCGCATCGTCGTAGCGCAGGCCGTGCCGGTCGAGGAATGCACGGCGCATCAGCGGTTTGATGAAGCCAAGCTCGCTGCGATTGCCCCGACTGCTGTGCAGGTTCCCTTCGACAAAGCTCGCCAAATCGAGGGTTATCGGTTTGAAATCACTCGGCGAAAGGAGGCGCGTGCGCGCCTCTGCCGGTTCGCCTTCGGCGACTTTCCACAGGTCGTCGGCGAGGAAGTCCCAGTCATCGCCCGCCGAGTCTAGGAGCTGACGAACCCGGTCCGGTTCCATCTCGTCATCGCTGTCGAGAAGGGCGATCCACGGCGCATCGCTTGCCTCGATCGCGCGGTTGCGGGCGGCTGCTGGGCCCCGGTTGATTTCCTGTCGCAGCACCGTTAGCCGGCCAGAGCCATCGTCGCAGCCTTCGGCGACACGGACTGTGTCGTCTTTCGAGCAATCATCGACCACCACCACGGCGCAAAGTGCGGTCTGTCTGAGCGCGCTCTCGACCGCCCTCGCGACCGTCGCGGCCGCATTGTAGGCTGGGATGACGATGACGGCCTGTGTCATCGGTTTACAGTGGCGAGGCGAGGTTGCGGATCGCGCGTCTTCGTCAGATAGCGCTCCAAAGCCGCGTTGGATAGGCGGGCCCCAATCTCGCGGAAGCCCCGGTCGGCGCGGTGCGCCCGGGCAGCATCGTCGTTTAGCAGGGCCACCACCCGGTCGGCAAAGTTGGTGGGCGTGTCTGCTATCTCAGCCAGATCGTCGAGGCTGTCGCCGAACCCCTCTAGCGCCATGGGCATCGCGACCACCGGCATAGCGAGGCGCATGTATTCCGCCACCTTGATCGAAACGCCACTGGCCGCCCGCGTCGGTGCCAGTCCTACGGACTGCCGTCCGCCGATGGTTGCCAGATCCGCGACCCGGCCGAGCGTCTTCACGCCGGGCAGCGCCGCCCAAGCGGAGGGTAAGCCGTCGCCGATCGAACCTGCGATCCAAAGAACCGAGCCCGGGCGGCGGTCGAGGACCCGAGGCCAAATCTCCTCCATCAACACTGCGAGCGCGTCGAAATTGCCGGCATGGCGGGTGCCCAGGAACACGGCGCGCGCCTCACCTTGCGGTGTCGTAGGAGTGTGCCGGCCGACATCCGGGCGCATCCAGATATGCTGCGCGCCGGGCAAATGTGCGGCAAACGCTGCGCGTTCCGTGTCGGAGGCGTAGAAGAGTGCATCGGCTCCAGCGCAGCGGCGGGCCTCCTCCTCCATGGTGATATCGACATGATCCGGCGCCCGGCCAATCGCACGCATCGATTCAGCCCTGAGCGCGAACAGATCATGCAGCAGCGCGGCCTTGGCCGGGCCGGGGGGAATTTCGGCCAGCACCGGCGCGAGGGAGCTATATTCCGCCACCACCAGCCGGGCGGTGTCCGGCGGCATAGCCTTCAGGACGTTTCGCATCTCGGTCGGGTCGAGCGGGCTGCCGAGGAAGCTCTGGACCTGTGCGAAGCGGGAAGTGCTGCCGGCGCGGCGCAGCGCCTCCTGCACCAGGCGGACAGCGAAACGACGATAGACCCGCCAGGATAGGCTTACAAAACGCTGCCCGATCCGAAGCGAACGGGGCCAGGTCACGCTGTCGGCAAGCGCCTCGAACCGCGGATTCAGGCCCGCCCAAGGGCGGTTGCTGAAGGATCGTTCCGGCGCGAAGACTATGTGGATCGCATATCCAGCGGCCTTCGCGGCCTTGAGGAAAATCGCCAAATAGGATGCGTTGCCCGAGCTATAATCCTCGAGCTGCCGTTGAACGATCACGACACATAATGGCCGCGGACCCTGATCGCCTGGGCCGGACGGCGCAACACTCGGTACCATACCCCCTCCTGCGAGTGATGCCCGGCGGCGTTGGCCGGGGCTCAAGCGCAGATCTCAGCGGCTTGTCTAAGCCATGCGGCACTGCGCCGCAAAGCGCGAGTTGCCGGCCCTGGGGGCAGATGGCGTCAATCCGGCCGACCGTGACCCACAGAGCATCACGCGGTGACACCTCCGCACGGAACTGCGATCCGGGCTGCGCGCGCAGACTTGGCCGGCGCGATTGCGTATATCGAAGGGGCGTTTGCACCGCGAATCCAGTGTGGTGAGGGGAGTATGGCCGGTCGAGTGGATGTAAGCGTTGTCATCGCTGCGTGGAATTGTGCAGGTACGCTGGAAGCGGCGCTCGACACTGCGCTCGGCCAAGACGGCGTATCGGTCGAGGCGATCGTCGCGGACGATTGTTCGAAGGACGAGACGGCGGCGCGGGCGCGGGCGCGGGGCGATGCCGATGCACGGGTGCGGTTGGTGCAAAATCCGGTCAATGCGGGCCCGGCTGCTGCGCGAAACCGGGCGATCGATGCGGCGCGCGGCGAATGGATTGCTGTCCTCGATGCCGACGATGCCTATGCGCCGGGCCGTCTTCGCAGGATGGTGGCCTTGGGGGCGGAGAAGGGTGCGGACGCGGTCCTCGACAATCTGCGAGAGGTGGACGAGACTGGCGCGCCGATCTCCAACGCGCCTTTCTTGAGTCTTAAAGCGCCGGAGCAGTGGGATCTCTCTCGCTGGGCCATGGACAATCGGGTGTTCGAGGCGCGGCGTTGCACCGGGTTTCTGAAACCCCTGATCCGGCGCGGGTTTCTGGAGGCGCAGGGTCTGCGGTATCGCGAGGCGATGCGCAACAGCGAGGATTACGCGCTGATTGCGGATCTGCTGGTGCGCGGCGGCACGGTTTGGGCGTTGCCGGAGCCCGGTTATCTGTACACTCGGTGGTCGGGGTCGACCTCGCATCGCTACAAGGCGGCGGAGCTGCAGGCCGTGGTCGATTTCGCCCGAGACTTCGAGGCCACCCATGGCGCAGATCAGGACCCGGACACGCGGGGGGCCCTGCGGCGGTACCGGCTGGCGATCGAGAATGCGGCGGCATTGAACGATGGCGTCATGGCGCTGCAATCGCGGCGGCCGCTGGGGTTTTTGCGCGCCATCGCCGGGAGGCCCCGGGCGCTGCCTCTGTTCGGCAAATGGCTGGGCGAGGTGATTGGAAAGCGCCTGCCCGGCCGCCGGTCCGCCGGGACCTAAGCGCCGCCGCGCGCTCTCACAGGGCAGCGCTTCGATTGGGCTGTCGCTGGCACTTAGGTGGGCACGATCCGCCAACTAACTTGGCTGGGTCACTCGCAGGCGTAGTCCGGTGCATCGGCCGAGTTGCGGAACGGGTCGGTCAGGTCATCCGTGGTTTCGCCAAGCAGGATCCGGTTCTTCGGCAGGATATTGGTTCGGTAGAACCGGGTGATGCCGACGATCGAGCGGCCCCATTCGGTGAGGCGGACGCAGCCCCCCTCAATCGTGATGGTGCCGGAGCTTTGCTGTTCGGTCAGGCGAACATCGACCAACCGGTGTTCCGGCAGATACTCGTCGATGAAGACGCTGGCAAAGGCGTCCTGCTGGATCGCGCCGCCTCTCTGATCGAGCTTTTCGAGGATGTAGATCGACAGCGACCTGTCCACCACGGTCGGCCCAGTGATCGCGAAGGCATAGCCGCCAAGGAGGCAGATCAGCCCGACAAGGAACCCTTCGAAACCCGTCAGCGCGCGGCGGCCAAAGGCGAAGACATAGACCAGCGCGGTCAGCACGGTCGCAATCGCGACGTCGAGGAGGGTCGCATAGAAGACCACATAGACGGTGAAGAGCCGGAAATGGACGAAGTTGACCGCAAGCAGCAGCACGACGAAGAGCGCCACCAGCAGCTTTGCGGTCACCAGCTTTGCGAACCAAGACGGGCCCGCGACGATCCCCGCATCGGGATGGCTCATCTCATCCTCCGTCTCTCTAGGGTCGTGCCGGTTAGGGGCGCCGCGCGTCCGGCTTGGCAAAGGTCCAGAAGGTGTGCACCAGGAAGCTCGCCGCCGGGTAGTAGATCGAGTTGATCAGCAGCGTATGCGTCGCCGCCACCCCCTGCTCGTCGAGGAACCAGACGAGCGTCTGCGCCGAGGCGAGGATCGCCAAGGTCGCCACGAAAAAACGGGGGCCGAAGCGCTTATGCTCGCCTGCGACGCCGAAGGTGAAGCGCTTCTGCGCGTAGTAGGAATAGATCAGGCTGATGATCTGGGCGATTAGACTAGCGACCTCGACCACCAATCCGGCACGATGCATCGACCAAGCGAGCGCGAAATAGAGCGCGGTCGCCGAGATGCCGACAATTCCGAACCGCATCACCTTTGCCAGAAACGCGCGCAGGTTCTCCTTGTCGGCCGCGATGGCCCCGATCACTCCGCCGCCCCGACGATGTTCGTCGGTGTCGGAAGCGTCCCGAAGCGTTCGGTCCGCAGCACCAAATCGTCGAACAGTTGCGATGGCAGCGAGGTGGTTAGCACCCGCGTGTTGAGAAGCATGATGACCACGGCGAACCCTATAAAGAGCGAGGTGACAATCATGTTGGCAAGGAACAGGATCACCGTTGTGGCGTAACCGGGTATGAACACGCTGCCTTCGAGTTTGATGCCGAGTGTGACCAGAATGCCCAGCGTCAAAACGGCGAAGAGCATGGTGAGCAGGATGACGATCCGTGCGATCACCACGTCGGAGAAGACCGAGATCACCGAGATCCCGTGCAGCACAAGCCCGACGAAGTTCATTCGAGATTCGCCGAAATAGCGGCTGCCGCGTTCGGTCGGCTCGAAGATCATCGGGACGCGCGAGCGTAGCATGGTCGCTGCAAGATTGTTCCAGATACCCTGGTTGTAGAGGATGTTCGGCAGCCGCTCTGTCGGGATCAGCGAGAAATTGCCAAAATTGATCGTCTTGCCGGTCAGCATCTGGAAGACCCAGCGATAGAGCGTGTAGCAGAGGCGAAACGCTAACCCCTCGGACCGTTTCGCGCGCTTGGCGCAAACGAGTGCGCCAGGGTTTGCCTGTGCTTGGTTGATCAGACGGTAGACATCGGTCGGCAGATCCTCGCCGTCGCTGTCCATGACCACCACCGCTTCGACATGGAGGCTGCGTTCGACATAGGCCAATCCGAGCGCGATGGCGCGCTGATGACCTTGATTGGCCTTGAGCTTCACGACATGCAATTCGACGCCGTAGGGCAGATCCTCGTCGCTGTCGGCAAAGCCGTTGCGAGACCCATCGTCCGCGGCCACATAGACAAAGCGCGGCGAGCCCGGACCCCGCAGATCCTCGACATCCGAGATCAGTTTTGCCAGCGACGGCCAGTCGTCCAAGACCGGCATGACCACGGCAACACTCTCAAATCGGTCCATCGACCTCATGTTACCCCCACCCGTAAACAACCAAACTCACCTAGCCCGCGCCGTACTGGCCGGATTGGGCCGCGATGAGCCACCCATACGCTGTCCCGTGGCTCGCGGGCTGTGAGGCCGGTCATATCGACCCCGCAACCATGCCATCTTGTCGGGCGGTTCTAGGAGCGTGCTGCCCAGTGCAAATGGCGAGCGGAATACAAAAGCGCGCTCCCATCTGCACGAAGCACCCCCTCGCCTCGCTGCCGCCATAGAAACCATGAAGTTGCCATAACGTCCAGGCTTTCGCTGTCGCAGCAAAGAAATTTTAAACGCTTTATGGGGCGGTCGAGGGATTTGTCCCACGATTCGCTCGGTTGCATCGGGTCCATGAAACAACCGCAACCGTAACACCGCGATCCGAGGCGCTCCCGGCAAAGGATGCTCGCCAATCCTGGCGGTCGGGTCAGGTGCCGGGTGATGTCACCCGCCGGAGACCACCGTGCCAGCCGGCAGCGATTCTGCAGGCTGCCGCAACGCCGCGTCGACCAAGCGTCGGATGAAGCCTGCGGGCTCGACAAACGTCTCCCGCGGCAGGGTCAACAGTTTGGCGCGGCTTTCGGCAATCGCCCCGCGATCCTCTATCAACTGGCCGAGGAGGCTGGACAGGCTGTGCTCGATCGGCTCCGCCACCGTGAAGCCGGCGCCGCGATCCTCGATCCAGCGCCCCGTTTCGGTGCCTTTCGGCGCAATGGCCGGTGTCGCGAAATAGCCGCCCTCGTAGATGCGGTTCGGCAAGAGCCAAAGCGAGTTGGCGCCCTTTTCGTA
Source organism: Pseudomonadota bacterium (assembly GCA_039513195.1). Lineage (GTDB taxonomy): Bacteria > Pseudomonadota > Alphaproteobacteria > Rhodobacterales > Rhodobacteraceae > Thermohalobaculum. Next base: position 22,837 of record JBCCRM010000031.1, on the reverse strand, counting down.
GTAGTCGCCGGCCCAGACCAGATCCACCTCGCGATAGATCTGGGCGAGATCCTGCGGCGCCTGGAACCGTCCGTGGAATTGCATGTTCGGGTGTTTCGCCACATCGCCCTCGAAATCGGCGAAGACGCCCGGTGTGGTGTAGCCGCGAAAGGTGATGTTCAGGCGGTCGCCAAAGCGGGCGGCGATCTGCTTCAGCGCCTCGAACGACCGGTGGCAGCGCAAATTGCCGAACCAGCCGAGGCGGAGCGGCGCCGCCGGGTCAACGGAGGCGAGCCCCCCCGGGCGCGGAGGGAAATCGTCGCCCTCCACCAGCCGGTTTTCGATCAAAAAGCACCGGTAATGCTCAGCGTGGCGCTTGGCGAAGTACTCCCTCTCAAAGGCGGGGGAGGAGACGGTGATCAGCGTCGAGCGCTTCAGCAGCCAGCGTTCCAGTGCCCGCAGCAGGACCGCGTCGGGTCCCGGCCCAGTCAAGCGTTTGTGCACGTCGAGGCATTCGTAGACCACCGGGGTTTGGAGCCCGGCTCTGGCCCGGGCCCGGTGGGCCGTGGCCAGCATGTCGAGATTGCGAGCATAAATCAGGTCGGCGGTGGCAAATGCCCTCTCCCCCGCTGCCTGGCGCCCGCCGGTGAAGATCGATCTTACGCGGGCTGAGTAGTCGAAATCCCGGCTCTCGCCTAAATCGACATTGGTCCATTCAACCGGCTTTCGCTCGCCCCGGTGCGGCATGAATCCGGTCAGGTCGAAGCCCGCCTTGAGGAACGAGACCGCGCGGCGGCGCACGGCCGCATCGTTCGCGTTATGGCCGAAAAAGGCGATATGGGTCACGCAGGCCCCCGATGACCGCGGGCGAGCCGGGTCAGGAAGCCGATCGCCCAGCCGATATGCATGATCCCGACCGCCAGACCTGCGAGCAGACCGCAAGCGGAACGGTTCGCGGCAGCAACCCAGAGGCTCGTGGCGAGCAGGATTGCGGCGTAAGTCGCAGGCCACAGCCATCCGAGCGGGGTGACCAGCACCAGCATCAGGCTCAGGATCAGCAGAATGAAGTTCACTGCTGGGATCATCTGGCGCAGGCCCGGCTTGATCCGGTGTTTTAGGCAGGTGCGCGCCCGCCCGTCGCCATAGCGGAGATATTGCCGCCAAAGCCCGCCAGGCGTGGAGCGTGGAAAATAGGCGACGCGGATCCCGGCATCGAGCCAGATCTTGCCGCCGGCGGCGCGGAGGCGGTGGTCCAGTTCCGCGTCTTCGTTGGTGCGAAACGCTTCATCATATCCGCCCGCGGCCCGGTAGGCGTCGAGCCTGAATGCCGCGTGGTGACCGTGGTCGACATAGCCGGACTGCGTGCCGCCCCGGTGGCGCGCGCCGCCGGCGCCGATCTTGGTGTCCGCGACCCAGACCAGCGCACGCTGAAAACACCCGCCGGTGACGGTGGCGTCCATCGGCACCACGACGCTGACCGCGTCCTTTGAAAGCAGCGTTTCGACCAGGCGCGAGACATAGCCTAGCGGATAGGCGGAATGCGCGTCGCAGCGGATCAGGATCTTGCGCCCGGCATGCTCGTCGGCCAGGGCAAGATTAACGCCCGCCGCCTGCAGCCGGCCCGGATTGGGCACCAGCCTGACATTCGGATGGCTGCGGGAAAGGTCGGTCACGGTCTCTGCCGTCCGGTCGGTGCTTCCGCCATCGGCTACGAGGACCAGACAACGCCCGGCGATTGGATCGCCCTCTACCAGGCTAAGGATGCAATCGCGGATGTGGCATTCTTCGTTCAGGGCGGGGATGATGACCAGGACATCCTCGGGCGGCGTCTCGGCGGCGGCGGCAGGCAGATCGCTCGTCGACAGCATCATCGCCGCATCGGTCGCCATGCTTCACCCCGCGCCACTCATCGCATGGGGCACACACTCGCCCCGTTGCCGCTTCCGACTATCGCGTTTCGCAGAGGTATTGTCTAGAACACCGCTGCAACTGCGAAGGGAGTGTGGCGCCGCTACCAGCGATAGGCCTCGGTGGGCAGACGGTCGCGCTCGGCGATCCGGTCATGGCCGGCGGCAGGCGGGGCGCCCGGCGTCAGGCCACCGGTTGCGAGGGCATAGCGCAGGACCGAGGCGGCCCCCGGCAAGTCCCGCTTTTGCAGAGCCCGGCGTGCGCGCCAACGGATCCCGCGGGCAAGCGCGGCGGCGATGTCGCGCCCTACGGGTCCCGCGGACCGTAGGGCGCCAGCCTGCCGCCGCCTTGCCGATTGCATGCCTGCGCCGACCCCGTGCTTCCCCTCCATCGCGCGGCGACAGATCCGCCATTCTAGAGGGGTCATCGGTCCCGCATCGATCTCTGCAGCGGCGCTAAAATCCTCCAACGCCGGGGCCCAGTCGTCGCGGCGCGCATACACGCCAGCGCGCTGCATCAGGGCGGCCCGGGCGGCGAGGGCAGGCTCGTCGGTGTCGAACATCGCCTCATAAAGCGACAGCGGCAGCAGCGGGCGCAGGCCCGCCAACACCGCCTGATCGGTCTGCAGCCAAACCGTCTCCGACTGATCCGCCGCGTGGCGCGCATTCAATGGGCCGCGGGCGCCGGAATGTTTGCGCTGCTCGAACAACACGCCGTCGATCAGCGCCACGGGATAGCGCGCCGCAAGTCGAAGGATCATGTCGTAGTCGATCGATCGGGGCAGATCCTCGCGGAACGGCCCCACCAGGGCGTAGGCGTCGCGGCGCACCATCGTGGCGTTTTGGAACAGGAAGATGTCTTCCAGCAGGTGCCGCAGCACCGAGCCGGAGGAGAGATCCGGCCAATAGCCGGGCGGTGCCTCGGTCCGCGCGCCTGTCGTCTCGTCGAGCCAAAACTGCAGATAGCTGCCCGCGGCCACCCCGGCATCGGCCCGGTCGAGCGCGGCTGCCAGACGCTCTGCCGCATCGGGCCGCGACAGGTCATCGTCGTCGCAGATCCAGATGTAGTCAGCCGAGACATGGTCCATCGCGGCATTCAGCGCGCGGGACTTGCCCGCATTGTCCTGCCGGAAATAGCGGATCGGTCCTTCGAGCGCTGCGACGGTTTCGGCGGTGCCGTCGGTGGATCCATCGTCCCAGACGATGATCTCGGCCAAGGGTCGGGTCTGGGCCAGCAGCGCCCTGAGCGACTCGCGAAGGAAATGCGCGCGGTTGAATGTCGGCACAATCGCAGCGATCGATCCGCCCATGCCTCATCCCGTCCCCAACCGGCCCTCTCTACGCGACCGATGTCCCAGTCGCCCATGCAGTTTCGCGCTGCGATGCGACAGATGGAAGCCACAGTCTCGCCACGAATGTCGCCGCGGGCGCAGCATTGCTTGCGTCGTCGCAATTGACCCTTTCTGATGACAAGCTCTGGATGACAATTTGAGCAAAATGAAGAGGGTTATCACGCGATGCTGTGGCGTTCCGTGCGGGCGATGATTTTGGTGGCTCTGGTGATTTGGGCAGGGCTTGGCGAACGTGCCATGGCGTCGGAGCCGTTGGCGCTGGGGGCGCAGGACCGGCTTTTGGTGCGGGTGGTCGCGTGGAATGAGACCACCGGCACCTATGAAAACTGGACGGCGTTGACCGGTGAATACACGGTCGGGCCGACGGGTCTGATCTCGCTGCCCATTGCCGGCGATATGCGCGCGGCGGGGCTGACCACCAATGAGCTTGCCTTCCAGATCTCGGAGCGGTTGCAGACCCGTGTGAGCCTTGCGGAGCCGCCGAGTGCGGCGGTGGAGGTGGTCGAGTTCCGGCCGATCTATGTGATCGGAGATGTCGACAATCCCGGCCAACATGCGTTCAGCCCGGGCATGACCGTGGTGCAGGCGATGGCGCTGGCCGGCGGGTTGCGGACCCTGGTCGAGGGCGGTGTATCGCCGACCGAAGTGATCCGCACACGCGGCTCCTTCCTCTCGTCTCGGGTCGAGTTGGCCCGCCTGCGCGCCCGCGAAATACGGCTGTCGGCGGAGAGCGAGGGCGTGGAGGAGCTTCGCTTTCCCACCGGCATTCCGCATCCGGACGGGTCGGAGGCGATGCAGGCCGTTTTCCTCGAGGAGCAGACCATCTTCGACGCCCGGCGCGAGGCGCTGGAGCGAGAAGTGGGCTCGATCGAGGACTTGCAATCGTTGCTGAATGCCGAGCTGGAGGCGCTCGACGCCAAGGGCATCGGCCTGAATGCGCAACTCGCCCGGGTCCGAAAGGCCGTGGGCGATCTGGAGAGCCTGGTGGATCGCGGGCTGGCGCGCTCTCCGGTGCTGCTCGACCTGCAGCGGACCTTGGTGGATCTGGAGGGGCGGGAGCTTGACCTGCAGACTTCGAGCTTCCGGGCGCGGCAGCGGCTGAGCGAGGCGGATCGCGACATCATTGACCTGCGCGCAAGGCGGTCGACCGAGGCGGTGGTCGAGCTGCAGAAGGCCCGGGCGCAGATCGAGCTGTTGAAGGAGCGCGCCGGGACCATGCAGGAAATGCTGGTGGAGATGGGCGCTGCCTCGACCCTGGACGAGGTGGCTGAAACGCGGGTCGATTTCACCGTGCTGCGTCAGACCGAGGCGGGGCTAGAGGAGATGTGGGTCGGCCGCGATGCCCGAGTGCAGCCGTCCGACGTGATCGAGGTGAAACTCACGATCATCGAAGAGCCGCCTCAGAACTGAGAGCGCAGGGCAGCAGGGCGCCCGCCCCTTCTGCCCTCTCCCATGGCCGCCTTTCTACGAAAGGCTCGATCAGCCGCCATAGGCTTGCTGCAACCGCATCTGCTGCCGCGCGTATTTGATGGCAAGCTGCTCCTTCACCACAAAGAGCGCGCCCATCCAAACCAGCATATGCGTCAGCACGAATTGCCGGAAAAGGTCCGATTCCACGAAGGATCGTGCGAAGACGATCATGAGGATCGTGGCGAAGAAGACCATAGGCATGCCGCCAAAGCCGAGCAGGCCGCGGAGGATCTTGAATGCCGCCCAACTCAACGCAGTTACCGCAAAGGCCAGACCGACATAGCCGAGATGCACGATGATCTCGTAATAGCTGTTGTGGAACGTAAAGCCGTGGCGGGGCGATTTGTGGAACTCCTCAAAGATCCGCCGGACCAGAGGCGACTGCTCCCACCGCCAGAACCCGCCATTGCCGACCCCGAGAAGCGGTCTGTCCTGGATCTCGCCCTGGGCGTAATCCCAGAGTACAGTGCGCCCGGTGATCGTCCGGTTCTTCCCAACCGCGTCGAGCACATCGCCTACGAGATCGATGTGCAGCACCGAGGCTATGATCGAGAGCCCGAGAAAACCGCAGGCGCCCGTTGCGCAGAGCACGACCAACCGGTCAAGGCGCAGGATCGAGGATTCGCCGACGAAAATCGCACCGCCCAAGACCATTGCCATGCCTGCGAGCGAGAGCAGGAGCCCGGTGGCGGATTGGCTGAACACCACCAGCATAAAGGCGATGGCCGCCATCCCGGGTGCGATCAGACGGATGGTTTGCGGAAAACCCCGGTCGAGCATGACGCACAGGCTCGTCACCAGCAGGATGGTCATGTTCGCGCCGAGCACGTTTTTGTGGGTGAACACGCCGATCGCTGCCTCGCTTCCAGAGACCGCAGACCCTAGGCTCAAAAGCCCGATCACAGAGGCCGCGATGAACACCGAAAGCATGATGCGGCGCGGCGTCAGCCAGGCGGCGGCATAGAAGCAGATCACCATGGTCAGGGCCACTTGCAGCCCCGATTTCAGCGACTGCACCGGGACCACCGCCCAAATCGTTGCGAGGATCGACCAAATCGGAAAGATCAACAGGATCCAACCGCCATAGAGCAGCGGCTCGATCTTCTTGATGTCCCGCACCGTGGCGTAGGCGAAGTAGAGCGCCAACGGATAAAGCAGCAGCTCGTCCTTTGGAAACTGCGTGTAGGTGACGAGGATCCAGAGCGAGACGATGATGTGCTCTCGCGTCTCTGCTGTCAGCAGAACCGGCCGCTGCACCGGTTGTTGGATAGGACCCTGTAGCGTCATCAGGCGGTGAGCCTAACCGAGGCCGGCCGCTCTTGCGAGCTGTCGCGTTCGGCGAGATGGGAGGCTAGCCGCGCCGACAACGCCACCAGTGGGAAGGTCGGGTTGCATTGGCCAGAGGAGGGAAAGACGCTCGACGACGCCACGAACAGATTGTCGAAGTCGTGCACCCGGAGATTTTCATCGACGACGCCGTGCCTACGGGTGGCAGACATCCGGGTCGTTCCGATCTGGTGGTAGCCATCCGTCGCCTGGTCGCGGATCGATGCCTCGCGCGCCTGCGGCTCGGAGACATAGGCCATCGTCATCGCGTCGGTGTTGTTGATCCCCCCCATCAGGAGGTCGTGCGCGCGTAGAATCGAGCGCGAGTCGGCATCGCCATAGCGGAAATTGATGCGGATGCGCGGCATCCCCAACCGGTCCGTCGAATTGCCCAGTCTGACCCGATTGGCGCTGTTCGGCAGATGTTCGGCATGGTAGCGCAATGCGTAGCGCCCGCGGGTCGACGTGATCAAACGCTCCGGCAGCGGTGGGCTTTCGAAATACTTCGAACGAACCAGGCGCCAAAGCTCGCGCAGTGTTGCGCCGGGTTGTTCCCGGACATTGCGCATATGCGACGGCCAGTCGATGGCGCCGTCGGTGACCATGTAACGGCGGATCGCCTCCGGCACCACCAGGCGTCCAAGCCAGGGCTGCGACAGCACCAGCAGCTTCAGCGACCGGATGCCCGACCGGTGAGAGGCATCGGCAATTGGCAAGTTTTCGACCCAAAACACGATGTTCGACAGCTCATGATGCTCCAGCATCTCCGCCGAAAGCGAAAATCGCCGCCGAGCGACCTGCCGATCGCAGAGGCGGAAAAAATCGAATTGGTCGCTCATCGACGCGTCTCCAAAGGTAAGCGTCGAGATCACGCCCGTCATGTGGCCCATATAGTAGGCCCCGAGCGGACCGCCATCGCCGCCGAAGAGACTGGGCGTGCGGCGCTGCTCGACCAGCAGAAGACGTGTTGTTTCGAGCCCGCCGCAGGCCAAGACATAGTGGCGGGCCCGCGCAACGGCGCTCTCTCCTCCGCAAACGACCTTGAGCCCGCTCACCGACTGCACCTGCTGGGTCGGGTCGTTGTCGTAGTCGAAACCAGTCACTGTGGCACCGGTCAGGATTTCGGGCCCGTCCTTCCCATAGAGCTCCCGGCGGTGACGCCGCAGCATGTTTGTCTGGGGCGACCATTGTTCCAGCGCATCCGCATGCAGCCCGCTGTCTGGGTGCAGGCCGAAATCGGACGGGTCGGTAAACTGTTCCCCGCAGCCGAGGAAGCGGGCAGCCTCGCCATGCCAGGCCTGCATTTCCGCATAGCTGATTGGCCATGTCGCGTCGCGCAGTCCCGGGCGGCTGCTGAAATCGATCGGATCGAATGGCACGCAGCGCCCGCCCCAGAAATGCGATGTACCACCGACGGCGCGACAGGACACATGCTCGACCTCGGCATGGCGGGAGCCCTCCGTGAACTCGGCCCGCGACAAGTCATGGGTCGATGCGGTTGGCCCGGCGCCCCCCGATTCAAGCAGCAAGACCGACAATCCACGCCGGCGGCTAGCGAGCGCCACTGCCATCCCGGCGGGTCCTGCACCCACAACGCAAACGTCGAAGATCTTGTTGGCGAGGCCTTCCCGCGTAATCCGCGGCATGTCAGCTAGGCCCGAAAACAATCGCTGCACCTGAAATATTGGCGCTCCCTGAATCGTCACTCACTACCTCTTTTAGAAATGCAGCCTTTTCTTGAAAACGGCCGCCATACCCGGCGACTGCAGAAATGACTAGGTTGATCAATTTACGAACTATCGAAAACCCACCGCAATCCACACGCCAACATGCCGCTGGCGCGCCAGACTCCTCACGAGAACACACGACCCTGAAAAAGCTAAGCACGGTCATCGGGAAAGTCATCACACATTTTTCGTCTTAGTCCTCGGTCTGCGGTCTGTCGCTCGCTGCGGCCTCGGACTCGTTGGACGCACAACTTCAGAACCCAGAATTTAACAGAACAACGACCCAATAGGTGTAGCCCGCTCCTGGTGGACACGCATCGATTCGCTGCTGACGAAGTTCGGACATCGTGGGCGAATGGCCTGGTTGTGCCATTGCCGAGACAGTGTGCGTGGCGCTGTTTCGCGGAGTGGCGGCCGGATCCGAAACCTGAGCTCGCGGTCGCGACGTAAAACGAGCCTGATCGGTGGATGTCCCGCTTTCCTCCCGCCGTTCCATGCTAAGGGTGGCCGCGCGGCGCAAGGACGCCGCGAGAGGTCCGGGGGACGATGGTCGAGGTCGATGTTCTGCTGGTGGCCGACTCGCGGTTTGCGGGCGGCACCTCCGCCGCGCTTAGCGCCGACTGCCGAACCCTCGCGGCGAACGGCGCAAAGGTCGGGCTGCTCTTCGTCGCTTCCAGCTTCTTCGATCCGGCACGCGACCCGGTGAACCAGGCCGTGTTGGCGCTGCGCGATCTAGAAGGCGTCGAGGAAGTCCCGTCGGGCAGCGCCGTGACAGCAGAGTTAGCGTTCTTCCATAACCCATTGCTCTTCTTCGGTGGGTTCGAGGGGCGCGCCGATCTGCGCGCCAAGCGGTCGGTCATCGTGACCCATCAGCCGCCGTTTCGCGGCGATGGCTCGCTGGAATATGACCCTCTCGCCACGGCCTGGCGGGTTCGGCGCGCCTTTGGCGTTTGGCCATGGTGGGCGCCGATTTCCGCGGTGACACGGCATCAGCTGCAGAGTTTCACGCCGGCGATCCGACTTGCTTCCGAGGACTGGCTGAACCTGTTCGACCCATCGGAGTGGGTGCCGGGTCGGGCGATCTTTTCCGGTGAAAGGCCGGTGGTCGGGCGACACGGAAGGGCTGATCCCTTGAAATGGCCGGCCACTGCCGCGGAGATCGCTGCCACGTTGCCGTCGGACGACGGTTGGGCGGTGCGGGTCCTCGGCTGCCCGGTGGAGGAGCTCGACCGGCTCGGCGTCGACTGCAGTGCGTGGGAGGTGCTGCCCTTCGGTGCGGAACCGGCGCGCGCGTTCCTCGACAGCCTGGACGTTTTTTCCTACTTCACCGCGCCCCGTTGGGTGGAGGCCTTCGGTCGAACGGTGGTCGAAGCGGCGTTGATGGCGCGACCCTGCGTGGTGGAGCCACGGCTGGGTCGGACCTTTGGGGATTTCGCCATCGTCTGCCCGGCGGCGGAAGCGCGCCAGGCCTTGGCCCAGTTGCGCGATGACCCGGCAAAGGCGCGGGAGATCGGTCGCAAGGGGCAGGCGGTCTGCGCAGACCGCTATGCGGCTGCCTCGCTCGCCGCGCGCTACGAGCGGTTGCTGCGGGACCCTGGCACGGCAGATCGGGGCGAGGACAGATTCGCGAGCCGAACGCTCACGGCCCGCCGGATGCTAGGCCTTTACCGCCGTCGTCTGTTTCCGCGCCGCAAGGACACGGCAGTGGCCGCGGGCTAGGGCAACCAGCGCATAGGGCCGATGCGGCCCTGGTGGATCGACCGAGACACTTAAACTCTTGGGTGAGGCTCGTCGGGAAAATGGTAACCCATTCAAATGGCGATGGAAGTCGATCCATGGCAACGCGCGCCTCGAGCATTTGCGAGCCAATCTGACTCAGATTGGCGTCTTGCAAATGCGACCGAGCAATATCTTGGAGCGTCAGAACCGATGCAGTCGGGTCGGAAAGCGCTCTGGCGGTGCGAAATTAAGTACTCGCACCGCTAGGGCTGCGGAAAATCGCCAAACTGGTCCGGTCGGTAGGGCCCCGGGTCGCCGGTGATCAGCCGCGGTCCATCCGTACCGCCCGGCCCGAAGTCCAGCAGCACGGCCCGCGCCTCGACCGATCGGATCTCGGCACCTGGCTGCGCGAATTGGACCAACAGGTTGTCGGTGATCCAGTCTGCGATGTCCGCGGTTCCGGTGCCCAGCCATCCTGCGCCGATCACCACCCAGACCCTGCCGCCGCGCGCCGCCAGCGCCTCGACATCTTGCAGGAAATGGGCAGGGCCGGCGATCGGGTCCCTGCCGATCATGTAAGGGTCAAGTGGTGTTCCAGTGCGTTCGCTGTGGCGAAGGGCCGGGGCGACCGCTTTCGCATGTAGATAGATCAGATCCCCGGCCTCTCGCTGACGCAGGACTTGCGCGATTACCCGCTCGACGCCTTCGCGTTCGAAGGGGGGGGTGGTCCGCGCAGCATTCTCGACCGTCGCCCGCGCGCCGGGCACAACGAGGAGGAGCGCCAAAAGAACCGTCACCGCCGCGCGCCCGCGGCCAGAAGCCAATCTCTCCGCCAGCGCCGCTGTGCCGACGGCAACCAAGGCCACCAAGCCTGGGGTCGCGAAGTGCAGCAACCGGCCGTGGAACGGATAGAGCTGTGCGGCCGAGGCGAAGAAGGCGAAGGCCAATGGCCCGAGGAGAAGCGCAAGGACGACCCACCGCCGGTCCCGCCAGAACACCGCCATGCCGAGGGCCGCGAACAGCACGGCGAGCCCGCCGACATCGTGGAACCCCGAGGTCTCGCGGAACAGGTCAAAGAGGCGGCGGATCAACCACTCAACAGTGTAGGGGGAGGGCGGCAGCGGCAGGAACGCCCAGCTCCAGAACGTGCCTTGCATTTCGTCTTGGGTGCCGGTGTTCAGGATCGCCATGGCGCCCAGCGCGAAAACCCCAATCCATAACGCACCGGTCGCCGCGGTGCCCGCTGTCGCAGCCCAGTCCCGGGCGCGAAGATCGTTAAAAAACAACAGGATCCCGCCGGTCGCCAAGGCAAAAGGTGCGGTGAGCGAAAGCAAGCAGGCGAGGGCGCCCGCCGCGGCGAGCCCGATACGGCGGCCGAGGGTCGGCCGCTGCAGCACTGTAAGCGCAATCAGTGCCGCCAAGACCGTTACGAAGAACTCTGTACCGTACTGTTTGAATTCCGGCCCGTGGCGGACGAACGGGTTGAGGAGGCAGACGCAGGCGAGCCCGATCACCGCGGCGGTCCGGCTTGCCCCAGCTCGCAGCATCAGCGCGAGGAACAGGGCCACGCCCGATGCCTCCGCCAGAAACGGGAACAACCGCAGCCCGATCTCTGCATCGACAGGCAGCAATGTCGCGAGTTTGGACGCGGCCAGGAAGCCGAGCGGTGCGACCTGCTGGTTGATGAGGGGGGAGGCAAGCTCAACAAAACCCCGGTCAAGCACGTTGGGCGCCAGATAGAGTTCGTCGAGCCAGAGCCCGCGACCGCCTAGAAGATTGCTCAGCCGAAGCGCCAATCCCAAACAAAGCAGCGCTATGGCAATGGCCCAGAACCAAAGCGGTCGAAGGTCTTGCTTTGACTTCGGGGCACTGTCAGGCGCCTCTGGGGCGGCGGTTACTTCGGCAGTTTCAAACATCACGCATACCCACCCAAACCATCAATTTGTTTACGATACACCATTCACGCCGCAGTGCACAATCGCGCCACTGCGCAGTGAAGTCTGCGCCGGCCTCTGTGGCCCCTTGCGCGCACCTGCCAGATCGTCGAAGCGAGGGAGCGCTTTGACGCGGGACGGGCGCTGGGGAGACGGTGCGTGCGTAAGCTGCGGTTGCGACGGTTGCGGGACTGGGACTGATGGCGCGGCGCTTTATGCTCAGCGTCGGCTGGTTGACGCTCGCACGGGCCAGCCTCGCGATCTCGCAGGTGGTGGTGCTGCCGCTGTTCGCCCGGCTGCTCGAGGTCGAGGACTTTGCGCTGATGGCAATCGCCATGACCGTGGTGATCTTCACCAACATCCTCAGCGATGCGGGGCTGGGACGGTCGCTGATCCGCTCGACCGGATACGATGTCGAGGAGTGGTCGAGCGTTTTTTGGTTCCTCGCAGCCTTTGGACTGGGCCTTGCGGCGGTGGTAACCGCGATGGCGCCGCTGCTCGCCTGGGTCTATGGCCGGGACGCGCTGTTCGGCATGGTCGCGATCCTCGCTACCGTGCCGCTGTTGAATGCGATTTCCGCGGTGCCGAGCGCGGAGCTGGAGCGGCGGGAGCGGTTCGGCGCCATTGCCCGGGTACAGATGGCCGCAACCCTGGGTGCCCTGACGCTCGCGATCGCGATGGCCTTCCTCGACTACGGCGTCTGGGCCTTGGTTGCCCAGCAGGTGGCGATTGCCGTGATCACTCTGGTGGGGCTGACCGCGCTGTCCCGGTTCCGGCCGGGGATGGGTTTTGCGCGGCACCATCTGCGGGAGCATCTGCGCTTTGGCACGGACACGGTGGCGGTGTCGTTCCTCTACACCGTGCAGCGGCAGTTGCCGGTGCTGGCCATGGGCCGGGTGCTGGGTGAGACGCCGCTCGGCCTTTATGCGATGAACGAGCGGGTGATGCGCCTGCCGAGCTTTGGCATCGCCGGACCGGTCGGCCGCGTCGTCTATGTCCGCATGGCGCGCGCGAAGGACGACCCGCAAAAGCTCGCCGATCTCTATGCCGCGGCGACGCGACTGCTGGCGCTGATCGTGATACCGCCGATGGCGATGCTGGCGGTATCGGCCGAGGCGAGCTTCGCCGTCGCCCTGTCTGATAAGTGGCGCGATATCGGCCTGATCTTTGCGCTGACCGCGCCGGCGGTTGCGGTCGAGACGGCCGTGTCAGGCATGGGAAATCTGTTCATGGCGACGGGGCAAACCGGTCTGAGGGTGCGCATGGCGGCGGAGCGGGCGCTGATCGCGCTCGCCATGGTCCTGGCAGCGATACCGTTTGGGATCGCGGCGGTCGCCTTTGCGCGTTCCGCTTTCACCGTCGGGTATCTGGCGCGGTTCTGGGGTTGGGGTCGGCGTTGTGCGCCGCTCGACCTGCGGGCTCTGACGCTCGGTCTCTTGGTGCCGACGGCGGTGACCGCCCCTTTTGCATTGGCCCATTGGATTCTTTCGGGTGCCTATGGGTTGTCGGACCTGCAGCAGCTGGGGCTAGCGATGGTCGGGGCTCTGGTGGCGACCGCGGCGGCGCTGCTTTGCTGCCGCCGGACCGTAAAGGCGGATTTGCGTGCCTTCCGCGGGTAACGATGGCCGATCACATCGGCCCGCAATAGGCTTCTTGCCGATGCGACTCCTGCTGGTACGCGGTGCGTCCGGTGCCAAACCAGTCCACTGCGCCCGCGCAGCCCGGCCGGTGCCCGATCCGCCTTAGCGTCGGGCGGCGTGGGGGCAGTTGGCGGGTCGGATACTCCGCAGAGCGAGGGTTCCGCTCTAAGCCTGCCTTGCCCGCCAACGCCGGACGATCTCGACCAGCACCAGGGCCAGCAGCACACAGTTGAGGCCCAAGAAGGGGTAGGCGCGTTCGACATATCGCCCGACAATGGCCCCGGCAATCGACACCGCCGCAAGGTTGCCGACGAAGAACCCCGCGAACAGCACCGACAGCCGCCAAACCTCCGAACGTGCAGCAAAAAGCAGCACCAGGGGTGTCAGTAATCCCACCACCGCCATGGTGCGCACGAGGATCTGCGAGGCGCGCTGGTACCTCCAATTCAGGAACAGGCCCTGCGCCTGCAGGGAGTCGTGGTACCCGGCCAGCGCAGGCTCCCAAGCCTCGGCGTGGCGATGCTTGCGCTCATCCGCATACCAGGTGTCGAAACGCGCAAAGATCCCCGGCGGCATGAACTGCCAAAACCGCTGGATCTTCGTGGGCATCACCGCGAGGAACGAGCCGAAATGGTTCCGCAGAGCGTAGTCCCAAAGCGCCTTGCCCGCCGCCTCGTTCTCGGCCTGGGTCATGCGATCTTCCACCGGCAGCAACGAGTCGTGGGTCCAAAAGGAATTCGGACCCCAGACGAAGGGTTGCGATGCCATCAGTGGAAACTTCCGGTCGATCTTGTCTTGGTTTTCTGGCGCGGCGCGGCGCGCCTCGATGTACTCGGCATAGGGGGAGACGCAGAACAGCGCCTCGGGTTGCTCGGCGCAGAACCCCTCCCGGATATGTGGGTGGTTCGATAGGATCTCGCCGGAGATGTAGGTGTACTTCATCGGGGTCTCGCCCGGCAGCGTCAGGGCGAAGATCGCCTTCTCGGCGACCATGGCCACAAGCACTCCGGCCAGCGCCGCGGCGAGTTTTGGCCAATGCCGTGGGAACAGCGCCAAGGTCAGGCCGATGGCGCCCAGACTGACCGCCATAAGGGAATTGTGGCTGAGCGCACCGATGCCGATCAGTGCGATATCGAGCAGCCAGATCTTCCGCCCTTCGGTCTGGGCCGCGATCAGGGCGAGGGCGATGAAGCACCAGATCTCAGTGCCGATCATGCCCGCATAGAGATACTGCAGGCTGACCAGCGCAAGGAGCGGGAAGAGGAGCCAGCCATTGCGCAGGGCTGGATGCGTCGCCAGTCGAGCTGCGGCATAGGCAGCGGCCAGCATGCCGGCGGCGGCGGATCCCCAGAATCCCGCCAGGGCAAAGGGCGCCTGCATCACGAAATTCAGCAAGACCGGCGCATCCGGCAGGCCCGGCAGGGCGCCGCCATAGCGCAGGGTGTCCGTGATCAGAAACGGGAAACCGTTGACGGCAACTGCGCCGGCAAAAAGGGCGAGACAGAGTGCAAAGACCGGCCACTGGACCTCGCCCGACGCAAGAGCCGCCAGGCGGATCTGCGGCAATCGACCCGCAACAAAGACACGACTGACTGTCTGCATCGCACAAACCCACGGATAGCAAATACGCGCCCTAGCGGTGCCGTCTAGCATCAGCGTGGGTAAATTCCCACACGAAACTCTCAGTCAAGTTTCCACCCAAAGGTGCAGCCGTAACGAATTGAACCATAGAAAATCAATGAAAAGCAGCTGGTTCTGTGATTATCTTCGCTGACAGTCTGCGCTCGTGATGCGTCGTTTGGGCTACGGGTGTTTGGTCACGCCGCAATGCTGCCAAATTTTTTGCACCTGCGAAGCAAGCAGGGCAGGAAATTTGTTAACAATTGTGTTATTGCCCCAGCGTCATCGCGTTAGGACCGGCAAACGAACGTAGGAGTTTTGGTATCATGAATGTGGCGCCTTCCTTTCCGACCCGCGCTCTGGTGCTTGAGCTGAACGAGCTCTGCCCGCCGCTCCTCGACAAATACATGGCCGAGGGGATCCTACCGAACTTCAAGAAGCTCCACGGCCGGTCGGAAGTGTTTGTCACCACAACGACGGATGACGATCTAGAGCCTTGGGTGCAATGGGTGACCTTCCACACCGGCGAGCCGCAAAAGGTTCACGGCGTCAATCAGCTTGACGAGGGTGGTAAGGTGTCCATCCCAGCGCTGTGGGACAAGCTGGCCGAGGCCGGCCGCGATACCCTGGTCTTCGGCGTCATGAATGCGGCGCCGGCGGCGTCGAAGCACATCACCCTGATGCCTGACCCATGGTCGGACCAGGTGAAGCCATCGATCCCGGACTATGACGCCTTCCACAGTTTTGTCCGCTCGAAGGTCGCGGATCACGCCAACCCGGACGCGAAATCGGGGCTGAGTCAGGCGCTTGCCTTTGGACGTTTCGTGCTGAGCCACGGCTTGTCCTTCGCCACCGTGCGCAAGGCGGTCGGCCAGATCCTGGCGGAGAAGACCAGCAAGCGAGACCTTAAATGGGGACGCGCGACGGTGCTGGATCTGCTCGCCTTCGATGTCTTCGCGCATGAATACAAGCGCTTGAAGCCGGAGGTGGCGTTCTTCTTCGGTAACTGCGTCGCCTTTTACCAGCACCGCTACTGGCGGCACATGGATCCGGACGCCTACCGTGTGAAGCCGAGCGCGGAGGAGATGGCGTCCTACGGCCATGCGGTTCGCTCCGGCTATGTCGAGATGGACCGCTTGATCGGCAAGGCGATGGAGATGGCCGGCGACGACACTGCCATCATCTTCGTCACGGCCCTGAGCCAGCAGGCCAACCTCGCCTATGAGGATATCGGCGGCAAATTCGTCTACCGCGCACGGGATTTCGATCGGTTGCTGGAGTGGATTGGTGCGCCCAAGGGCTGGAGCGTGCAGCCGGTGATGACCCATGAGGCCTGGGCGAGCTATGAGTCCGAGGCCGATGCCATCGCCTGCGCCGAGGCGATGGAGGCCGTGATGGCCGATGGTAAATCGGTCTTCTCCGCCAAGCGTGACGGGACCCGGGTGTTCTTCTGCTGCGACTTCATCCAGAAGGTGGCCGAGGATCTGTCGATGGCCCGTGCAGACGGGACCGCCGCGCCCTTTGCCGAGTTCTTTGCGCTGGTCGGCCAGGTGAACAACTCCAAGCACCATCCGGACGGGTGCTTCTGGGTCGCGCGCCCGGCGGGCAGCCACAAGGTGCATGGAGAGACGATCCCGCTGGAGAGCGCCGCGGCGCGCGCGCTGGAAGCGGTTGGCGTTCCTGCCTAGACGGATCGGCTGGGGTGTTGCATCGGCACCGCGCCCCAGGCCGTGCCGACCGGCCGGTTAACGACTGCCCTGGCATATAGCGGTCCTGCGCGGCAGGGTTGTACCGCGTTTGAGTAACCACTGCGTGAGAGACGCAGGCCCGTGAGTTGCGGGTGCATGCGGGGTCGGGGGGTGTGATGGCGGCATCATTCCCAATCTTCATCGTCGGGGCAGGCCGCTCCGGGAACACTCTGTTGCGCCGTGTGGTGGTGGCGACAGAGCAGGTCTACATCCCGCCAGAAACCTACGAAATGGGCGAGATCATCCGAACTTGGCCGCGCCTGTTTTTGTTGCCTTGGCGGCTGCGGGTCTGGTTGTTCTGCGCCTTCTTCGAGAAGCACCGCCATTTCCCAACCTTCGGCTTGCCGAACCTCAACGAGTTCGCAGCACAGGCGGTCGAGCTGCCGCGGCGCCAGCGCAAGCTTCGCTATTTGTTCGAGGCCTTCTTCCTCCATCTCGGCGAGAAATCGGGGTTCCACGCGGCCCGATGGGGCGACAAGACGCCCTATAACACCATGGGTTTGAGGGAGATTTCGCGCACTTTCGAGGACGCGCGCTTCGTCTATATCTATCGTGACGGGCTGGATGTGGCGTCGTCCTACAGGCGGGCGGGCCTTTACCCGGATCTTGCCTCCGCCGCGGCGCGCTGGGTACGGGCGAACCGCCAATGTCACCATTTCGGCGAACGGGCACCGGCGAGGATGCGGTCCCTTCGATACGAGGACATGGTCTCGGCGCCGGAGGAGCATTTGCCGCCGCTGTTCGACTGGCTGTCGCTCGAATACTCCCCGGATGTGTTGGAGCGGGTGCCCGCGGGGCTTGGCGATGTGGATCAACTCGCCCATCACGCGGCGACTAAAGATGCCATCTCGCCCCGGTCTATCGGGCGGTGGCGCCAGGATCTCGGCCCACAGGATCTCGCGGGCTTGCCCGACGCCTTTTGGACCCAGATGCAGCGGCTCGGCTATCCGGGCACGCCAGAGGCGGCTTTGGCCGGCAGCATATGACCCGACAGCTTCCCGATTTCGTGGTGGTGGGCGCGCTCCGCGCCGGGACCACGACGCTCTATTCGCTCCTCGGTCAGGTGGAGGGTATCTGTGTCTCCGACATCAAGGAGACCGACTATTTCATCGCCGAGCTCAATCACAAAAAGGGCTATGACTGGTATCGTGGCCTGTTCCGCGACCCAACGAAGATCTGCGGCGATGTCTCGCCGAACTACTCGACCTCCGACCGTTTCCCCGGTGTGGCGGAGAGGCTGAAGGCGGCCTCTCCGGGTGTGAAGATCGTCTATGTCGTGCGCGATCCGGTCGACCGGGCGCGGTCGCACTACCAGCATACCTGGCTCAAAGACGAGCAGATCGCAGCGCCCGACCAACTCTGCGAGACGGCGCAGGGGCGGCACATCATCGAGGCGAGCATGTATTATCGCCAGATCGCGCCCTTCGCCGCATGCTTCCCGCGGGAGCAAATCATGATCGTCGACTTCGACGATCTACGCACCGATCCCCATGGCGTGCTGCGGCGGGTCGTCGACTTTGTCGGCGCCGGTATCTCGGAGGCCGCGCTGGCCGCGATCGATACGAGTCCCCAGAATTCTTCGAAGGATTTGGCGGCGCTGCCGGGCTGGTGGCTCCATGCCAGGCGCAGCCTTGAAACCCGCAGCCCGGCGCTTTTCCGGGCAATCCGCGCCATGGTGCCGAGCGGCGTTTTGTCCTCCCTCCGGAAAGCAATGGCAACCGCGACCCCCGACCGAAAGCCGCCGACGTTTTCGTCTGATGTGATTTCTAGGGTAGAGCGCGAGGTCGCTGAAGACGCTGCGCAATTTCGGCAATTTTCGGGCAAAAACTTCCCGAATTGGAGCGTTTGACGCCTGTTCGGCGACGGCGGGCATCCAACACAACCGCCAATGTGAGGATCATCGCATACTGTTGAGTTGCAACAACATTTAACAATTGCCGGACAGTGCTGGCGCCATTGGACCCTGAATCATTGACTTAAAAATCGGTTAAAATTAGCGTCGCCCCAATACGGCCGTAATTCTGAGTTCGGGGGGTTGTGCGTGTGGCCGAGAGATCGTTTGTCGCCAGTGGGGGTCCATCTGGCGCGACGCCAAATCGCTGAAAGATAGTCACTTCGTGATCTGGAGAGCGCTAGTCGCTGCTCTTTAGGTATGGATATAGCACTTGTGCTGTGAGTGAGAGCCATGGGTATCAACGACTTTACGCAATACACGCTGTCCAATGCCGAGATCGTCAACCCAACGTCATTGCAGTTTGGTCCCGATGGCAGGCTGTATGTTTCAGAGCAAAACGGAAAAATTAAAGCCTTTACAGTTCAGCCGACGGCAGGCGGCGGCTATGAAGTCACCGCAACGGAAGAGATTACGCTCGTCCAGGAGATCCCGAACCACAATGACGACGGGACCTACAATCCCGACGAAACCGAGCGGCAGGTCACGGGCATCCTGCTGACCGAGGACGCTGCCGGCAACGTCGTGATGTATGTCGGATCAAGCGATCCGCGCATAGCAGTCGGCAATGACAGCGGTCTCGACACGAACTCCGGCATGATCTCGCGGCTGACGCAGCAGCCCGATGGCAGCTGGGACAAGGTCGACCTGGTGCGCGGCCTGCCGCGGTCGGAAGAGAACCACGCCAACAATGGTATGCAGCTCTCCCCCGACGGCACGAAGCTCTATGTCGCGTCCGGCGGCAACACCAACAAAGGCGCGCCAGGCGACAAGTTTGCCTTTACGCCAGAGTACTATTACTCGGCCGCCGTGCTGGAGATCGATCTGCAGGGCCTCGCGGCGTTGGAGCAGAGCCAGGGCACCCTGACATACAATCCGGCGCCGGCGCTGCTGCCTGATCAGAAGTACCTCTATGACCTGCCGACCCTCGACGATCCGACCCGCGCCAATGAGAGCCCCGGTGTCGACGTCAACGATGTGTTCGGCGGCAATGACGGTCTGAACCAGGCGAAGTTCGACAGCACCGACCGCGATGGTGACGGCGATCCGGACCCATATGTCACCGTGTATTCGCCAGGCTATAGAAACATTTACGATCTTTTGATCACGCAGGATGGCAAGTTCTATACTTGGGACAACGGCCCTAACACCGGTTGGGGCGGCGAGGTCACCTATGCCGATGGAACCGTGGTCACCGATCTCGATGGCGACGGGTTGCCGGACTTCTACGATGGAGACGGCGATGGCGTAGCCGACATTCCGGGCAACTTCCCGTCGGAACTGGAGTCCGACAAATACCCGGACAGCCTCAGCTTTGTCGATCAGGACATCAATGATGGCGTGAACCCCAACATCTATGGCGGTCACCCAAACCCGATCCGTGCCTATGGTGAGCTGGCAGGTCTCTATGACGACGACGGCAATCTGCTGCCGCTGCCGGCAGATTTCGACTCGGTCAACGGTTTCGACGCGTTCGGCAACCCGATCATCGACCCGCGCCAGGCGGTCTATAACGCGCCGGACACCGATGGCGACAACAACGACCAGTTCGACGGGTCGCTCTACACCATCAACTCTTCGACCAACGGCCTGGCGGAATACACCTCGACAGCCGATCCCTCGCTGACCGGGGCGCTTCTGGCCGTGTCTTTCAACGGCAAGATCACCGCACTGCCCCGCAACCCAGATGGTACGCCGGATCTGAGCCAGGACGACGACCGCGCCATCACCAACAAGCCGCTCGACGTGATTGCCCAGGGCGACACGGACCCCTTCGCGGGGACGATCTGGGTGGCAGGTTTCGGGCCAAACCAGATCATCGTGCTCGACCCGGCGGCGGGCGTCGGCGTCACACCGAACCCGTTCGACCGCGACGAGGACGGCATTACCGACACCATCGACCCGTTCGTGGCGGATCCGCTGAACGGCACCGGATCGATCCTGAATGCGGGCGAGACCTGGACGCTCGACTTCATCGAGGGCGCGTCTTTCCCGAACGATCCCGGCGGGCTGTTCGATGGGACCGCCGGGCTCTACAACGGCTTCGACATCGGTTTCACCGGTATCATGACCGACGGCGCTGGCCTGCCGGAGACACTGTTCGACAACGAGAACATTATCGCCGGTGGCGCGCCGAACCAGTTCCAAATCAAAGACTTGAACTTCTCGTCGGGCACAGCCTCCACCGACAATCAGCAGTATGGCTTCCAGTTCGGCATGGCGCCGTCGAGCGAGGTCGGTTCCTTCGTCTACTCCGCGACGATGGACAACTTCTTCGACGAGTTGGGTGCCATCGACGCGGGCCGCGATGTGGTGCAGGGCATCGTTGTCGGTACCGGCGATCAAAGCGATTATTTCAGCGTCGCCTATGTGCGCCGCGACGGCGTGGCCGGAATCGAGGTGGTGTCCGAGACCTCCGATTTCTTCGGGCCGGGCACGCCCCAGACCACCTTTTATGCGGTGCCGCAGCTCACCTCTATCGCCAATGAAGACACGGTCGAGCTGCGCATCACAGTCGACATCAATACCGGGACGCTGACCCCGGGCTGGACGGTCACCACAGGCAACAAGAGCGGCCAGGTGACCGAGGCGGACTTTGCCGGCACCGTCAACTCGGTGACGCTGAGCGAGGGCATCCCAGGCTTCACCGGACCGGACCCGCTGCTGCAGGCGGTGCGCGGGGAATACCAGCTACCGTCCGGATCGACCACCACGGATAGCGGCGTCGCCCTTGGCGTGATCGCATCACTCGAGGCTGGGCCGGGGACCGCGGTGCTGCCGGTCGAGTGGGACAAGCTCGACGTGACCGGTATTGCCGATCCTGGCATCTCGGACACGACGGGCCCGAATGTCACCATCAAGGCCTTCGATCCCGGCGCCGCGTCCGACGGGCCTTGGACGGTCGAAGTGATCTACAGCGACAATGTCGCGCTCGACTTCGGCACAATCCAAGATGTCGATCTCTCCGTCACCATCCCGAATGATGGGTCCGGCAACAACCCAGTGGCGTTGATCGACGATTTCGATCTGACCCTATCGCAGAACAACAAGACGGCCGTCGCGACGTACCAGATCATCTCGTCGACCGGGCTGTGGAATGACGGTAACTACACCTTCGAGGTCGCAGCGAATGCGGTCTCCGACACCTTCGGAAACGCCAATGCGCTGACGCAGCGGATCCAGGCCTATACCGAGGGTGCCACAAACAATGCACCGGTCGTCGACCAGGGCATTGCAAATCAATCTGGCACCCAGAATGCGCCGTTCAGCTTTACGATCCCGGCCAATGCGTTCTCGGATCCCGACGGCGACGACCTCGACCTCTCCTTCGCAGGGCCGGCTTGGCTCTCGTTCGATCCGGTCCTGAATGTTCTGAGCGGGACGCCCGGTGCCTTCGACGCCGGCGCCAATCTCGTGACGATCACCGCCACGGATCGCGAAGCGGTGGTGAACACGAATTTCACCATCAATGTCATCGATGTGAATGACGCTCCGATCATCGACCAAGGTGTCGCAGATCAGGCGGCGCCGGTCGGCTCCGCCTTCTCCTTCACGATCCCCGCAACGGCGTTCTCCGATCCGGACACCGGCGACGTGCTGGACTTCGACGTCGCTGGTCTGCCGTCTTGGGCAAGCTTCGATCCGGTCACCGACACCATCACCGGCACGCCGGGGGCTGGCGATCTCGGCACAACCAATGTCACCGTGACGGCGGATGATGGCGAGTTCTCGGTAAATGACACCTTCGCCCTGTCGGTCGTCGAGCCCTTGCCGGTCGGTACCGTGGTCGCCGCGATCAATGCCGGCGGTCCGCAGCGCAGCATTGCCGGCACGGTTTGGGAAAAGGACACAAAGAGCAGCCCCTACCCGTTGCTCACCTTGGCCAGCAACAACCGCACGCAAGGCCATAATGGCACGCCGATCGAAGAGGCCGGGGTTCTCGAGGATATCCTGATCTGGGAGCGTTGGAGCTTCGGCCAGATGAGCTACGACGTCGATGTCTCCCTGGTGGGCGGCGTTGCCGGCGGGCTCTACGAAGTGCAAACCTATTTCGTGGAGCACGACCTATCGAACGCGGTCGGCGACCGGGTCTTCGACATCGAGGTCGAGGGCGAGTACATCACCGATAACGGCGTGGTCGTCGGGGATAACTACGACATCCTCGCGACCGTGGGCGCGGCCAAGACCGCTGCTTCGATCACGCATGTGGTCGATCTCGCCGATGGCGACTCGATCATCGATATCGACATCACGCCGGAGGGTGGGTCGAAGGCCACCCTTGCTGGAATTCTGGTCCGGGCGCTCGGTTCCGGGAATGTGGGGCCTGAGGTTTCTGGGTCTGTTTCTGCGCAGGTTGCGACGGAGGACAGTGCGTTCAGCTTCACGCTGCCTGCGGGTCTGTTCTCCGATGCGGACACGCCGGATCTGACGCTGTCGGCGCCGGGTCTGCCGGCTTGGCTGAGC
>JBCCRM010000030.1:0-48918 GCA_039513195.1 Pseudomonadota bacterium | reverse complement strand
GCCGCGCAGCCCGGGTCGAACCGGCAGTCGCGGCGTGTCCGCGAGGCGTCAGAGCCCCGATTCGGCCCTGCGCCGTGGCGCCCTGACCATGCCGAGCACCTGCATCGGCCCCCAAAGGGCCGCCCGCGCTAAGGGGTTTTTCTCCACCGCCGCCTTGGTCTTCTCGAACTGCATCACGTCCTCGATCCGGCGGTCGAGGAACGACCAACTCGCCGCACTCTCGCTGCTGTCATCGCCGAGCCAATAAAGCACCGTCGCCGAGTAGACCGAGGTCAGGATCGCCCGTTTGGTGTACCAGTTATAGTCGGTCGCGGTGTCGCCGCAGGCGGTCCAGATCCGATCCGCGGTGTCCCAAATCGCCCGCATACCCAGCGGCGTGTAGATCGGCAGCGCCAGGAGCGTTGCGGCCCGGCGCACCGCCTCCCGATGGGGCGCAATAAGCTCGATCCGCCGCCGCACCGCATGGGTTATCCGTTCGCGGATGCGCATCCTTGCAAGCTCGGCCCCGTCGAGCTCCGCGACCAAAGCATCGTCCATCATCCGATGGAACCCGATAGCCATATCGACCCCGCCGCGCGGAAAGGCGAGATCCGCGGTCGCCTGGTCGATCCCCGTCTCCTGTACCGCCTGGGACAGGCTCGCCCGCGACCAGCCGTCGAACACAACATGCGGCAGCGCCGCTTCGATCAGGCGTTGGCGCGCCGAGCTGAGATGATCGTCCTGCCGGCGGAGATCGTTCGGTGTGTTCATACCTGTCTCCTCGCGAAACCTTTTGGTTCACCCGTCGTGATATGGACAGGCGCCTGCGGCGGCGTTATATAGGCCGCTCCTCCGGAAAGCGAACGCAAATGGAAAGGCGGTTGCCACGTGCAAGTATTGGTCCGGGACAACAATGTCGATCAGGCGCTCCGCGCGCTCAAGAAAAAGATGCAGCGCGAAGGTATCTTTCGCGAGATGAAGCTGCGCCAGCATTACGAGAAACCTTCGGTGAAGCGGGCGCGCGAAAAGGCCGAGGCTATTCGCCGGGCACGGAAGCTCGCACGGAAAAAGGCGCAGCGCGAGGGGCTGCTCTGACCGTGTGCTGAAGCGCGACACTGGGTGATTGGGCGCGGCTGATGCCGGCAATTTGGCCATCGGTGCCCAAACCACCGTCGCTTTTCTCAGGCCATCGGTAGAAGTGCGATGGAAGCGGCTCTGCCGTCGGGGCTGCGCCTGTATGCCATTGGTGATGTCCATGGCTGCCACTCCGCGCTCACTGCCATTCATCATTTGATCCGTTCGGATCTCGCCGCGCGTCCGGTGCCGGAATGGCGTGTCTTGCATCTGGGTGATTACATCGATCGAGGGCCGGACAGCCGCGCGGTGGTTGTGACCCTGCGCGCGAAGTCGCAAGATCCACGTTGGGTCTGCCTGCGGGGCAATCATGATCAATACCTGATCGATGTGCTCGAAAGTCCGGGAAACAGCGATCTGATCAACTGGATCAGCAATGGTGGTTCAGCCACTTTGGCGGCCTACGGCATGGCGCCCGTGGATACGATTTCCTTAGGCGATCCGGCGGCGCGCTTGCGCCTATGCTCCGAGGTGATTGCGGCGGTGCCGGACGATCACCGGGCCTTCCTACGCGCCCTGCCTTACTCTGCGCGTTTTGGCGGCTATCTGTTCGTGCATGCGGGAATTCGTCCCGGGAGACCGATAGGGGCGCAGGATCCTCATGATTTGATGTGGATCCGCCGTGCCTTTCTCAACTCGACCGAGGATCACGGCGCCGTGGTGGTCCACGGTCACAGCGTCGTCGACCGGGTCGAACGGCATCCTAACCGCATTGCGATTGACACTGGTGCAGTCTTCGGCGGCAGCCTCTCCTGCCTGGTTCTCGAGGCAGGTTATGAGGCCGTGCTCACTGGCGACGGCCCTGTGCCGTTGGAGGCTGTCTGGGACTGAAGGGCCTGCGGAAACCCTGTCCGTCAGGTCCCTACGATGGCCAGGAACACGAGGATGACGGTGGTCGCTATGGCGACGTAGAGACAGCCCTGAAGAAAGCCCTCAAAGGTTTTTTCTTGAGTGCTGATATCCATCTGGCCGTGTTCGTGATCAGCCATAGCCGTCACCCCGTTCGCGCGTTTCCGTTGCGCCGACTATACCCGACAAGCGTGAACGAACAAGGCTGTGCCGGTCGGGATGGAGCGCTTTGCAGCGCGGTTGCACCGGTTCTTGTGCTCTGTGGCAGTGTTCTGAAACACTTCTGCGACGCCAATCTGCTACGAACTGGCTGGAAACTGCTCTAGGTGTCTCAGTCATGAAGGGCAAGACGGCCACGCCCTGCCGGCCGTGTCCGGGCCGCGGCGCTAGCCTTCCGGCCGGTGGCGGCGTGGTCGATCGCCGCGGAGGATTGTCGTTGGCGCGTGTGGAGGGTCTGCGGGCGCCTGCAGAGCTGCCACCGGCGCAGGCCTGGAAGATCGCCGCGTGAGCCGATCTGATAAGGGGCCGGGAGGCAGACGCGGCGCCAGGACGGCGCGCGCCAGCGCGGCGGAACAGGTGCCAGTGTTGGACGGGCTGGCGGTCAGATCGCGTCGTAGAGCCAGGCGCCCTGCGCATCCTCCCGCCGCTCGACGCGGCCGGCGCGGTGGAGATGGTTCACATGTGCCACCGCCTCTACCAGCGCCAAGCCGAACTCGCTCACACTGATCTCCCGACGATAAAGATCCGGGAAGATCTCCACGGCGGTCTTCGGATCGCGGCGCAACCCTTCGACGATCCGGTCCAGCGCGCTCAAATGATTGTCGATCAGGATCTGTAGCCGCATCGCACCGCCCCGGAAAGGCAGTCGATGACCCGGCAGTACCAACTGCGCACCCAACACATCGCGAAACCGCCGGCAGCTTGCGAGCCAGCCCGCCAGGGGATCGGCCTCCGGCTCGGTCGGGTAAACACCGATATTAGGCGAGATGCCCGGCAGGATCTGATCGCCCGCCAAGATTAGGTCCGCGGACCAGAGCGTCACATGGGCCGGTGCGTGCCCCTCGCCGAGCCGCACCACCCAATCCCGCCCCGCGAGCCGCAGGCGGTCGCCATCCTCCAACGCTCGGTAGCCAAGCGGCAGAGGCGCAACGCATTCGGCAAAATTGAAAGGTTCTTCCGCTGCGTAGGCCTCCAGTGCTGCACCGGTCACGCCGGCCCGGCGGCGAAAGGCGATCTGCTGCGGTGTCGCCCTGTCCTGCCAGTCCAAGGTCAGCATCCGCCCCGTGAGCCAGGCGACCCGGCTCGCCAGCACCTCCGCCCCTTCGTCGGCAAACCGACCGGCGAGGCCGATATGATCCGGGTGGTGATGGGTCATGAGAACCCGCGCCACCGGCTTGCCCGCCATAGGTCCCGCCAAAAGCGCATCCATCGCCCTGCGCCCCATGGCCCAGTCGAGCCCGGTATCCACCAGGGTCCAGCCATCCGCATCGGCCAGCCAGTAGATGTTGACGTGGTCCAGGGCCATCGGGAGGGGCAGGCGCGCCCAGAAGATGCCCTCCGCCACCTCGATCACCCTGCCTGTGACCGGTGCGTCCGACCAGGGATGTGTGATGCCCCGGTCGCGCGCGGCGAGAGTCATGCGGTCAATCGCTCCTCGTCGAGCGCATAGAGTGTCGATGCCCCTTGCGTCGCGGCCTTCGCGAGCGCCGCGGTTTGGGGCGCGAACTGGGTGGCATAGAACTCCGCCATGGTCCGGCGCAGCGCCGCCTCCGGACCGGATCGCGCGGCGAGAGCGCCCCGGCCGAGATGATGCGCGCCGAGCCCTAGCGCCAGCAGCCGTAGATAGGCGACGGCACCGGCATTGCGGTCGTTAGCGCCAGCTTCCAGCATCCAATCCGTGGCCTTCGCGGCGTCCTCGGCGGTGCTCATCGTCGCCTCGGCGGCCGCCGACAGTTCCGACCCCGCCCTCGCCAAAGCCACGGCCGTCCCGGTTATCTCGGCGATCACGGCCCGGGCCGTCGCGCCGCGGTCCATGGACAGTTTGCGCCCGACCAGATCCATCGCCTGGATCCCGTTGGTCCCCTCATAGATCGCCGTCACCCGCACGTCGCGCAGGTATTGGGCGGCGCCGGTCTCCTCGATGAACCCCATGCCGCCATGGATCTGGACGCCCATCGAAGCGACCTCCATCCCGGTATCTGTCCCGAAGGCTTTCGCGATTGGCGTCAGAAACGCGCCGCGGGCGCGGTGGCGGTCTCGCTCTTCACCGCGGGCGGCGCGGGCCATATCGAGACTGAAGGCGCAATCATAACAGATCGCCCGGGCGACCTGAGTTTGCGCCTTCATGCTGAGAAGCATCCGGCGCACATCGGCATGGCCAAGGATCGAGGCGGTCCCGTCGGCGGTGCGGCCCTGGCGTCTGTCCTTCGCATAGGCGGCCGCTTTCTGGGTCGCGGCCTCCGCCACCGCCAAACCCTGCACCCCGACGCCGAGGCGCGCATTGTTCATCATGGTGAACATGCAGGCCATGCCGTTATGCGGCTCGCCCACCAGCCAGCCGGTCGCGCGATCGTATTCCATTACCGCGGTCGGGGAGCCGTGGAGGCCCAGCTTATGCTCCAGGCTGATCGGGCGCAGGCTGTTGGCCACGCCCGGTTTCCCGTCAGCATTTGGCAGGAATTTCGGCACCAGGAACAGGCTGATCCCTTTGGTGCCCGGCACGCCATCCGGGAGCCGGCCGAGAACCAGATGGCAGATATTCTCCGCAACATCGTGGTCGCCCCACGAAATGTAGATCTTCTGCCCGCTGATCGCATAGGTGCCGTCGCCATTCGGCTCCGCCTTGGTGTTCAGCGCGCCGACATCGGAGCCGGCCTGCGGCTCCGTCAAATTCATGGTCCCGGTCCAGGTGCCGGAGGTCAGCTTTTCGAGATAAAGCGCCTTAAGCGCCTCTGAACCGTGGTTCTCGAGCGCCTCGATCTGTCCCTGGGTCATCAGGGGGTTGAGGCTGAGCGACAGGCATGCGGAGGCGAGCATTTCGTTCACGATGGTGGTGATCGATTGCGGCAAGCCCATCCCGCCATGCTCCGGATCCGCCGACATCCCGACCCAGCCGCCCTCGGCGATTTTCGCGTAGGCCCCGCCGAAGCCCGGCGAGCAGCGGACGACGCCGTTTTCCAGCACCGCCGGATGGATGTCGCCCGCCCGGTCGATGGGGGCAAGCACCTCCTCGGCCAGCTTGGCGGCCTCGTCCAAGATTGCGGCCCGGGTTTCCGGGGTCGCCTCCGCGAAGAGATCCGTGTCCGAGAGGCGGTTTTGGCCGACAATCTCGGCCGCGCAGAACGTCATTTCGGCGAGCGGTGCCCGGTAGGCCATTCAGAGGTCCTCCCCATCGGCCGACGGTTGCTCCGCCGGCCTTCGACGATATCGATGGTAAGGTAGCCGGATTGCAACCGGTGCAAAAGTGCGCCAATCCATCGCCCCTGTCACGATGTCAGGCGCAGCGGCGGAGGGAGCGATGCGGACCGAGCGGTTGCAAGCCGACCCCAACGGCGTTGCCCGGGCAGGGGAGCTGCTGCGCGATGGTGGTCTTGTCGCGTTCGCGACCGAGACCGTGTACGGCCTTGGCGCCGATGCGACCGATGGCGTGGCGGTTGCGCGGATTTTCGAGGCGAAGGGTCGGCCGCGTTTCAATCCGCTCATCGTCCATGTGGCGGACCTGGCGGGTGCCGAGCGTCTGGCGCATTTGGGTGAAGCGGGCCTGCGGCTGGCCGCCGCCTTTTGGCCGGGTCCGTTGACCCTGGTCGCACCGCTGCGAGAAGGGGCTGCTGTGACGGCGCTGACGACCGCAGGGCTCGACACCGTCGGTGTCCGTGTGCCGGCGCATCCGTTGGCCCAAGCGGTCTTGCGCGCTGTGGATCGCCCGGTCGCGGCGCCATCGGCAAACCCGTCCGGCCGGATCAGCCCGACCACGGCGGCGCATGTGTTGGCAGGGCTCGACGGGCGCATCGATGCCGTCCTGGATGGCGGGGCGTGTTCGGTCGGTGTCGAATCGACGATCGTCGGTTTGGGTCCCGAAGGGTCCTGTCTTCTCCGCCCGGGCGGCGTGCCGAGGGAGACTGTCGAAGCTTGCCTCGGTCAGCCCCTCGCCCCGCCGCAGTTTCAGGGCGCGGGCGTGACCGCGCCCGGACAGCTCGCGAGCCACTATGCCCCGACAGTGCCCGTGCGCCTGCACGCGGAGGCGCCTTTCGATGGTGAGGCCTGGCTCGGCTTTGGCGAAGATCCGGCGGCGGCGCTGGGCCTCCCGGCTGAGCGGCGGCGCAATCTCTCGCCCGCCGGCGATTTGCGCGCGGCTGCGGCGGCTTTGTTCGCCGATCTGCGCGCCCTCGATGCCATCGGGAAGCCGATTGCCGTCGCGGCTGTGCCGGAGCATGGTCTTGGTCTCGCCATCAACGACCGTGTGCGCCGGGCGGCATCGCCACGATCCGAGGGATGAGCAGAAACTCTCTTTTGGCCGGCTGCGCGGCCGGTCCGCCACCTCTCCCACCCACCCACCCTCGGGAGGTGGCGGGACCGCCTCGCAGCCGGCTGAGGAGCGGGCGATCGGCCTTTCCGACTCCAGGGCTGCCTACGTGCCGCCCCTGGTGCGGTTTTGCGGAGAGGCTGTTCCGGTCGGCGCGTCAGCTGCGGGTTCTCGCATGCTGGGCCGCTATATCGTCGCCGACGTCGAATTTGCGGTATGCAATAGATTACCGGCGCCCGTGCTGCCGGCAGTCGGATCAGGAAGGGGTCGGCAAGCGATGGGATTGATGGAGCCGAGCGACGGGTTTCTCGACGGGGTTGCGGCGGTTACCGACCGGGCCGGTTACATCGGCGGTTCCGCGCCGGAGGCAGCCCCTTATCTGGCCGAGCCGCGGGATCGCTGGCAGGGCCGGGCGGCGGCGGTCCTTCGCCCGCGCAGCACCGAGGAGGTGGCGGCGATCCTGCGTCTCGCCTCCGCCGCGCGGGTGGGGGTCATCCCGGTCTCCGGCGGCACCGGGTTGGTGGGCGGGCAGACCATCGAGGAAGGCGCGACGCCGATCATCCTGTCGCTGGAGCGGATGAGCACGATCCGGGCGGTGCTGCCCGAGGACGGCGCCCTGGTCGCCGAGGCCGGGGCGGTGTTGGAGGATGTGCATAAGGCCGCCGCCGAGGCCGGGCGGCTGTTTCCGTTATCGATGGCATCGCAGGGGTCGTGCCGGATCGGCGGTAACCTCGCAACCAATGCCGGCGGTGTGCAGGTGCTGCGCTATGGCAATGCGCGGGATTTGTGCCTGGGGGTCGAGGCGGTCATGGCCGATGGCAGCGTGCATCACGGGCTGAAGGCGCTCCGCAAGGACAACACCGGCTATGATCTTCGGCATTTGCTGATTGGGTCCGAGGGGACTTTGGGGGTGATTACCGCGGCGATGCTGAAGCTCTTCCCCGCGCCCGGCGAAGTTGTGACGGCGATGCTGTCGGTGGAGAGCCCGGCCGCGGCGGTCACGCTGTTCCATGTGCTGCGCGCGCGGCTTGGCGAGGGGATCTCGGCCTTCGAGTTGATCGCTAGGCGGGGGCCGGACTTTGTCGCGGAGGTGTTTCCCGAGAGGACCGACCCGTTGCCGGGAAATCCCGAATGGCGGGTGCTGTTGGAGCTGACCGGTCCTGCCAAGGCCGGACTGTCCGCGCGGGCCGATGCGGTTTTCGCGGCGCTGTTCGAGGAAGGGCTGGCGCTCGACGGTGTGCTTGCGAGTTCCGAGGCGCAGCGGGGGGCGATGTGGTGGTTGCGCGAGCACATCCCTGAGGCCAATCGCCGGATCGGCGGCGTGTCCCATCACGATATCTCCGTGCCGATCGCGCGGGTGCCGGCCTTTATCGAGGACGGCATTCGGGATCTTGCGCTGATCGACCAGGGGCTGCGGGTGAACTGCTTTGGCCATCTCGGCGACGGCAACCTGCACTACAATGTGTTTCCCCCGCCGGGCGGGAGGCGCGCGGACTATGTGCATCTGCGGGACCGGATCAAAGGGGCGATCCACGACCGGGTGCATGCCCATGGCGGGTCCGTGTCGGCCGAGCACGGGGTCGGTCGCTTGAAGACCGCCGATCTGGTGAAGTACGGCGATCCGGCGAAGCTGGCAGCGATGCGGGCGATTAAGGC
This sequence comes from Pseudomonadota bacterium, assembly GCA_039513195.1. Classification (GTDB taxonomy): domain Bacteria; phylum Pseudomonadota; class Alphaproteobacteria; order Rhodobacterales; family Rhodobacteraceae; genus Thermohalobaculum. The sequence goes on along the minus strand of JBCCRM010000030.1, from coordinate 40,778 downwards.
AGCGCTCGATCCCCATGGCATTCTGAACCCCGGAGCGGTCGTCCCCCCAGCTTGAGGCGGCGCCATCGAACGAGGCGGAATCGCGGCTTCGCCGCGATCGGTCGATGCTTGGGCGCGGGCCTCACCTTGCGGCTCGGACACGCGCGGGCGCGCTGCTCCGGTTCGTGGCACAGGGGCGGAGAGGGCGCAGAGGCTGGCTGAGAAGACCGCCATCGGCGGTCATATCCGAGCCTTTTTGCGAAGCCGGAGCCGCGTCAAGGACGAGCCGGGCTAGCGCCCGGTGCGTGCCGCATCCTTGACCCGCCTCGGCCTTCGCGAAGTGCCGCCGATTACTCGTTAGCCGGTCAAGACGCTCTTGCAGGGGCCGTCGGGATAGCGGGAGCGAAGCTGCGGGCATTGGCGAGCGACGGGATCCGCGCACGCACCTCGGCGACCGCGTCCAGATCGAGGGTGACGGGCAGGACGCCGGTACCATCCGCCGCCTCCGCGATGACGGTGCCCCAAGGGTCGATCGCGATCGAGTGGCCATAGGTTTCGCGTGCCCGGCCCCGGCTGGCGCGGTGGCGGCCCCATTGGGCGGGCGCCAGCATGAAGCAGCCAGTCTCGATCGCGCGGGCCCGGAGCAGCACCTCCCAATGCGCCCGGCCGGTCGGCACCGTGAAGGCGGAGGGCGCCGTGAGGATCTGCGCGCCCGCCTCGGCCAGACCGCGATAGAGCGCGGGGAAGCGCATATCGTAGCAGATCGTCACCCCCACTAGCGCCCAAGGTGTGTCCGCCAATACCGCACGCTCACCGGGGCGGTAACCCTTGGATTCGCGATAGCTCTCCTCCCCGCCGAGCTCGACATCGAACATGTGGATCTTGTCGTAGCGCGCTCGGATGGCGCCGTCCGGGCCGATCAGAAAGGAACGATTGACGAACCGCGTCTCGCCCGGCTCTTTGAGGGCCAGGGATCCGATCAGCAGCCAGATGCCGAGTTCCGCGGCTACTTTACGGAGCCTTGCCAGGGTTGGGTCGTCCGCTTCTTCGCGCAATACCTCCGTCTGCCGGCTGCGGCTGGCCGACACGATATTCGTCACTTCCGGCGTCAGAACCCAGGCCGCGCCGCCAGCCGCCGCCTCCCGCACAAGGGCCTCGGTCGCGCCGAGGTTTTCAGCCGGGTCGTCGGAGGCATTGAGCTGCAGGAGCGCGATGTCGAGCCGCATCGGCGGTCAGGCGGTCTGCAACAGAGGGTCGAGTTTCCCCGCCTCCTCCAACGCCATCAGATCGTCGGCGCCCCCCACATGCGTCTCGCCGATGAAGATCTGCGGCACCGTGGTGCGGCCGGCGGCACGGTCCACCATCTCGGCCTTCCGGCTGCGGCTCATCATCACGTCGATCTCGGTGAATGCCACGCCCTTTTGCTTCAGAAGCCGCTTGGCCATGGTGCAATAGGGGCAAAGCGGCTTGGTATAGACCTCGACGGTCATGTCAGCCTCCTTCGGTTTCCGGGTAATCCTCTCGGTCAGGCGCGAAATGGTGAGCCCCCTCTCGGATTACGAGCGCCATCACGAGCACGTCAATATCTGTTGCGCCGGCGCTCTCCAGAACCTCGGTTGCGGCGGAGAGCGTCGCACCGGTGGTGAGCACATCGTCGACCAGCAGCATCCGCCGTCCCTTCACGCGTCGCGCGGCGCCAGGCGCGACGGTAATGGCGCCGGCGAGATTGGCGCGACGGGCGGCGGCGTCTTTTCCGTCCTGGCTCTCGGTCGCGCGGTTCCGGCGGAGCAGCAGCGGTGCGAAGGCGCGGGGCTTATCCGCCAGGCGACAGAGCGCGCGGGCAAGCTCCGCCGACTGATTGGCGCGTCGCTTGAGGCGCCGCGTCCAGTGGAGCGGGATCGGCACGATCAAATCCGCCTCAGCCACCAGATCGCCGCCGGCGCGCAGCATCCAGCCCGCCAACATCGGCACTGTGTCGAGGCGGTCGCCATGTTTCAACGACAGCGCCAAGCGGCGCCCGGTGCCGGAGTAGGCGAGCGCTGCCCGCCCGCGCGACCAAAACCGGCCGTGGGCATCGCAGTCGTCGCAGCGGAAGCTCGTCTCGCCCGACGCCAGCTCCGGTATCGGCCTCCCACAGCCCTGGCAGCCCCTGCGTGAGAGGAAAATCGTCTCTCGCCAGCACGCCGGACATAGGGTTCGCGGCGTCCCCGTCTCCGCCCCACAGCCCGGGCACACCGGCGGGTAGAGGAGCGCCGCCGCCCGCCCGAGCATCGCGTCAAATGAGACCAAGGGTCTGCTCCGATCCGTTCGACCGCTATATGACTGCGCCAAGGGGGTGCGATGCAAGACCGGCCGCTACTGTTCGAGGAGACCCTGCTGGCGGTCCGGCGCGACCGGGCAGTACGGCTCGGCTATTGCGGTCGCGGCGACTTCCTCGCGCGCCGGGCGGCCCACGGCCTGGCCGACCGCCTCTCTGCCGTCAACCGCGCGTTCGAGCAGGTTGCGGTCTTCGGGACCGGTGGCAGAGCCATTGCCGAGGCGCTCGGCCGGTCGGCAAGGCTCTACGATCCGTCGCCGGCAATGGCGGCGGCATGCGGCGGCGCGATTTGGCAGGGCGAGGCGCTGCCGGTGGCTGAGGGATCGGCGGATCTGGTGATCTCGACCCTCCTCCTGCACTGGGCCAACGACCCGGTGGGCCAGCTTGTCCAAATGCGTCGAGCGCTGCGGCCGGACGGGTTGATGCTCGCTTCGCTCTTCGGCGGCCGGACGCTTGCGGAGTTGCGTGCGTCGCTCGCGGAGGCCGAGGCGGAGGTTACCGGCGGCCTCGCCGCCCGGGTCGCGCCGATGGGGGATGTCCGCGATCTCGGCGGGCTGCTGCAGCGGGCGGGCTTTGCCATGCCCGTGGCCGATAGCGACAGGGTCGAGGTGACCTATGCCTCGCCCTTTGCGCTTCTCCAAGATCTGCGCGCGATGGGAGAGACCTCGATCCTCGCCCGTCGCCGCCCCTTGCGCCGTGACGTGCTCGGGCGGGCGGCCGAGCTTTATGCAGAGCACTTTCCAGCACCGGACGGCCGGGTCCGTGCGACCTTCGAGATCGTGACCTTGACCGGTTGGGCACCGGCCCCCGACCAGCCCGTGGCGAAGCGCCCGGGCACTGCCACGGCGCGGCTGGCCGATGCGCTCGGCGCCGTTGAGATCCCCGCTGGCGAGAAGCCAAATAAATAGCTATACAGTTATATAATTGTTCGGTTATATATGAGCATGTGACCCAGACGGATGCCCTCACCCCTGTCTTCGCGGCGCTGGCGGACCCGCATCGCCGGCAGATCCTCGACTGGCTTCGCATATCGCCGGCCACCGTCGGCGATCTGACAGTGCGCCTACCGCTGTCGCAGCCCGGGGTGACAAAGCATCTCGGCGTTCTCGAACGGGCCGGCCTGATCCACCGCCGTGCCGAGGGGCGCACCCGGGTCTGCGAGCTCTCAGACCGGGGTTTCCGGGCAGCCGAGGAGTGGATGTCCGGGCACCGACGGTTCTGGGACAGCGCGCTCGACAAACTCGCGGATTTGGCGGAGGAGCCCGTAGTCGATGACTGACACCCAAACCCAGCCCACCGAAGTGACCGTGTCCCGCGTGATCGCGGCGCCGGCGGGGAAACTCTATAGCCTGTTCCTCGATCCAAAGGCGATGATGACTTGGTTCGGCATGGACGGGTACACCAATCTGGACTGTGCGGTGGACGCCCGGGTCGGCGGTGCCTGGCACATGCAGAGCCGCGCGCCGGATGGTAGCCTTAGCCGGATGGAGGGGGAGATCACCCGCCTAGACCCGGGGCGCCGCATCGTCCAACTCTGGCGCCATGTCGGGGCGGAGGGTGCGGTCGGCAACCAGACGGAAGCCGATATCTCGTTTACACCGTCGGGCGCGGGGACCGAAGTGACGGTCGTCCACCGTCGGATTCTGAATGTTCCAGAGCTGTTCGCCGCCGGTTGGCAACAAAGCCTCAACCGTCTTGCGGATATGGCAGACTGACCGGCGCCCGGGTCGGCTTCACTGTGGCCGGCCCGCGCAACACTGCGGCATCGCGGCCCGCTCGGATTGATCCCGGGACAGAGCGCAATAGTTTGTGCTACAAGGCAGGCTAGGGGCAGCAAATATGCTGGATCGGACGAGCGAGCACAAATTCATCACCGGGCGCGGCCGCCTGGGCCATGCGGCACCGGACCATCCGCCGGTGCCCTCGGCAAAGGTTGGAATTCTCCTGGCGAATCTCGGCACGCCGGACGGGACCGATTACTGGTCGATGCGACGCTATCTCAACGAGTTCTTGTCCGACAAGCGGGTGATCGAATGGCCCTCGGCAATCTGGCAGCCGATTTTGCAGCTCATCGTCCTCACGAAACGGCCCTATAGCTCGGGCGAGGCCTATCGCGGCATCTGGAACACCGAGCTTGACGAGAGCCCGCTCCTCACCACTACGCGCAGCCAAACCGACAAGCTGCGGCGGCGCATGGAACAACGCTTCGGCGATGCGGTCATTGTGGATTTCTGCATGCGCTACGGTAATCCCTCGACCGAGAGCGTTATCAAGCGCATGCATTCCCAGGGTGCAGAGCGGATTTTGTTCTTCCCGCTCTACCCGCAATATGCCGCGGCGACGACGGCGACGGCCAACGACCAGGCCTTCCGAACCTTGATGAAGCTGCGCTGGCAACCGGCTTTCCGCACCGTCCCCGCCTATCACGACCACCCCGCCTATATCGAGGCGTTGGCGCAATCGGTGGAGACCGCTTATGCGGGAATCGAAACGCGGCCGACCGCGCTCGTCACCTCCTATCACGGCCTGCCGCAGAGCTATTTCCGGAAGGGTGACCCCTATCACTGCCTGTGCCAGAAGACGACGCGGCTGATGCGCGAACGCCTCGGCTGGGATCGGTCGGAAGTGCACACGACTTTCCAGAGCCGCTTCGGGCCGGAGGAATGGTTGCAGCCCTATACGGTGGAGTACGTTGCCAAACTCGCTCAGGAGGGGCACTCCTCCATCGCGATGATGGCGCCTGGCTTTTCCTCCGATTGCGTCGAGACGCTGGAGGAGATCAACGAGGAGATCAAGGAGGCGTTCGAGGAAGCCGGCGGCCAGCACTTTCACTATATCCCCTGTCTCAATGACGACGAGGCGCATATCGCAATGATGGAGGCCATCGTTATGTCGGAGGCGCAGGGCTGGCTCTGACGGATCTTTCCTCGGACGACGCAAAGTACCGAAAACTGTCGAAATAGTGCCGTGCCGACGGTGCGGTAGCGCACGGGCGACTACCGGCTTGGCACTTGACGCGGCGCCGCCCCCCACGTGATGCTTGGTTGAGCGCCCACTCTTCTCTGCCATAACGCCTCATTGTCCCAACCCTCACCGGAGTTTCGAAGCGGAGCGCCTGCGCGAAACGGGCTGTTCACAGACCGGATCGCGCCCAAGCATCGACCTATCGCGGGCGGAACGCCCGCGATTCCGCATCGTGAGAGGTTCGGGGCCCCGATTCCGTCCTTGATCGCGGCACGAGCGCGGTGCTTCATGCCGCGATGCCTCGGCATCCTCCAACAAGCCCGACCGCCGCCCGTTTTCCTGCTGCCCCCCTCATCCGCGCGGGACTGGACCCCTCCCTGGGCACCAATCTGAACGGTCCCTCCTTGATCCGCATGCCGAATTGGGCGCCCGGCCTGGGCCGCTACCACCTCGCCTTCGCACATCATACGGGCCGTCACATCCGTCTCGCCTATGCCGAGCGGCTCCAGGGCCCGTGGCAGATCCACCCGCCGGGACTGCTCGATGTCGCGGCGGCCGGCTTCGCGGCAGATGACCTGGCCACTCCCGCGAAAACCCTGAGCACGGACTGGGCGGGGGCGGAGGAAGGCTTCCTCTACGCCCATATCGCCTCACCCGATCTGCATATCGATCAAGCGGGACGGCGCATCCTGATGTATGTCCACGGACTTCTGCCCGATGGCGATCAGAAAACCCGTCTCGCCGTCTCGACCGACGGGCTGGCCTTCACGCCGCAAGGGCCGTTTCTCGGCCCGCCCTATTTCCGCGTCTTCGCCCATGGCGGTGCTGTCTACGCGCTCGCCTGGGGTGGCCGGCTCCTGCGGTCCGACGGGTGGGAAGGGCCGTTCGAGCCCGGCCCCTGGATCACCGGCGCAGCGCCGCGGGCGCCCGACTGGGCCGGCCTGCGCCATGCCGCCTTGCGGGTCGAGGGCGACCGCCTCCATCTCATCTACAGCCGCATCGGCGACCGGCCGGAGCGGCTGCTCTACGCCACGGTCCATCTCTCAGGCGATTGGCAGGCCTGGCACGCGACGGAGCCCATCGACCTCCTGACCCCAACTCTGGCATGGGAAGGGGCGGACCTGCCACTCTCCCGCTCAACCATCGGTGCAGCCCATTGCCGCGAGCGCGCCCTGCGCGATCCCTGCCTGTTCCGCGATGCCGATGGCAGCGACTGGCTGCTCTATAGCGGCGCCGGGGAAAGCGGGATCGGCCTTGCCCGTCTCCGCGGGCTCGGCGAATAACACCAATCATGGAGATCGTTCGCACTGTCGCGGCATTACGCGCGCGGGTTCGGGCCTGGCAGGCCGAGGGGCTGAACGTCGCCCTGGTGCCGACAATGGGCGCGCTCCATCACGGGCATCTCAGCCTGGTCCGTCTCGGCCTGACCTGCGCCGACCGAGCGGTGGCGACGATTTTCGTAAACCCAACCCAATTCGGCGCTGGCGAGGATCTCTCCGCCTATCCCCGCGACGAGGCCAGCGATGCCCAGATGCTGCGGGATGCGGGCTGCCACCTTCTCTTCGCTCCGCCGCTCGCCGAGGTTTATCCCCCCGGCTTCGCCACACGGGTGATCGTCGATGGTCTCACCGACTGCCTTTGCGGTGCCGCGCGACCCGGCCATTTCGATGGTGTGGCGCAAGTCGTGACGAAACTCTTGAACCAAGCGGGCGCCGATTTCGCCGTTTTCGGGGAAAAGGACTGGCAGCAGCTTGCCATCATCCGTCGTCTGACGCGCGATCTCGATATCGCCACGCGGATCCTCGGCGCACCGATCCTGCGGGAGGCCGACGGCCTCGCCATGTCCTCGCGCAACCGTTATCTCTCCGACGCCGAGCGGGCGGTTGCAGGCCATCTCAGCCGCGTTTTGCGAGAGGTGGCAGCGCAGCTTTCCGCCGATGCGCCGATTGCCGAGAGCGTGACCGCAGCGGAGCGGACGCTGCTCGACCTGGGTTTTCAGACCGTCGACTATGTCGAGGCGCGCGCCGCGGAGACCCTTGCGCCGTGGAAGGGCTCGGGGGCACCTGCCGGACGCGTCTTCGCTGCAGCCTGGCTCGGCCGCGCACGCTTGATCGACAATTTCCCAATCCCTCAAACACCGGGCAGCGGCTGAACGGCGACGCTTTGCCGCCCATGCGGAGGGGATGCCCAAAACTCTCAGACACTGTGAACACCGGCGAGACGGATGACCTTTTTCACAGTCCGGGCCCCGAATCCGTGCCAGATCACTGCCGCCACGGAAGCCTTTGAATGACACCATGCCGAACAGGGGGATGCGATGAGCGGACGGCTCAGCTTCGCGACCATCAATCTTTACAATCTCCAGCGCCCACGCCGCAAAACCTACCCAAATTCCCAGCCGTTTAGCGCCATCGAGTACCGCGCGAAGCTGCGTTTCCTCGCCTTGATGCTGAAGGCCGCGCGGTCGGACGTGTTCGCCTTTCAGGAACTCTGGGCGGAGCGGGCCCTGACCGAGGCGTTCGCGGAGGCTGGCCTGGCAGACGACTACGAGTTCATCGCCCGCGACGCGCCCGGTATCGGTAAGCCGCAGGTCGCCCTGGCCGCCCGCAAGGGACTGATCGATTTCCAAGGCCGCGTCCCGAATGACGACGCCTGGTGGATCGAAGACTTTCCCGAAGACTTCGTCCTAAAGAAACGCCGTACCATCGAAGCGGTGATGGTCGATATCGACGCGTTCTCTCGACCGGTCCTCAATGTGGTGGTGAAGCCCGATGCCGGGCCGCCGCTACGGGTGATGGTCGCGCATCTAAAATCGAAACGGCCTACCTTTCTCGATGGGCCGGAGCGCGACAATCCCGCGATCAAGGCACACTCGAAGGCCATCGGCTCCGCGCTCGCGTCGATCCGGCGCACGGCAGAGGCAGCGGCGCTTCGGGTGATCATGGACCGCTCGATGGATGGAAACGCGGTGCCTCACGTGCTTCTCGGCGATCTCAACAATGGCTCGCTGTCGGTCTCGACCACCATTCTCACCGGCGACCCGCGCTACCGGCTGATCGAATCGTCGCGCCCGGTCGGCGGTAGACGGGCCGATCGCGGCTTGTATTCGGTCGAAACCTTGATGCAATACCGCTCGCGGCGACATACGTCCTACACGCATATCTACGAAAACAAGCTCGAGACGCTGGACCACATCATGGTGTCGGAGGAATTCTACGACCACTCGCCCCGGCGTATCTGGGCGTTTCGGGAGGCGGAGATGTTCAACGACCATCTGACCATCAGCCACAAGCGTTCCGACGTTTCCAAATGGCTGCAGGAAGACCCGAAGGGCGCCTATTGGCCGACCGATCACGGCGTCGTCCGCGCCGTGTTCGAACACCGGCCGTTCGCAGAGGTCTGATGCTCGACAAGCTAGACCTACCGCCGGTTTGGCTGTTCGGCTTCATGGGGCTCGCCTGGGCGGCGGCAGAGATCTGGGCACCCTTCGGCGACGCGCTGCTCTGGCCGGGGCGCGGGTTGATCGCGGTTGGGCTCGGCATCGCCGTCTGGGCGGTTGTGGCGTTCCGGCAGGCGCGCACCACCTTTATCCCACGCCAACAGCCGTCGGCGCTGGTGGAAACCGGGCCATTCCGCTTCAGCCGCAACCCGATCTATGTGGCCGATCTTGTCATTCTGGCGGGCTGGTGCCTGTCGGTCGGGCAACCGTTGACCTTGGTGCTGCTATGGCCCCTGAAGGTGGTGCTGGAACAGCGCTTCATATTGCAGGAGGAAGCGACATTGTCGGAGCATCTGGGGGATGTCTATCGCGACTACTGCGACCGCGTCCACCGCTGGGTTTAGGCGCGCCGCCCAACTTTGGGTGTCCCAAGGGCCCGCTAGCCTTTCGGCGCCCCCTCGAACCAGTCGATGGCTGTGGCCATCCAGCCCGGCGCCGGCCCATGGCCTCCGGCGTGGAGGATCAACTCCAAACTGCCGCCCGCTGCGCATTTCGTCCAGCGCTTGCGCCACAGCGGCCCGTCGATCTCGTGGCCGTCGGCCTTGCTGCCGCAGCCCATCGTCCGCCGCCAGATCTGCAATCCGGCAAAGATATCGCCCTGAGTGATTACCGGCGTCTCGATTGGGATCCTGCGCCCCTCCAGGGGCACCACCCCATCGGTGAAACCATGGCTGTGCTGCATCCGCACCGGTCCGGTACAGCTCTCGGGCAGCGGCTTCCAGAACCCACCGGCCGCCGGGGCGTAGGCCGCGGCCGTTCCCGGCGCATGGCAGGCAACATCCCACACCATCGACCCGCCGCGGGAGAACCCGGTCATCAGCACCCGTCCGCGGTCGATCCCTGCCCTCGCCGCGGCATCGTCCAGCACGGCGCGCAAAAAGGCGATGTCGTCCCGTCGCCCGGTCGTGCCATCGCGCACCGCCCAATCCGTCGGCTGCGAGGCAAGCTCCAACCACGGCTCGCCGGAGGGTAGGATCAACGCGTAACCGCGCCCGGTCACAGTCTCGACAAGCCCGGTATTCTTGGTGCCGCGGGCGCCGGAGCCGCCGAGACCGTGGAGATGGATGACCGCCGGTCCGCCTAGCCAAGCATCCGGGAGAAGCAGGTGATAGCTGCCCCCATCGATCTCGCAGGCGACCTCGCCCCCACAGGCCGCAGGGTCTGCCAGCGCCGGCGCGCCCAGCAGCACAGACAGCATCAGCAGGAGGCGACGCATGCCTTCTTCTCCTCCGTCGTCAAGCGTTCTTCGAACCAGTCCAGCGCCAGGTCTGTCCAGCCTTTCGGCACGCCATGCCCGCCGGGATGCAGCATCAGATCGATCCGCCCTGCGCGACAATCGCTCCAATGGCGCCACCAACGGTCGCCCTCGATCGGCGCGCTCTCCGGCTGGCGCGCAGCGCAGCCATTGGTGGCGCGCAGGATGAAAAGGCTCGCGAAGGCATCGCCCTGCACCACGGCGCCTTCGCGGAAAGACCGCCCCTCCAGCGGCACGACCCGGTCGGTCCAGCCATGGGTGTGGAACAGGTCAACCGGCTCTGCGCAGTCTTCCGGCAGCGGGTCCCAGAATGCGCCCGCCACCGGTGCATAGGCCCGCGCCATCCCTGGTGCTCGGCAGGCCACATCCCACACGAAGGAGCCGCCGCGGGAGAAGCCGGAGAGCAGCAGGCGATCCCGGTCGAGGCCGTGACGGGCCACCGCGTCTTCGATCACCTGGGTCAGAAAGGCAATGTCGTCGCGCGGATAGGTCCGGCCATCGAACACGGCCCAGTTCTTCTTCCAACGTGCGATCTCTTGGTACCCGGTGGGTGCGATCATGGCATAGCCGCGGCCCAGGGTATCGGCGGTCATCCCACCATTGATCACTGCCTTGCCATCGGCGCCCGCGCCGTGGAGATGCAGGTGTATCGGTGCGCCCCGCCCGCCGTCCTTGGGAATCGCGATGTGATAGCTGCCGAGCGGAACCGAGCAGGGCGTATCCGCGGCGCCGCAATCCGATGCCATTGCCGGTGTCGCTAGGGAAAAGCCGAGAAGGCCCGCGAGCAGCAGGACCGTGGCCGCCAGACCGGTCTTCGACATCGGATCCTCCTGCTCTGCCTCGGCCGATACATAGCTGGTGCAGCAGGCAGGAAAAGGCGGAACTTGCCACGGATCGGCGATTGCCTGGCGCCGCGCGGCGCGGCCTTCGCGCTTAAACAGGGCCGCGACTGGACTGAGCGGGCCGAGGCTGTGGGCCGCCTCGACCTTGGCCATCCAGCAAAGGTCCTGTGGGGTGTGGGTGGGGCCTCGGCCCGCTCAGTCGGAGTTCGACCGTTCCGCCGCCTGGATCACCCGTGCGCCGATATCCCCCTCGAACTGCGCCCAAACCGGCCGGAGAGCGTTTAGCCAAGCCTCCCGCTCGGCCTGCCGCAGCCGCCGCACCACGCCGCCATTCTCCAAAATCTTCAGCTTGGCAAATTCGTTGATCTCAAACGCGAAGCGGTTGTGCTCATGGGTCACCTCCAGCAGGATCTGGCCCAGCCGGTTGCGCAGCCCCTGCGGCAGGCCCTGCCACCAGCGCCGCGAGGCCACCACCAAATAGTCGATGATCCCATGATTGGTCTCGGTCACCCCGGCCTGGTGGCGATAGAACTGCTTTGTGAAGATGTTCGACCAGGTGTTCTCCTGGCCCTCCACCTGGCCGTCGCGCAGCGCGTCATGGACATCGCGAAATGCCATTTTCACGCCGGTGGCGCCCAGCGCCTCCATCTGCGCCACCAGGACGTCGGACTGTTGAACCCGAAAGCGCAGTCCCGACGCGTCCTCCGGCCGGCGCAGCGGCTGGGTCGCGGACATCTGCTTCATGCCATTATGCCAGTAGGCGAGACCCAAGATACCCTGGCGCCGCATCGCCAGCATCAGGCCTTGGCCGACCTCGGACTGCTGAAAGCGCTCGACCGCATGGATGTCCTCGAAGAGGAAAGGCAGGTCGAAGACCCGAAAGACCTTGGTAAAATCCTCAAATTTGGACAGGGACGGTGCGGCCATCTGCAGGTTGCCCTGGATCAGCGCCTCAAACATCGTCGCGTCGTCCGAATAAAGCTCGGCATTCGGATAGACCTCCATACAGGCCTCGCCGTCCAATTCTAAATTGACCCGGTCTGCAAGCGCCGCCGCAGCTTGACCTTTCGGATGTCCTTTCGTCGCAACGACATGCGAAAACAGGATTTTCTCCTCGCCCGGATCGCACTGCGCGACAGCAGAGTGCGAACCGAACATCACGGCTAAACCGATCAATACTGACAAAAATCGAGTTTTCACCGATTATTCCCCTCAACTTCGCGTGATCTGAGTCGCGATCTTTATCAGATGATCGAGGAGAATACTTCTATTTTGACCGCGGTCATTTGCCATAGCGTAAGTCGCGGTCGTGGCAGTGTTTTTTCAGCGCGGCTCAAAGCTTGGGGTCTGGGGTTTCGGTATGGCCGTCAATCGCGATGACCTGGCCCGAGACTAGGCGCGCGGCGGGCGAGGCGAGGAAAACCGCCATCGCCGCGACATCCTCGGCGCTGACCCAGGCGCGCATCGAGCTGCCAGCGGCATAGCCCGCGCGGATCGCCTCTGCCGTGGTTCCCTTGGCCGCCGCCTCCCGCGCGATCACGCCGTCCATGCGGGGGCCTTCCACCGCCCCGGGGCAGAGCGCGTTGGCCCGAACGCCATGGGGTCCAAGCTCCATGGCCAGGGTCTTCATCAGCCCGATGACCCCCCATTTCGCGGCCGCATACGGCGCGCGATGCGGGTAGCCGTAAAGCCCGGCCGTCGAGGAGGTGAGGATCATCGCGCCCGAACCTGCCGCCTTCATCAGGGGTGCGGCGTGCTTCGCGGCGAGAAAGGCGCCCTCGAGATTCACGCTGACGCAAGCCCGCCACTCGGCCAGGGCGACGTCTTCGACCGGTGCGGTCGGCCCGGCGATCCCTGCATTGGCGCAGAGCGTGTCGATCCCAGCCCAGTTGTCGGCGATTTTGCGGAACAGATCCGCCATCGCGTCCTCATCCGCCGCATCCACCCGGCTGCGCTGCCAGTCGGGCGGACAGGCCGCAATGGCTTCTGGATCCACATCGCTCACCCAGACCCGGGCCCCCGCCGCGGCGAAGGCATCGGCCATGGCCCGCCCGATACCGGCGGCGCCGGCGGTGATCAGCACCCGATTTCCACCTAGGGGATCCATGGGTCAGAGATGCTCCGTCTTTCCTGCGAGCCGCGACCACGGATGGCGAGCGGCGGCCTTGCTCTTCCTCTTGGCGAGAGGGGCGGCATGCCTTTGCATTTACGGCAGTCGAGCAGGCGATGCCGACTTCGCCCTGCGACTCTCCGTTACGTTTCGTCCACTTGCCCGCCGGGGTTTGGTCCAGAGCGGTTTCCGACCCGACTGCATCGGTTCTTGCGCTCTCAAGCACTTTTCGGGAGCATTTTCACCACGCCTATCCGATTCAGATTGGCCGGAAATGCTCTAGCGGCTTTTGCATTTTGGCACAAATCCAGGCGATCCGATCCGGGGCAGCGGCCGCTGGGGCGCCGAGCCTGGGTCTGAGGCGCATGGTCGTTCTGCGATGGCCTTTGCCTGTGTCCGGCACCCTCGGCGAGCGGAAGATGACATCGCGGGCCTCCGTTCGCTCCCCGCTTCAGCATCTTTGCTAGGCGGCGCTCCCGCCGAGCGGCGGCGTAGAGCACTTTCCAGCCAATCTGAGTCAGAGTGGCGTCGTGAAAATGCGTCAAAACGATACTTTAGAGCGCGAGAACCGATGCAATCGGGTCGGAAAGCGCTCCAGGCTCCCGATGCCCGGGGCGCCGCGTCTACCTCCCGGAGCGTGGCGGCGCAGGCGCGCGCGGCGGTCTTCGTCCTTGTCGCTCGTGGCACGGCTGCCGGGCGCCCGCGGCGTTGCCACAGACAAAGACCTCGAAGCGCGCCGCGTGGGCAGGTCTCACCACAGGCCGAACGGCTGACGCGGCGCCCTGGAGGCGTTCGTCATTGCCTTTGCCCGATCGCACGGCCCGCCCCGTCCGGCAGAGGTAGGGCCGCATGGGTCTCCGCGAGTTGCACCAGCTTTGCCAACACCGCCGGTTCGGGCTCGCAGGCGCGCCGCGTATCCAGGCTCACATGGATGAGCATTTGCTCGCCGGTCGCCAACAGCCGCCCATCCCTGTGGCGCAGCCAGTGGAACAGCCGCATCCTCTTCCCGCGCCCCTCCAGCACCTGGGTCGTCACGGTCACCGCGTCGCCCGCCCGCGCCTCGTCGAGATAGCGGATATGGATCTCCACCGTGAAATAGCTGAGGCCGCGGGCGACATAGGCCTGATCCGCGCCGATCGCCTTCATTGCCCCATCCGCCGCGTCGGAGAAGAGCTGGCCATACCGGCTCTCATTCATATGGCCGTTATAGTCGGTCCAATCCGCCGGCACGATCGTAGAGGCGGTCTCGAAGGGCTGGCTGAGATCCTGCCCCGGCCGCTCGGCCATGGCGAAGAGGCGCTGTTCATGGGCTGCCAGGGTCGCCCCAGCCCCCCAACCGGTTGTCTTCAGCGCCTGAAGGATGGCCACCAGATTGTCGTCGCGGATCCGCTCCAGCTCCCGGATCGAGTGCTGCCCCGACTGCGCGTCCGACTGGCTGGCGATCGTGTCAATCAACTCCTCGGTCAGCTCCGGCACATCCATCAGCTTAGTCCAGGGCCACTGCAGTGCCGGACCGAACTGCGCCATGAAGTGGCGCATCCCCGCCTCGCCGCCGGCGACGCGATAGGTCTCGAAGAGGCCCATCTGCGCCCAACGGAGCCCGAAGCCGAAGCGGATCGCGTCGTCGATCTCCTCGGTCGTGCCGATGCCGTCCTTGACCAGCCAAAGCGCCTCGCGCCACACGGCCTCCAAGAAGCGATCGGCGATGAAGGCGTCGATCTCACGCTTGATATGGAGCGGTCGCATCCCCAGCGTCTCGTAGACCCCGCAGGCCCGCTCGATCGCGGCGGTCTCGGTCTTCTCGCCGCCCACAACCTCGACCAAGGGCAGCAGATAGACCGGGTTGAAGGGATGCGCGACGATCAGCCGACCCGGATGCGCCAGCGACGCCTGCAGGTCGGAGGGTTTGTAGCCGGAGGTGGAGGAGGCGATGATCCCCTCCCGGTTCGCTGCTTCGACCTCCGCATAGACCTGGTGCTTGATCTCGATCCGCTCCGGCACCGCCTCGACGATCAGCTCGGCGCCCGCGACCGCTTCGGCGACCGAACCCGCCAGCCGCCAGCTGCCCTTTGCTGGCCGCGGCGCCATCGTCAGTTTGCCATAGGCGCGGTCGGCATTGGCGAGCACGTCACGCAGCTTCCGCTCGGCCGCCGCGTCCGGGTCATAGACTGCGACGTCGATCCCGTGCTCGATAAAGCGGGCGAGCCACCCCCCGCCGATAACCCCCCCGCCGAGGATCGCTGCTGTGCCTGTGGTCATCGACATCGGCTCCGGATCCTCGCGCAGTCCCAGGCTGGCGTGCTCCAAGGTGTCGCTTGGCTTGGCAGTTCGCGCGCCGTCCGGCGCATTGGGCGCCCGCCGAAGCTCGACCGCGGCCATCGCGCCCCTTGCCCGGCCATGCTCAATGATGCACGCCGCGGCTGTACAGGGCGTTGCTCGGATGGGCCGAAGCGTCGGCGTCGTGATAAACCGCGACCCATTCGGCCAGCCGTCGGCCCAACCTCCGGCACATTTCGATTTCGCCGTCGCTCCGCGGTTCGCCGGCACAGATCGCGCCGTAATGCGGGGCCATTTTACTCGCGACATAATCGGGGATGCCGAACACCACGATCCCGAAATTCATCAGCAGGTGGTTCAGCGCCATGCAGGCAAGCTCACTGCCGCCGCCCTGCGCGCCGGACGAGGAGAAGGCACACCCAAACTGGCCATCGAGTTCCTCCCAGATATCGAAGCTGAGGTCGTCCCACCACTGCTTCATCCGCCACGAGATGCCGCCGAGATTGGTCGGCGATCCGAGCGCGATGCCCTGCATCCAGCGAAGATCCTGGATATCTGCGTCCTGCACGCTTTTTAGGCGCACGGCTATCCCGTTCAGGCTTTCTGCACCCTTGGCGACATAGGCGGCCATCTTGGCCGTGTAGCCTCGATTGTTGCTTTCGTAGAGAACGAGGACTCGGCCCATCTAAATCCCCTCTGGCCGCGCGGCTGCGATCACGCCGCCAACGGCGCGCGTTTCTCGACCTTCAGTTTCGCGCGGACCTCGTCGGGGCCGATGAGGCGGCCGCCCATGCGCTCGACGATGCCCACGGCCCGTTCGACCAAATGGGCGTTGGTGGCGAGCACGCCTTTCTCGAGATAGAGATTGTCCTCCAGCCCCACCCTGACATTCCCTCCGGTCAGCACCGCGGCGGCCACGTAAGGCATTTCGTTCCGCCCGATCGAGAAGGCGGAGAAGATCCACTGCTTCGGCACATTGTTCACCATCGCCATGAAAGTGTTCATGTCGTCCGGCGCGCCCCAAGGGATCCCCATGCAAAGCTGCACCAGAACAGGGTCCTGTATCAGCCCCTCCTCCACCAGGCGTTTCGCGAGCCAGAGATGTCCTGTGTCGAAAGCTTCGATCTCGATCCTAACCCCGCTCTCGGTCATCCGCGTCGCCATCTCGCGTAGCATGCCCGGGGTATTGGTCATGACATAATCGTTTTCGGCGAAGTTCATGGTCCCGCAGTCCAGCGTGCAGATCTCCGGCCGGCAGGCGACGATATGGGCGACCCGTTCGGCGCCCGAGATCATGTCGGTGTGCCCGGTAAGCGGCAGGGGCTGCGTGGGCGGGCCAAAGACCATGTCGCCGCCCATGCCGGCGGTGAGGTTCAGCAGGCAGTCGGTTCCGGCGTCGCGGATCCGGTCGGTCACTTCGCGGTAGAGCGCCAGGTCGCGGGAGGGTTTGCCCGTCTCCGGGTCGCGGACATGGCAATGGACGATGGCAGCGCCCGCCTTGGCCGCCTCGATGGCGCTGTCGGCGATTTGCGCTGGGGAACGGGGGACATGCGGGCTCTTGTCCTGGGTGCCGCCGGCCCCGGTGACGGCGCAGGTGATAAAGACCTCCCGGTTCATTTCGAGCGGCATTGGCAGACCCTCCCCATTTCGGCAAAACGCTTCGGCGACCATGGCGCGGGCAGCGGCGCGCGTCACGGCGAATTCTGCCCCTTCATGCGACGGAAACGGCATCGGCCGGCGCGGGCGGCTTCAACGGCATGGCGGCCGGGCTGCGAGCGTTGGCCGGAACGGCGGCGCCGAGTCCACCACAGAAGGGCCTCGCCGGGAATACCCCGCGCGCATGGACTGGCTGTCAGGGCGCCAGGCGCGAAACGGCGGCTGTCGGCGCTCGCCCGGCGGATAGGGGCGGTCTCGATGCGCTATGCCGACGGCCTCACCTTGTAGGGCGCCCGGAGCCTCGACTTCAAGAGAGGGCTGGGGGATGCCCGAGGTGGTTGCTGAGATCGCTGCGGAGGAGGGATTCGCGCTCCATCCCGCCAAGACCCGGGCGATGAAGCGGGTTCGGCGTCAGGGTGTGACCGGACCGGTGGTCAATGACCGGATCAATGTTCCGCGGGAGAGCTACGACCGATTGAAGGCGATACTGACGAATTGTCTGCGCTGCCGGCCGGAGAGCCAGAACCGGCATCGCCACCCGGCGTTTCTGGTGCATCTGGCCGGGCGTATCGCGTGGCTGGCCGCCAGCAATCCATGGCGGGGCGCAAAGCTCTGGGCGCAGTACGACCGGATCGCTTGGCCCGACCGGTTACCGTGCCGGCGCGGGCCGGGTCCCGCCCACCCACCCGAGACCGGCGCCCGGCCGCCATGGCGGGGAAGCCCCCAAGCCCGGCCCGCGCCGGCACTCGCGCAGTATCGACCCGGTTTGCGCGCACAGTCGCCTGGGCTATGGTCGGCCGGTTTTCAGCGGGGAGAGGCGTCGATGGAAACGGCGGCAATCATCGTTCTTGCGGCGGAGATCTGGGCCTGGGCCGGGCTCGGCGTTGGCCTGGCCTTCCTGGCCTGGGGCGTCGACCGGGTCGAGCCGAACGCCCGCGGTGCCTATTTGTTTCGCCCGCTGATCCTGCCGGGGATCGTCTTGCTCTGGCCGCTGGTCCTGTGGCGCTGGGCGGTGCTGGAGGCCGGGCGCGACCGCTGGCAGGCCCGCCATGCGCCGCCCCGGGGTTTGCATGCGCCCCTGTGGCGAGGGCTGGCCCTGCTGATCCCCGCAATCCTGCTCGCCGGCTTGTTGCTCCGCCAGTCCGGCCCCGCCGAGCGCGCGCCGGTCCTCTTGGAGCCCCCCAGACCCGTCGGTGCGGCCGAGTGAGCGTCGCCTATATCCCGGTCCAGTGGACCCGCAACAAATGGTTCTACGATCTGGCGCTGATTGCGCTGGCGGTCGGTTATCTCTTGGCCTTCCTCGTCTGGGGCAATGCCTCACTCGACCACGGCCGGCCGCTCGATACCCAGATCCTGCGCATGCGGGCCTTCGGCTCCTGCGCTTTCTTCATGCTATCGGCGATCCTCTGCATCGGGCCTTTGGCGCGGCTCGACCGGCGATGGCTGCCGCTTCTCTACAATCGTCGGCATTTCGGGGTGCTGACCGCGGCGGTGGCGCTGGCCCATGCGGGCTTCGTCCTCGACTGGTATTTCGCCTTCTCGCCGGTCGAGCCCTGGGTTGCGGCCCTCGGCTCGAACACCGCCTGGGATCGGGCGGTCGGCATGCCGTTCGAGGCGTTCGGCATCTTCGCGCTTCTGGTGCTGTTGATCCTGGCTGCGACCAGCCACGACTTTTGGCTGAGTTTCCTTACGCCGCCGGTCTGGAAGGCGCTGCATATGCTGATCTATCCGGCCTATGCCGCCGTGGTCGTGCATATCGCCTTTGGCGCCTTGCAGGACCAACAGAACCCCGTCTTCGCCATCGCCGCCAGCCTCTCCGCCGGGGTTGTCGCGGCGCTTCACTGGGCGGCGGCGACCCTGCCGGACGATCCGCTCGCGAAAGGGCAGGGGTGGGAGAGGGTCTGCACCCCTGCAGACATCCGCGAAGGCTTCGGCCGGATCGCAAGGCTCTCGACCGGCGAGCGGGTGGCCGTTTTCCGCCATCAGGGGGCGTTGTCGGCAATCTCCAACGCTTGCGCCCATCAGAACGGCCCGCTGGGCGAGGGGCGGATCATCGATGGCTGCGTCACGTGCCCTTGGCACGGGTTCCAATACCGCGTGTCGGACGGCTGCTCGCCGCCGCCCTTTACCGAGAAAGTGCCAACCTATGCGCTCAAAATCGAGGATGGCGCCGTCTGGGTCCGCCTGCCGGCCAATCCGCCTGGCACGCCGGTAACCCCCGTCCCCGCGCCGGAGGGGCAGGGGTGACCGAAAAAGACCCGTTCTTCGTCGGCTATCTGCCGGTTCCACCCGGTCTGCACCGGTTCCTGCCCGCGGTCGCGCTGTTGCTGGTCGCGGGGTTCATCGGCCTCGGCTACGCGGTCTCGGCGACGCAGGACGACCCGGGGGATGGGCGTTTCCGCTGGGATGTTGGGCGGCAGGAGGTCGTGGGCGTACTGACTGCCTCTCCCTCTCCCGTCCTGCGCGTCACACAAGCGACCGAACGCTATCGCGAGGGCCAGGTCCTGATGCTGTCGGGCCAGGGCAAACGGGGCGTGGTTACAGAGGCGGCCGCCCTCGACGGCCAGGCGGTGCGCGTTGTCGGCATCGGCCTGACCCGCGGCGATCTGGAGATGATCCAGGTCTCCGGCCGCAATGGTCTGCTGGCGGAGGACGCAGGCCCCGCAGCGCCGATAACACCCGAAGATCTCGGTCGTTGGCGCCTGACCGGAGAGATCTGCGATGGCAAATGCTATGCTGGTGCGATGCGGCCGGGCACCGGACTCGCCCATAAGGCCTGCGCCAATCTCTGCCTGATCGGCGGGGTGCCGCCCGTCTTCGTCGCGACAGGCCCTGTTGAAGGACGGCAGTTCTTCCTGATGGCCGGGCAGGACGGTGGGCCCCTCTCGGACGGCTCGCTAGACTATGTCGGTGCGCTGGTGGAGGCGGAGGGGCAGGTCCTGCGCCTTGGCGATCTGATGGTCTTCCAGATGGATCCGGCGACCCTGGGCCCGCCGCGGTGAAGGCGCTTCGCCACATCCTGGGTCTCGGCGCAGCCCTCGCGGCCGGCGCCGCAGGCTATTGGCTTTGGACCAATTGGGGCCAGGTCGCGCGTATCGACCAGTGGACCGGGATCGAGGCGCTGCGCCCATGGCGCCCTTGGCTCGCAGTGTTTCGCACGGTGATCCTGGTCGCAGGCGGGATCCTGGCGCTCTCGGTCCTGTCTTGGCTCTGGCGCCGGCTCGACCTCGGAAACTGACGCGAGAGGGTGCCGGCCCCTTGTCTCCCCCGGGGCCTGGGTTAGCTACCTGCGGCATGGAACAGACAACCACAGCGGCGGAGAAACTGGGGCAGGGCGAACTTTATGCGCTGCTGGAGGGCGCCGGCATTGCCTGGCAGCACCACGATCACCCGCCGCTGCACACAGTTGAGGAGAGCCAGGCGCTTCGCGGTGATCTGCCGGGCGGCCATGCCAAAAACATGTTCCTAAAGGCGAAGAAGGGCGGGCTCTGGCTGGTCACGTGCCTAGAGCATCGCCAGATCCGCGTGCGCGACTTGGAAAAGCAGATCGGGGCCAAAGGGCTCTCTTTCGGCAAGCCGGATCTCCTCTGGGACGCGCTCGGCGTCCTGCCCGGGGCCGTGACGCCGTTCGGCCTGATCAACGATCGGGCAGGGGCGGTGACCCCGGTCCTCGACCGCCAGATGCTGGAGCGTGACCCGCTGAACTTCCACCCGCTCCACAACGAGGCGACCACGGCGATCGCCACGGCAGATCTACACAGATTTCTAGATTTGACCGGCCACACGCCGGTGGTCGCCGACTTCGACGCGCTCGAGGCGCAGGCCGCCGCCCGCGCGGCTGAAGGGTGATTGCGCCAACAGGGCCAAGCCTTTATCCCGGGGCCGTACACGAAACGGAAGGATGGCGGACGAGACCATGCTGGAACTGGGCAAAAAGGCCGCCGATCAGGGCGATGATCTGGTCAAGGAGGTTACCGATCAGACCTTCATGGCCGATGTGATCGAAGAATCGACCCGTGTGCCCGTGATCGTCGATTTCTGGGCGCCTTGGTGCGGCCCGTGTAAGACCCTAGGGCCGGAGCTGGAGAAGCAGGTCCGGGCCGCGAAGGGCGCGGTGAAGATGGCGAAGGTCAATGTCGACCAGAACCAGATGATCGCTTCGCAGCTTCGGGTGCAGTCGATCCCGGCCGTTTTCGCCTTTGCGAATGGACAGCCGGTCGATGGCTTCGTGGGGGCCGTGACGCCTGCCGAGATCAAGGATTTCGTCGCGCGCCTCGCAAAGGATGCCGGCGGCGGCGGGCTCGACGAAGCGTTGGAGCAAGCCGAGGAGATGTTGACAAGCGGCGCCGCGGCCGATGCGGCCCAGATCTTCGCGGCAGTGCTGGGCGAGGATGCTGAAAATGCGCGCGCCCTCGGCGGCATGGTCCGCGCGATGCTCGCGGTCGGCGACGTCGACCGGGCACGCCAGGCGCTCGATATGGCGAGCCCGGAAATGGCCACGGACCCTGCGATTCAGGCCGCCCGCTCGGCGCTCGAATTGGCCGAGCAGACCCAGGAGGCCGGCGAGGTCGCAGAACTGCGCGCTAAGCTCGAGGCGGCACCCGACGACCATCAGGCGCGCTACGATCTCTCGCTGGCGCTCCTGTCGAAGGACCAGAAGGAGGATGCGGTGGAGGCGCTGTTGGAGCTTTTCCGCCGCGACCGGGAATGGAATGACGGCGCCGCGAAGGAGCAGCTCTTGAAGATCTTCGAAAGCCTCGGCCCCAAAGATCCGCTGACCCAAAAGGGCCGGCGGCGGCTATCCTCTATGATCTTCATGTGAGCATCGCCTGATGGTGCGCCGTTTCGCCCCTGCAGATCTTCCCGAGGTTGTTCCGATCTTCCCGTTGCCCGGCGCGCTGTTGCTGCCTCGGGCGCGGCTGCCCCTAAACATCTTCGAGCCGCGCTATCTGGCGATGCTCGACGACTCAATGCGGCTCGACCACCGGCTGATCGGCATGGTTCAACCCTCGGACGGCTCGGTACAGCCGCCAAAACTGCACAAGATCGGCTGCGCGGGGCGCGTCACCTCGTTCTCCGAGACCGAGGACGGGCGCTATTTGATCGCCCTGACCGGCATCAGCCGGTTCCGCATCCAGGCGGAACTCGACGGCTTCACTCCTTACCGCCGGGTGCGGGCGGATTGGTCGGGCTTCGACGCCGATCTCGCGACGGAGGAATCGGCAGACGGCTTCGACCGCGATGCCTTCATGGCGATCCTAAAGAGGTATTTCCAGGCGGCGAAGCTAAGCTCCGACTGGGATGCGATGCGGGATGCGGATCCTGAGATGTTGATCAACTCGCTCTCGATGATGTGCCCCTTCGATGTCGAGGAGAAGCAGGCGCTTTTGGAGGCACCCCGCCTCTCCGACCGCAGCGAGACGCTGACCGCGCTTATGCAGTTCGCGATCGCCTCCGGCGGCGGCGAGAACAAGGTGCAGTAATGGCGGATGACGAGGATCCGGGCGCCGAGGGGGAGGGCAGCGCGGGCGCGGGGTCGATCAGCCGCCGACTGCTGGAGAGCTTGGTCTGCCCGGCCACCGGCAGTCTTCTGACCTATGACGACGCAGCGGGCGAACTGATCTCGAAGGCCGCATCGCTCGCCTATCCGATCCGCTCCGGCATTCCGATCATGCTGATCGACGAGGCCCGCAAGATCGAAGGCTAATTGCTTCAGCAGGGTGCGCTTCCGGCAGATCTGATCGAAGCCCGACCGATCCTGGCGGCCACAGCATTGCTTTCGAGGGTGCCGCCTTTCAGAGCGCCTTCGGGCCTGATTTCATCGGTTCTTGCGCTCGAAGGTACTGTTCGGGCGCATTTCCACGAAGGCAATCTCAGGCAGACTGGCTCGAAAAGGTCTAGGGATCGCGCCCGACCGGGTGCGGGCGCCAACGGTCCGAACTGGCGACAGGCTGCAGAGGCGATGTCACCGAGCTATCAGGACGGCGAACCGGCCCTCCTGCCACGCACATTCTGCGGCCGCAAAACCGGCCTCGCGCAGCCAGGCGAGTTGCTCATCCAGCGTCGCGCATTGGTCATGGGCCATCCGCTCCCGCGCTGGGCCGATCATCCCGTCATCGGCGCCGAGGCGGCGGGCGGCCGCCTCCCATTCCGCATCCAGGCGCGCCTCCTCCCCCGCGGTGGCGCCGGCGACCTGTTCGGCATTGACGAAGACGCCCCCGGGGACCAGTGCGGCCCGGATTCGGCGGAACAGCGCCTGCTTTTCTGCATCGGCGACGTGGTGGATCGACAGCGCCGACATCACCGCATCGAACGGGCCCTGCGGCAGGGCCTCGGTGTAGTCGCCGGCAGCGAAGACCGGCTCAGCACCGCCGAGCGCCGCAAACCGCTCCCGCGCGCGGTCCAGCATTCCCGGCGACACATCGGTCAGCGTCAGCTGCAGATCCGGCCGCTTCGCCGCGAGCATGCCGGCCAAGAGACCCGTCCCGGCACCGAGATCTAGGACCCGGGCCCCCGCTTTCGACGCAACCAGCGGCGCCAACGCCGCGCCGTAGAACGCATCGAAATCGGGCAGCAGCATCCGCCGCTCCCGGTCGTAGGTCATCGCCGCCCGGTCAAACAGCGCCGCCAGCGCGGTCACAGCGCTTCCCCGCGCAGCAGCCGCGGCACTGTGCCGGCCTCGCCCGTCGCTTCCGCCATGAAGCGCCGCCGCAGCCCGCCGATCCGGTCGACCATCCCGAGACCCGCGCGGCGCAGTGTCCCCACCGGCCAAGTGTTGGAGAAGAGGCGGTTCAGCGCATCCATCCCCAACGCCATCGCGGAGGCATCGAAGCGCCGCCACCGCTGATAGCGCTGCAGCACCGTCAGCGCGCCGATATCCTCACCCCGGCGGGCGGCCTCGACCACCACCTCGGCAAGCGCCGCGATATCGCGCAGTCCCATATTCATCCCCTGACCGGCAATCGGGTGGACGCCATGGGCCGCATCGCCCGCCAGGGCCAAACGCGGCGCGGCATAATCGGCGGCCAGCGAAAAATCGAGCGGAAACGACCAGCGCGGCCCGACCGTCCGAATGGCGCCGAGGCGTTGGCCCACCCGGTCGGCTACCGCCGCTGTGTAGTCCTCGTCCGACAGCGCCGCGATCTTTTCCGCCACAGCGGTCCGTTCCGACCAGACCAAAGACGACCGATTGCCGGGCAGAGGCAGGACCGCAAACGGCCCGCCGGGAAAGAAGCTCTGATGCGCGACGCCGCCATGCGGCTCTTCATGCTCGATGGCCGAGACGAGCCCGGTTTGCCCATAGCGCCAACCGATCCGTTTGACCCCGGCATCCGCCGCGATCCGAGACCGCCGGCCGTCGGCTGCCACCACCAGTCGCGCGCGCAGGGTGGCACCGCTCGACAGTGCGACCTCCGCCGCCCCGGCATCGAAAACCGCGCCTTCCGCCGCCGCCTCCAGATGCTTGACCCGGTCCTGCCCCTCCAGTGCCTGGTAAAGCGCCTGTCGCAGCAACCGGCTCTCGAGAATCCAACCGACCCGGCCGCTCGCCGCCTCCCGCGGGTCGAAATGCAACAGTGGGCCGCCGGTCGGCACCCCCTCGGTCACCTCGACGCTGTGGATCGGCGCGGCCTTGGGCTCAAGCCCCGGCCAGACCGCAAGCTGGCCGAGCAGCCGCGCGCTCGCCACCGCAACCGCAAAGGCGCGGCCGTCGAATGCGGCATCGGTCCGCTCCGCCGCCGCCAGCCGGTCGACCAGCACCACCCGAAACCCGACCCCTGCCAAGGCCAGCGCCAAGGCCGGCCCAATCACGCCGCCGCCGATAATAGCGACGTCGCATGTCTGATCTGTCCCTGTCATGGCTTTACTATTGGGATGCGGCAGCGGATTGTCCAAGCAGGCGCCGCAACGGCGCGACACTTAGTGACGGGGACAGCGATGGCGAGTGGCGAGAAGGGCTGGCTCACGGCCAGCGCGGCGGAGCTTGGGCGCGGCATCGCAGCGGAGCGGATCGACCCGGTCGAGCTGGCGGACGCGTTCTTTGACGCGATCGATGCGCATCCCCTGGCGGGCCGCATCTACGCCCGGCTGACCCGCGACCGTGCCCGCGCAGAGGCCATCGCCGCCCGCGAGCGTGCCGCGGCCGGCAATCGCCGCGGTCCTCTCGACGGTGTGCCGATCTCCTGGAAGGACCTTTTCGACACCGCGGGTGTCGCGACCGAGTCGGGCTCGAAACTGCTGCAAGGCAGGGTTCCAGACGAAGATGCCGAGGTTTTGCGCCGCGCAACGATCGCCGGCACCGTGTGCCTCGGCAAGACCCATCTGACCGAGCTCGCCTTCTCCGGCCTCGGGATCAACCCGGTCACCGCGACAGCACCGAACCGCCACGACCCGGACCGGGCGCCGGGTGGCTCCAGCTCTGGCGCCGCCGCCTCGGTGGCGTTCGACCTCGCGCCAGCCGCGATTGGCTCCGACACCGGCGGATCGGTCCGCGTGCCGTCGGCCTGGAACGATCTCGTTGGGCTAAAGACCACCTGGGGACTGATCCCGAACGACGGCGTCGTGCCGCTGGCCCCCGGTCTCGACACGGCGGGCCCGCTCTGCCGCACAGTGGAGGACGCGGCCCATCTCTACGCGATCCTGGCGGACAAGGACCTGCCGGAGATCGACGGGCAGGCGCCCGCCGATCTGACGCTCTTCGCGCCGCACACTGCGGTTGCGGAGGATTGCGATACCGAGGTGACCGAGGCGGTTGGCCGCGCGCTCGAACGCCTCTCTTCGGCAGGGTGTCCGGTGACCCATGGGCCCTTGGATGCGCTGGCCAAGGCCCTCGACCCGCCGTATCATGGCGGTGCCCGAGTGGGGTTTGAGACCTGGCAAACCTGGGGCGCAGAGATCGAGGCGCAACCGGGCATCATGTTCCCGCAGATCGAGGCGCGCTTCCGCCTCGGCGAGCGGATCGGCCGGGATGCTTTCGACGCCTCCGTCGCCTATTTCGACCAAGTCGCCACGACGGTGCGAGCCTTTATCGCCGATCACGGGTTGCTGGCGATGCCGACGGTGCCGACCTTGCCGCCACCGGTGGCGCCGCTGTTGGCCGATGACGAGGCCTATGTCCTCGCCAATTTGATGGCGCTGAGGAATACGAAGATCTTCAATTGGCTGGGCCTCGCCGCCATCACCTTGCCAACCGGTTCGCCCTCGGTTGGGCTGATGCTGGTGGGCGCCCCGGGCGAGGAGGTCCGTCTCCTGCGCGCCGGGCGGGTGGTGGAGCGGGTCCTGGCCGGCTAGCCACCGAAAAGGCGTGGCGGAAGTCGCACGCTCCTGCGCCTTGGCGAACACAACCGCTGGACCTGGCGGGGCTGCATAGTTATCCTATTCATACGGTCCGGAAAGAGGCCGGCGAGATCGAGCA
The DNA here is from genome assembly GCA_039513195.1 of Pseudomonadota bacterium. Classification (GTDB taxonomy): domain Bacteria; phylum Pseudomonadota; class Alphaproteobacteria; order Rhodobacterales; family Rhodobacteraceae; genus Thermohalobaculum. Next base: position 14,467 of record JBCCRM010000030.1, on the reverse strand, counting down.
GGCAGAGCGCGCGCCCCGGACTATCCCCTCGGTCCGCCGGTGCCATAATGGACAGGCGACACGGCTCAGATGCAGTTTCCGACGCGCTTCGCCGATCTGCCGGAATACGCCTTTCCGCGACTCCGGCGGCTGTTGGGCCAGATCCCGCCCGGCGGGCCCGAAATCGCCATGTCGATCGGCGAGCCGCAGCATCCGATCCCCGACTTCGTGCCGCAGATCATGCTGGAGCACGCGGCCAAGCTGTCGAAATACCCGCCGAACGAGGGCATACCCGCGCTGCGCCAGGCGGTCTCCGACTGGCTCGGCCGGCGCTTCGGCGTGGCGGAGGCATATCGCGACCCCGACACTCAGATCCTCGCGCTGAACGGCACGCGAGAGGGGCTGTTCAACGCCTGCATCGCCCTCTCGCCGGAGGAGAAGGCCGGCAAGCGCCCTGCGGTTCTGCTGCCGAACCCGTTCTATCAATGCTATGCGGTGGCGGCCCTGACCGCGGGGGCAGAGCCGGTCTATCTGCCCTGCACGGTCGATACCGGGCATCTGCCGGACTTTGAGAGCCTGCCGACAGCACTCTTGGACCGCACAACCGTCGCGTATCTCTGCGCGCCCGCGAACCCGCAGGGCGCCACCGCATCGGAGGCTTACTGGCGCCGGGCCTTCGAGCTGGCCGAGCGCCATGATTTCAGGATCTTCGCCGACGAGTGTTATTCCGAGATCTGGCGCGACGCCCCGCCCACCGGCGCGCTGGAGGTGGCGAGCAAGACCGGCTTCGATCCCGAACGCCTGCTGGTCTTCAATTCGCTTTCGAAACGCTCGAACCTCGCGGGGCTACGGTCGGGTTTCGTGGTCACCGGGCCGCAGAACCGGGAGCGCCTGTTCCGCCTCCGGTCCTATGCCGGGGCGCCGCTGCCGATCCCCTCGCAGCTTGCGGCCGCCGCCGTTTGGGCGGACGAGGCGCATGTCGAGGCGAACCGGGTGAAGTACCGGGCAAAATACGCCATCGCCGACGAGGTCATGGCGGGGCACAACGGCTATACCTCGCCGGAAGCGGGGTTCTTCCTCTGGCTGCGGGTCGAGGATGGCGAGGAAGCCGCGGTTACTCTCTGGCGGGAGGCCGGGGTGAAGGCGCTGCCAGGCCACTATCTCTCCCGCCCAACCGATCCGGCGCTCGGCGGCGGCGATCCTGGCGAGGGCTATCTGCGCCTCGCCCTGGTCGCCTCGGCCGAGGAAGTGCGCCGCGGCCTCGCCGCCTTGCGCAGAGTGTTGGGGTAAGGTGGTGTTTGTCATTTACCCCTCAGAGTCTCGGCCACGCGCTGGCGGCAACTCCGTCCGGGCGGACGCGCGCAGCCCGGCTGACGTCGGCCCAGACGTCACCGGTCCTGCGCGAAGACCAAAGGGGGCGATGCAAGACAGCGCGGTCTCGCTGCTCCTCTGTCAGACAACGGCGTGGGCATCATGACGGCCTATTTCGGAGATAGCCGGTCGACCCCCCTGGTCCCCCAGGAAGTGTCGGAAAGGTTGCGCCGCCGCCTGATCCAGCTTGGCGGTCTGGCGCTCGTCGGCCTCGGCGCGCTGCTGGCCGCCTGCTTGGTCAGCTTCGATATCGACGACCCCAGCCAGTTCAGCGCCTCCGATAAGCTGCCCTCCAACTGGCTCGGCGCTCCCGGCGCTATCCTGGCCGCGCCGGCGCTGCGATGGTTCGGTGTTGCGGGCGCAGGCCTCGCGGTGCTGCTCGCCGTCTGGGGCCTGCGGGTGGTGCTCGGGCGCGGCAATCACCGGGTGTGGGGCCGCATCCCGGCCATGCCTCTGGCGCTGGTGGTGCTGCCGATCTTCGCCTCGACCCATGTCCCGTGGCAAAGCTGGCCGCTCGAAACGGGGCTTGGCGGGTTGTTCGGCGACCGTGCGCTCCTTTCGCTCTTCGATTTGATGCCGATGGCGCCGGACCGGGCGCTGATGTTCCTCTCGATCCTGCTCGGTCTGATCACAATGGCCCTGTGGGCGCTCTCCCTGGGGCTCGATCGGGCCGAGGCCAGGGCCTTCGGGCGCTGGCTGATCCACTCCACCTGGCAGGCGGCGGTGCAAGTGGTCACGCTCAGCCTGCGTCTTGCCTGGCTGACGGCGGCCGCGGCCATGATGCTAAGCGATCGGGCGGTTGCGGCTGTGAAGGAATGGCGGGCAAAGCCGCGGTCCGAGCGGCTCGACCCCGCCGAGCCGACCGGCAGTTGGCGTCAAAAGCGTAGCGCCGAGGCAGCGGCCCAGACCGCCGGGCCAAATGCGGCTACGGCTAAAATCATGCGGCCTGTGGCCTCGGTCCAACCGGCCGGACCGGCCGAGATGGACGGTCAAATGCCGGAACTCGAGGGTGGCCCCGATCAAGCCTCCGACCGGGCGGGCGGTCTGCTCACCCGCGCCCTCGGCATCCTGCGGCGCGATGCCGAACCCCCGGCAGAAGGGCCGGAGATCGACTCCGACCGTGTCCTCGGCGTGGCGGAGGACGGCGCACGCGCCGTGCGCTTCTCCCGCCTGCACCGCAGCGAGCCGGAGGCCGGGCCACTGCCACCGCCCGCTTCGGTGCCGGACGGTCCGGTCTCGGACGAGGAGGGGCTCTCTGCGGCCATCCGTGCCTTGAAATACGGCGAGCCGGTCGGGGCGCCCGACATTGATCCGGACAGCGACGATGCGGATTACGACCAGCGCCCACCGATTGCGCGCGCCCCGCGCAACCAGGCCAAAAAGAGCAGGCGTGCGGTGCGGGAGGCACAGCCCGGCCTGTTCGACGAGCAGGATCCGGAGGCCTATGTCCAGCCGCCCTTCTCGCTCCTCCAGCGGCCGGAAGCACGGCTGAAGCCGATCGCCTCCGACGCGGCGCTGGAAGAAAACGCGCGAATGCTGGAGACGGTGCTGGAAGACTATGGCGTGCGCGGCGAGATCATTGCCGTGAAGCCCGGGCCGGTGGTGACCCTCTACGAGCTGGAACCCGCACCGGGCCTGAAAGCGTCCCGGGTAATCGGACTCGCCGACGATATCGCCCGGTCGATGTCGGCGCTCGCCGCCCGCGTCTCCACCGTGCCCGGACGGTCCGTGATCGGGATCGAACTGCCGAACCCGGAGCGGGAGAAGGTGCTGCTCCGCGAGGTTTTGGAGGCGCCCCATTATGGCGATGCCCGGTTCCCGCTGACCCTTGCCCTCGGCAAGGACATCGAGGGGACGCCGGTGGTCGCCAATCTCGGCAAGATGCCGCATTTGCTGATCGCGGGTACCACCGGATCCGGTAAGTCGGTGGCGATCAACACCATGATCCTATCGCTTTTGTTCCGGCTGTCGCCGCAGCAATGCCGGCTGATCATGATCGACCCGAAGATGCTGGAACTCAGCGTCTATGATGACATCCCGCATCTCCTGGCGCCGGTGGTCACCGACCCGAAGAAGGCGATCGTGGCCCTGAAATGGGTGGTGGCGGAGATGGAGGAGCGCTACCGCAAAATGTCGAAAATGGCGGTGCGCAATATCGACAGCTACAACGCGCGTGTCCGCGATGCGCTGGAGAAGGGGGAGGATTTCTCCCGCGTTGTGCAGACCGGCTTCGACGAGGAGACCGGCGAGCCGATCTACGAGACCGAGACCTTCGAGCCGGAGGAGATGCCCTTCATCGTCGTGATCGTCGATGAAATGGCGGATCTTATGATGGTTGCGGGCAAGGAGATCGAGGCCTGCATCCAGCGCCTGGCGCAGATGGCGCGGGCCTCGGGTATCCATCTGATCATGGCGACGCAGCGCCCCTCGGTCGATGTGATCACCGGCACAATCAAGGCGAATTTCCCGACGCGGATCTCGTTCCAGGTCACCTCGAAGATCGACAGCCGCACGATCCTGGGCGAGCAGGGGGCGGAACAGCTCCTCGGCATGGGCGACATGCTCTATATGGCCGGCGGCGGGCGGATCCGCCGCGTGCACGGGCCCTTTGTCAGCGACGAGGAAGTCGAGGAGGTGGTCCGCCATCTCAAATCGCTGGGGCAGCCGGATTATGTGGGCAGTGTGACCGAGGGGAGCGATGACGAGACCTCGGCCCTGGTCGATGAGAAGCTGGGACTTGGGGGGCCGGACAGCGATGAGAGCCATTACGATCGGGCGGTGGCGATCGTGGCGCGCGATCGGAAATGCTCGACGAGCTATATCCAGCGGAAGCTGGGCATCGGCTACAATCGCGCCGCGCGGCTGGTTGAGCAGATGGAGGCGGAAGGCGTGGTCAGCCCCGCCAATGCCGTCGGCAAGCGTGAGATCCTGATCGAAGAACGATAAGCGAGGTGCGTGATCTGGGGTGCCGCGGGTTCCGCCCGGCCCTGTCGGGCCGGCCGTCCGAGCCGCCGCGTCGACGGCCCGGCCTGTGGCTCGGTTGGCGCTCGCGGCGGAGGCTCGACCCAGGTGCCTGTGGGACGGCCCCGGCGCAAGCGGCCTTGCCACAGGCGCCAATGGTGAAGCACGCCGCGGGAGCGAGTGGTGCCAAAAGCCGGAAGGCTGACGCGGCGCCCTGGAGGCTTGGGTCGGGCGCCGCTTGTTAGATCTGCGCCGGGGATGCGGCCTGGGTACGTTCTACAGACACTGAGCGGCCTCGACAGCGTGGCGCCGCGGGGTTAGAGCGAGGCTGGCCGCGAAGTTGCAATCGCAATCTGAGGGTGTGCAATGAACCGACGGATGCTGATGACACTCTCTGCCGCGGCGGTTCTTTCCGGCGCCGTGCCAGCGGCGGCTCAGTCCGGCGAGGATGCCCGGGATCTCGCGCGGATCTCGAACTACCTCAACGGCATCACCACGCTGGAGGGGGACTTCGTCCAGATCGGGCCCGATGGCGATCTGTCGGAAGGTCGGTTCTACATGCGCCGTCCCGGGCGGCTGCGCTTCGAGTACCGCCCGCCGAACCCGGCCTTGATCGTGGCCGATGGCACCTGGGTGGGGGTCTACGACAAATCGATCGGCACGCTCGACCGGATCCCGCTCGGCCAAACGCCCCTGGATTTGCTGTTGGAGGACCGGGTCGATCTGCGCCGCGCTGGCGCGGTCGAGAGCATCGAGCGTTCCGCAGGGCAAATGCGGGTCAAGGCAATCGACCCGGATGCGCCGGATCAGGGGTCGATCACGATGATCTTCGCTGACAATCCGCTGGAGCTGCGCCAGTGGATCGTGGTGGATCCGCAGGGCCTGACAACCACGGTGGCGTTGAGCGAGACGCGGGCAAATGTGACGCTGGACCCCAATCTGTTTTTCATCGCCGAACCGGAGCGGTGAGCGGAGCGTCTGGCGGTTCCGCCCGGCCCTGACGGGCCGGCCGTCCCGGCCGCCGCGAGGTCGTTTGGTCTTGTGGAAACACGGGCGCCCGCGGCGGCGGGTTCTGCGCCGCGCGGCCTTAGGAGACAACCGATCACGACGGGAGTTCTGCGCAGAGGCCCGATCCGCAGCAGTGCCGCGCGCCTCAGCCGATTTCGAATTCCGCCAACACCGGCACATGATCGGACGGTTTTTCCACGCCCCGCCAGGCACGCAACACCCGGCTGGAGCCTGGCAGAGCAGCCACCCCGCCCCGCGCCCAGATATGATCGAGCCGGCGGCCCCGGTCCGACGCGTCCCAATCCTTTGCCCGGTAGGACCACCAGGAATAGAGCTTTTGGGGCGGAGGCAGGTCCGCCCGGGTCACATCCTGCCACCCGCCGGCCGCCAGCGCGGCCTCGAGCCCCTCGGTCTCCACCGGCGTATGGCTCACCACTTTCAGCATTTGGGTGTGGGACCAGACATCCTCCGGCAAAGGCGCTATATTCAGATCGCCGACCAAGATCCCCCGCCCTTGCCGGGCCGCGCCCCATTCGGCAAGTTCCGCGACGAAATCGAGCTTATGGGCGAATTTCGGGTTCTTGTCCCGGTTCGGCTCATCGCCGCCCGATGGGACATAGACATTATGCAGCACCGTTCCGTCGGAGAGCCGAGCCGCCACATGCCGGGCATCGCCCTTGCCGCAGAAGTCATGCTGACCCGCATCGTCGATCGGCACGCGCGACAGGATCGCGACGCCGTTATAGCCCTTTTCCCCCCGCGCAACGAGATGGCCGTAACCGAGCGCAGCAAACGCCTCCCTCGGGATCTTGTCGACCGGTGACTTGGTCTCTTGCAGGCAAAGGATGTCCGGCGCCTCCTCGGTCAAGAAGCGGCAGACGAGGTCGGCGCGCAGGCGCACCGAGTTGATGTTCCAAGTGGCGACGGTCAATCCCATGGCGCCTACCTGCCCGGTTTTATGGGCAGGGGCAAGACGGGCTCGGCGCAAAGCGCAGCGCGGAACCGGGGAGCACGTCCGGAACAGGGAAAGCGCCCGGTTTGGGACCGGACGCTCGCCCTAAACGGGCATCGGGCTGGGTGAGGGGGGCCCGCCCGACTGGCAGCAGTTGTTGGGGGGAGCCGCTGCCTATGCGTTAGATTTGGGGTTAAGGGTCGGCGCCTTCAAGCCTCTATCGCTCACAATCCGAGCCGATAACCTCCGGTTTCCGTGAGCAGGATCGAGGCGTTGGAGGGATCAGGCTCGATCTTCTGGCGCAACCTGTAGATGTGCGTCTCGAGCGTATGCGTGGTCACGCCGGCATTGTAGCCCCAGACCTCACGCAGCAGGGTCTCGCGATCCACCATGCGCCCGCCCGCGCGATAGAGAAATTTGAGAATGTTGGTCTCTTTCTCGGTCAAGCGCACCTTGCGGTCGCTCTCGTCGACCAGCAGCTTGGCGCCCGGCCGGAAACTGTAGGGGCCGAGCGAGAAGACCGCATCCTCGGACTGTTCGTGCTGGCGAAGTTGTGCCCGGATCCGGGCGAGGAGAACGGCGAATTTGAATGGCTTGGTGACATAGTCGTTTGCGCCGGCATCCAGGCCCAAAATCGTATCGCTATCCGAGATGTGGCCGGTCAGCATGATGATCGGGCATTTGACGCCCTGTTTGCGGATCAGCTTGCAGACCTCGCGCCCGTCCATATCCGGCAAGCCGACGTCCAAGATAATGAGGTCATGCATTTCTGCCTTGGCCCGGTCGATGGCGATTGTACCGTCTTCTGCCTCGAAGACATCGAAGTCTTCCATCATCATCAATTGGTCGGCCAGAGCTTCCCTTAGATCAGCGTCGTCATCGACCAGCAGGATTTTTTTCGCGGCGCTCATCGCTAGGCTCCTATGTTTGTACTCTGCTTTGCCTTATCTGGACGCCGAGATGGGGGTTCGCCCCGGCACGCCAATGCTTTCTGTCAGTGTCTCACCAAACCGTGTCCGATTGGACGAAATGTGACAGTGGCCTTGAAAGGCGGAGCGGCCATACCGGGGCCGGCAGGGATGCGCCCGCCCGACAACGGGGAGAGAGTTCGATGGCGCTGGTCTTGAGCGCGGAGGAACAGGTCGCGCGGGCGCGCAACGATCTGAGGATCGGGGCGCCGGTGGCGCTGATGGCGGCGGAGGGCGCCGCCTTGATCCTTGCCGCGGAGGCTCTGAGCCAGGCGCGCCTCGACGCGCTGCGCCGGCTGGGACCGGAGCGGCTCGATTTGGCCGTGACCCATCGGCGGGCCGAGACCCTGCGCGCCCGCGCCTATGACGGCACCCTGGCACGCTTGGAGGTCGGACCCGAGGCGAGCGTCGATTGGGTGCATGCGACAGCGGATCCCAGCCTCGACCTGGCAATGCCGCTGAAGGGGCCGTATCGCAGCCGGCGGGACGGGTCGGCCCGGCTCCACGGATTGGCGATCGATCTCGCCAAGCAGGCGCGGGTGCTACCGGCGGCGCTGGTGGCGTCCTGGGACACGGCCGAGACGGTCGGGCGCCTCGCGGAGGAGGCGGGGTTGCTGCGGCTCTCGGCCGAGACGATAGAGGCTGCGGCGACTGGCTCGGTGCGCCTCGCCCGGGTGTCCGGTGCCCGGGTGCCGACCCGGTTCGCCGAGGCCGGCGCGGTGCATGTCTGGCGCCCGGATGACGGGGCGGAGGAGCATTACGCCGTTGTGGTCGGCCAGCCGGAGACCGGTGGGCCGGTGCTCGCCCGGCTCCATTCCGCCTGTTTCACCGGCGATGTCCTCGGATCGCTGAAATGCGATTGCGGGCCGCAATTGGCCGCCGCCATGGACCAGATCGCTGCGGCCGGTTCGGGCGTGCTGCTCTATATGAACCAAGAGGGGCGCGGCATCGGGCTCGCCAACAAGATGCGGGCCTATGCGCTGCAGGATCTGGGTTTCGACACGGTCGAGGCCAATCACCGACTGGGTTTCGAGGATGACGAGCGGGACTTCCGGCTGGGGGCTGAGATGCTGAAGGCGATGGGGTTTTCGGCCGTGCGTCTGATGACCAACAATCCTGGCAAGATCGCGATGATGAATGCCTGTGGAATCCGGGTCTCCGAGCGGGTTCCGCTGCAGGTGGGCCGCAATACCGTCAATGCCGGGTATCTGGCGACCAAGGCCGCGAAATCCGGCCATATGCTGTGAGCGATCGGTGGTTGTCGGGAGAACGCCGGTCTCGACCCCGCCCCCGATGGGCGGGGCGCTCGCCCGCCGTGGCGCGCCTATGCAACGCAGGCGGTGGGATGCCGGTGCCGGGCAGGGCGCGCCCTGGCCAGGGTGCCGGAGCGAAGCGCTTCGGAACCCGGCTGCTGTTCCGGATGCTCCGGTTCACCACGCCGATGGGCCGCCATCGCCTTTGCACCACCCTCGCTTAACGATGCCTGAACCGCGCCCGAACCGCGGTCAAGGACGCCTGCGGCGCCGGCAAGCCGGCAGGTCCTTGACAGCGGTTCCGGCCCGGCTCTGGGCGGCATCCGCGAGGGTGGCTCCGCGACGATGGTCTGTCCCGCCGGGCGGTGCCGCCGATGGCTGAGGGTCATGGCGCCGGGTCTGCCCGGGATTTGGTCGTGCGCCCCTGGGGGGCGCGCTTTCGCGGGCGGGTGTTTCCCTGTGCTATCGGGCGCGGCGGCGTTTTGCCTGCGGCGGTTAAGCGGGAGGCGGACTGCGCCAGCCCCGCAGGAGTGTGGCGATTGACCCGGCTTTATTGGCGGGCGGACCGATTGGCGCGGCCTCGCTGCTGCCTGCCGGTTGCGCCCCTCGGCCCGCAGCTCGGCTGGTCGGAGGCGCCGGAGGACCCGGCCTATAACCATGCGATCCGACACCCCTATGGGTTTCCCGCAGACCGTATGGCCCGGGGCGACCCGCTCTACGATCTGGTTGCGGTCACCGACCACAATGCAGCCCCGGTGGTGCCTGGCGCAGGCTCGGCGATCTTCGTACATCTCTGGCGCAAGCCACGACACCCGACGGCCGGGTGCATCGCCTTTCGCAAGGCGGATCTCCTTTGGATCCTCGAACGATGGGACCCAAGCGCTCGCCTCGTGATCCGCCGCCGTTGACCGGCGGGAGAGCGGCTATCGCCCGGAAGACTGTCGACGGCTGCCCAGCGGCTAGAAGCCCCGGGCTGCCGCGAGGGCTTTCAAGTCGGCTTCGGATCGGGCGCCCATATGGGAGATCACCGCCCCGGCGCAGGCGGAGCCGAGATGAGCCGCGTCGACCGCATCGGCGCCCCGGCAAAGCGCATGCAGGAAACCGGCGGCGAAGAGATCGCCGGCGCCGGTGGCATCGACAATCTCGACCGGGTCGGTCGGCACATGGCGGATGACGCCCTCTTCGATCACCATGGCGCCGCGTTCGCCGACGGTGATGGCGGCAAAGCTGACATCCCCCGCGCAGGCCCGCAGCGCCGCGTCGAGGTCGCTCGCCTGGTAGAGCGACACGATCTCGTGCTCGTTCGCGAAGAGAAGGTCGATATCGGCCGCGATCATATGGCGGAAGGCGTCGCGGTGGCGGTCGACGCAGAATGGGTCGGAGAGGGTGACCGAGCAGCGCCCGCCGGCGGCCTTGGTCGCGTCGATGGCCTTGGCGAAGGCCTCGTGGCTCGCCGCCCCGTCGAAGCGGTAGCCTTCCAGATAGAGCCAATCGGCGCGGGCCATCAGGTCCGGGTCGATATCGTTGGGGCCGAGCGCCTCGGAGACGCCGAGATAGGTGTTCATCGACCGCTCGCCATCCGGCGAGACCAGGACCAGGCAGCGCCCGGTCTCGATCTCGGTCTCCGGCGGGGCGAGGGGTGTGTCGAAGCCGGCGCCGAGGGCGCGGATGTCATGGGCGAAGATCCGGCCGAGCTGGTCGTCCTTGACCTTGCCCACATAGGCAGCGGTCGCGCCGAGGCCCGCGAGACCGGCGATGGTGTTGGCGCCGGAGCCGCCGGAGATCTCGGTTGCCGCGCCCATGCGGCCGTAGAGCTCGGCGGCCCGGGCGGTGTCGATCAGCGTCATCACGCCCTTGTCGACGCCATTCTCGTTCAGAAAGTCGTCGGTGACCTTCGACAGCACATCGACCAGCGCATTGCCGATGCCCACCACATCGATGCGTCCGTTCGTTCCCGGGGTGGTCATGCGGTCTTCTCCTCGAATTGGCAGAGATCGTTGATGCAGCAGATCGCGCAGTCGGGCTTGCGCGCCTTGCAGACATAGCGCCCATGCAGGATCAGCCAGTGATGCGCCTTGAGCGCGTATTCGGCGGGGACATTGTCCTCGATCGCCTTTTCCACCGCGACCACGTCCTTGCCGGGCGCGATGCCGGTGCGGTTGCCAACCCGGAAGATATGCGTGTCGACAGCCTGCGCGGGGTGGCGCCACCACATATTGAGCACCACATTGGCGGTCTTGCGCCCAACGCCGGGCAGGCTTGCCAGCGCCGCGCGGGAGGAAGGGACCTCGCTGCGATACTCCTCGACCAGGATGCGGCTGAGCTTCATCACATTCTTCGCCTTGTTGCGGTAGAGGCCGATGCTGCGGATATGCTCGATGAGGCCTTGTTCGCCCAGAGCGAGCATCTTCTCAGGGGTATCGGCGATTTTGAACAGGCTGCGGGTGGCCTTGTTGACGCCCTTGTCGGTCGCCTGGGCGGAAAGGGCCACGGCGACCAGAAGGGTGAAAGCGTTGACATGGTCGAGCTCGCCTTTCGGGTCCGGACACTGGGCCTCCAGCCGGCGGAAACAGGTACGCAGACTGTGGTAGTCGAGCTGGGCGGGCATGGCTTCCGATGGCATGGCGCGCCGATGGAGGCAAGTGGGCGTGTCGTCCGGGCGCCGCGTCTGCCGCCCGGACGGTGGCGCGACTGGCGCGCGCGGCGGGCTGCGGGCGCTGCCGCCCGTGGGAACGCACCGGGCGCTGTCGCATCGCTTTGGATAGCAAAAGGGAGGCGGGCTCCGGTCCACCACAAAGATGGCACGCCATCGCCGCTCGCCCCCCTCGCGCGCGATGCCTGATCCGAGCCGGCAGCGCCGTCAAGGACGCCTGCGGCGCCGGCAAGCCGGTTGCATCCTTGACCCCGCTGCCGCCGCGGCTCCGGGCGGCATCCGCGAGGGTGGCTCCGCGAAGATGGCTGGCCGGGCGTTTCGGTGGCGGGGGCGCGATTGGGTGGCATCGGTCGTTTTCGGGCGGGTCACGGCCGGCGCCTGAGGATCCAGTCGCCCCCCAGCGGCCAGGCGCAGAGGCCCACGCGCGCCAAGCGCGTGGTGAGCGGGGTGGACCGGGCGATGCCGCCTTGGATGGCCACGAGGTCGTAGGCGGCGAGACTTGCGAAGAGGCTCCGGGTGGCCCAGGCAGCGCTGATCCGGGAAGCTAGGGCCGCCGGGTGCAGCGACAGATGTGCGTGGCGGACCCGGGTGTCGAAGAGTTTCGCGGCCGCCGGGAAGATCAGATACTCGCCGCCCTCGATGTCCAATTTGATCACGATCTCTGGGGCGTTGCCGATCTCCGCCAGCAGTGCATCGGGGGTAACGGTTGCGACCTGGTATGCGCCGTCGCCGTTCCCACGGAGGAGCGAGGAGGTGCTCTTGCCGCGTTTGCCGCCGGCATCGCCGATCCGGGCTGGCCCTGGCGTCGCCGTCAAGGCAGCCTCGATCAACGTGACGCGTGGGGCCAGATCCGGGTTCAGCGCCAGATTGTCCCGGAACGCGGCCGCTGCGACCGGGTCGGGCTCCAGCGCCACCACCCGGCCGGCGCCAAGCGCCGCGGCGGCCAGCGCCGTGGGTCCGATCCAGGCGCCGATATCGAGGAACAGGGCGCCACCGGGAAGCCAACCGCGCAGGGCTGCGAGAAGCGCAGGCTCCCAGGCGCCGGCCTCGACCTTGTCCCAGAACCGTGCGCCAGTGTCGGCCCGGACCCGGATCTCGCGCCCGGCGATGGCGACCCGCCGGGCCTCCACCCTCAGATGCAGACCGTGTCGAGCGGCGGAAAGCCGTTGAACCCGACGCTCGCATAGCTGCCGGTATAGGCGCCGGCCGCGAGGATCCACACCGGGTCGCCGGCCGCCAGGCCAAGCGGCAGGCGCATCGGCGTCGTCTCGTAGAGCACATCCGCCGAGTCGCAGGACGGGCCCGCGAGGATGCAGGGGCCGGTCTCGCCGCCATCGGCCGCGGTCTCGATCTGGTAGCGGATCGCCTCGTCGATGGTCTCGGCGAGGCCCGAAAACTTGCCGATGTCGAGATAGACCCATCGCGCCGCATCGCTCGGGCGTTTGCGGCTGACCAGCAGCACTTCTGCGGCGATGACGCCGGCATCGGCCACAAGACCGCGCCCGGGCTCCGCCATCACATAGGCGGGCTTGCCAAAGCGCGCGTGCACCAACGCCATCACCTCGCGGGCATAGCCCTCCGGCGTCTCGATCGGCTCGCCGTAAAAGGCCGGGAAACCGCCGCCGATATTCAGCACCTCCATCTCGAACCCCGCCGACAGGGCCGCGCGCCAGACCCGCGCCGTCTCGTCGAGGACCGGGGTCCACATCCGCGCCTGCCGCGTTTGGCTGCCGATATGGAAGGAGATGCCCACCGGGCGCAGCCCCAGCCCGCGCGCCAGGCCCATCAGGCGCAGCGCATTGCCGGGCGTGGCCCCGAATTTACGGCTGAGCGGCCAGTCTGCCTCGGTCTGCTCGACAAGCAGGCGGATGAACACCCGCGCGCCGGGCGCATGGGTGGCGATCTTGGCGATCTCCTCCTCCGCATCCGCGGCGAAAAGGTCGACGCCTGCCCGATGCGCCCAGGCGATGTCGCGCGCCCGCTTTACGGTGTTCCCGAAGGAGATGTCCGCCGGCCTTGCCCCCGCCGCAAGGCAGAGTTCGATCTCGCCGCGGGAGGCCGCGTCGAACTTGGCCCCTTGCCGGTGCAAAAGCGCAATAATCTCCGGATGCGGGTTCGCCTTCACGGCATAATGGATATGCGCATCGCCCAGACCGCTCGCCAGGGCGCGGTGCTGCTCGGCCACACGCTCCAGATCCATCACCAGGGTCGGTTGCTCGAAGGCACGCCCGTCCAGATAGGCCGCCAGCCGGGCGGTCGTGCCCCGCGGACAGGTCTTGATCGTTTCGCGGTCGACAATGGGAGCGGCCGACGCTGCGGCGCCCCCCCGGTAAGTGGCATACATAGTCGTTCTCCAACCAATCCCGGATTGCTGCCCGGACGGACCAGATAGAGACGCGACCCGTCGCTACTTAAACGCGTGCCCACCCCCTGGGGGCACGGCCAGAGGCGCGTGCGTTGGCGTCATCGCGGTCACATGCGCCCTTGCGCCCCGAATCGCAAGGGGAAAGGTCGCGGCCGGGGCGATTTTCCCAAGCAATGCGGAGTGGTGGCGGCGCAAGTTCCGGGTGGGACTGCGGCGGGCGCCCTCGTATCTTTGCTGCCAAGACTGAGGAGAGAGGCCATGACCAGCGAACCCCAGGCGGACCCGTTTCACTACGAGCTGATGGCTGCGGCGCTCGCCTATTTGGAGGAGCACGCCCACCGGCAGCCCTCGCTCGAGGATGTGTCGGGCGCCATCGGCCTCAGCCCCACGCATTTTCAGCGCGTGTTCAGCCGATGGGTGGGCGTCAGCCCGAAACGGTATCTGCAATACCTGACGGTCGACCATGCGAGGCGGCTGTTGAACGAGCGGTTCACCGTGCTCGACGCGGCCTACGAGGCGGGGCTGTCCGGCCCATCCCGTCTCCACGACCTCTTCGTGCGATGGGAGGCGATGACCCCCGGCGATTACGCCCGCCGCGGCGACGGGCTGACCATCCGCTGGGGCTGGTTCGACGGCCCCTTCGGAGAGGTGCTGGCGATGGGCACGGACCGCGGCCTCTGCGGTCTGGCCTTCGCGGCGGAACGTGGGCGGCAGGAAAGCCTCGCGGATATGCGCGCCCGCTGGCCCGAAGCCACCTACAGGGAGGCGCCGGAGGCATTGCGCCCGCTCCTCGACGGGCTGTTCGGCGGCAGGGGTGAGGTGCCGCTTTACCTGATCGGCGCACCGTTCCAGATCAAGGTTTGGGAGGCGCTGCTCGCCATCCCCTCCGGCCATGTGACGACCTATTCGGAAATCGCGAAGGCCATCGGCCATCCGAAGGCGATGCGCGCGGTCGGC
>JBCCRM010000029.1:0-52177 GCA_039513195.1 Pseudomonadota bacterium | reverse complement strand
CGTGGCGCGCTGGAAAACGCCGCCGCCCAGGGCGCCGGCCCGCGCTCGAGGCACCATGGCGCAGTCAGGATAGCGCTACAAAACGGCGAGCGCGCCGGTGCTCGCCCAGGACACTCCGAGAACCGGAACCGCCGGCCGCGCTACGCCGGAGGCTCCGCGCGCGGCCCCCCATTGTCGTTGGGGGTGCACAGACGCCTCAAACCGGCAAGGCATGCATGGGCGGCCCGGGCGGCCCGGCGGCGCTTGCAGCCGATGCGCCGCGCTTCGCCACGAGGTCGCCTGCGCAAGCCGACCGTAGCACGGAAACCGCGAAAACGCTTGTCGATCTCATCCGTGTTCGGTTCTCATGTCTTGCTCTTGTGGAGAGCTTCCCGGCACCGGTCATGAGACACGCCAGTTTCCGTCGAGCAACTCAGTTGCAGGCATCTCATTTTAGCAACCGCGGCGTGTCCCCCAATGTCTCGGCACGTCTTCTTTGATAAAATCTCGTGTTTTCAATATTATGAGAGGCAGCGAAGCCACTAGAGCGTGTTCCGACCGTTCTTGTTTGTATCCGGCAGCGGAGAAGAATGATCGGCAGTCGGATTTGTTGATGCGTTCGATGCCGGCCGCGATCGCTTGATCGAGGGCGTGTTTTGTCGGGGGCGCGCGGCTTCGCAGCTAAGCCTCGAGCTTGGAGAACGCCAGTTTGATGGGGTTGCGGTCTGGGCTTTCGGGCGAGAGGAACATCGGAACGGCGCCGGCAGCTTCGATGGCCTCACGGATGGCTGTGGGTTCGTGCGCCGGTAGATTGTCCATGATGACGATATCGCCGGGCCTCGAGACCGGCGCCCAACATCGCTGGCCTCTCGGCGCCCGGCCATGCGTCCGCGCCATATTCGCCGACGTTCCGCGCCCTCCGCCAGCGTGAGGTCAGGCTACTTGGCGATCTCGCCGCGGATCAGTGGCGTATGAGCGTCGATCCGGTGCAAGCGCAGGTCGCCCCCGCGTTTGTCCGGTTCGAGATGGCCACCCTGGCGGGATCGCGCCACCCATCGCACCGCGGAAGACACGCCAAACTCGCACCGCGCCGCTGCCTATCTGCACCAGGCGCAGCCTCACCGGCGTCCACGACAGGGTGGCGAACATCGACAGAAAGTCCTTTGGCCGTCAGGGCTGGCCTCTTTCACCAGCCTCAATGACGAACCACATCACGGTTCCGAGGGGGAATCCTGAGATCCAATTGCCGCGCAACCCGCTCTAGCGTGTATGGGAACGCATTCGTTCTGGATGGGCGCCCGTGCTTTCGCTGCGTCAGAGGTCCTGGACGGTGATCGGGATGGCGGCCGCCAGTCGCTCGGTCAAAACCCGGCGATGGCAGCCCTCGGCCTCCGTCTCATAGCAGAGCAACGCCGCTTTTCGGCCCTCGACCACCGAGACCAAATCGGCAAAAGTTTCTTTTGCTTCCAGCGTCGCCAGATGGTCCTCATACACTGCGTGCATCTCGGCGATGCGGCCTCCACGCGCTGCATCCCGTCCCGCTTTCGGTGTGCCAAGAGTGCGGAGATGCAAATAGTCGATCCCTGCCTCTGCCAAAACGGCTGCGAGCAGGGTCTTAGAGAAGCCGGCCCGCCGCGAAGACGCAATGGCCCGAACATCGACGACAACTTCGACACCGGCGCCGACAAGCCTCTCGACCACATCAGGCAGCGTCGCGCTCTGATAGCCTATCGTGCAGACGAGACCTGTCATCGTTCGCGTCTCTTGAAGTCCCGCGCCCGCCTGCCATCAGGCAGGCGCGGGCGCTGCGACGGCCCCAGCGGGGCCCGAGCCGCGCCCGGCCCCCAGTCCATCCGGCCCCCGACGATCAGCGCAGGAACTCCATCTCATACCCGTCATCGCCAACGCGGTTGACCGAGTAGAACCCCGGAACGTCGCCAGCCGCATCGAAATCGACGGTCCCAGTCGCGCCCTCGTAATTGATGTCGGTTCCGGCCGCGATCAGTGCCTTCGCCTTCTCCCACTCGCCAGGTCGCACGACCTCTCCCGGTGCGCTCGCCACCTCGCGCAGGGCCACCGCGATCGCCGCACGATCCGCCGCCCCCGCCTTCTCAATCGCCAGCGCCACCAGGAAGGTCGCGTCGTAGCCATGCGCCGCATAGGGCGCAGCCGGGTCGAAGCCCGTCGCCGCAAAGGCATCGGCGAACATCTGGTACGCATCGTTCTCGGGATCCGAAGCAGACTGCGTAATCATCATATTGCCCTTGAGGTTCTCGGTTCCAATCTGGTCAAGGACGCTGGCATCGAACATCCCATCCGCCGCGAGGAACTTGCCGAACACCCCCGTCTCCAGCGAATTGCGGATGATCGTGATCCCCGACCCGCCATAATAGGCGAAGATCGCCAGGCCCTCAGGCGCGCCACCCGAGAGTGTCGTCACCTCCGATCGGTAGGAGGCTTTGTTCGGCTCATGCACCTGGTTCGACGTGATCTCGCCGCCGAGTTCCTTGAAGGATGCCTCGAACACCGTGGCAATCCCCGCGTTATAGTCATCGTTAGAATAGGTCATCGCGAGCTTCGTGTAGCCGCTGTCGATGGCCAGCTGCGCGAGCGCCGCCCCCTGATAGGCGTCCGAGGGCGCGGTGCGGTAGACAAGGTCTTCGTCCTTCAGCTCTGTGATAGAAGGGGCCGTGGCGCTGTCCGAGACCGAGACCACGCCTGCCGGGATGGTTACCGCCTGCACCATCCCGTTGGTGGCCCCGGAGCAGGATGCACCAACAATCGCCACCACCTGATCGACGTTCACGACCTTGTTGCCGGCATCGACGCCAGCCTTCGGGTCGCATTGGCTGTCCGCCAGCACCAGCGTCAGGGTGTCCCCACCCAGAAGCCCGCCTTGTTCGTTCACATGCTCCGCCGCGAGATTGCGGCCGGCGACGATCGGCGCTACCAGCTCGGCAATCGGCCCGGTCACACCGGCGACGGAGCCGACCTTGATCTCGTCCGCCAGCGCTGGGGCCGCCGCCAGGGCAAACGCCGCGGATGCCGTCAAATAGGATTTCATATTGCTTGGCTCCCTGTTTTCTCGGCCGGGGATGCGCGCCCGGCTCTCGGTTTCAGGCTCGGCCGCCGCTCGGGTAGGATCCCCTGCGGCCTGAACTGAAGGATGACCTGAAGCACCAGGCCGATCAAGAAAACCCGAACATAAGCCGTCCGAATGGCGAAATCGTCCGGTAGACGCGAGGTGACCAGTTCCGTCGCAGACCAGAGCGACCAGATCAGCACTGCACCCAGGATCGCGCCGCGATTGTTGGCCGAACCGCCGGCGATGAGCATCACCCAGACGAGAAATGTGCCGGTAAGGGGTTCGAACACATTCGGATCGATTTGGCGGAGATACTGCGCCATCAAAGCCCCGGCAAGCCCCATCAGGGCCGAGCCGAGCACGAACGCCTCTAGCCGAAAGCGCTCGACATCCTTGCCAGCGGCGGCGGCGGCTTGTTCGTTCTCGCGGATCGCGGTCATCACCCTGCCCCAGGGTGAGGTGCGGGCCCGCTCGAGCAGCCAATAGATTAGGCCGACGAGCGCAGCGATCATCCCGAGAAAGGCGAGCAGGTCATAGGGCTGCGGCAGCCCCGAGAATGCCCGGGGGATCTGGCTGATGCCGCGCGGCCCGTTGGTGGCCCAGGCTTCGTTCTTGAAGGTCAGGCGGATAATCTCGGCAATGCCGATGGTGGCGATGGCGAGGTAGTCGGCGCGCAGCCGGATGCAGATCCGCGCCACCGCCCAGCCTACGGCGGCCGAGAGGAGCATGGCGAGCGCCATCGCCACCGGGATCGGCCACTCGTAGCCACCGAGATGGCGGGCGAAGACCGGCGTTGTGAGGATCGCCTGGACATAGGCCCCGACGGCGAAGAACCCGGCGATGCCCGCATTGAAGAGCCCAGTGAAGCCCCATTGGATGTTTAGCCCCAGGGTCAGAACCGAATAGATGCCGCCCATAATCAAGAGCGTGAGGACATAGACGAAGAGGCCGTAATACGCCTCCATCAGCGCGCCTCCGGTGTCCATGCTGCGCGACCGGTCGAACCGCCGCCGGCGGCCGCGTCAGGCACCATGCACGTGGCAGCATCGGCGCGCGCGGCCGGCTTCGACGCAGGCGCTTCTGGGACTGTCCGGGCGCCGTGGAGCGGCGCCACAAGCGCTGACCGTCGAGCGCGCCGCGCGAGCCGATGCCGCCACTGGCCGGAGGGTATACGCGGCGCCCCGGCGGCTTGGCAGCAACGGACAACGTTGTGTTCGAGACGCCTCAAAACACCCTCCCCTTGAAGAGGCCGGAAGGGCGCCAGATCAACATCGCGACCATGATCGCAAAGGCGACGCCAGCCTTGTAGCCCGGAGGCAGCAACGGTGCAGTGCCGATCCACGGATAGGCCGACAACTCCTCGGCAATGCCGATCACCAGCCCGCCAGCGACCGCGCCATAAGGCCGGCCGATGCCGCCGAGGATCGCGGCGGCGAACATAGGCAGAAGGAGCTTGAAGCCCATATTCGTCTCGACATGCGTGTCGATGGCCAGGAACACGCCGGCAGCGACCGCCAGCGCCGCGCCCAGAATCCAGGTCGCCCGAACCACCCCCTCCGTATCGATACCGGTTAGTCGAGCAAGCTCTGGGCTGTCCGAGGTCGCGCGCATAGCTTTGCCGATCTTCGTGCGGGTCAAGAGCATATGGACGGCGATCATCAGGGCGGCCGTGGCGGCAATGATCAGCACGTGTTTCGGCTGGATCCGGAGGGCGTCGAACAGCACCCAAGGCCGCGTGATCCCGGTTTGCAACGCCTGGAGCTGCACGCCCCAGACGAATTGCACCGCCGAGCGGATCATCAGCATCAGTCCAAAGGAGGCGATCACCAGCATGATGGTCGGGGCGGTGCGGAACGGTTTGTAGAAGACCCGGTCTATGCTCAGCGCGCAGACGGCGGTCAGGGCCATGGCGACTGGCGCCACGGCCAGCGGATGCGCGCCGGTGAGCTGGACGCCGGTGAGGGTAAAATAGACGCCGAGGGTCATGGTCTCGCCATGGGCGAAATTCGAGAAGCGAAGAATGCCAAAGGTCAGCGAGATGCCGATCGCGCCGAGCGCATAGATGCAGCCGAGCACTATCCCGGGAATGAGGTAGAAATTGACGAACTCCATCAGCGCTTGCCTTCGCCGGCGACGTGTCGGGTTGCGGCGAGGAGGTCGCTGGCTTTCTCGTTCGGCAGTCCTTGGTCGATTTTGTGGTCGATCCCTCGGGGAGGGTAATCAGATTGCGGCTCGTCGATTGTTCCGCGCTCGTGCCTCGCGCGTCCTGGGCGCCGCGTCGACCACCGTACATTTGGCACCACCGCTCCCGCGGCGCGCTTCGGCAACCGCGCGCGTGGCGACGCTGCGGGGCGCCCGCCGCGATCCCACAGTCGCAGGGTTCGAAACTCCGCCGCGCGCGCCAAGCTCACCAAGGGCGGGGTAGCGGTCGCGGCGGCCTGGACCCTGTCCGTCTTGCGCCGTTGCCCCTTCATGCACGCGCTCCCAAAAACATCCGCGCGACCTCTGCATCCGCAGCCAACGCGGCCCCGCTGCCCTGGTGCCGGTTCTCGCCATCCACCAGCACGTAACCGCGATCTGCGATTCCCAGAGCCTGTTTGGCATTCTGTTCGACCATCAGGATCGTGCTGCCGGCTGCATTGATGTCCCTCACAATGCCGAAGATCTCGGCCCGGTATCTGGGCGAGAGCCCGGCCGTCGGCTCGTCGAGCAGGAGGATCTTCGGGTGCAGCATAAGCGCCTTGCCGATCGCCACCATCTGGCGCTGCCCCCCGGAGAGACTGCCCGCCGGCTGGCGTCGCTTCTCGGCTATCGGCGGGAATAGGCCGAAGATCTCCCGGATGCGCGGCGCCGGATCCGCCCGGCTTACATAGGCGCCCATCTCCAGGTTCTCTTCGACGGTCAAGTTCACAAACACATTCGCCGTTTGCGGGACATAGGCGACGCCTTTGGTCACCACCCGTTCCGGCGCGGTGTTGGTGATCTCCTCTCCCGCCAGTCTGATCGAGCCGCTGGAGACGGTCAGTAGCCCAAAGACCGCTTTCATCGCCGTCGATTTGCCAGCCCCGTTGGGGCCGATCACAACCACCACTTCGCCTTGGTCGACATGAAGATCGACGCCATGCAGAATCTCGGTCTCGCCATAGCCGGCATGGACGCCTGCCAGGTCGAGGACCCGACTCAAGCGACCGCGCCGCCGAAATAGGCATCGATGACTCTGGCGTCCTCGCGCACAGTCGCCATCGGGCCGCGGGTCAGCACCCGGCCCTCCGCCAACACGATGACCGGGTTGCAGAGCCGGGCGATCAGGTCCATGTCATGTTCGATCACAAAAAAGCTCAGACCCCGCTCCCTGTTCAACCGCTCGATCATCTCGGCGATGCTGTTCATTAGCGTTGGGTTCACCCCCGCTCCCGGCTCGTCGAGCAACACAAGCCGCGCATCGGTCATCATCGCCCGGCCGAGCTCAAGCAGCTTCTTCTGCCCGCCGGAGCAGTTGCCTGCGCGCTCATCCCTCAAACGGGAGAGACCGAGAAAGTCCAGTGTCTCCTCCGCCCTCGCCATCACCGCCGCCTCCCGTTCCCGGACGGCGCTAGGCAGGAACCAAGTGTACCAGACACTCTCGCCCGGCTGGTCGGGCGGCACAATCATCAGATTTTCGAGCACCGTCAGGCGCGCATATTCCTTTGGGATCTGGAAGGACCGCACAATGCCAAGGCCAAACAGCCGATGCGTCGGCCAGCCGGTCACGTCCTGCCCGCGAAAGAGGATCCGCCCGCCGCTCGGCTTCTGCGCACCGGCGATCATATCGAAGGTCGTGGTCTTGCCGGCACCGTTCGGCCCGATCAGCCCGGTGATCGAGCCTTCTTCTACCGCCAAATCGATGCCGTTGACCGCTGTCAGCCCGCCATAGCGCTTTGAAAGACCATCGACTGACAGGATCGTCGCCATGCCTTCCCCCGACATCCCCTGACCGTAGGAGACAGGAGAACGCCTCGGGCTTCAAGCGCGCCATGCCGGATGGTTGCAGAGCAGTATCTGCAGCGGTTACTGGCGGCGCCCCTCATAGAGCTTGATCACCGTCTGAGCTTCTTCCTCGACCATCCGGCGTTCGGCGCGCATTTCGGTGAGCTCGTCCAGCAGCTCGTTCCCGAGCTCTTCGCGGAGGCGGGCCACCTCCTCGGCCAGACGCGCCTGATATTCAGCGCGGATCTCGTTCTCCTGCTGGGATTGGCATTGGAAGAATTGGTTCACCAGATCGAAATAGGCGTCAGCCTCCGCCTCGAACTGGCGGCCGTCGCCCAGACCGGCGAGCGCGCCAGGTGGCGGCGGCAAGGTGCAATCCGCGGTTTCCGCCGCGAATGTCGGGCCGGGCGAGAGGGCCGCCAACAAGGCCGCGCCCAGAAAGCTCACCGCTTTCGTGTTGCGGCGGGCACGCCATCTGTTAAGCCCGAGACCAAGCACCGAGACCCGCATGCGGGAGACCCCATCCATCATGAGCGCCTTTCGCCTTGTTCAGATCACCGATCTGCATGTTCGGCCCGACGACACACCGCTCTCCGGCCGGGTCTTGACAAGACCATACACCGCAGCGGCCATCGACAGGATCCTTGCCCTGCATCCGCCGCCGGATGCAGTCATCGTAACCGGCGATCTCACCGATATAGGCACGCCCGAAGAGTATGCACTTTTGCGGGCCGAGATCGACCGTTTGCCGATGCCCGTCTACGCGATTCCCGGCAATCACGACCGGCGGGAGGAGATGCGAGCGGCCTTCGCCGACCATGCCTATATGCCGGGTGAAGGGGCGCTCCGCTGGGTCATAGACGACCATCCACTGCGCTTGATCGGTCTCGACAGCGTGGTCCCGGGCCATGGACACGGGACCCTGGACGCCGAGAGCCTCGCCTGGCTCGACCGGCAGCTCGATGTCGATACCCGCCCGACCATCGTGGCGATCCACCATCCACCCTTTCCGACCGGGATCCCTGCAATGGACGCGATTGGATGCCTTAACGGAAGTGAGATGGCGGCGGTGATCGCTCAGCATGGTCATGTCGAAAGGGTTATCGCAGGGCACCATCATCGCCCCGTGCAAGTCCTTTGGGCGGGCACTATGGCCATGATTTCCCCTTCCGTCGCCCATCAGGTCAATTTGGATATGGAGCCGCGGGACCGGCCGCGCATGGTCATGGAGCCGCCGGCTTTCCTGCTGCATCAATGGCAGGATGGGAGGGGTCTCATCTCTCACCAGGTTTATGTCGATACCTATGGTGGGCCTTTGCCATTCCGCCTCGACCCCGACTATCCGGGTCAGAGCTAGCCGCAGTCTGCGGCGGGCTGAAGCGGGACGCTCCCCAATTGTTCCGGATGTGTGGGCGGAG
This sequence comes from Pseudomonadota bacterium, assembly GCA_039513195.1. Taxonomy (GTDB): domain Bacteria; phylum Pseudomonadota; class Alphaproteobacteria; order Rhodobacterales; family Rhodobacteraceae; genus Thermohalobaculum. The sequence continues at coordinate 43,729 of JBCCRM010000029.1, read as the reverse complement.
CCCGGCAAAAGCTGATCAGACGGCGTCGCCCCCAGAATCGGCGCTCAGTCAAGCCGCGGCAGAATCTCTCGCTCGATCTCCGGGAACAGATGAATGACCGAGCGATGGAACTCGTCCGGCTGCGCGCCAAGGGTGGCGAAGCCGCTGGGCAGTTGCAGATCCATAACCTCGACCATGTCCAGCCCCTCCGCCGCTGCGGCCCTTATCGTTGCCTCCAACCAGTCGAGATACGCGCGGGTTTGACGGATCGACTCGCCGGTCCAGTCGAGCGGGCCGTGTCCTGGCAAGATCGCTGCGGCCTCCAGCGCCTGAAGCTCGGAAAGGCTCTGGTGCCATTGTGCGAGATGCGCATCGGGTGTCGTGGGCGCCCTGTTCAGGAAGACGAGATCTCCGGCGATCAGAACGCCGCTTGCGATGTCGAGGAGCACGAGATCCGCCTCGGTATGTCCCGAGAGCGCCATGGCCTGGAACTCCCGCCCGGCAATGGAGATGCGTCCGGCGTCCAAGTCGCTGTCTGGCGGGACGACCTCCGTCCCCTCCATCCAATCGCCGAGCACACGCTCCAGATTTGCGACATAGGTCGGCCCGTGAATGGCCGTGAGCGCCCGGGTGCGCGGTAGCGCCCGGATCGGCAGATCGGCGAAGGCTTTGCTGCCGAGGGAATGGTCGGGGTGGTGATGGGTCACCACGACCTCGGCGATCCGCTTCCCGGAGACCGTCTCGGCAACCGCCCTAAGCGCCGCGCCATAGCCGAGCGTGGGCCCCGTATCGACCACGATCAGGCCCGCCTCGCCTTCCAACAGGGCGGAATTCACGATGGCACCGCCATTCTGCTGGGAGTAGTCGTCGGTTGCGCCCTCAACCATCCACAGGCCGGGTCCGATCGGTTTCGGCTCCAGCTTATAGGCATTGCGCGCCTGCGGAAGGGCGGGGGTTGTCAGTCCTGCAGCCAGCGTGCCGAGAGCGGCCCGCCTCGTCAGGCTCATTGCGTGAGGGGGGCGGGTATTGTCGCCTCTACGGCGTTGCCCCGGCTGTCCCGTCCGACCAGACGGATGGGGTTGGAGACAGAGCGCGGCGGGAAATAGAAAGTGAAGGCTGGATCCCGAACGACCGGCTCTGAAAGCTCCAGTCTTGCCAGGCGCCCATCGGGCCCATGGAGCGACAGGTCCTCCAGCCGACTGCCGACTGCATCCGGGGTCTCGGCGTCTTCCGTCGGGTGCCGAACTATCACGCGCAGGCGCCCGCTCTCCGGCCAAAGCCTGCCGCGCACGGTGCCCACGGGCTCATCGGCGGTGTTTTTACGGTCGGCGCCGCCGCGCCCCGCATCGACTGTGGTGCCGCCGATAAACCACCGGCCATCCTGGGTGCGGACCGACGCACGGACCGGCGTCGGCGTTGCCATTTCGAATCGGAACGATAGTCTCGCCTCGGCCGCGCCGGGGTAATAAGTCAGGATCCTCGGGGCGGCGGTGCCGTCGAGGCTCAGCACTATGCGCTCTACATCGGGGATCGCGCGGGCATCGACGGTGACCGGGATCTCCCACGGTGTTTCGGCGGATTTCGGCATGCGCACGATAACGCGTGGGTCGTTTCGGAGGGTCGAGAGCGCGTCCACCCGCATCGTCCGCTCATCGAGCCACTCTAGGGACGGCGCGGAACCGAGCAGCCTGCCGGGTGACCCCTCGAACGCGTTGGCATGGGCAGCCACCGAGAACGCAACCAGGGCCGCTAAGAAGGCTCGCATCGGCACATCTCCGTGATCTGACAGCTCGGCCCGGACTGTGAGGACGGAGTGTGACCGATGTCTACTCCCCTAACACGGGAACCGTCGCCTCAGCCGTCCCCTCGCGCTTGTTCGGAGCCGAGCGTGCTCTAGAGGCGACAGCGGTGCCGGTTCGACCCGCTTTTGGCGAGAATGGGTCCTCGCATCGGGACGACAGCCAGAAGATAGCGGAGCGCCCACAGGAAACGGTTGCATTTTGGTGCGGTCCCGACAGTGTTGAAGGCTATCAAGCAAAAGAACTCCGAGAGGATGCGGGAGATCACGATGCCAACCAATATCGACAAATTGTGTAAAGACCTCCGAGCGGGGCAGCTGCACCGCCGCGATTTCATGCGCGGGGCCCTTTCGCTCGGGCTCACCGTCAGTGCCGCCACGATGCTGGCTGACAAGGCCGCTGCGGCGACGCCGCAAAAGGGCGGGCTGTTCCGGCAAGGCTTGACCGGAGGCGCGACCTCTGACGACCTGGACCCGGCGACGACGCTCGACACCTATATGATCAATGTGAATTTCGGCCAGCTCCGGAACTGCCTGACCGAGATTGCGCCGGACGGTACCTTGATCGGTGAGTTGGCGGAGAGCTGGGAGGGCTCCGCCGACGCGGCGACCTGGGTCTTCAAGCTTCGCAGGGGCGTGGAGTTTCACAACGGAAAGACCATGGATTCCAATGACGTGGTCGAGTCCATCAACCATCACCGTGGCGAGGAAACCAAGTCCGCCGCGAAGGGGATCATCGCGGGCATCACCGATGTGAAGGCCGACGGGGCCGAGACCGTCGTGATCACGCTCGACTCCGGGAATGCGGATCTGCCCTACCTGATCTCGGACTACCACCTGCTGATTTGTCCGGCGAAGGCCGAGGGCGGGATCGAGTGGGAGACCGGTGTCGGCACCGGCGGCTACATGCTGCAAGACTACGAGCCGGGTATTCGTACGCTGACCAAGCGCAATCCCAACTATTGGAAAGAGGGAAACGCCCATTTCGATGAAGTCGAGACGCTGTTTATTGCCGATACGACGGCGCGCTTGGCCGCTCTTCAGACCGGAGAAGTCGATTGCATTAACAATCTCGAACTGAAGACAATCGAACTTTTCAAACGCGTGCCGGGTCTTCGGGCCTTAGTCACCACAGGCAACAAGCACTGCACCCTGCCGATGCTCACAAATGTTGCGCCATTCGACAACAACGAACTGCGACTAGCATTGAAGTTCGCCTTCAATCGTGAAGAAATGCTATCGAAAATCTTCAAAGGCTATGGCGAACTTGGTAATGATCACCCGATTGGTCCTGCCAATCAATTCCGTGCAACGGCAGAAGAGCTGCCGCAGCGCGAGTATGATCCTGACAAAGCAAAGTTTCATCTGCAGAAAGCAGGGATGGACGGCGTAGATCTAAAGCTCCACATGGCCGAAACGGCGTTTAATGGGGCAATCGATGCTGGGCAACTTTACCAAGAAGCGGCAAAGAAGGTCGGAATAAATATAGAAGTCACACGAGAGCCAGATGACGGGTACTGGTCTGATGTTTGGCTGAAGAAGTCGTGGTCCGCGAGCTATTGGGGCGGTCGGCCGACCGAGGATTGGATCTTTAGCCAGATCTACTCCACCGGTGCGGACTGGAACGAAACCAAATGGGACAACCCGCAATTCATGGACCTGCTGGCCAAGGGCCGCTCGGAGCTCGATGAGGCGAAGCGTCGAGAAATTTACGTTGAAATGCAACGGCTTGTCCGCGATGAGGGCGGCTCGGTGATCCCGGTCTTCCTCAGCTATCTGGCCGGTGTCAGCGACAAGGTCCAGACGCCGGAGCTGATGGGCAACAACTGGGAGCTCGACGGCGAGAAGTGCTGCGAGCGGTGGTGGTTCGCCTGATATCGCCCGCCGGTGCCCGCCCCGCGTCGGGTGGGTGCCGGCCCCGAATTTGGCCCCGAAACCGGCCCGAAACGGCATGCACTGCTCATGCACAAACTATGCACAAAGCATATGCATAGTGTTTCGGTCAGGAATTGCGATTAGCCGGAGTGCCAGGGGCCTTGGGTCATTGCTGATCCAGGCGCTCCGTCCCACCCGCGACCTCTGCCCAGGGCTGTGCGGACCGGCACCAAAGTTCGGCCCGCGGCGGCAGCCGGTCGCGCTGGCGCACCGTGCCGAGGCGGAGCCTGAGCATGCTGTGCCCGTTGGTCGGCGAGGAGCCGTAGAGCGGCGATGCGCAGTCGCCGCAAAAGTGCTGATGGTTCTCCGCCGTCTTGGCATAGACCTTCGGCGTGCCAGACAGCAGCGTGAAGTCCTTCGCCGGGACTGAAGCCGCCCAGCGATAGGCTCCGCCAGAGATCGCCTGGCAATCCGTGCAGTGGCAGACATAGACCTCGGTCGGGTCGACCTCCGCCTCGAACCGGATGCGGCCGCAATGGCATTGACCGTCGATCTTCATGGGCGCCTCCGTCTTTGTCCCGAAGCCTGCCCTGTGTTGTCAGCCCTCGTACAGGGGCGTGTCGTTGGTGCCGTCGAGGCCCCTGCGCAAGCCCGGAACGGCGATTGGAGGTCGTCGACGGAGTCTTTGACCGATCATACGCCCATGGGCTTCCAGGGAAGATCGCGCCCGTCATGGGGCGAGCGGATGTGATCCGGTGCCAACGCAACGAAGGCGCAATCGTGTCTCCGCCGCGCTGCGAGGCTGCGGCTGCGCGCCAGAATGCTTGAGTTCCTTTCGGCGCTCGCAGCCTTACAACGCCTTTGGCTGTGTTTCGGCCCGGCTGAGCAGCGCCTAGAGCGCTTTCCGACCCGAATGAGTCGGTGCTGGCGCTCTAAAGCATTGTTTTGACGCATTTTCGCGACGCCAATCTGACTCAGATTGGCTGGAAAGCGCTCTAAGACGCCATCCGTTGGAGCGGGATCGTCTGCGGGTCGTTGAAATGGGAGAACGGCGCGTCGCGGCGGTAGAGCACCTGGTCCCGGTCCAGGTCCTGGGCATAGCGATGTGCGGAATAGATCGCATGGGCAAGTGCGCCGGGTGCCAGGGCATCGCCCACCCGATCGACGGAAGCGATGCCGGCCTCGGCCAAGCCTTGATGGTCGGCCAACGCTTGGTAGAGCCCGTCCTCCGCCACGCGCGTGCCAACGATCAGCAGCGACGCGACCTCGATCTGCCGCGCCTCGCCCGAGTAGAGATCGGCGAGCGCCAGGGCGGCACCATCGAACCCGGTCACGTATTCATGGGTGCGGAGCGCCACGCCTTTCGCGCGGAGGCGGGCATGGACCGAGCCCTGCTCGTTCGAGTTGATCGTCCAAGCCGACACCGCCCCGGCCGGCGTCAGATAGGTCGTCTCGAGCCCCTGGTCGGCCAAATGCTCGGCCAGCGCGCCGCCCATGACATGGCCGTCATAATCGAACACCACCGCCGGGCCATCAGGGATTCGGCCCGCGGCGATGTCGGTCGGCGTGAAGACCGCGGGGTGGGAGAGGGTCTCGCCCGGCACCTCCAGCGGTGCGTAGAGCGCCGGGACCCAGCGGCTGCCTGTGGCGATCACCACCCGCTCGGCGCCGAAGTCGAGGATCTCCTCCACCCCCATCTCGCTTTCCGCATATAGGTCGACATTGGGCATCTGATGCAGCTGGCCGAGGCGATAGTCGATCACCCGGCGCCAGGCGGACAGGCCGGGCAGCGTCGCCTCGAACCGCACCCGCCCGCCGAAGGCCCCGCCCCGTTCGGCCAAGGTCACCTCATAGCCCCGGCGGCCGAGGGTCATGGCGCAGTCTAGGCCGGCGGGTCCGCCGCCCACCACCAGCACCGGGCCTGTCGAGCCCGCCCGCGGTGCGCGTTCGGGGTGCCAGCCGCGGCGCCACTCCTCGCCAAAGGTCGGGTTCTGGGTACAGCGGACCAGCACGCCCTCGTGCCAGCTTGCGATGCACATATTGCAGCCGATGCATTCGCGGATGTCGTCCTGGCGCCCCTCGCGGATCTTGGCGGGCAGGAACGGGTCGGCGATCGAGGGGCGGGCGGCGCCGATCAGGTCGAGCACGCCGCGGCGGATTTGGCTGACCATGGCGTCGGGCGAGGTGAAGCGGCCGACGCCGACCACCGGGCGGGCGGTGACCTGGCGGACGAAGTCGATCACCGGCTCGTGCGCGCCCTCCGGCGCGAAGCGGGAGGGGCCGCAATCGGTCGGGCTCGAGTCCATCTTGACGTCCCAGAGGTCGGGGAGATCGCCGAGGATGCGCACCGCCTCATGCGCCTCGGAGGGTTCGGTGTCGGAGGGGCGCTTGCGCAGCTCCTCGAGGCTGATGCGGAGGGCCACGGCAGCGCGGTCGCCCACGGCCTCGCGGGTGGCGTCGATCAGATGGGCCGTGAAGCGGACCCGGTTGGCGAGGGATCCGCCGTATTCATCCTCGCGCCGGTTGTATTCCGGCAGCAGGAATTCGTAGGGCAGATAGCCCATGCCGGCGTAGACATAGACGATGTCGAAGCCGGCGGAGACCGCGCGCCGGGCGGCATCGGCCTGCCAGCGCAGGCAGTCGCGGATATCGTGGCGGTCCATGGCGCGGGGGCGTTGCGCCGACATGAAGGCAGGGTGGGTCGCCATCCAGCCGATGCCGGAGGGGGAGAGCTGCGGCACCCGGGTCTGGCGGTTCATCACGGCCGCGCCGCCATGGAACAGCTCTACCGCCGCGAGCGCGCCGTGGCGGTGGACAGCATCGGTCATCAGGGCATGGGCGCGGATATCGTCCTCGTCCCAAAGCGTCGCGAAAGGAAGCGGCGCGTCGTCGGAAGACGGGTGGATCGCGCAGGCCCCGGTCGAGACGACGCCCCAGCCGCCTTCTGCCTTCATGGCGCGCAGGCCCGCCCGGACCCGCGGCATAGCGTTGGTCGCGCCTGAGGCGTGGGGCACCTGGTAGAACCGGTTCGGCGCGGTCACCGGCCCGATCTGGATGGGCTCGAACAAGATGTCAAAGCGCGGGTCGCGGGCCATGGCTGTCCTCTTTCGGTCGGTGGCTGGACAGAGGCTACGCTTTATTGTACAGATGTTCAATAGTGGAGGTGACGATGGCTGTTGCGACCAAGAAGGCCGAGCGTTTGACGCCCGATGCGCGGCGTCAGCAGATCGTGGCGGCAACGATTGCCTGCCTGGCGCGCCGCGGGCCGGAGGGGTGGACATTGCGCCAAGTGGCCCGCGACCTGGATATCGCGCCGAGCCTGGTGACCTATTTCTTCGCGCGCTGGGGCGATCTGGTGGTTGCCGCCTATCGCAGCCTCGCGGAACGGTTCGAGGCGGATTTCGCCAATCTGCCCGCTGGGCCAGAGCCGGAGGCGCGGCTGCGCGTCTGGATCGACCGCTACTTTGCCGAGGATTGGGTCAGCGACGAGATCTCTGGCGCCTATGTCGCCTTCTGGGCGCTGACCAGGCAGGAGCCGGCGCTGCGGGCCGAGATGGATCGTTTCGGGGCCACGATGCGCGGCGCGCTGCGCCCGGTTGTGGCAGGCTATGTCGGTCGGGCCGAGGCGTCGGAGGGGGTGGTCGAGACGCTCTACTTCCTGCTCTCTGGCCTCTGGTACGAGATGGCGGTCAATCCCGGCAGCCTGACGCCGACACAGGCGAAGGCGCGCGCCTGGGCGTATCTGGAGACGGTGGGGTAGCGTTTTGCGCCCAGGTCGTCCTGCAAGGACGGCAGGTGTGCAACGTCCGACCTGCAGGCGGCATTGAAAGTGCTCGGCCCGAAGATCGCGCCCGACCGGGTGGGGTGCGACAAGCCACTGACGCAAGGGACGCAGACGTCCTAAGCGCCGTAAGAACCGCACGGGCACAGCGGCCGATCCGAGGGCGGCGCGCGATAAGCACCCGCCCGTGGAGGCGGGTGCGATCTGGTGCTGACGCACTGGGGACCGAATGGACAGAGATGACCGTGGCAAGGGAGGCGGCGATGGCAGCGAGGCAAAGACGGCGGCGGGCGGAGCGGGTGGAAGAGACCCCGGCTAAGCCCCTTGGTCAGCCGGAATTCGCCTATGCCCCGGTCGAAATCTTCTCGGCCGAGCATGTCGAGGCGGTCCACGCAGCCTCCCTCCGCATCCTCTCGGAAATCGGCTTCAAGGTGCTGTCGGCGGAGGCACGGGAGATCCTGCGTCTCGCGGGTGCCGAGCCGAAAGGCGACGATATCCTGCGCTTCGATCCAGCAATGGTCGAGGAGAAGATCGCGCTCGCCCCATCGGAGATGCTGTTGGAGGCCCGGAACCCAGAGCGCTCCGTCCGGCTCGGCGGGCGGCACACGGTCTTCTCCTCGGTCGGTGGGCCGGCCTTCGTGCAGGACCTCGACCGCGGCCGCCGGGCCGGCACCTATGCGGAGCTTTGCGATTACCTGAAGCTCGTCCAATCCCTCGACATCCTGCATCAGGAAGGCGGTGGCGCATTCGAAGCGCTCGACATGCCGCAGGACCGGCGGCATCTGGACTTGCACCTCGCTCAGATCACGCTGACCGACAAGAACTGGCAGCCTTATGGCCTGGGGCGGGTGCGGGCGCGCGACGGGTTGGAGATGGCGGCCCTGTCGCTGGGCTGCAGCCGCGAGGATCTGGTAGGCCGCGTGGTCTTCACCTGCATCATCAACACCAACTCGCCCCTGATGCTCGACGTGCCGATGGCCGAGGGGCTGATCGAGATGGCGCGCCACGGCCAGGCCTCGGTCATCACGCCCTTTACGCTCTCGGGCGCCATGTCGCCGGTGACCCTGGCCGGTGCGATCGCCCAACAGAATGCCGAAGTGCTGGCCGGTGCGGTGCTGGTGCAATGCGTGCGGCCGGGGGCGCCGGTGCTCTATGGCGGGTTCACCACCAATGTCGATATGCGGACCGGTTCGCCGGCGTTTGGGACGCCGGAATATGCCCAGGCGGCCCAGATCTCCGGCCAGATGGCGCGGCGCTATGAGCTCCCCTTCCGGTCCTCTAACGCGACGGCCGCCAATTGCTGCGATGCGCAGGCGGCTTATGAGAGCCAGATGTCGTTATGGGGGGCGGTGATGGGCCAGGCGCATTTGGTCAACCACGCGGCGGGCTGGTTGGGCGGCGGGCTGACCGCGTCTTTCGAGAAGCTGATCCTGGATGCCGAGATGCTGCAGATGATGGCGCATTACCTATCGCCGCCTGGCGTAGGGGCGGAGGATCTGGCGATCGAGGCGATCGAGGCCGTCGGCCATGGCGGGCATTTCTTCGGCACGGCGCATACCTTGGCGCGGTACAAGACGGCGTTCTACGAGCCGCTGGTGTCCAACTGGGACAATTACGAGACCTGGGAGGAGACGGGGTCAAAGACCGCGGCGGAGCGCGCGAATGCGGTCTGGAAGCAAATGCTCTCGGAGTATCAGCGCCCGTCTCTCGACCCGGGCGTTCAGGAGGCGGTCACCGACTACGCCGCCCGCCGCAAGCGCGAGATCGATGCCGGGGTCGGCGTGCCTGCTGCCTGAGGCGATCAACCCTGGCGGCTGACCTTGATGTGGACCCGATCGTCTGCGCTGCGCGCGGCAGCCGTTCCCCGCCGGCGCACCGCGCCGGATCGCATCCGCCCGCACCACGGCGGGTGCAATTGCGCCCACCCGGGCGCGCGCCGCTGACGGGCCTGCGTTGCCGGAATGGCCGTGCGGACTATTGCCCCCACGCGGCCCAGCCTTCTTCGTAGTAGCGAGCGAGGACATGGCTGCGGAGCGTGTTCGCCTCGACGGGCAGGCGGGCCGTGTCCTCCGGGAAGTGGCGCATCGCCGCCCACTGGTCCGGCGCAAACATTTTCAGGCCCGGGGGCGGTGGGCGGCGAGGTGCCGCCGGCAGTTCCGGGCCGGCCAGCGCGAAGCCCCAGAGCCCGAAGCTCGGCACCCAAACGGCATAGGGCACAACGTCCAGCCGGGCGCCGGGGCGATGGGGGTTCCGCGTCGCCTCGAGCGTCTCGACCACCGACCAATAGGCCTTTCGGGCAAAGAAGGGTGCGCCCGATTGTACCGCCATGATCCCACCGGCGGACAACAGGTCGGAGAGATCGGTGTAAAAGCCTCGGGTGTAGAGTTTGGAGAGGGCAAGGGTCCGCGGGTCTGGCAGGTCGACGATGATCACGTCGAAGCGCTGCTCGGTGCCCTTGGCCCAGACCCAGGCGTCGCGGTTGACGATGGTCACACGGGGGTCGCGCAAGGCGCTGCCGCTCAGCCGAGCGAGGTCGGTGTCGCGGAACAGGCGGGTCACCGCGGGGTCCAGATCGACCAGGGTGAGGCTCTGTACCGGATAGCGCAGCACCTCCCGCGCCGCCATCCCGTCCCCGCCGCCGAGGATCAGGACATCAGCGGTCCGCAGTGCGCGGGTCATCGCGGGATGAACCAGCGCCTCGTGGTAGCGGTGCTCGTCGCGGCTGTCGAACTGGATCGATCCGTCGAGGAAGAGCCGCGTGCGCCCGCGGAAATTGGTCACGACGATGCGCTGATAGGGGCTGGCCTCCGCATGCACGACATCGTCGTCGTAAAGCGCGGCCTCGGCGGCGGAGACGGCGCGTTCGCCGCCCACCAAGCCGAGCCCGGTCACTGCCAAAGCGCCCATGCAGGCGAGGGCGAGAGGCCGCATTCCCGTGGGCTTCAGCACCCGGATCGCGATCAGGGCCACGCCCAGATTGAGCATACCGAACACCAGGCTGCCCGATAGCAACCCCAGCCGCGGCACCACCACCAGCGGGAAGATAAGCGCCGCAACCAGAGCACCGGCGTAATCCAGGGTCAGGACGTTCGAAACGGCATGCCGGGTCAGCCCGAGCTTCTCGAGGATCCGGACGATCAAGGGGATCTCAAGCCCGCTCAGCGCGCCGGTCACGATCACGATGCCGAACAACACCACCTCGAACGGTTCCGCATGGAGCCAGGCGAGGAAGAACAGCGGTGCCGAAAACCCGCCGATCAGGCCCAAGGCGATCTGAGCTGTGCAAAACGCACGGGTCGGGTCCTCGACATAGCGGGACGCCCAGGCCCCCAGCCCCATGGCGGTCATGAAGATCCCGACCACCAGGCTGAATTGCGTGACGCTGTCGCCGAGGAGATAGGACGCCGCCGCGCCTGCGATCAGTTCGTAGGCAAGTCCCGAGACCGCGATCACGAAGGTCGCGGCCAGCAGCAGCGCGCCCTCGGCGCGCCGGTCGGTCAACTGACGATCACCGCCGCGATCAGGATCGAGAGCGCGATGAACACCGCCCCCATCAGGACCGCGATGGCGAGGTTCTGCTGCTGCATCTCCTGTTGCAGCGAGAAGGGCGTGATGACTTCGATCACCACCCAGCAGACGATCATGCAGCCGAGGCCGAGCGCCACATAGACGAGCATCGAGACGATCTCGGCCAGATTGACCAGCGAGAAGAGTTCCATTGTTCAGTCCCTCACTATTTCACCCGGCCGGCGATGCCGGGCCCTCCCACCGATCCCGGACGCAGGGACCGCACCACGTCTCCGCTCTCGCCGCCGGCACCGACATGGCTGAAATAGCCGACCGCACCCACCAGCGCGACCGCGAGCACCACCATGACGATGCGGGCGAGGATCAATCGTCGCTCCAGTCGCTTTGACCCCAGCGGCGCATGTGATGAATCATCCGTTGGCCGATCAGGCTGAAGGCGATGAAGGCGAAGCCGAGGGTGCCCCATAGCCCGGGCATGCCGGAGCCATGGCCCTCGCGCAGCACCACCCAATAGCTCTCCGCCTTGGCCTGCTTGCCGCGGCCCCAGGTGCCGTCCTCGCTTTTGGCGATTTCCAGGGTGTAGGGCCCTGGTTCCGGGACGCGGAAGAAGATCTCCTCGTACCGGCTGCCCTCGGACCAATAGCCGTCGCTATAGCCTTCGTAGAACTCGACCCCGCGCTCGACCGTGGCGACCGGTTCGTCCCCGTCGTCAAGCACCTCGATGTCGAACCAGGCCCAAGCATTGGTGAGGTTCCTGTCGACCACGACCGTGATCTCTACGAGCTGGCTGGCGTCCGCCACCTGGAAGGGCAGGGAGAGGGCCTGGTCGATGTTTTGCCGGGTGCTTTCTGCGATATGTTGCCCGCCGCCGGTATTGCCGTAGGTGAGCATCAGCACAAAGCAGGCCGCGGCCCCGGCCATCGCGATGTTCCGCAGGTCGCCCAGGATCGGGCTGCGGGCGAAAGGCGTCAGCGGGTGGAGGCCACGGGCCCGGGGCGTGTCGGCCGGGTCGATGCCGAAGCTGCGCAGCACCGCGTCGCGGTCGAGGAGCTGCGAGACCTCCCACTCCAACTCGCCTCCCATTCGTCGATAGGTCAGCATCCGGTCGCGGGACATGCACGACACCGCCTCGCTGACCTGGTCCTTGACCGGGGTAAAGTTGAAGCTGCCCGCGACATGGGTGACGCGGTGCCGGCCGCTTTCGAAATATCTGAAGCGCTCCTCGCCAAGTTTGACCCGCGGGGGGGTCTCGTAAGTCTCGACCTCGGCCAGGGTCAGCGTGTTCGGCCAAGGGGCGCGGCGTTCCTTTCGGGTCAGCACCAGATGGCCGTTTTCAAGGGTCAGCCAAGCATAGCCATGGGTGGGGGAATAGAGCTGGTGATCGACCCAGGTCGCGACCTTGCCGTCCCACCGCTCCTCCACCACCTGAATGCCGATGACGGTCACAGGGACGCCGGCGATCTCCCCCTCTGCGCCAATGCGAAAGGGTGTCTCCGGGCGGTCGATCGCGTCGAATTTCGCGACGAGGCGGAAGCCGGCGGAGGCGTCCATCGCCGCCCCGCAATAGCCGCAGACATGGGTCTTGATCCGCCCGCCGCCCAGCACCGACTGCCCTGCCCCGCAAGATGCGCAGTTGATCGCCCGGGCTTCAGTGCGCACCGGCGACCTCCCACGGGCTGATCCAACGGCCGGCGAACCAGGCGTGCTCCCCCTCCCATGCCTCGAAGGTCAGGATCCCGCCATGCTCGCCAGTGAAATCGACATAGCGGTGGGTTTCGCCGATCTGCAGAAGCTCCGGCAGCTCGCCGCGGACGGCGATGCAGGTCGCCTCCTCCTCCTCGGTCGCCGTGAAGGATTGGCGCCGAACCATAATGCGGTCGCCGCGGCGCAGGTGGGTGCCGATGTCGATATCGATATCGACCGGTTCCTCGATGGCGATGTCGCCCTCGTCAACGCTGATCCAGCGAAACTCGCCCGCGCCGTCGGAGCACCAGTATTCGTCCCACCAGCCTGGGCCATAGCTGAAACGGGCATGGCCGACCGGGGTCCAGTTGTTCCCCGACAGGTGGGTCGGCTCGCCGATCCGCAGGAGCGAGGGCGCGTCGAGCATCGCCCCCCGTTCCCCGGCGAGACGGAGCGCCTCGCCATCGAGGACGACGGTGCTCTCGCAGAAGGGGCAATCCCGCATCAGCGTGATGCTGAGGGTCCAGTCCAGCGCGTTGCCGCAATTCGGACAGTTCACGATGCCCGCCCCGCTTGCCCCATTGGTTGCGTCTCGCGCGGGGACCATCGCGGGCGGGCAACGCGGCTGTCAATGCCGATGGAGAGGCGCAGGCGCGCCCAATCGCGAGGCGTGACCGTGCCGGCCACACTGCGATGCAGGAAAGAAACTTTTTGGGCCGTCGACCTTCTCCGGCCGCCTTCGCGCCACCTCGTGGCCCCAATTTCATGCGAGCCGGCACTCAACCAGAGCCAGAAGAGACTAGGCGCAGCGCCGGTCGGGGGGCAGTCTATGGGTGCAGTTGAGGCCATATCGGGGCCTTTCCGCCGTGATGAGTTACACAGACCGCTCGCCCCATGCGTGTTATCCACCTGGATTATCGCGCGCTCGCGCAGTAGCGTGAACCACGAAGACCGGACCGCATCGCGCCTATTCTGCAGGCAGTCGCGGAGGCGGGTGCATGGAGGAAGGGCATGATCGATCTCGACGCGCTGCTGCAAAGCTTCGGCGATGCAGCGCCGAGCGGTCCCGACCTCGAATACGACCCGGCATTCTCGGAAATGGAGATGGCCGCCCGTCCTGGCGAGGAACGCCAGGTGGGCGATGCGATCATCGAGGCGGAGGAACCCGACCACGCCGTGGTGGTCGAGAAGGCCGTCGCGGTTTTGGAACGGAGCAAGGATCTGCGCGCTGCGGTCTTCCTGGCTCACGCGACGCTGAAGACCGACGGCCTGCGCGGCTTCGAGTTGGTTATGCGTTATGTCCGCCGTTGTCTGGAGGACTATTGGGACAGTTGTCACCCGCAGCTCGACGCCGATGACGACAACGACCCGACCATGCGGGTCAATGCAGCGGTTGGGCTGACCGACACCGGGACGATCCTCCGCGCGCTGCGCCTCGCCCCCCTGACCGAGAGCCGGACCTTCGGCAGGTTCGCCCTGCGCGACGTTCAGGTGGCGGAGGGGGAGATTACCCCGCCGAGCGATATGGAAACGGTGCCGGACGGCGCCGCGATTTCTGCGGCGTTCCAGGACACCGACCCGGAAGAGGGCGCCGCCCTGGCTGCCGCGGCACGGGATATCCTCGACCATGTGAAGGCGATCGCCACGGTGTTCGACGAACAGGTCGGCAGCGCGGCCCCGGATCTGATGCCGCTGCAAAAGCTGGCCTTCGACGTCGCCAAACAGATGGGCCGTTACGACGGCGGCGTAGGTCTCGACGAGGTGGACGAGGGCGCGGCAGTGGCGGCGCCATCCGGACAGTCGGCCGGTGTTGCCGCGAGCCCAGTGCGCGGCGGCGGCGGCGCGATCACCGGGCCCGACGATGTCATCGCCATGCTCGACCGGATCACCGACTACTACGCCCGAAGCGAGCCGTCGAGCCCTGTGCCATTGCTCCTCGCGCGGGCGCGGCGCCTGGTTTCCGCCGACTTCGTGACGATCATGCGGGACATGGCGCCCCAGGGAATCGAACAGGTGGCGATCATCGGCGGCATTCCCGAAGACGACGACGACTGAAGAAACAGCGTTTGAACCAAACGCCGGCTAACCACGACAGACACCATGTAAGGACTAAGGAGCGCATCGATGGCGTCCACCAGCAGCCAAAAATTCATTGCTCGGAACCGGGCGCCAAGGGTTCAGATCGAATATGACGTGGAGCTCTACGGCGCCGAGAAGAAGATCCAACTGCCCTTTGTGATGGGCGTGATGTCGGATCTGTCCGGCAAGTCCGAGGAGCCGCTGCCCGCCGTCGCGGACCGGAAATTTCTGGAGATCGATGTCGACAATTTCGACGACCGCATGAAGTCGATGAAGCCGCGGGCGGCCTTTTCGGTGCCGAACACCCTGACCGGCGAGGGCAATCTGGCCGTCGACATCACCTTCGAGAGCATGGACGACTTCTCGCCCGCCGCAATCGCGCAGAAGGTCGAGCCGCTGCGCAAGCTTTTGGAGGCGCGGACCCAGCTCGCCAATCTGATGACATACATGGATGGCAAGACCGGGGCCGAGAACCTGATGGGTCAGATCATCCAAGATCCGACGCTCTTGAAGGCATTGGCGGCGGCGCCCGCTCCGAAATCCGAGACTGAGGAGTAACCGATGGCCGAGACCGACACCCAGGCTGCCGGCGCCCAAACCGAGACGGCATTCGGATCGAACGAGTTCGCGAAGCTTCTGGAGAAGGAGTTCCGCCCCCGTTCGGATCAGGCGAAGTCCGCAGTCGAAGAAGCGGTAAAGACCTTGGCCCAGCAGGCGCTGGCGAATACCGGGCTGATCAGCGACGACGCGCTGCGCTCGATCGAGAGCATCATCGCCGAGATCGATAAAAAGCTGAGCGAGCAGGTGAACCTGATCCTGCATCACGAGGACTTTCAGAAGCTCGAAAGTGCCTGGCGCGGCCTGCATTTCCTGGTCAACAACACCGAGACCGACGAGATGCTGAAGATCCGCGTTATGGACATCTCGAAAAAAGACCTCGGCAAGACCATGAAGAAATTCAAGGGCACCGCCTGGGACCAGTCACCGATCTTTAAGAAGATGTACGAGGAAGAGTACGGCCAATTCGGTGGTGAGCCCTATGGCTGCCTGGTTGGCGATTATCATTTCGACCACAGCCCGCCGGATGTCGAGTTGCTGGGCGAGATGTCGAAAGTTGCGGCGGCGGCGCATGCGCCCTTCATCACCGGTGCCAACCCGACGCTGTTCCAGATGGATAGCTGGTCGGAACTGTCGAACCCGCGGGATCTGACCAAGATCTTTCAGACCCCCGAATACGCCGCCTGGCGCAGCCTGCGTGAGAGCGAGGACAGCCGCTATCTGGGCCTCGCGATGCCGCGCTTTCTGGGCCGCCACCCCTATGGCGCCAAGACCGATCCGGTCGAGGAGTTCGCCTTTGAGGAGGACACCGAGGGCGCGGACTCCGGCCAGTATTGCTGGGTCAACGCCGCCTACGGGATGGCTCGCAATATCACCCGGTCGTTCAAGAGCTATGGCTGGTGCACCCGGATCCGCGGCGTCGAGTCCGGTGGCACGGTCGAGGGTCTGCCGACCCACACCTTCCCGACCGACGATGGCGGGGTCGATATGAAGTGCCCCACCGAGATCGCGATTTCGGACCGGCGCGAGGCGGAGCTTGCCAAAAATGGCATGATGCCGCTGATCCACCGGAAGAACTCGGATGTTGCGGCCTTTATCGGCGCGCAGTCGCTGCAGAAGCCGGCCGAGTACGACGACCCGGACGCGACCGCGAACGCCAATCTGGCGGCGCGGCTGCCCTATCTCTTCGCGACCTGCCGCTTTGCGCATTACCTGAAATGCATCGTCCGGGACAAAGTCGGCTCGTTCAAAGAGCGGCAGGACATGCAGGATTGGCTGCAAAACTGGATAAACAACTACGTGGATTTCAACGCGGAGACTTCACCTGAGGAAGTCAAGGCACGCCAGCCTCTTGCCGCTGCTGAAGTCGTTGTCGAGGAAGTTGAGGGAAATCCGGGGTACTACACCTCGAAATTCTTCCTGAGACCGCACTACCAGCTCGAAGGTCTGTCGGTCTCCTTGCGACTCGTCTCAAAGCTGCCCTCGCAGAAAGGGTAGATACAAGAAAGGCCGGTGCCGTCTCCCGGTGTCCGGCCGCGCCCGACTAAGCCGTCTCTAACGAACCAGAAAGAGGACCACCAACCATGTCGTTCGACGCCTTTTTGTACTTCCCCGGCCAGAGCAAAGTCGTGGGCGAAACCCAAGACGATGATATGTCCCAGAAGGACGCCTTCGAAATCCTGTCTTTCGAATTCGGCGCCGAGAACAACATCAATATCGGCTCGATCTCCGGTGGCGGCGGCGCCGGTAAGGCGACCTTCAAAGAGTTTAACATCACCAAGAAGACCGACACCGGATCCTGTGGGTTGTTCACGACCTTGGTGACCGGCAACCACTTCGATGAGGCGATCATCGAATTGCGCCGTTCCGGTGGAAGCGGCGACCGCTCGGGCGCGACCTTCATGAAGTTCCACTTCCTGCTGGTGATGGTCCAGGACATGAGCTGGTCCGGGTCGGATGGCGACGATGTCTGCGAAGAGACCGTCGTGTTCCAATACGGCGCCATGAAGATCGAGTACTTCAAGCAAGACAAGACCGGCAAGATGAAGAAGGCCGATGGCGGTCAGGGCGAGGCGAAGTGGAGCCGCGTCAAGAACAAAGCCGACTACGCGGTCTGATCCGACCGATCGATCCCGGGCGCATGCGTCTGCCTGCGCCCGGGCAAACTCCCGTGACGCAGAAGCGCCGTCACGTAGAAGGGCCCAAGCTGGATGCAAGCGGAAGACTGCCTTAGGCAGGGCGACCTCGCCGGCGCGCTGGATGCGCTGCAGCAGGCGGTGCGGAAATCGCCTGCGGATGCGCGGTTGCGGATCTTTTTGTTCCAACTCCTGGCAGTGCTGGGGGACTGGAAGCGCGCCGTGGCGCAACTGAAAGTGTGCGGCGAGCTCGACGCCTCGGCGCTGGCGATGGCGCAG
Source organism: Pseudomonadota bacterium (assembly GCA_039513195.1). Taxonomy (GTDB): domain Bacteria; phylum Pseudomonadota; class Alphaproteobacteria; order Rhodobacterales; family Rhodobacteraceae; genus Thermohalobaculum. The sequence continues at coordinate 26,034 of JBCCRM010000029.1, read as the reverse complement.
ACCTATCGCGAGGCGATTATCTGCGAGGTCTATCGCGAGAAGGTTTTCGCCGGCGAGAAGGCGCCTCTGGTCTTCGGGGACCCGGCTGAGTGGATCGCCCTGATGATCGAGGCTCTGAAGCCCCAGGCCGCCGGCAAGGCGGAGGAGGCCGCGGGCCTGCGCGCGCAAGCCTTCGAGGCGGCGCCGACGCTGGGTGGCACCCTGAACGGCAAGGCATTCGCCTGGGTGGCGGATGCGGATATGCGGATGGGCCCGCTGTTGGAGATCATCGTCAATGGCCGCTATTTTTGGGCGCCCTTCACGGCGATCCACCGGCTGGTGGTCGAGGAGCCAGCGGATCTGCGCGACCGGGTTTGGACGCCCGCCCAGATCACCTGGGCCAATGGCGGCGAGGCGGTGGCCTTGATCCCCACGCGCTACCCTGCGACCACGGCGCAGGGGGACGACACCCAAAAACTGTCGCAAGCGACTGCATGGGACGATCTGGGCGCCGAGACCTTCGCCGGGCTCGGACAGCGGTTGATCGCCACCGATGCCGAGGATGTGGCGCTGATGGATCTGCGCGAGCTGGTGATCGGCGAGCCCCCGGAAGTCGCCGCGCCAGCCGATCCGGTGGAGGGCGCCGATGGCTGACCTGACGCTGGCCGAGCGGCTGCAGCCGTCCTTGCTGGACCGCCTGACCGATGACGAGCCCAACCGGACCGTCGAGGCGCGGGACGCCCGCGCCATCGATGTGCGCCGGCTGCGCGACATCATCCAGCGCGACCTGACCTGGCTGTTGAACACCGGCAATATGGAATCCGAGCATGATCTGGAGGCATTTCCCCAGGTCGCGGCGTCGACCCTCAATTACGGTGTGCCGGATGTCACCGGGAACGTCGCGACGGTGCGCCGGGCGGTGGATCTGCAGGTGCTGATCCGCCGGGCGGTGGAGCGGTTCGAGCCGCGGATCCTGCCCGACACATTGGAGATCGATCTGCGCGAGCAACGCATCGGCGAGGGGGCGCTAATCTCCTTCGACATCCGTGGAGAGCTGTGGGCGCAACCGCTGCCTTTGGAGCTTTATCTGCGCACGGCGCTCGATCTGACGACCGGCGAGCTGACCGTCGACCGGCAAGTCTAAGGGGCTGCCCGGATGGATACCCGGCTGCTGAAGCATTACGAGGCCGAGCTGACCTTCATCCGCGAGATGGGGGCCGAGTTCGCCGAGGCCTATCCAAAGATCGCCGCCCGGCTGGGGATGGAGGGGCTGGAGGTGCTCGACCCCTATGTCGAGCGGTTGTTGGAGGGGTTCGCCTTTCTCTCGGCCCGGGTGCAGTTGGAGCTGGAGCTGCAATATCCGACCTTTACGCAGCACCTGCTGGAGATCGTCTATCCCCACTACTTGGCGCCGACGCCGTCCATGCTGATCGCGCAGCTGACGCCTGACCCCGCCCAGGGCGGGCTGAAGGATGGGATCTCGATGCCGCGCGGCACGGTGCTGCGCAGCAAGGTGCTGGAGGGGGAGCAGACCGCCTGCGTCTTCCGCACCACGCAGGAAACCGTGCTGTGGCCCTTGGAGATCGCAGAGGTCGACTATGTGTCCAGCCGGTCCGATCTGGTGGCCGCGGGTGTTGCCAAGGACCCAGCCGCCCAGGCCGCGATCCGCATCCGCCTGCGCCGCAATGGGGGCGAGCCGATCGCCGATCTGCCGCTCGACCATCTGTCGGTCTATCTCAGCGGCCCGGCGGGGGAGCCGTGGCTGCTCTACGAGGCGCTGTCGAACACCGCGCTCGGGATGGTCGGGCGCTCGACCGACCGGCGGGCCGATTGGGTGCAGGCGCTGCCTGGCTCGCGCGTGGTGGCGATGGGGTTCGAGCCGGAAGAGGCGCTGCTGCCGACCCCGGGCCAGTCCTTCGACGGATACCGGCTGCTGCAAGAGTACTTCGCGATGCCGCAGCGGTTCTTCTTCTTCTCGCTCGAAGGGTTGAGGCCGACCATCCAGCGCGCCGAGGGGGCGGAGGCGGAGATCTATCTGCTGCTGTCCGAGAACAATCCGCAGCTCGCCGCCTCGCTCAGCCGGGGCAGCTTCTCGCTCTATGCGACGCCGGCGATCAACCTGTTCCCGAAGCGCTGCGACCGGGTGCCGGTCAGCGGCCGCGCGGTCGAGCACCATGTGGTGGCCGACCGCACCGCGCCGCTCGATTTCGAGATCTATCGCCTGGAAACTGTCACCGGGATCAGCGGCGAAGGGGCCGATGACATTGCGTTTCGCCCGTTCTACAGCGCCGACGATTTTACCGCCGCCGGTGAGAGCCACGCGGCCTACTACACCGTCAAGCGGCGGATGCGGCAGCGCTCCGAACGCCAGCGGCTGAAGGGCACCCGCACCTCCTATCTGGGCTCCGAGGCGTATCTGAGCCTGGTCGATCAGCAAGAGGCCCCCTACCCCGACCAGCTGGAGCAGTTGGCGGTAACCGCGATCTGCACCAATCGGGACCTGCCTTTGCTGCTGTCGGTCGGCGGGGGAGAGAGCGATTTCTACCTGCCCGATGGCGGCCCGGTCTCGCAAATCCGCGCCATCGTGCCGCCCACCCGACCGCGGCCCAGCCTCGCCCAGGGTGACACAGCCTGGCGCTTGGTTAGCCATCTGAGCCTCAACTATCTCTCGATCGCCGATGCGGATCGCGGCCAGGGAGCGGAGGCCTTGCGTGAGCTGATCGGCATCTATGCGCCGCCGGGCGACCGGGCGTTGACCAAGCAGCTAGAGGGCGTGGTGTCGGTCACCAGCCGACCGATCGTGCGCCGCTTATCGGACGAGGTTCTCTCCACAGCCGTGCGCGGGGTCGAGCTGCGGGTCGGCTTCGACGAGAGCTTTTTCGAGGGTACCGGCGCCTATCTGCTCGGCGCGGTGCTGGAGCGGTTCTTCGCGAGATACGCGACCATCAACAGCTTTACCGAGACAGTGATCCATTCGCAGCAACGGGGGGACATCGCGCGATGGCCGGCCATGACGGGGAGGCGACGCCTGATCTGACGCGCCTCGCCGCGCTCAGGGCCGATCCTGCCGCCCACCATATCTTCCACGCCCTGCGCCTGTTGGAGGGTGTGTTCGACAAACATCCCCGCCTCGGCACGTCGCGGCGTCCGTCCCAGGACCCGGTGCGCCTGGGGCAGGAGGCGGATATGGCCTTTCCGCCGTCGACCATCAGCGGGTTCACGCCGCCGGACGGCGACGGACCGGGGCGGCTTTCGAACCGGTTTTTCGGCCTGTTCGGGCCCAACGGTCCGCTGCCGCTGCACCTGACAGAGTATGCCCGGGATCGGGAGCGCAATGCCTCCGACCCGACGCTCACCGCCTTTGCCGATGTTTTCCACCATCGGATGCTGTGCCTGCTCTATCGGGCCTGGGCATCCGGCGAGCCGGCGCCGTCCTTCGACCGGCCTGGCGACGACCCCTTCGCGCAAAAGGTTGCGGCGATTTCCGGCCATATCGGCGAGGCCATGAAGGACCGCGATGCGATGCCGGATCTCGGCAAGCGCCACTTCGCGGGGCTGCTCGCCCAGGGGCCCAAGAATGCCGAGGGGTTGCGCGCGATCCTTAGCGGGTTCTTTCGCGCGCCGGTGCAGATCGAGGGGTTCGTCGGTTCCTGGCTGCATCTGGAGCCCCATGACCGGGGCAAGCTGGGCAGCGCGCAGCTTGGCGTCTCGGCCAGCCTCGGCGGTCGGGTCTGGTCGCGACAGGCGAAGTTCCGCATCCGGGTGGGTCCGCTGGGACTTGCGGGATACCAGCGTCTGTTGCCTGGCGGCCAGGGCTTGAAACGCTTGGCGGCGATTGTCCGCAATTATGTCGGCGATACCCTGGATTGGGACCTGAACCTGGTGCTCCGCGCGCCGGCGGTGCCGCAGACACGGTTGGGCCAGTCGGGGGCCTTGGGCCTGACCACCTGGATCGGGCAGCGGCCCGAGGGGGTGGACGCGACCGAGCTCTGCCTCGCGGCCCCAGTGGTCCGTCGCGGCGGGCTGGGAGTTTTCTAAAGATGACTGCAAAGGGTCGAAAACCATGACCGAGATCAGCCGCGTCGCGCTCTTCGGCAAGCTCAACAAGCTCTGCTACCAGGCCATCGAGGGGGCGACCGTGTTCTGCAAGATGCGCGGCAACCCCTATGTCGAGCTGGTCCATTGGCTGCACCAGATCCTGCAGGGCCAGGACAGCGATGTGCACCGGATTCTGCAGCATTTCGAGCTGGAGCCCGGGCGGGTGGCCGCGGACATGACCCGAACGCTGGACAGCCTGCCGCGGGGAGCGACGGCGATTTCGGATCTGTCGCCGCATCTGGAGGACGCGGTGGAGCGGGCCTGGGTCTACGCGTCCCTGATGTACAATTCGAACCAGGTGCGTAGCGGGCATCTGATCCTGGGCATGGCGAAGACGCCGAGCTTGCGCAATGTGCTGACCGGTATCTCGGCGGAGTTCGGCAAGATCAAGCCGGAGACGCTGACCGACGACTTCGCCAATATCCTCGACGGCTCGCCCGAGGCGCATTTGGCGCCGCAGGACGGGTCCGCGGTGGGTGGGGGTGCTGTGCCGGGCGAGGCATCGGGCGCAATGGCGCCGCCGCAGATGGGTAAGGAGGAGGCGCTGGCGCAGTTCTGCACCGACCTGACCCAGAACGCCCGCGACGGCAAGATCGACCCCATCGTCGGCCGCGACGAGGAGATCCGCCAGATCGTCGACGTCTTGATGCGGCGGCGCCAGAACAACCCGATTTTGACCGGCGAGGCCGGCGTTGGCAAAACCGCCGTGGTCGAAGGTTTCGCATTGCGCATCGCGCGCGGCGATGTGCCCCCGTCGCTGGCCGAGGCGCGGATCCTCGCCCTCGATGTCGGGCTGCTCCAGGCGGGCGCCTCGATGAAGGGCGAGTTCGAGCAGCGCCTGCGCTCGGTGATCGACGAGGTACAGGCGAGCACGACCCCGATCATCATGTTCATCGACGAGACCCACACTCTGGTCGGCGCCGGTGGCGCCGCCGGAACTGGCGATGCCGCCAACCTGCTGAAGCCCGCACTTGCCCGCGGCACGCTGCGCACGATCGGCGCAACCACCTGGGCGGAATACAAAAAGCATATCGAGAAGGACCCCGCGCTGACCCGCCGCTTTCAAGTTGTCCAGGTCGATGAACCGGATGAGCGCAAGGCGGTACTCATGATGCGAGGGATCACATCCATGCTCGAGGGGCATCACAAGGTGCAGGTTTTGGACGAAGCGTTGGAGGCGGCGGTGCAGCTCTCGGCCCGGTACATCCCGGCCCGGCAGCTGCCCGACAAGTCCGTCTCGGTGCTCGACACCGCCTGCGCCCGCGTGGCTATCAGCCAGCATGCGGTGCCGGCCGAGGTGGATGACAGCCGCAAGCGGATCGATGCCCTCGAGACCGAGCTGGAGATCATCGCCCGGGACGAGACCGCCGGTTACGAGGTCGCCGAGCGGCGCGATGCCGTGAGCCATGCCTTGGCCGACGAGCAAGCGCGCCTCGATGGGCTCAACAGCCGGTGGGAGGCCGAGAAGGCCGTGGTCGAAGAGATCCTGGACCTGCGTGCCAAGCTGCGCGAGGGCGGCGGTGCGGTCGAGGGACCGGAGGCGACTGCGGTTGCCGAACCGCCGGAGGGTCAGACCGAAACGCCCCCTCTCACGGAAGCGGAACGGGCCGACGCACTGGCAGCCCTTAAGGCAAAGCAGGCGGAGCTCGACGGGTTGCAGGGCGAGAGCCCGCTGATCCTGCCGATCGTGGACGAACAGGCTATCGCCTCGGTCGTCGCGGATTGGACCGGGATCCCCGTGGGCCGGATGGTCAAGGACGAGATCAAAACGGTGCTGGACCTCGATGCGCATCTCGCAAAGCGGGTGATCGGGCAGGACCATGCCATGGCGATGATCGCGAAGCGGGTCCAGACCTCCCGCGCGGGACTCGACAACCCGTCGAAGCCGATCGGGGTCTTCATGCTCGCCGGCACCTCGGGCGTCGGGAAGACCGAGACGGCGCTGGCCCTCGCCGAAGTGCTCTATGGCGGCGAGCAGAACGTCATCACCATCAACATGTCCGAGTATCAGGAGGCGCACACGGTCTCCTCCCTGAAGGGTGCACCCCCGGGCTATGTCGGTTATGGCGAGGGTGGCGTGCTGACCGAGGCGGTGCGCCGCAAGCCCTATTCGGTGGTGCTGCTCGATGAGGTCGAAAAGGCCCACCCGGATGTCCACGAGATTTTCTTCCAGGTCTTCGACAAGGGGCAGATGGAGGATGGCGAGGGGCGGATGATCGATTTCCGCAACACGCTGATCCTGCTGACCTCCAATGTGGGGTCGGAGCTGATCATGGATCTCTGCGCGGATCCGGAGCTGATGCCGGAACCGGAAGGGATCGCCAAGGCGCTGCGCGACCCGCTGTTGAAGGTGTTCCCAGCCGCTCTGCTGGGCCGGATCGTCACCATTCCCTACTACCCGCTGAGCCCGTCGATGATCGCGGCGATCACCAAGCTGCAGCTCGGCCGGATCCAAAAGCGCGTCGGCGAGAGCCATGGCGTGCCGTTCAGCTATGACGACGCGGTGGTCGAGACCATCGTCGAGCGCTGCCAGGAGCTGGAGAGCGGCGGGCGCATGATCGACGCCATCGTCACCAACACCATGCTGCCGGAGATCTCGAACGAGTTCCTCCGCCGGCTGATGGAAGGCCGCAAGGTCGGCAAGGTCCATGTCGGCGTCGCCGACAGCGAGTTCACCTACGCGTTCGAGGATTAGGCGAGGAGGTTCCGATGGCCGGCGTCCAAAAGAAGAAAATGACAGCGAAGCTGAAGGTCGATGCGACGGCTGAGATGGCCAAGACATCCAAGGCCTTCATCGCCCGCAGCAAGCTGTTGAAAAGCAGGTTTGGCGCCGTAACCCATGAGAGAAGCCTGCTCCTCGACCCCCGCAAATGGGACGAGAAAAAGCTCTCGAAAGCGCTGGAGGTGCTGGTCCGCTACGAGCTGAAGGTGCTCGGCGTGCGCGTTGCCGAGGCCGTCAAGCTGGTCGAGAAGAAGGGTGATGCGGTGCGCAAGGCGGCTGAGGAAAAGCTCGCCAAGGATGTCGAGAAGGCGAAGAAGTTGATCGCCGACAAATGCGCCACCGCGTTGGAGGAGGTCGAGGCCGATAAGGGCGACAACAAGCGCGGGCTACGCGACGGCAAGGCGTCGCTGAAAAAGATGAGTGATCTGGACCTGAAGGCGATCTTCGCAGGGCCGGGCAGCAAGGCTTTGGAGGCGATCGCAACACTGTCGCGGGAGCTTTCCCGGGACGACGCCAACGGTGCGGCCGCCAAGATCGCCAAGACGCTGGCCGAGGCGCGGGACGACTTCGTGGGCCAGGCCAAGGACGCCCAAGGTGCTCTGAAGGCGCTGCTAGACGCCAAAGGCGGCATCGACAAACGCGAGACTGCGCCAGAGCTGGACAAGTTTGCTACTGGCGTAAACGGTCATAAATCCACATTCCTTCAGTTCTCAACCGAGCTGGGAAAGTACAAGGGTATCCTTGACGAAGTGACAGCTTTAGTCTCGTCTGGTAAGATTGAAAGAAAACACTGTTCCGGATTGGTAAAGCGGGTCGAGATCTATCGCGACTACTCGAAAACGGCGAGCGCCGTACGCGGGGCTGTGGAGAGCCTGAGGAAAACCTTCATAACCGCCGAAAAGGCGCTGCGCTGATGAGCGGCCCAGTAGCTGCTTTTAGTCGGGAGGTGGCGATGAACACGAAGACCGCGACACCGCTGGATGAGACCCGGGCAAGACTGCGGGGCTTTCTGGAGCAAGAGGGCGTGCGAAACGCCATTCTGGCCGTCATCGTTCTGAATGCGATCACCTTGGGTCTGTCGACCTCGCAATCGGTCTATGAGGCGATCGGGCCGTTCCTCTACCTGGTTGACACGCTGGTGGTGACCATCTTCGTGATCGAGATCGGGCTGAAGCTGTTCGCCTATGGCCTGGGCTTTTTCCGGTCTTCCTGGAACATCTTCGATCTTTTCGTGGTGCTGATTTCGGTCACACCGCAGACAGAGAACCTGTCCGCCCTGCGCGGTTTGCGGGTGATCCGCGCGATGCGCATCCTGTCGGTGGTCCCGCAGATGCGTTCGGTTGTGAAGGCGCTGTTCGACGCGCTGCCGGGCATGGGCGCCGTCGTCGTGATGCTGGGCATCGTCTATTATGTCTTCGCGGTGATCGCGACGATGATCTATGGCGAGACGCATCCGCAATGGTTCGGGACCATTGGCGAGTCACTCTATTCGCTGTTCCAGATCATGACGCTGGAAAGCTGGTCGATGGGCATCGTGCGACCGGTGATGGAGGCACATCCCAACGCCTGGGCGTTCTTTGTGCCCTTTATCGTCACCACGGCGTTCGCGGTTTTGAACCTTTTCATCGGGCTGCTCGTCAACACCATGCAGTCGGCGGTGGAGGAGGAGACGGAGCGCGAGCTGGACCGGATGCGCGAGGTGCTTCAGGTCGAGAACGCCGCTCTATCGTCCCAGATCCAGGCTTTACATGACGAGGTCCGCGCCCTGCGGACGGAGCGGGGGACGGCATGAGCCAGTTCCCCGCCGCGGAATAGGGAGGGCCGATGCCCACGGACAGCCAAAAATTCCTTGCCCGCAATCGTGCACCTCGCGTGCAGATTGCCTATGACGTGGAGCTCTACGGTGCCGAGAAGTCGGTTCAGCTCCCCTTCGTCATGGGCGTGATGGCGGATCTGTCCGGCAAATCCCAGGCTTCGCTGCCTGCAATCGACGACCGCAAGTTCCTGGAGATCGATATCGACAATTTCGATGCGCGGATGCGGGAGATGAAGCCGCGGGCGGCGTTTTCGGTGCCGAACACGCTGAGCGGCGAGGGCAATCTTTCGGTCGATCTGACCTTTGAGCGGATGGACGACTTCTCGCCCGCCGCGGTGGCCCAGAAGATCGAGCCGCTGCGCAAGCTGCTGGAGGCCCGAACCCAGCTCTCGAACCTGATGACCTATATGGACGGCAAGGCGGGCGCGGAGGAGCTGATTGGCAAGCTTCTGGGCGACACCGCGGCCTTCACCACGCTGGCTGGCGTGGCCGCCGGCGATGATGCGGGGCGGGAGGCAGCGCTCGATGCCTTGCGCCACGTGGCGCCGGAGGTCGCGTCGAAGCAATCCGACCACACGGCCAACGCCTTGGCGTCTTTGCGCGATGCGGCTCCGCCGGCGGCGGAGGTCGAGGACAGCGGTGCCGATGCTCTTGCATCCCTTCGGGCCGTAGAGATTCCAGCGGATGCGTCCCAAGCCGACGATACCGCCGATGCCTTGGCGGCGCTGCGATCCGCGGCGCCAGAGGTGGCGGTGTCCGAGATGGACGGAACGGCGGATGCCCTCGATGCCTTAAGGGCAGCGGCGCCCGGCGAGACCGATCTGCCGGATGAGCGGGCAGACGCGTTGGATGCCCTCCGCAATCTGCCGGATACGGCCGCTACGGCACCCACCGCCGAAGCCGGGACGGCCCTCGACGCATTGCGCGCGGCGGGGGAGGCCGTGGATGCCGCCGCAGCAGCCGAGGAGGACCCGCTCGACGCCCTGCGGTCGCTCGACTTGCCTGAGGAAAGCCCAGGCCCGGACGGGTCCGCTGTGGCGCTTGACAGCCTGCGCGATATCGAGGTCGAGGAGCCCATGGCGGCCGACGATCTGGACGCGGCGCTGGATGCGCTGACGGCCATGGCCGAGACCGCCGTGGAGAGCGACGGCGCCCCTGACGAGGCAGCCGCGGCGCTGGATGCGCTGCGGGCGGTCCCGGTCGAGACGGTCGCCGCGCCGGAAGACGATGGCGCCGCAGCACTCGATGCGCTGCGCGATCTGGATATGCCGGAGGCAGCGGAAGCCGACGACCCGCTGGCGGCCCTGCGCGATCTGGAAAGGCCCGAGGGAAGCGTGGAACTTTCGGAGGCGGAGGATCCGCTCGCCTCCCTCGGCGACACGGCGGAGCCTGATGAGGTCGGCGACGAATTGGACGACCTCGACGCGCTGCTCGCTGAGCGCGAGGCGGGGCCAGACGCCACCGACGATCTTGCCGAGTTGGACGCCTTGCTCGCCGACAGCGATGAGCCCGAGACGACCGCGGATCAGGCGGACGGGCTGGAGGATCTCGATAGCCTGTTGGACGAGCCCGCAGAGCTGCAGGCCGACGAGCTGGATGGTCTGATCGGCGGGTCGGCGGAGGCCGATGCCGACACGGCCGAGGACAGCACCGATCCGGGCGCGCCGTTCGGCGTCATAACCGCGCCGAAACCGGAGCGGGAGGAGAGCAACGAATTCCGCATCGCCATCCTGGGCGATTTTTCCGGGCGCGCCAGCCGTGGGGAGCTGGAAATCGGCGAGGCGCTGGGCGCGCGCAAGGCGATCAAATTCGATATCGACGAAATCGACCGGGTCATTGCGCGGTTCCAGACCACGCTGACGCTGCCCATCGGGGCGGATGGCGCGGCGGTGGAGGTGCCGCTCGCTTCGCTCGACGATCTGCACCCGGACGAGCTTTACGAGAATGTCGCGGTTTTCGATGAGCTGCGCGCGCTGCGTCAACGGTTGAAGACCGGCAAAGGGCTCGACGCCACGATTGCCGAAATGCAGCAGTGGGGTGCTGAATTCGGCGACAAGCCCGTGGGCGCCCGAGGGCGGGGCAAGGGTGCCGCAGTGCCAGCGGACCGGCGCCTGTCGGATTTTCAGCGGCTGATCGGCGATGCCGGCGGCGCGCAGGCGGGACCTTCTGCCGCCGACGCACTGATGCAGCGCGTTGTCGGGCCCCATGTGGTGGCGGCCCCCGATCCGCGGCAGGAGAGCATGATTGCGGCGGTGGACGAGGCCTTGTCATCGGCCATGCGGGCAATCCTGCACCATCCGGATTTCCAAACCGTCGAGGCGCTGTGGCGCAGCCTGGATCTACTCGCCCGGCGGGTCGAGACGGATGCGAAGCTGCGGATCGTGCTCTATGACGTGTCGGCGGAGGAATGGGCCGCCGATCTTTCGGCGCAGGAGGACCTGGCCGAGAGCGGTCTTTATGCGCTTCTCGCCGAGGGGGAGGCGCCGTTTTCCGCAGTTTTTGGCCTATACACCCTCGAGGAGACGCCGCCGCATGCGGAATTGCTGGCGCGGATGGCGAAGATATCCGCGCATCTGGAGGCGCCCTTCGTAACCGCCATCGGCGCCGGGTTCCTGGAGACCCCGCTGAAGGACCGCCACCCGCTGACCACCAAGGCTTGGGAGGCGATGCGCGACTGCCCAGAGGCGCGATATGTCGGCCTCGCCGCGCCGCGGTTCCTGCTGCGCCTGCCCTATGGCAAGCGGACCGAGCCGATCGACCCGTTCAGCTTCGAGGAGTTCACCGAACGCGAGGGCCTAAAGGGCATGCTGTGGGCCAACCCGGCGGTCTTGGTCGCAGTGCTGCTGGCGGCGACCGCGAAGGGCGGGGTGAGGTCCATGTCGCTCGGCAAGATCATGTCCCTTGGCGACATGCCGTTTCACTATGTCACCGACCGCTATGGCGACCAGGTCGCGCTGCCCTGCACCGAACGGATGATCACCACCCGCAAGGCGGCGGAGATCGTGGCCCGCGGCTTCATGCCAGTGGTGTCGATGCAGGGGCGCCCCGAGCTGCGGCTTGCATCCTTTCAGGGGCTTGGCCATGGGGAGCTTATGGGTCCATGGTCGGGGGCGGAACCTGTTGCCGCCGGCGAGGCCGGGCCAGATCCGGCGGTGGCGATGGATGTCAATGCGGGGTCGGATCAACCCGATGCCGATCAGGACCACATGCTGGACGGATCTGGCGCGGATGATGACGGCCTGGCCGATGGCGGGGATGACGACGATCTCGACGCCCTGTTGGCCGGTTTCGGCGACGACGATGCCGGGATCGGCGGAGATGACGAGACCGACGCCGACCTCGCCGCCCTGTTGGAGGATTTGTGATGCGCGACGACATGATGGGGCCGCCGGAAGAGCCGGGGGACCGGATCGTCCTGGTCAGCGTGCAGGACGCCTATTGGCTGTTGGAGGGGGAGCAGCATCTGAAGGCGATGCTGTCGGGGCTGAGCCCTTTCCCAGTTCCGGTGCGCTGTATCACCTTCGAGACGGCGTTCGACCTGAACCTGTTCCTGCCGGACGACACGCCGGTTTCCGGCCTTTGGGGCATCAACCCCCTGATCATCGAGCGGTTGCGGCGCGACGAAGTGCTCCTGGAAACCAAGGTGGACCAGTGACCGCACCGGCTGCCAGATGGGAAAGGATGGTGCCATGAGCCCCAGCAGCGATCTCGCCTTCGAGAACCGCCAAATCCGGTTGGTCACGCCGCTGGGGCCGAAGAAGACGAACTTGGTCCGGGCCGAGATCGAGGAGGGTCTGAGCAAGCTGACCGAGGTGAGTCTGGAATTCATCTCGAGCGATATGGAGCTGGATCTCGGGAAGATCGTCGGCGAGCGTCTGGGGGTCGAGCTGGATGCGGAAGATGGCCAGATCCGCCATTTCGGCGGGCACTGCATCGCGGCAGAGTACCTGGGCCTCTACCAGGGTCAGGCCCATTACCGGGCCGAACTGCGCCCCTGGCTATGGTTCCTGACCCGCGACCGCGATTGCCGCATCTTCCAAGACGTCAGCGCGATGGAGATCGTGAAGAAGGTTTTCAACGATTGCGGCTTCAGCGATTTCGAGGATAAGACCAAGCACAGCTTTCGAAAGCGCGATTATTGCGTTCAATACCGCGAAAGCTCTTTCGAGTTTCTGTCGCGACTGATGGAAGAAGAGGGGATCTACTTCTTCTTCAAATCCGATGGGTCGAAGGACATCCTAGTGCTTGCCGACGATCAGGGCGCGCATGCGGCGGTTCCGCATAACGACACGATAGAGTTCTATTTCCGGGAACCGGAATACCGTCGCAAGACCGATCATATCTTTGAATGGCGCGGTCAGGAACGGGTGCAGTCCGGCAAGGTCACACTGACCGACTACAATTTCGAGAAGCCATCGGCGGATCTGAAATCGACCAGGGCTATCGCCAAGGGCAAGCATAAGCACAAGAACTTCGAGATCTACGACTATCCGGGCCACCACCGGGAGACAGCGGATGGCGAATACCATGCGCGTGTGAAGATGGAGGCGACCGCTGCGCAGCATATGCGCTCGAAAGGCGCGGGCAATGTCCGCTTCATGGCGGCGGGGACGACCTTCCGGCTCGCCAAGCACCCGCGCCAGGCACAGAATGTCGAGTATCTGGTCGTCTCGGCCCGCCATGAGCTGCAGATCGAGACCGATTATGAGGACGAGGACACGCTCAAGCCGATTTTGGGGGAACAGTCCAAGGTCGATCCGAACGAGAACCCTGACACCTATCGCTGCACTTTCGAGGTTTTGCCAACGACCGAGCCGTTTCGTGCGCCGCAGACCACCAGATGGCCGGAGATTTCCGGCATCCAGACCGCGGTGGTGGTCGGGAAGACCGGCGAGGAAATCTGGACCGACAAATACGGCCGAGTGAAGGTGCAGTTCCACTGGGACCGGTTGGGCAAGAAGGACGAGAAGTCCTCTTGCTGGGTGCGGACCGCCGTGCCTTGGACCGGCAAGAATTTTGGGATGGTCTCGGTCCCACGCATGGGCCAGGAGGTGGTGATCCAGTTCGAGGAGGGCGATCCCGATCGCCCGCTGATCACCGGGATGCTCTACAACGCCCAAACCATGCCGCCCTACACCCTGCCGGACAACCAGACCCAGGCGGGCATCATGACCAACAAGTCCAAGGGCGGCGGCGGTGCCAACGAACTGGTGATGGACGATGCCAAGGAGAAAGAATTCGTCCGCTTCCAGTCGGAGCGCGACTACAAGCAGATCATAAAGAATAATGCCGAGATCACCATAGGGCTGGAGCACAAGGACAAAGGCGATCTGACCCAGACCATCCACCGCCACAAGACCGAGACCCTAAACACCGGCGATCATACGTTTCAGGTCAAGGACGGGAAGGAGGTCGTCTCGATCGCCAAGACCCGCAACTCCACCGTCGGTCAGAGCGAGACGGTCAGTATCGGCACCGAGAAATCGGAAAGCACCGGCTCCAGCTATACCATCGATGTCGGTACGGAGCTGACGATCACCGCCGGCACTAGGATCACACTGAAGGTCGGTGCCTCGAAGATCGTGATGGATGCCGCATCCATAACCTTGGAAAGCGTGCAGATCACGGGCAGCGCGTCGGCGACCATGGCGATGTCCGGCGGAGCCTCGGCCGAGTTTGGATCCGACGGCATCCTCTCGGTCAGCGCGACGATGGTGGATATCGCCGGCGACGCGATGGCCACCATGGGGGCGCCCATGGTCGATATCGCTGGCGACGGCATGTTGATGCTGGGCGGCGGCGTGGTGATGGTGAATTGATGAGGATGGGTGAGGCATGAGCGAACCCGCGCGTTTTCAGGGGTTGGTGAAGATCCCCGCGGTGCCGGCGGCGAAGATCGTCGCGGCCCATCAGGTTCGTCTTAAGACCAAGATCGAGGCGCCGGCGGCGGCCTCGGTGGGCGAGGTTCTTGCGGAACTCGACGCCAAGGGCGCACAGTCGGACGTGTTCCATCTTTTGGCCCATGCACTCCCCCCGCGGGAGGCGGTTTGGTGGGCCTGCCTGGGCGCGCGGGACATGTACCCTGCCGACGGGTCGGAACAGCCGAAGACCCTGACCACTGCCGAGGCTTGGGTGTTCGGGCCGTCCGACGAAACCCGGCAGGCGGCCCGGGAGGCGTTGGACAATGCCGCGCCCGGCGACAAGACAAAGCTCTGCGCCATGGCGGCTGCAATGTCGGATGGAAAGCTGGGTCCCGGCGAGCTTGCGGAGTACGATGCGCCGCCGGGCGCGACGGGGGCCGCGGTTTTCGGAATGGTGACGAAGGCGCTTTATTCCGACAAGGCACAGGCTCCGATGCGTCAGTCTCTTTATCTAGACCGGGCGCTCGACATCGCTCGCGGCGGCAATGGCCGCCCCGAGCAACAACAGGTTGCGGGAGGAGCACATGGCTAAGCGCCGAGGCCCGCACCGGAACAGGAGACTGCGATGACCATGCCCGCAGCCAGAGTTGGCGACATGCATGTTTGCCCAATGGTCACCGGCGTGGTTCCCCATGTCGGCGGTCCGATCGTGACGCCGTTCCCGACGGTCTTGGTCGCCAAGATGCCGGCGGCGCGCATGACGGCGGTAGCGACCTGTGTCGGTCCGCCAGATTTGGTCGTGAAAGGGTCGACCACGCTGCTCGTCGGCGCGCTGCCGCAGGCCCGTCTGACCGACAGTTGCGCCCATGGCGGTACGATCGTCGCGGGCGCGCCGACGGTCTTGGTTGGTGGCTGACGGAGGGGGTGGAGTGACGCTGCGCCTCCGATTCCAGAATTCGGGCGCAATGCCGGGTGGGCGCGACAGCGTCGGCCTCTCGAACGGTGTGCTGACGATCGGCCGGGGGGCGGAGAACGATCTGCCGCTGCCGGACCCCGACCGCGTGATCTCCAAACGCCATTGCGTGATCGAGGAGCGGGCGGGGAGCTTCGTGCTGATCGATGTCAGTACCAATGGGACCTTCCTGAACTTCAGCCCGGAGCGTCTGGGCGATATCCCGGCGCCGCTCAGCAATGGGGATGTGATCAGCCTTGGCCGCTACGAACTGGTGGTCGAGATCGGTGCGCCCGCCCATGCCGCCCATGGCGACCCGTTCGCCGGGATCGCACCGCCGCTGGCGCCCCAGGCGACCACGCCCGGGCAGGTGCGGGATGCCGGACCTGCGGGCGATTTCGTCGGTTCGTTGAACGACCCGGCCGGGGCCGACGGGGATATGTTCCTCGACGAAATCCTAGGCCCCGCCCAGGGCAGTACGCCCGCCCCGGCGCCCTTGGCATCGGCACGGGGAATGATCCCGGACGATCCCTTCGGCGCGGCGGCCCCTGCCGGGCCCGGTCCATCGGATCCGTTCGGTCTAGAGCCGCCGGCGGACCCGTTCGGCCATGTTGGCGCGACCGCGCAGGACCACACCCGGTCGGAAAGCGATTTCTTCTCGCCCCCGCAGGCCCAGAACGCCGTGATCCCCGACGATTGGGATAGCGAGGTGGGTGGTGCGCCTGCGGCCCCGGCAGCGCCTGCGGCAAAGGACCCGTTCGCAGAGCCGCCGCAAGAGGCAGCGCCGCCGCCACCCGCGCATCCTGCAGCGACCGTGCCCGGGCCTGCGGCGCCACAGCCACCCGCGGCCGCATCGGGCCTGTCGGAGGAAGCCGCGCTTCGAGCCTTCCTTTCCGGCGCCGGGGCGGAAAGCCTCGAACTGAGCCAGGAAGACGCGGCCGAGGTGATGGCACGCCTGGGCACCGTCTTCCGCGCCATGGTCGCGGGCATGCGCGAGGTTTTGATGACCCGCGCTTCGATCAAGGGCGAGTTCCGGATGAACCAAACCATGATCCGCGCCGGCGGCAACAACCCGCTGAAATTCTCGATCAGCCCGGAACAGGCGGTCGAGGCGATGATCCGCCCGTCGGTTCCTGGCTATCAGGACGCCGTGACTGCGACGGACGAGGCGATGCGCGATATCAAGGCCCATGAGGTCGCGATGATGACCGGGATGGAAGCGGCGCTGAAGCATCTGCTCGACCGGCTCGACCCGGCACGGCTGACCGAGCGGATCGAGACCGGTTCAGCGCTCGGCTCGATCCTGGGCGGTGGCAAGAAGGCGCGTTATTGGGAAGCCTATGAGCAGATGTATGCCGACATCGCGCGCGAGGCGGAGGACGATTTCCAAGCGGTGTTCGGCCGCGAGTTCGCCCGCGCCTATGAGGAGCAGTTGCGCAAGCTGTGAGGGGGATGGCGCCATGAGTTGGGCTTCGAAGGTTTTGGCGGCGGGCGTGCTGCTGGCCGTGGCGGCCTGCGGTGGGGACGAGCCGCCGCCGCCCACGACAGTGGGTCTGACCGTCACCGGGGGTGCGGACATGAACGGCGGTGCGCCGGCGAAGGTGAAGGTCTATTACCTTTCCTCCACCTCGGCCTTCGTGGCGGCGGATTTTTTTGCGCTTTTCGATCAGCCGGAGGCGACCTTGGGCCCGGCATTGATCGGCATCGACGAGTATCTGCTAACCCCCGGCGCCGCGGTCAACGACGCGAAGACCTTTCCCGCCGCGCCGCCCGCGGCAATCGGGACGGTCGCGGCTTTTCGCAGCGTCGACCAGCCCGGTTGGCGGGCGACCAAGGCCATTGCGCCCAATGCCGAAAACCTCATTGCCGTCACAATCGACGGCCAGACCGTGACCATCGGGCCCTGAGCCGCACGGCCCCGCAGGAGAGACGCGAATTGTCTTGGGAGAGCAAGGTCATCTGGAGCGAGGGGCTGTTCCTGCAGCCCCATCATTTCCAACAGCATGACCGCTATGTCGAGGCGCTGGTCGCCGGTGTGGCGCAGGCGAGCGCGCCCTATGCCTGGGGGCTGACCGAACTGACGCTGGACGAGCAGATGCTGAAGCTCGGCAAGGTGGCGGTGACATCGTGCAGCGGGCTGACCCAAGATGGTGCGGTGTTTCGGGTCCCGCAGACCGAGGATCACCCGATTGCATTGGAGGTGCCGGAGGGCGCGCGCAACACGGTTGTGTATCTATCCGCCCCGACCCGGCGGCATGGTGCGGTGGAGGTGGATCTAAGCGGCGAGGACGCGTCCGCCTCCCGCTTTCGGCCCGCCGAGATCGAGATTTCCGACACCATGGGGTCGGACCGACGCCCGGTGACCGTGGCCGTGGGAAAGATGCGCCTTGCCTTTGCGCTGGACCTCGACGATCTCGCCGACCGGCTGGTGATCCCGATTGCGCGGATCATCGAGGTGCGCCCCGACGGCGAGGTGGTGTTGGACAAGGCCTTCATCCCCTCCTGCCTCGACGCGCGGGCGGCGCTGCCTCTGCACAACTTTCTGCGCGAGTTGGAGGGGATGCTGAGCCATCGCGCCGATGCGCTGTCCGGGCGCCTCTCACAAAGCGGGGCCGGCGGCGGGGTGGCGGAGATCGCGGATTTCCTGCTGTTGATCGCGGTCAACCGGGCGCTGCCGCAGATCCGACATTTGCTGTCGATCGAGAATGCGCATCCCTGCCCACTCTACCAGTTTTGCACGGCTTTGGCGGGGGAGCTTGCGACCTTCATGACGCCGGAAAAGCGCACGCCGGAGTTTCCGCTGTACCGCCATGACGATCTGACGACGGTGTTTCAGCCGGTGATGCGGACGCTGCGCCAGTATCTCAGCGCGGTGTTGGAGCAGAACGCGATTTCGATCCCGTTGGAGGAGCGGAAATACGGCGTCTCGGTCGCAATGATCGCCGACAAGCGGTTGCTGAGCTCGGCGACCTTCGTGCTGGCGGCAAAGGCCGAGGTGCCGGCGGAAAGCGTGCGCCGTCATTTCCCGACCCAGGCGAAGATCGGGCCGGTGGAGAGCATACGGCAGCTTGTGAACTCCGCCCTGCCGGGGGTCGGCATCCGCCCGCTGCCGGTCGCACCCCGCCAGATCCCGTTCCATTCCGGGGTGGTGTATTTCGAGCTCGACCGCGACAGCCGATTTTGGCAGCAGATGACCACCTCTGGCGGGTTGGCGGTGCATGTGGCGGGGGAGTTCCCGGGACTGTCCATGGAGCTGTGGGCGATCCGCCAGGGCTGAGCCGCCGAGGAGGCTGGAGATGAACCGCGACGACCCGTTCGCCGAGCCGACCGACACCGAAAAGACGGTGATCCGCCCGAATCCGGGTGGGCGGCGGCCGGCGCCCGCGGCGCCGGTGCATGCGCAGCAGCCCGCGTCGGCGCCGATGCCCGCGGCGCCGCAGCCGGCGGCGATGGTCTCGGACGGCTCGGTCCAGGCGGCCGCGACCGGGATGAACCATCTGAACGCCGCGGCCTCGACCCTTTTCTCGCTGGTCGCGCGCATCCGCAACCGCGCGCAACATACCAGCCCAGACACCTTGCGCGAGGCGGTTGTTGCCGAGATCCGCGCGTTCGAGAGCCGGGCCATGCAATCGGGCGTGCCGGCGCAGACTGTGAAGATCGCCCGCTATGCGATCTGCGCGACCATCGACGATGTGGTGCTGAACACCCCCTGGGGCGGGCAGAGCGTTTGGACCCAGGCGAGCATGGTCGGCACCTTCCACAAGGAAACCCATGGCGGCGACCGGTTCTACGACCTCCTCGCGCGGCTGGAGCAGGACCCGTCGAACAATCGCGACCTGTTGGAGTTCCTCTATGCCTGCCTGAGCCTCGGTTTCGAGGGGCGCCTGCGGGTCGAGGACCGCGGGTCGGAGAAGCATATGGCCGCCCGCGACGGTCTTTCCCGACTGATCCGGGCGCAGCGCGGTCCGTTGGAGATGGATCTGTCGCCGCGCTGGAAGGGTTTGGAGCTGGCACATCGGCCGCTATCCGCCTGGGCGCCGGTGTGGTTGATCATTGGCGCGACTATGGCGCTTCTCTGCTTGGTCTATTTCGGCTTTTCCTATGCCCTTTCGGGTGACACCGACCGGTTGCGCGGCCAGCTCTCGGCGCTCGGTACCGCGACGCCAGTCAGCCTTGCGCGCGCGGCGCCCCCGCCCCCGCCGCCTCCCCCGCCGCCGCCGGAAGAGAACAAGGTCGAAGAGGTGCGCCGCTTCCTAGAACCCGAGATCCGCGCCGGTCTGGTCAGCGTCTTCGAGCGGGGGAACACCATCACTGTGCGGATTGCGGGCGCCGGGATGTTCGGGTCCGGCTCCGACCGTTTGCAGCCGCAATTCCTGCCGGTCGTGAACCGGGTCGCAGAGGCGCTGAATGACGAACCCGGGCAGATCATCGTCGCCGGTCATTCCGACAATGTGCCGATCCGGACGGCCCGGTTCCCGTCGAACCTGCACCTCTCGCTCGCCCGTGCGCAGGCGGTGATGAAGACGGTCGGCGCAAAGCTGGTTGAGCCTGGCCGGATCAGCGCCGAGGGACGGGCGGACAAGGAGCCGATCGCCCCGAACACGACGGCGAAAGGGCGGGCCGAGAACCGTCGGATCGAGGTCATTCTGGTGAGGGCGGGCTAAGAAATGATCTATCATCGTGTGATCCGCCCTCTGTTCCGGTCCAGCATTGGGATCCTGATCCTAACGCTGCTGATACTGGCGCCCTGCATCTGGTTTTTCGGACCGATGGTTGGCTGGGGCGAGTTCTACCCCCTCGATAGCGTCACCAGCCGGATCGTGACCATCGCAGTGCTGACGGTTCTGACGCTGCTGATCGTCGGCTTGATCCTGTGGCGGCGGCGGTCGCGGGAAACGCGGATGGCCGAGAACATCACCGGCGAGGGGACCGTGGCCGAGGATCCGCGCGACGCCGCGGTGAAGTCGGAGCTGGGCGAGATCCAGGGGCGGATGAAAGAGGCGCTCGGCTTTCTGCGGAAGGCAAAGCTGGGCGGGAAGGGCGGCAAGAGCCTCTACCAACTTCCCTGGTACATCATCATCGGCCCGCCGGGCGCCGGAAAGACCACCGCGATCGTCAATTCCGGCCTGCGTTTTCCGCTCGCCGAGCGGATGGGTAAGACCGCCCTCGGCGGGATCGGCGGCACCCGCAATTGCGATTGGTGGTTCACCGACGACGCGGTGCTGATCGACACGGCGGGGCGCTATACGACCCAGGAGAGCGATGCCGAGGCAGACAGTGCCGCCTGGACCGGCTTTCTGGAGATGCTGAAGAAGAACCGTAGCCGTCAGCCGATAAATGGCGCGCTGATCGCGATCAGTCTCTCCGACCTTTCGCTGCAGGACGAGATCACGCGCAAGAGCCACGCCCGCGCCGTGCGCCGCCGGCTGTCGGAGCTGCGGGAAAAGCTGGGCGTGCGCTTCCCGATTTATCTGCTCTTCACCAAGGCGGATCTGATTGCAGGCTTTGCGGAGTTCTTCGAGCCGCTCGGCAAGGAGGAACGCGAGCAGGTTTGGGGCGTCACCTTCCCCCACCAAAAGGCCGGGCCCACGCCGCTGGAAAGCTTCGGCAATGAGTTCGATGCGCTGCTATCGCAGCTCAACAACCGCAGCCTGGAGCGGATGCAGCAGGAGACCGACTACCAGCGCCGCAGTCTGGTCGCCGGTTTCCCGAACCAAGTCGCCTCGCTGCGCCCGGTGGCCGACGAGTTCCTGCGCGAAGTGTTCCAGGCCAACCGCTACGAGGAGGCGCCTTTCTTGCGCGGGGTCTATTTCACCTCCGGCACGCAGGAAGGCACGCCGATCGACCGGCTGATGATGGGCATGGCCCGCAGTTTTGGGATCGGACGGCAGGCCATCGGCACCGGCCAGGGCTCCGGCCGCAGCTTCTTCCTCACGCGGCTTTTGCAGGGCGTGATGTTCCGCGAGGCCGGGCTGGTCTCGGCCGATGACCGGGTGGAGAGGCGCTACCGCTGGGTCCTACGCGGCGCGGCGGCGGCCGCGGTTCTCGCGGTGCTGGGGGCGGGGACCCTGTGGACGGTCAGCTATCTCGGCAATAAGGAGATGATCGCCGAGACCGGGGTAAAGGTCGAGCAGTACCAGGCGCTCGCTGCCCGGATCCCCGGCAATCCTGTCGCCGATGCCGACATCCCTGCCGTGGTGGCGCCGCTGAACATTCTGCGCGATCTGCCCGGCAATCCTGTGCAGGGTGACCCGGAGCCGCCGACCGAGCTGACCTGGGGTCTCTATCAAGGCGGGGCGGTCGGGACCGAGGCCGCACAAACCTATCGCGGTGCGCTGAACCAGCTCCTCCTGCCGCGGCTGCTGGTCCGGCTCGAGGAGCAGATGCAGTCCAATCTCAACAACCCGGAGCTGCTCTACGAGGCGCTGAAGATCTATCTGATGTTGGGCCTCCAAGGGCCGATGGATGCCGAACTCGTGCGGCAATGGATGCTGATCGACTGGCGCCTCGCCTATGGTGGGCAGGACGAAATGGTCGGCGACCTGACCGGCCATCTCGACGCGCTGATGGCGCAACCGATGCAGGAGATCGCACTGAACGGCCCGATGGTCGAGCAGATCCAGGCGATCCTATCGGAAACGCCGCTGGCCGAGCGGATCTATAACGGCATCGTCAAAAGCCCGCAGTCCCGCGCAGTGCCGGAGTTTCGGCTGACCGAGGCGGGCGGTCCCGCGACCGCGCGGGTGCTGGCGCGCCCCTCTGGCAAGACGCTGAGCGAAGGGGTGGAGGGGATCTTCACCCATGACGGCTTCAACGACGTCTTTTTGCCGGAGGCGCTGACCGTCGCCACCCGGATCCAAAAGGAGAGTTGGGTCCTCGGGCCCCGTGGCGAGGCGGAGCAGACGCCCGGCAATCTCGCGCGGCTGAGCCGGGATGTCCTGAACCTCTACTACAACGACTATGTAGGCCGGTACGACGCGTTGCTCGGCGATCTCGACATCGTGCCGATGGAGAGCTTGAGCCACGCGGTCGATGTTACGAATGTGCTGTCCGGCCCAACCTCGCCGATCGCGAACATCCTGGAAGCGGTGGCCGAGGAGACCAAGCTGACCCAGCCGAAAGGCGGCGAGGTCGATGTGGATGGCGTAGCAGATGCGGCGTCCGGTTTCGCGGCGAGCGAGGCGCTCTCGGCCCTCGATGCCCGAACCCAGGCCCTGGTCGAGGCGTTGCAGTCGGCGGCGCCCGCGGGTGGCGCGGCGGCCGAGGTAGAAAAGCCCGGCACCTATGTGGAGAACCGCTTCGCTTGGCTCCACGAGCTGGTCTCGCGGGAGGCGGGGGCCTCGCAACTTGACGATCTGGTGGCCACGATGACCGAGGTCTACCGGGAACTGAACCGCATGTCGCTCGGCCAGGGGGCCGGCGCATCCGTGCTCAGCGCCGCCGGTGGCGATGGCGGGGCGGCCGCGCGGCTGCAACAGGCGACCGGTCGCTTGCCGGGGCCAATGCAACGCTGGGCAGGGCAGGTGGCGGCCGGGGCCTCCGGCATCACCGCAGGGGGCGCGCGCGCGACGCTGAACGCGCAGTGGCAGTCGCGGATCCTACCCTTCTGCCAAAAGGCCATCGAGGGGCGCTATCCCTTCGAGCGCGGCGCCCCGGCCGATGTGGCGCTGCAAGACTTCTCCCGCCTCTTCGCGCCGAACGGGCTGATCGACAGTTTCTTCAACGAGAACCTGCTGACCTTCGTCGACACCTCCGCCACGCCCTGGCAGTGGCGGCGGGTCAACAACACCGATCTCGGCATCTCGGCGGCCGTCCTTGCGCAGCTTCAGCGGGCGGCGGAGATCCGGGATAGCTTCTTTCTGGCGCCCGGACTGCCCTCGGTAACCTTCGATCTGACGCCCGTGGCGCTGGATCCCCAGGCAACGCAAGTGATCGTCGAGGTCGAGGGGCAGGAGCTGACTTATGCCCATGGGCCGCCGCAGGTGACGCCCTTTACCTGGCCGGGGCAGGCGGGCGGGCGCACGCGGGTGAGCTTTCTGCCGGAACAGGCGGGAATCGAGAACGCGGTGCGCCGCGACGGTCCGTGGGCGTGGTTCCGGCTGCTGGATGCGGCAGAGATCCGGCGGACCAATGTCTCCGACCGCAGCCGCGTGGTGTTCAACATCGGCGGGCGCATTTCGGTCTTTCAGCTCCGCGCGGGATCGGCCCTGAACCCGTTCGCGCTGCCGGCGCTTCGCAGCTTCCGCTGCCCGCGGTCGCTCTGACGGCGGCGCATGGAAGGAGGGTTCGGATATTTCGGAAAGATCCCGTCGCAGGGCGATTTCCTGCGCGGCGGGCTCTCGCCCACTTTCCTCGACCCCTGGGACACCTGGTTGCAGCGCGCCATCGTCACGGCGCGGGAGGCGTTGGGTCCGGCCTGGCAGGCGGCCTATACCTCCGCCCCGATCTGGCGGTTTGCCCTGTCGCCGGGGGTTTGCGGACCGTCCGGCGCTATCGGCGTCGTGATGCCCAGCATCGACCGTGTGGGGCGGCAATTCCCCCTCACCTTGGCTTTAGAGACCGGAGAGGCCCATGCCTGGCCCGCCTATCGTGCGGCGGATGCGCTTTTCGCGCCGCTCGAGGAGGTGGCGCTGTCGATGCTCGATGACGATGCCGGGCGCGATGGGTTGGAGGCCGGTTTAAACGGTCTGGCCGTTCAGCCCGCGGGCGCCGATGGGCGGGAGATCCCGCTGGGCCGCGCGGCGATCGAGGGGATTGGCGACGCTCAGAGGGCGCTTGCGGATCGCCTTATCGCGCAAGAGGGGCGGCTGACCCTGTGGGGATCGGAGGTCGAGGGTACCCAGCGTCTGATCGCCTGCGATGGCATGCCTGGATTTGCCGAGATACCCACCCTGTTTGCCATCACCGCCGCTCCCTGGACCTCGGCCGACGCGCAGGAGGCTGCGGAATGATCCTGCCCCCTGCGACAGGCACGGCGCGTTTCAGCGCCCGATCCCATATCGGCAATGTGCGCGCGGTCAACGAAGACTCGGTCCTGTCGCTGCCGGAGCTGGGGATCTGGCTCGTTTCCGACGGGATGGGCGGGCATGCGGGCGGGGATTTCGCCAGCCAGACGGTGGTGGAGGCGGTGGCGAGCGTGCCGGCCATGGACGAGCCCGGCGATCTGATGCGCGCGACGCGGGATCGTTTGCAGTCGGCGCATGCCAGCATTCTCGCCGAGGCGGAGGCCCGCGGCGGCGTCACCATAGGTGCCACTGTGGTGGTGCTGATGCTCGCCGGCGAGCATTTCGTCTGCCTCTGGGCCGGGGACAGCCGCCTCTACCGCGCCCGCGGCGGCGAGGTCGCGATGCTGAGCCGGGACCATTCGGTGGTCGCCGATCTCGTCGATGCGGGCCATCTGACCTGGGAAGAGGCAGAGCATCATCCCCATGCCAACGCCATCACCCGTGCCGTCGGCGTCGGCGAGGTGCTGGAGATCGACAAACGCCGCGGCGATGTGCTGCCGGGGGACAGGTTTCTGCTCTGCTCCGACGGGCTCAGCCGCTATGCCGACGACATGACCCTGACCCATGTGCTGACGACGACGCCGATCGAGACGGTGTCGGACGCGCTTCTCTCCCTGGCGCTCGACGCTGGGGGGGCGGACAACATCTCGGTGATCGTGGTCGATCCGGCATAGGCTCGGGACCCATAAAGGGGTTTCCCAGGATGGAGCTGAGGTGAGTCAGACTTCCTAATGTGGGGAGTTTACGATGTGCAAGCACCACTTCTGGCTGTCCGGGGCGCAGTTCGCCCGACGACAACCGCTCTTGCCAAACAAGCCTCGCGGCGTGCCACGCGTGGACGACCAGCGCGTGATCAGCGGGATCATCCACGTTCCGAAGACAGGATGCCGGTGGCGCGACGCGCCGCCGGCCTATTGGCCGCACAAGACCCTCTACAATCGGTTCGTTCGCTGGGCGCGCGCCGGGGTCTAGGAAGACGTCTTCCCGGCGCTGTCGCGAGCGGGCGGGCCGGCCGCCGACCTTCTGCTCGACAGCACCCACGCCAAGGCGCACCGATGTGCCGACGCCGCCTACGACAGCGACGGCCTGCGCCGGTTCCTTGCCAGGCGCACTACCGAGCCGGTGATCAAGCCGAACCCGACCCGCAAGCGGCCCGTCCCTTACGACCGCGCTGCCTTCCGCGCCAGAAACGCCATCGCGCGCATGTTCTCGCGGCTCAAGGACTGGCGCCGCGTCGCAACCCGCTACGACAAGCTCAAGGAAACCTACTCAGCCACTGTCCAACTCGCCGCAACCGTCCTGTGCTGGTTGTGAGTCCCGAGCCTGGGATCGCTATGGTCTCCTCGACCCATTCGGTCCGGCTGAGGAGCAGCACCGGCGACGTCGACCTCAAAGCCCGTGCCGACGCAAATCACGCCGACATCCTTGCAGGTTGCGTCGGTGTCAACGGCGGCTGGAAAGTGCCCCACTTGGTCGGTTGCAACGGGCCCCATCTGAGGCTTGAGCAGGCCGGGCCCGGCGCAGACCCCATCTATCGGAGCACGGCCCGGCCTGCGGTGGTGGGTTTAGGCGGCGCCGATCTGGAAGAGTGAGGGGCGTTG
>JBCCRM010000028.1:0-55428 GCA_039513195.1 Pseudomonadota bacterium | reverse complement strand
TCTGTCATAGGTACGTTTCTTGCGCTGGGTGCGCGCTCCCCTACCCTGCCCGCGTGCCCAATCCGAGCCCGTTCCGCTACTTCAAGACGAGCCCTGAGATCATCCGCCTGGCGGTGATGCTCTACGTGCGCTCCCGACTCTCGCTCAAGAACGTCGAGGACCTGCAGTATGAGCGCGGGATCGACGTCAGCCACGAGACAGTGCGCGCGTGGTGGAACAGGTTCGGGCCGCTGTTCGCTGCCGAGATCCGGCGTAGGCGCGTCGATCAAGTTCGCGCCTTCTCGTCCTGAAAGTGGCACGTCGACGAGCTCTTCGTTAAGATCAGTGGGGAGCGGCACTTTCTCTGGCGCGCGGTTGATCACCAGGGCGAGGTCCTCGAGGCCGTCGTCACGAATCGGCGCAACCGCAAGGCAGCGTCGAAGGTTTTGAGGAACGCCATGCGGCGCCAGGGACGACCGGAGGAGATCGTCAACGATCGCCTGGCTTCCTACGGAGCGGCGTCGCGAGACCTTGGCGCCAGTGATCTCCAGATAACCGGCCGGCCGCTCAACAACCGCGTTGAGAACGCACACCTGCCGCTGCGACGAAGGGAACGCGCAATGCTCCGTTTTCGACGAGCGCGAAGTCTCCAGAAGTTTGCCGCGGTCCACTCATCCATCTCTAATCACTTTAACCAGAAACGCAGCCTCTCCAGCCGGAGCCTCTTCAAACGAGGGCGCACCGCCGCCCTCGCCGAGTGGCGTCAGCTCGGTGCCGCCTGAAAGGCCCATCCACCGCCTAACTGAAACTGGTTCGCATTAGTCTGACACCACCGCCACTAAGGCATTCATGTCGTTATTCTCCTCCAAGGCATTGAAGATTATGCTCGTTTTTTTGGGGTTCGAAACCCTCTCGACTGGCAGTAGGCGAGACGGTCGGCAATGACCAGCCTCAGGACTGTCCGCTTGTTGTCGTAGCGGTCGCTTTTCCAGAGATTGCAAGGGTTTGCGAAGAAGGCGAGCGCGAGTTCGAACATCTCTTCGAAGGGCCGCGCCGATCTGGCGCCAAAGAAGCCAGTACCTAGTGGAAGGCGCCCCTGCCTGACCACGATTATTGTGACAGTCAAATCGCTGACAGCCCCGCGGAGGAGGCCATCATCCTCGATGTGTTGAAGCACATGGCGTGGATGGAGTTCGCCCGGACCCTGCGCCGCTGCTGGGCGAATCGGATGTCCTCCATGACGCTTCGTTGATCGCGCTCGCGAGAGAAGCGGAACCACGGATAGCGGCCGTCTCGAAGCTGCCGTGAGGCATTACCTGGCGGCCGCGGCGGTAAACCGGCGGCGCAAACGGATCAATCGTCCGGCAAAGGCTCGTGAAGGAATATGCCCCGACGATATGCGGCAGCCCAATCTGCAGGAAACCCACATAGAGGGTTTTCGAGCCGATTTGACTCGGGTTTGCATCGCAAGAAAATATTTTGAAACAATGTCTTAGAGAGAATTGGCAGGGTAAGAGCGGTAAGGCCCGCCTTCGTCGATGGGTATAGTGGCCCACTGCAAGAGGCGCGGCCGGGTGCGCTGTTCGGGGTAACGGACTGCCGTCGGCGCACCTGGCGCCATCGCCAGTCAAGCCGCCTGAGCATCACCTCGGGCCACCTCGGAAACGACATCACCTTTACAGACGCGACCGACTTCAGCCGGCCAGGCCGACCAGCGGACAACCCCTAAGCCGAGAGCATCACGGCCTCCGTCCGCTCGGAATGCCTCGGCCAGCGTCGCCATTGTTGCTCGGACCGATGGCACCACAATCGCAACGTCCTCAACCTCGACAATGCCCGCAGAAACACGGAACACTGGCGCCGCGCGCAAGACGACTTGAGACCCGATAGCGTCAAGAGTGACAGGATGCCAATGGCATTGATCTAACTGACCGAGCCAGAAACCTGTGGCTCAAACCCACCGAGAACTGTCTGCTGACCCGGTCCACGTTCCGGCCTAGAGCCAGACTGCGTCTCACCGCTCGTGCCGTGCCACGGTTCGAGGGGGCTAGAACACCCAACCTCAGGTTCCTCAGCTTTAGAACTGCCGATGATTGCGACCGTATCGCTAGAACCAAGATCGGCGCTTCCAGCGCGGGCGAACTTGGCGACAGCGAGGCATTCCGTGATTTCGCCCGCACCCGCGCCCGAGCTGGCAGTCTCGTGGACAGCAGGGTAGACCAAAACCTAGAGTTCTGATGCCGTTTGGTCCTGGCGGATGGTAAACGATACCCGCCGCGACACTCTGCGGATTTTACAATCGCTTCTATCCCGGTACCTCATCGGAGGGCGGAGAGAGGATAATGACCAACGAAGCCCTTCTGGATGCCCTGCGCGCCACCGTCGGCCGTGCCCATGTGATCACCAATCCGCGTTCGATGGAACGCTTCTGCAAGGGGTTCCGCTCGGGCGGCGGCACAGCGCTCGCCGTCGTCCAGCCCGGTACTTTGCTCGAGCAGTGGGAAGTGCTGAAGGCCTGTGTCGCGGCCGACAAGATCGTTATCATGCAGGCCTCCAACACCGGGCTGACCGAGGGCTCGACCCCATCAGGCAGCTATGATCGGGAGGCCGTCGTGCTCAGCACGATGCGGATGGATCAAATCCAGGTGCTGCAGGAGGGCCGGCAGATCATCAGCTTTCCAGGTGCCACCCTTTATAAGCTGGAGCGCCTGCTGGCACCGCTCGGACGGCTGCCGCACTCGGTGATCGGCTCGTCCTCGATCGGAGCCTCTATCATCGGAGGGATCTGCAACAATTCTGGCGGCTCTCTCATCGAAAGGGGCCCAAGCTACACCGAGCTTTCGCTTTTCGCCCGGATCAACGCGGACGGCACCCCCGAGTTGGTCAATCATCTCGGGATCAGGCTGGGCGACACGCCTGAGGAGATCCTGACGCGGCTGGAAAATGGCGACTACACCGACGCCGATTTTGAGCCGACGAACGCCAAAGCCTCTGCCGCCGATTACTGCGAGCAAATCCGCGACGTCGATGCCGATACGCCGACGCGGTACAATGCAGACCCGAACCGACTCTTCGAGGCCTCCGGATCGGCGGGCAAACTCTTGGTGTTCGCCGTACGCCTCGATACTTTCCCGAAGAACGAGAAGGAGCAGGTCTTCTATATCGGCACCAACGACACCCGCGTTCTCGCGCGCCTGCGGCGCGAGATGCTGCAGACCTTCGAGACCCTGCCGGTCAGCTCCGAGTATCTGCATGCCGAGGCCTACGACATCTCCAAACGCTACGGCAAAGACACGCTGGTGCTGATCGACAAGCTGGGCACAGACTGGTTGCCGACGATCTTCGCCATGAAAGGCTGGCTCGACGCGCGGCTGAATAAGCTGCCGCTTTTGCCGACGCAGTTGACCGACCGGTTGATGCAAGGCCTAAGCCGCCTGTGGCCGAACGTGCTGCCAAAGCGGATGGAGGCGTTCCGCACCACATACCAGCACCACCTGATCCTAAAGATGCGGGATGGCGGTGTGGCGGAGGCTGAAGCCTATCTGAAACAGCTCTTCGAAGGGCAGACGGATGGCGCGTGGTTCGCCTGCACACCGCGGGAGGGAAAGATCGCCGGCCTCCACCGCTTTGCCGCAGCGGGCGCGGCGGTCCGGTACATGGCGGTTAACACCGAAAAAGTATCGGATATCATCGTCCTCGACATCGCGCTGCGGCGCAACGATCCGGACTGGTTCGAGGTGCTGCCGCCTGACATCGCAGAAGCCATCAGCCACAAGCTCTACTATGGCCATCTCTTCTGCCACGTGTTGCACCAAGACTATGTGGTCAAGAAGGGCCATGACCCCAAGCGGATCAAGGCACGGATGCTCGAGGTGCTCGACCAGCGCGG
Organism: Pseudomonadota bacterium; assembly: GCA_039513195.1. Taxonomy (GTDB): domain Bacteria; phylum Pseudomonadota; class Alphaproteobacteria; order Rhodobacterales; family Rhodobacteraceae; genus Thermohalobaculum. Next base: position 51,560 of record JBCCRM010000028.1, on the reverse strand, counting down.
CGCGCTCTATCCGGCCGAGCACAATGTGGGGCATCTCTACAAGGCAAGCGAGGAGCAGGCGGACTTCTACCGCCGCTGCGATCCGACCAACAGCTTGAACCCTGGTATCGGCAAAATGTCGAAGCTGAAGGACTATGCCTGACATCGGGTTCCGGGGTTGCGGCGCTCAGCGGATCAAAGACAACCCCAGGACGGCCGATAATCCCAGTATTGGCCCGACCACCGCCACCATGAAGATGTCCGCATAGCTCTTGCGGTGGGTCAGCCCCGTGATCGCCAAGAGCGTGATCACGGCCCCGTTGTGGGGCAGAACGTCGAAACCGCCGGAGGAGAGCGCCGCCACCCGATGCAGCAGTTCCGGGGAGACGCCGGTTTCCTCCGCAAGCCGCAGATAGGTGTCGCCGAGCGCCTCGAGCGCGATGCTCATGCCGCCTGAGGCGGAACCAGTCACGCCGGCCAAGATGTTTACCGCCAGCGCCTCGGAAATCAGGGGATAGCCAGGCGCGATATTAACCACACCATCGCGGAGGATTGCGAATGCCGAGAGAGAGGCGATCACCGTACCGTATCCCACCTCGCTGGAGGTGTTGAAGATCGGCAGAAAGGAGGCTCCGACACCTTGCGTCAACGATCCGTTCAAGTCGGCCAGCCTGCGGAAGTTGAGGGCGACGACGGATAGAATAGCGAGCAGGAGACCGACGATAAGCGACCAGATCCCGCGCACCGCATCGAGATCCGTGCTGCCATAGGCTGCCTCCGCGAGGTAGGCGGTATCGAGGGCAGGCAGCACCAAGCGCGACATCAAGAGATTGGCGAAGATCACCAGACCTATGGGGAGGAGCGCCACCCAAAGCGCGGGCAGATCGCCTCGGTCCACCGCCGCCTGACCCTTCTTCGCCGAGAAGTCGTCCTCCTCGCCATAGCCCTCGCCCGCGGTTTCCGCGGTCGCCATCCGCCTCTGGATCCACCAAAGGCCAAAGGCGGCGATGATCGCGGCTGCCAGCAGTCCCGAGAGCGGAGCGGCGAAGCTGTCGGTACCGAAATAGGGAGCCGGTATGGCATTCTGGATTTGCGGGCTGCCGGGCAGGGCTGTCATCGTGAAGGTGAAGGCGCCGAGGGCGATAGCGGCTGGGATCAGTCTTTTCGGTTTGTCCGCCGCGACGAACATGGCTGCTGCGACCGGGTACACCGCGAAAGCCACCACGAAAAGCGAGACCCCGCCATAGGTGAGCACCGCGCAGGCCCCGACCACCGCCATTGCGGCCCGCTGGGCGCCGAGCCGCTGGATGATCGCCTCGGCAATCGCACTGGCAGAGCCGCTATCCTGCATAAGCTTGCCGAAGATCGCGCCGAGAAAGAACAGCGGGAAGAACCTCACCAGATACGCCCCGAGCGCCGGGAGGAACACTTGCGTATAGGTCCCAAGCAGCGGCCCGCCGCCCGAGAGCAGCACGGCTAGCAGCGCCAGGATAGGCGCCAAGATCAGCACGCTGACCCCGCGATAGGCGAGATACATCAGCAATCCGAGCGAAACGACAATTCCGATCATCTGCTCGTCTCCTCTGTTGTCAGTGGTGTGGAACTCGAAAGGAAAAGGACACCGGACGACACAACCGGACCTTGTGCGACCGGCGAATTTCATCGTAGATTCAATATCATAGTAGCGTGCCGATTTTGTTTCGAATTTTCGCCGCCTACGCTATGCGATGGATCAATGGTGGTGCAGGCAGCGGCCGCCGGCGTGGGACCGGCGCGCTGTCCAGGCCTGCGACTGGCAAGGGGGGACGCTGATGCCCAAAGCCGTGCAAATCGATATTGCCCTGCAGGGAGGCGGCGCGCATGGCGCTTTCACCTGGGGTGTCCTCGACCGGTTGCTTGAGGAGGAGTGGCTAGAGATAGCCGGCGTCAGCGGCACCAGCGCCGGGGCCATGAACGCCGTCGCCTTGGTGCAAGGTCTTACCCAAGGCGGCCGAGAGCGGGCGCGTGAGCTTCTTCGCCAGTTCTGGGAACGCGTCGGCCGGGCAGCGGCCTTCAGCCCCGTTCAAAGAAGTCTCATGGCCCGGGCCTTTGGGGTCTGGAGCCTCGAGCGTTCGCCGGTCTACCGTTGGTTCGAGGGGCTCTCCGAGACCTTCTCGCCCTATGAATTGAACCCTCTCAACATCAATCCGCTGCGCGAGATCCTGCTGGCCACACTCGATTTCGAGGTGGTCAACCAGCCGAACGCACCGCGGCTGTTTATGTCGGCAACGAATGTCCGGACCGGACGGCTGAAACTGTTTCGGCAACCGGACCTCTCAGTCGACACGACGCTCGCATCAGCCTGCTTGCCAACGCTTTACCAAGCGGTGGAGATCGATGGAGAGGCCTATTGGGACGGCGGCTATATGGGTAACCCACCGCTTTTCCCACTGGTGAACGAAAGCCCTGCGCGCGACGCGATCATCGTGCAGATCAACCCGTTCCTGCGCCCGGAAATCCCCCGAACCGCGCCGGACATCCAGAACCGATTGAACGAGATCACCTTCAACGCAAGTTTGATTTTCGAGTTGCGGTCCCTTGGCTTTCTCTACGATCTGATCACGCGCGAGGACCTGGACCGGGACGCCTTTCGGAACGGCCGTCTCCACCGCATCGCGGCCGAGGAAGTCATGCGCGGCTTGGACGTATCGAGCAAGATGAACGCAGAGCGCCGGTTTTTGCGGCATCTCTTTGACATCGGCCGGGAAACGGCGACGGCCTGGCTCGATGCCCATGGGGACGATGTCGGCAAACGCTCTAGTTGGCTGCCGGATTTCGTGGCGGAGGAAAGCCGGACCCCGGCCTATCGCGCCTGACCCAGATTTAGTGCACCGATTGCGGAGGCGCCTCACGCTGGCCGGTGTTTATGCCGCGCCGGTGATCAAGCCTCCAGTCGTTCGACTGAGCCCCATTCCACAGCGAGAGGGATGTCGGCAGGCAGAAGTTGTGGCGTCGGGAGGTTCGCGAGTTCGGAATACAAGATGACTCTAAAGGGATTGCAGGCTTGATACCTCACCCTCAATCTGGCGGCCGCCTGCCGCTGTAAGTCCTGCAATCGGTCAGAGTTGGGCCGATTGATCAAGACCCAGCGCGAGATGCGCTCTGCGAGGGGCAGGTCGCCCGCCGCTATCATCTCACCGATTGCCTGCTCTACACCGTCTTCGTTTAGATCGAAGTAGCGGGTCAGGTCTTGGCCGCAATCAGACGGTCCGAGATGGTTCAGTTCTGTAAGATCCGCTTCCCAGTAGCCCACGCTCTGATCGTAGAGGCGATTGACCACCTGCTCTCGCATGACAAAGTCGAACGCCTGCGAGGCTGCATCTTCCACGATCCCCGGCGGCATCAGGTTGGCGTTACTGATCTCGGAACGGGACGCGCCCGCACGGGACCTTCGCCAAGGTTTCCGCACGCAACCACAGAAGGTGGGGCTTCAGCCGGACGAGGCGGTCGGGGGTCGGAACGTTCGCTGTTGGCGGTTCGTCGCCGCGAAGCCAGCGATGCGGGGGAAGGCGCTCGACCATCTCTATCGCGTCGATCAGCGCATCGACATTGCCCTCCTCGACAAACGGTGCGCCGACAAAGGGCATGATAGAATCGCCCACGAACATCAAATCGGCATCGGGCATCAGGACGAACCTGGCATCGGGCGTCTCGCTCCCCGGCGCAGGTATCAATTCGAACCGCGTGCCGCCGACCAGAGCGCTCTGCGGTTCGGTGAGTGCGATGTCCGGTCGGTAGTCGGTGACGAGGTCGAAGGTAAAGTCGCTGGCAAAAAACCAGTGGGCGTGGCGGGATCGGCTGCCATAGCCGCGACGGTATCGACATTGTTGGCGCGCCCTTAACTCGGTGCCTCCGTCGCGGTCTCCGTCGGCATTGCGGACGCGCGCAAGCGCACCGTAGACGGGTCGCATTAGGCCCGGTTGTGGCGCCGCCGCCCGATTTTCCACCAGGGAGGCACGATCCGCGCGCGCCTGTTCCGCTTTGCCGAAGGAGGCCGGCAGCCGCGTGTAGACGAGGGCGGTGGCGAAGCGGGGAAAGAACGCCTTCTCACCACCGATCTGCCAGGCACACCCTAGGTTCGGGACCCATAAAGGGGTTTCCCAGGATGGAGCTGCTGTGATTCAAACTTCCTACTGTGGGGAGTTTACGATGTCCCAGCACCACTGCTGGCTTTCCGAGGCACAGCTTGCCCGACGACAGCCGCTCTTGCCAAACAAATCTCGCGGCGTGCCACGCGTGGACGACCAGCGCGTGATCAGCGGGATCATCCACGTTCCGAAGACAGGATGCCGGTGGCGCGACGCGCCGCCGGCCTATTGGCCGCACAAGACCCTCTACAATCGGTTCGTTCGCTGGGCGGCGAAGGGCGTCTGGGAAGACGTCTTCCGGGCGCTGTCGCGAGCGGGCGGGCCGGCCGCCGACCTTCTGCTCGACAGCACCCACGCCAAGGCGCACCGATGTGCCGACGCCGCCTACGACAGCGACGGCCTGCGCCGGTTCCTTGCCAGGTGCACCACCGAGCCGGTGATCAAGCCGAACCCGACCCGAAAGCGGCCCGCCCCTTACGACCGCGCTGCCTTCCGCGCCAGAAACGCCATCGCGCGCATGTTCTTGCAGCTCAAGGACTGGCGCCGCGTCGCAACCCGCTACGACAAGCTCGAGGAAACCTACTCAGCCACCGTCCAACTCGCCGCAACCGTCCTGTGCTGGTTGTGAGTCCCGAGCCCACAGCATTTTCCAGCCGAGCTGGATCAGATCGGCGTCGCGAAAAGATGCCTGAACAATACTTTAGAACTTTAGTGCGCGAGAACCGATGCAATCGGGTCGGAAAGCGCTCTCGCCGCGGCGCTGCTACGGCGCCCGGGTCGTGAAGAACTCCCGCGTGATCACATATTCTGTCGACCGCGCGCGGCGGAGCGCTTCGATCAGATCCTCCAGGAACAGCTCGGCCGCATCGTTGCGCGGGAAAAGCTGGTCGAGGAAGTTCTGCTCGCTCGCGACTGCGACCAGGATGTTTGTGCCGAAGGGCGGACCGACCAGGAAGCCCCGTTTGCCCACGGCAACGTCGGAGGCGGGGAACAGGATCCGCACATCGTAGCGGGCGCCCATATCCTCGCCCGCCTCGGCGACGCGATTCTCGGTCCGGTCCTTATAGGGCAGCAGATGGATGACCTTGCCGGTGTTGCCGTCGACATAAAACACGTAGAGGAACGCGGTCCCGAACGACTTATCGACACTGACATCGATGACCGGGTTCTCGCCCTGCAGATAGGTCGCGGCCTGCGGCCCGCCGGCCTTGCGGCCATAAGCAAAGCGGAAATTGAGCTGTGGCGCGTTCGCCCGTGGCATCAGGCGTTCGACCTGGCAGACCAGCTTGCTCGCCACCGCAAGGTCGAGGTCCAGCGGCCGATCCGGGTCGAGTTCGCCGAGCGCACCGGTGATGCGGTCCCGATCCTCCTCCGACGCGACCGTGCCGGTGGCGGAGATCGCAGCCCCGGGCGGTAGCGGATCCGGTCCGCCGAACACCAGCGGGCCGCATTTCGCAAAGGGTGCCGCGACCGCCCGCATCGCTGCCCTGGCCAAAGGCTGAGGGGCAAGCGCGATGCGGTTGTCGAGGGTGAAGGCGCGGGTCTCGGCGACCGCCTCGGTCTCCCGCGTGATGCGCTCTAGCATGTCGGGATCCAATGCTGTCCCGTCCAGGGTTGCGGCTTGGTCGGCAATGGTCAGGGCCCACTGCTCCATCCGGCTCATGGCCGCGGCAAGCTCCGTCGCGCCGGCGGTCCAGCTTTCGGTCGGCATGCCCGTCGCCGGCGTCAGTGCGCCGTCGAGCTCGGCGGCGGAAACATCCCCCAGCGCGCGGCGCAGCGCATTGGCGGCATCCTCTGACGGTGCATTGCCGGAAAGCGTGCCGACCCCGCGATTGACCGACAGGGCGAGATTGTAAGGCGCCGCGGTCGGCAACGCAGGCTTCAAAAGCTCGGGCAAAAGGAAGTAGCCACCCGCGCCGAGACCGCCGAGCAGCAGGATCGCCGCCACCCAGAGGAAGGCGCCGCTGCTCTTTCGCGGCTTGCTCTCCACGAGCGCCGGACGGGCCGGCGCCTGGCTCGGGGGCGCAGGGCGGACAATAGTCCCTTCCGGTGCAGCCCCGACACCGCCGATCAACGCGTCAAGATCCTCGACTGTGCCGCTCCCGCCGATCAGCACGCGAATTTCGGCAGCGCCGCGGGGCCGGCTTTCGGGGTTCGGCTGTAGCAGCGCCTCGATCAGCGGTCGCAGCAGCGCCGGCAGATGCGATGTGTCAGGCACCCGCGTCTTCTCGCCGACGATTTGTTCGAGGGTTTTGCCTTGGCCGGCACTACGCCCCTCCGACGCGGCCAGCAGCGTTGCGCCGAGGCTGTAGAAGTCCGAGCGCGCATCGAGGTCGCGGCCGTCGATCTGCTCCGGCGACGCGTATTGGTAGGTCCCCGCGAAGCCGCCGCCGATTACCGAATGCTTCGACTGCGCCAAATCCTTGGCAATCCCGAAGTCGATCAGCGTCGCCTGGGCCGGGTCGCCGTCGCGCAGGATCACATTGGCCGGTGTCAGATCGCGGTGCAGCACCTGGCGGGCATGGGCGACCTCGAGCCCCGAAACCACGCGGGCGGCGATTTGCAGGATCTCCTCCGGCGGCAAGGGTCCCCGGGCAAGCCGGTCGCCGAGGCTTTCGCCGCGGATGAACTCCATCACCAGGAAGGTGAAGGCGTTGCCCGAAATCTCGGTGCGCAGCAGTTCATAGTAGCGCACCACGGCCGGATGCATCACCTCGTGGAGGGCATCGGCCTCCCGCTGCATTAGGGCGACCAGGGTCGGATCGGCCGAGAACTCCCGCTTAAGGAGCTTGATTGCCACCTCGCGCCCTGTCGCCTGGTTCTGCGCCAGATAAACCTCGCCAGTCCCACCCTCTCCGATCAGCTTGATGATCTGATAGGTGTGGTTCAGCACAACCCCCGGGGTCAGCATCCCAACGCTCGGCATGGTCATACGCGCTCTCCGCGTCTCGAAGTTCCGGGCTGCGTCACTGCGTCAATTGCCGCTGGGCATCGCCGATCATCACGAAGGCGCCCCAGAACAGCGGGTCCGACGTCGACGGATTCGACCGCAACCGCTGTTGAGCCGCCTTGAGCGCCGCGGTCATGCTCTGTCCCGATCGCAGGCCTGTGTAGAAATCGCGCACGACCTCGGCTGTCACCGCGTCGGCGACCGGCCAATGGGTCGCCAACAGTGCGAGGGTCCCGGCATCGAAGAAGGACCGCGCAAGGCCCGACAGCGCCTCGCCGCCCGCGGCCGTGAACTCCCCTTCCAGCGCGCCGGCAGTATCGCAGGCCGAGAGTACCACGAGATCGGCATCAAGCGACAGACGCCGAATTTCAACATCGGTCAGCAGGCCGTCGCTGCCTGCCACGCCCTCTGCGCTGACCGACAGGGCTGGGCGCTGGATGCAGTCTCCGGTCGGCAGAATCCCGTGGGTCGCGAAGTGGAGCACGCCGAAATCGCGTAAAGTGCCGGCCTCGCTATCGGCTTTGATCCGTTCCTCGGTAAAGGCCGATCCCGCCACCAAGACGCTGCGGTCATTGCCGAAGATCTCGCCCACCGTGGTGATCTCCGTCTGGGTCCCGGCCAATGGCGGCAGACCGGCGATGGCGGCGGCAATGGGCTCGCACGCCTCCGGCAGGAAGGATTGCGACAGCACCTCCTGGACATCGGCGCCCGGCTGGAAATCACCGAAGGCCAGCACCCGCCCGGGCTCGCGGTTCTTTGTCACCTGCCGCAGCTCGACCAGGTTGCGGGGCGCCGGCACATAGCTGACCTCGTGCCGGTCGCCGAGCCACGCGACATCGGTGAAGTCCTCCAGCCGCTGCCAGTCCTGGATCTCGGCCCGCCGGGTCGGCAGCACCTCCATCGGGATGGCGGTTAACGAGCCTGAGAGCGAAAAGATGAGCTTGGTGCGCTCGGCGAGATCCGCTTCGAACGGGGCGAGAAAGGCGTCGTAGAGCTTATGCGCTTCGTTCGGCGTGAAGATCAGCTGGTTGCGCAGGATTTGGCGAAGCGAGCCGATAATCCGCCCGGTCTCCGCGACGCTGAGCGTCGATACGGTCTGCATCCGCACGCGGTCGTTGCGGATCACGAAAACCAGGGTTTCCGGGTCGCCCAGCACGATTTGCACATAGGCCTCGTCCTGGTCGAGAGCGCCTTGTAGCCCCGCAATCGAGGTCGAGCCGCTGAGCCGGTCGAGATAGTCGGGGTCGAGGCTCAGCACCCGGTCGAGCGCCTCTTGCTCCCGAACCCGGGCTGCTTGGAATCGCCGGTCGGCCTCACGGATCAGCGCCGGGCTCGACAGCGCGCCGCGCCCCTCCACCAACAGCTTTTGCGCGACGATCAGGGCCAGCTCCTCCGACGCCGCATTCAGGGCGCGGATCGCTTGGGCGAGCGAGCCGGTGCCTTCCGCCAGACTGGCGGCCGCGAGCGAGATCGACTGCGCGGTCACTTGGCTGCGAACAACTTGGGCCGCGCGGAACAGGTCGTCGGTGAGCGCGGCCTCGCGCGACGGGTCCTGAGCGATTACCTCACGGACCAGATCGACATAGGGCCAGAGCAGGTCGTAGGAGATCCTTACCGGCACGCTTTTGAGGATGTCGAAGCCACGGGCGAAAGCGTCCAGCGCGTCGTCCTGGCGCCCCAGGGCGACGAGCACCCGGCCATGCACCACCTCCGCCCGTGCCATCAGGGCAGAGCGGCGCATATCGGCGCCATAACCGTCGATGGCGGCGCGGATCGTCTGCAGCGCTGCGCTCGGCTCGTCCTTTGCCAGCTCGACCTCCGCCTTGCTGACCTGGAACCGGGGGACATAACTGCTCGCCGCCCCGTCGATCGGTTCAACCCGGGCCAACGCCGCATCGATGGCGTCGTCCGCATCTTCGAGCCGGTCGCGGCTGAGATAGGCGAAGGACAGGGCGGCGAGGTTCACCGCCTCGTCGAGGAGCTGACGCTGAGCTTGGTTTGAGAGCTGCAGGACCGAGGAGTTGAGATCCCGCTCCAGAAGCTCCAAACCCTGGGAGGCGCCGCCGGAGATGGCGCTTTCCTCCGCCCGGGCGAGGGTCTGCACCCCGACGGCGGAGCGGTTGAGGTCATGCAGCGCGCGATAGATCTTTGTGCGCGACTGGGTCAGCTCGCTGCCTGCCGCCTCGCTCGCCTCGAACATGCCGCGCGCGGCGGTGAAGTTGCGCTGGTTCGAGTAGACCAGGCCGAGATTGGCCAGCACGATGCTGCGCGGCGGGATGTTGCGGCAGCGTGCGATGTCTTCCGGCTCGGCGTCGTAGAGGCCCAGAATGTCGGTCCAGGCCCGCTCCGCGCGCTGGTACTCGGTCAGGAAGTTCTGGCGGAAGGCCGCGTTCGCCCGGCCCTCGATCTCGGCGCAGACAGCCGGTTGGCGACGCTCGGCGCTGCCGTCGTTTTCCGCGGTGCAGGCGGTCAGACCCGCGGCGATGGCGGCGAGTGCGCCGAGGCGGCGGAGCGTTGGCCGGATCATTCTGCGCTCTCCTCCTGTCCGGTTCTTGACCACAGCGTCTCATTCCCCGTGGCCGAGAACAAGGTGGCGAAGTCGACCGTCGGCAGGCCGAACAATGGCTGTTCGACATCGAAGAGGGGCACCACCGTCGCGGCCTCGTCCTCCAAGGGTTCGTCCTCGATGATGCTGCCAAGGAGCGGGGCGGGGACGACAGTGAACTGGCAGGTCGACAGATCGCCGATGACGCAGCCATTGAAGAGGCGGGTCTCGTCCTCCTCGCCCGTTGGGAGAAGGGCGGCTTGGATGGTGGCGTCGCCGTCGATGGACCCAAACAGCTCGAGGGATTGGATGTTCGGTGAGCCAGAGAAATCGAGGCTGCCAACCCGGAGGCCGAAGAACGTGTCGGTCAACGCGAAGGCCGCGGCCAGATCGTCGGGCACGGCCATGACGGCATTTCCGGTCACGCCGTTCAGGACCAGGCGGTCGGCGATGAACACGTCGCTGCCATTCGGCTCTACCGCGCTGACGACGACCGTTCCGGCCGGTCCCAGAGTTACGGTGCCGAGCGCCCGCTCGCTCCCATCGGCGCCGATACCGACGAGACCCCCGATCGAGATCGTGCCGTTGCCCGCGTCAAGCGCCACATTGGGCGCGGCGCCGGTGCCCTCAGCCCGAAGGGCGCCGAGGATCAGGATAGCCGCATTGCCGCTACCGGTATCGATCCGCAGCGTGGTCCCGCCGGCGAGGGTCGTGTCGCCGCGCAGCTCCACTTGATCCGTCGTGGTGACCGAAATGTCGCCAAGCGCCTCCAGCCCCGGCTGGCCGGTCTCTAGGCCCTGGAAAGCGAGGACGGTGCCGAGATCGAGATCCTCCGACGGCGCCTGCTCCTCGACCAAGGTGATCGACCCGGTGATGTCGGCGATCTGGACCGAGCCGCCGAACCGGTTGCCTGGATTGTCGAGGGTCACATCGCGGGCCAAGCCGGTCGCGCCGAGCGCCGCGGCGAGGCCGGCGCCGGTGACGAGGTTGAAGCCGCCGCCCTGGGTCACGATCAGGGCGCCCGCGACCTCGATTGGCTGGCTTACTATGCCGCTGGAGAGCGTCACGGCGCCATCGCTCACCGGGCCTGTGCCGAAGGCTGCGTCGGCATCGGCCCTGACGATCAAGGCGCCGGCGATCTCTGCCCCGCCCAGCAGCACCCCAGCATCCGAGGTCAGGCTGACATCGCCTGCAGAGACAACCACAACACCATTGCCGAGGTCGTCAGCCTCGATCGTGACGCTGGTATCGGAGGTGACATCGACCGGGCCCAGGAAGTTTTCGGACGGCGTGGCGCCCGTGTTGGTGGCGGTCAGGGTGACTGCGCCGCTCGCCGAGAGGATCGAGCTCCCGGTCACCGACAGGGCGGTCGGTACCGCCGGTTCATTCACGTCCACGGTGACGTCGGCGGGGGCGGCCAGGGTGCCCTCGGCCGGGATCTCGGCCCGCCCGGCGGCGCCGTCGACAGCCGCAACTACCTCGAAGACACGGCGGGCTGGCGTGCTGTCGCCGAGGCGCCCGGTCGTCGGAATGCCGATGGTCGCCGGTGCGCCGTCGCCGGGTCCTGCGAGATTGGCGAGCTCGGTGATTGCGCCCGGCAGCAGCAACTCGCCTGGGCCGAGGACGGTGAAATCCGCGAGTTCGGTGCCGAAGAAAGCATTATCGGTCGCGTCCTGGGTGCTGATCGCGCCGAACGGTGCCGTGGCCGTCAGGCTGCCTGATACGGTTTGCCCCAGCAAGACACTGCCCCCCTGCGATGTGAGCGCCAGGCTGGTCGCATCGACACCGGCGAGGCGGATATCGCCCGCAGCCTCGAAGCTTAGATCGCCCCCCGTGATGTTGGCGAGATCCACAGTCGCTGGGGTGGTGGTCGTGGCACTCGGCACATTTGTGCCAAGGCTGCCATCCTGCAGCGACAGGCCGGCAGGAGTTACCAGCGTGTTGTTGCCGATCACGAAACGGGTCAGCGACAGCGTGCTGGCGGCGGTCAAATCGGTGGTACCTGTAACCTGCAGATCGACGAGGGTGAGGGTGGCCAAGCTCTCGCCGGTAAGGCTGTCCGCCAGGATGCGGGCGCCGGTCAACACCCCCTGGGTTCCCAGATTTAGCGTGCCGATGCTGCCGTCGGTCAGGTTGAGGGAGCCGGCGTTCGCGAAGCTGGCCGTACCTGCAGCGTCCAATCCGTCGATGTCATAGCTGGCGGCTGAAAAGGTTGCATTGCCGGTCGCGCTGAGATCGCTCGCCGCCAAGCTACCGGTTGCCGTCGCGGTCAGATTGCCATCGACCGAGAGGCGGGCGAGCGACAGCGAAGCGGTGTTGCCGGTGTCGAAATCGCCGGTAATCGAGAGGTCTGACAGGGTCAGGTCCAGCCCGTCTGCGAAGCTTAAGCCAGAGAGCGCTTGGACCCCGGAAAGGCTGATCGTCGGCGCGTCGAGGCCGAGCACGCCCGTGAAGATGCCGTCTGACAATGCTATCGACGTGCCGGCCGAGAGCGTTGTGGCGCCGCCAACATCCAGGCCATCGGCGGCGACCGATGTCGTCGCGGATGCCGTCAGGGCGCCGCCGACCTGACCGTCATCGATTGTGACTGTGTTCAAAACGCTATCGGTCGCCCCATTGACCGTCAGCACGCCGTCGATCCGCACTCTGGTCAGCGACGCGTCGGTCGCGGCGAGAGTGGCGTCGCCGGTCACCTGGGTGTCGGTGAGGCCGACCGTCTGCGGCGCTTCGCCATCCAGCGCACCGCCGACAACCACGCGGTTCAGCGCGAGATCGCCGGTCGCCCCGGTCGAGACGCCCGCGATCACGCCTAAGGCCGCCAGGAGGTCGCCGGCGACTTCCGTATCCTCGACTGTCAGGGTGTGTGTCGCCAGCGCACTGTCGAAGCTCGCATCTAGGGTGCCGCTCAGCCGGCTGTCGTTGATCGTCAGGGTCTCGCCAAAGCTCAGCACCGTTGCGTTGGCGCCGAAGAGCTGCAGCCCGCCGAAGCTGCCGGTTACGGAGATGTCGTCGGTGGTCAGGAATGCCGCGTCGCCGGTCGTGGAGAAGTCGGCCGTTATGGTCCCATCGGCGCCGACGCCATCGGAGTTTCCGCGGATCGCTGCGGCGGAGAACGGGTCGCTTCCAAAGGCCACGATGGTAATCGCGTTGGCATCTTCGATCACCACATCCTGCGCCGGGCCCACTGTTACGGCACCAACGAAATCGTTGTGGAAGGCGCCGGATCCCGCCTCGCCATGGGGCAGGAGGATGTCGCCACCTGCAGCGGTCAGCGCGCCGTTGAAGTCCGTGGTGCCGCTGACGGCGATCAGGTTGGTGAAGGCTGCGCCGGTCACGACGGAGCGGTCTGCCACGGTCGGTGCATTGGTCAAGTTCGGCGCCGTGATCACAACCGTTCCCGCCTGGCCCGCGTCGAGATCCGCATCCGGGATCTTGACGATGTTCCCAGTGCTGGTGATGTCGATGCTGCCCACTTCGAGGAAGCCGAGCGCAAGGTTCGGCACTTCGCCTGTCAAGCTCGGACCCCGGACACCGTTCAGGGTCAGGGTGCCGCCGGTCGCGATAGAGCCGGCTTCGAAGCTGAGCGCGTCGGGTCCGACCAGGTCGACATTAGTCAACGTGATGTTTGTCGCCACCGGTCCGCCGAGGGCAGCCACCACGCCAGTGCCAATAAACTGGCTGCCGGGCGCCCCGAGGGCGGCGGCGGTCTCGACCGTGATGACGTCGACTGAGCCGTTGGCTAGGGTCAAGTCGCCGGTCACGCTGGTGAGCGAAATCGTTTCTGCCTCGAACCCGTCCAGTGTCAGATTGCCATCGACAGGGATGGGCGACGGGTCGGCGACGATCCCGCTGGGCACCCCGCCATTGGCGGCGATGGTGTCCGCGAACAGATTGCTGCCGGTCAAATCGCCGTCGAGGGCGGAGAGGGTGATCGTGCCTCCCGCCGCAATGGCGCCGCCGCCCGTCAAGGCACCGGTAAAGATGCTTTGGGCATCGAGCGATTGGACTGCCGTGGCGGTGACGGATGTCTCGCCATAGGCGCCCTCGACCACCAGATCCGCGGCACCTTCGATATCGACCACGTCGCCGAAGGCAGTGACCCGTGGCCCCCCGGCGGTGTCGGAGGCGATGGAGCCCATGATGACGTCGAAGAATTGATCGCTGATGGTGCCGTCGCCGACGCTAAAGGCGATGAAGTCCGCCTCTCCATCGACCGAGAATGGCGTTTCGAACCCGGTCGAGTCTGCTAGGGTCAGATCGGCCGATACGTTGGTGATGTCGCCTTCCGCGTTGAACGCCGCATTGCCGTCGATGCTGACCCCGGTGCCAGAGGTGACGAAGCCGCCGGAGCCATCTGGGAAGACGATCGAAAATTCCAAGTCGCTGTCCGTGGTGAGAGCGACATCGCCGGTGGCGGTCAGGTCACGCACGGTCAGATCGCCATTCGCCGATCCGGTGCCGGAATGGCCGATGGTGATGTTGTCCCCGGTCGCGTTGAGCTCGGAGAAGGTGTTGCCCGTTGCCGGCAGGATAATGTCCTGGCCCGGTGCATCCAGGGAGAGGGTCGCGGGCAGACCACCGGATGGGAATTCGACGATTGTGGTGCCGTCGGTCTGGGTCAGATCTCCGCCGCTCACCTGGATCGTCGTGGTGCCGGGTGCGAAAAAGCCCTCATTGTCGAAGAAGCCGATCAGCGTATCGGGCAGGACCAGTCCGGCGCCCGAGATCAGCGTGACATCCGCCCCAAGTTCCAAGAGGGAGCCCGTCGCGGGTTGAAAGTTGAGCCCCTGATTGGCTGCGACCGTTGTGCCGCCGTCGATGAAGATGCCGCTCGCCGCCTCGCCGGGCACGGTGTTGGTGATGAAGGTAACGGCGCCGTTGATGTTAATGTCTTGGAAAACCTCGATGAACTCGCCCGCCTCGAAGGTGAGGTTGATCGTGTTGCCAGTGCCGGTGTTGTCGATGGGATCGCGGATTTCAATGTCTTCGACGGCTTGCAAGACCAGGTCACCGTCGACGCTGTTGATGAAGTCGGGCGAGATGCTGGTGGTCCCAGAGCCGCCGGTCGCCGGGTCGCCAAAGGCAATGTCGAACCCCGGTGGGCCGAGGTCGAAACCTGCCGCCTCGACGACAATAGTGTCGGGGTCGAGGAGGAGTGTGCCGCTCTCGCCCGCGGGCGCTGAGAGGTCGAAGGCACCCGTGATGTCGAGATAACCGGCCGACGAGACCTCAGTGAACCCGCCATTGCCACCCTCGGCCCCGCCAGTTGCGGTGATCGAACCGAAGAACCCCGTGGCCCGGTCGCTCCAGAGGACGATGCTGCCGCCATCGCCTTCGGTGATGGCGTCGGCGCGAATCTCCGATCCTTGCCGGGCGACAGTCACCCGGGCGCGGGGCAGCGGGGATCGGCCGCCGATATCGCCGCCGATGCGGATAGTCCCGCCGCCGGCCTCGCCGGAGGCGTCGAGCCGCGCGGTGTCGGAGAGATCTATCAGGTCGCCCGTGACGATGATGTCACCGCCGGTACGCCCCGCGCCGCCGGTCACATCGATGCTGCCGCCAATCTGTACGTCGCCGCCAGAGTCGAGCCGGACCATGCCGTCCACCGCGGCGACTGAGTGCGCTTCGATCACGCCATCGACGACCACCAGCGAGGAGAGCACGCCCTCGGCGGTGGCGGCGTCGATGATGACGCGGCCGCCATCCGCCTGGATCTCGCCGGTGTTGATAGCGCTCAGTTCCGGCGCGGTGCCCATGGGCAGCGCAAGGATGCCGTCGCCCGCCAGATCGACCGCGAAGGCATCGGTGCCCGCGATCACGACGCGCCCCATCTCTCCCGCGATCACGCCGCTGTTGCGGGCTTGCGGACCGACGAGGCCGACCAGCCCCGCCTCGCCGAAGGTGATGGTGCCCTCATTTTGGACCAGGGCCTCGGGGTTTCCGGGGCGATCGAACCGGTCCTCCCCGGCCATGAACGCGTCGGTGTCGATATCCGCCGTAGTCGCGATAAAGCCACCGGTGTTGATCTGTGCGGTCGAGGAGATCAGCACCCCGTTTGGGTTCACCACCCAGACATTGCCGGGGGCGTTTAGGGCGCCTTGGATCTGCGAGGGCGTCGCCGAGCGCACGCGGTTCAGCGCCACCGCGCTGGTCGAGGGTTGCTGGAAATCCACCCGTTCCTGCGGCGCGATATCGAAGGACTGCCAGTCGATCACCGCGCGGTTCGAGCGCTGGCGGATCGTCGTTGCATTGCCCTGGCTGGTGATCTTGGCGTTGCCGCCGACAACGATCCCACCCTTCGGCCCCGCCTCAGCCGCCGTGACGGTCAGGATCAGCGCCAATCCCGTCGTCATGCTCAGCCGGCGCGCCACGCCCATTCTGCGTTTCTGCAGCATTGCGGGATCCTCCCTAACGCCGTCTCAGAAAAACCAGACCATACCCCCGAACACACGCACATCCCTGTCGCCGGTGCGCAGCAGCTCGTCGGTGACCGGGAGGGCCAGCTCCAGCTCCAACCGCGGGCCGCTCGGCACATCGACGCGGACCCCCGCGCCGGTCGACATCAGATCGACCGTGCCGAACGATCCCGGGTCTTCGGTGAAGACGACCCCGTAATCCCCGAACCCGTAGACTTGATACCCAAAATCGAGCCCTTTTAAGGTCAGCTGATCAGTGTAGCGCAGCTCGCCATAGGCAGCGAAACCGCTGTCGCCCAGGGCTTCGGAAGGATCGTAGCCCTTGAGATACCGTGAACCGCCGAGGCTGATGGTCTCGTTCGTGAGCAGCCTATCGGGGGAGTACTGACCGGTGACGCGGGCATGGGCGCTGACCTCGCGCCAAATCGGCTGTTCCCGGGCGACTTCGCCGCGCAAGAGAAAGAAGCTCCCGCCAGCGCCGACGCGGCTAAGATCGGGGTCGCCTTCCTCGCTGGCGCCGAGGATTTCAAAGCCCTTGCGGAAGGTCAGATCGGCGATGGTGTCGCCGTAGGGATCGGAGAAACTGGCCCGGGCGCCGGCAAAGAACACCCGCAGAGAGTCATCGGTCAGCGTTGCCAAAGCTTCGCTGACATCGACAGAGTTTTCCGCGAGGTTGAAGCCCGCATTCCCCCACACAGACAAGACCCTGCTGCGGAGGAATGGGTGTTCGACGGCGAATTCCAGGTCGAATTGATCGCCTGTGACGTCGAGCGCGTCGAGCGTGTCGCCCGGCGCCGTGCGGCCGTACAGGCCGCGGATGCTGAACGCCGTGCCGGTGCCGAGAAAGGCGCGCTGGGTGATCTGCACGGTACTGCGCTCGTCGAAATCCGGGAAATCCTCGAAACTCCACGAGTTGAAGAAGGCAAGCTCGGTGCTGGCACCGAAGCTGGTGTAGCTGTTTGCGAAGCCGACGCCGCCGAAGACGCCGGGGCCGATCACCGGGCTGTCGCGGTGCGAGACCACGGCGACGGCGTTGAAAGGATCGCGTTCCACATTTAGCGACAGCAACAAGAGGTCCGCGGTCGAGCCCTGAGACGGCACAAAGGTCGCGCGCGTCACGCCTGGGATGTCGGTTGCAAGCAGAGAGGCGCGCTCCAGATCCTGGATCCGCGGATTGGAGATCCCCTTCAGCGGCGCCACCGTCTTCTCGATCAGGCGCCTAACCGGGCCCACAGGATCGCCCGGCTCTTCGATCACCACATCCTCGACCGTGACGCCTAGGATCAGAATCTGGACGCTGGCGTTTTCCTGGTCGATCTCCTGGCGGGGAACCAGCACGCGGATGAAGACGAAGCCGTCGCGCTTCAGGCTCAGCTCGATATCGCGAGCGATCTCGTAGATATCCGCCAGGGTCGCCGGCGCGCCGAGCCGGTCGCTGTAGAGACCCCGCAGATCATCGAGCGGCAGGCGGTCGTCCTTCGCAAGCGGGGTGCCGTCCCGACCCACCAGCGCGATACTCTGAAGTTGGAGGTCGATCTCGTCGGCCCCTGGCGGAGCGGTGATCGATGCACGCGGGATTTCGGCGGGGGCAGAGGGCTCGCGAGGTGCGGCTTCCCGGATCTCTGCCTCCAACTCTTGGAGGGATTGTGCCGGCGTTTGCGCCAGCGCGGTGGGAATCAGACTCCACACCGCCCCCATCCCGATCAGGATGGGAGCTACTCTCCTCGCTGGCGATGCCATGTTCTCGGTGCCCCCCGGCTTCTGCCCGTCCCCGTTCTTTACGGTCTACCGGCGGGCGCCCTGGCCACCGGATCAGCCGCCCTCGTCGCCCAGTTGGACCTGGATCTCAACCCGCCGCTGCTTCGCTGCCCGCGGGCTCGCATTTGCCAGCAGACGTTCCTCGCCCAGTCCGACGGCTTCCAGCTGGGCAACCGAGATCCCGCAACTCGACACAAGGTACTGCTTTGTGGCATCTGCGCGGCGTTGCGACAACGAAAGGTTGTAGGTTTCGGGGCCCGCGGCGTCTGTGTGACCTATCACGAAATAGCTGGATCCTGGGTTCAGGCTGAGATCGCTTTGCAGGGTCGAGCAAATTCCGTCCAGGATCTGGCGCGCCGGCTGATCGAGAAAGGCGCTATCATAGGCGAAGTTGATCGGCCGGAAGAGCTGATCCTCCTCCGCCAGGTCGAGCGGGACGGCCGCGACAGCCGTATCCGCCCGAGAGCTGCCGGCGGCACCGCTGCCCGAGGGCGCGGTCGCCGTTGCATCCGGCGAAACGATCGTACCGGCAGACGGCGCGTTCGCAGGCTCCTCGGTCGCACCGGTGCTTGGATCGATCTCAAGCAAGGTTCGCGTCGGCGACGTTGCCTTGCGACGTTCAAGCAACAGTTGCCGTTGCTTTTCGAGGATCTCCTGATCGGACTGAGACGTCTGGGAAAGAGCCGGGACCGACAGCGTCAGTGCCAGTGTCGCTGCGCAAACTCCCGTACCAACCGCAAAGCGCATCTGCGTTTCCTCCAGCCTGGGCTTTGGTCGATGATCTTACTCACAGGTATGTGTGGCAAGAGTACGCCCACGGTTCAAAATCGTCCAGACGGTGGCGGCGGAATTGCAACCTTGTGTTGTCCAGACCGCACGGCTCGGGGGCCACTGGCGCGGAGAGGGCCCGGTGCGCTGGACCCGAGCCCGACCGGCGCCATAGGGTCCGCGCCATGCGCTACGGTCCCGCCCTGATCATCGCCCTCGCCTTGCTCGCGACGCCGTTGGTGTGGTTTGCGGCGGCGCCTTACCTTTCGTCGCAGGGCTCCAGCATCGATCCGGCGGCCATGCGGGCGGAGGTCAGTGCGCTGCGGAGCCAAATTCGACGTTTGTCCGAACGGGTCGAGCGGCTGGAGCGTCGGCCGCAACGCTCGATGGCGCCTACCGCGCCAGACGTCGCGCCGGCGCTGCCGGACAACATCGCGGACACATTGCGCGACGCCTTTGCGCAGGTGGTCCTGATCGCCAATCGGCGGAACGCGAACGATGGGCTGACGGCGCCCGGCCCCGCCTTTTTGAAGCAGATGTTCGGCCTGCCGCGCGAGGACCTGACCGACGAGTGTCAGCCGATCACGAACCCGCAGCTGAAGGCGATGCTGCGCCTGGAAGATGTCGGCCCCTTTCAAGTGCGCATGCTGGCGCCTGCTCTGACCTCGCTGCGCCGTATCTTCGCCAATGTGGAGCAGTTCGAGCCGGAACTGCTGGCCCGCTTGCGCAGCGCCGGATCGCTCTGCGTGCGCCGGATCCGCGGGAGCGAGGAAGGTGTGTCGAGCCATGCCTACGGTTTGGCGCTCGACATCAATGTCGATGGCGTGCTCGACACTCTCGGCGATGGCAAGACGCAGCTCGGCCTGACCTTGTTGGCCGATTTCTTCCGTCAGGAGGGTTGGATCTGGGGCGCAGGCTTCGGGCGGGAGGACTCGATGCATTTCGAGGTCAGCCGGGAAAAGCTGGTGGAGTGGCGCCAACAGGGCCTGATTTGAGGCCCGTTGCGCCGGGTGTCAGGGCAGCGTCGGCCGGCGCTTTGCGCAACCCTCCGCCAAACTGGCGCTGCCGGTGTTGATCCAGGTCTCCTCGGCCGCGAGCCCGTCCTCATGGTAGCGGACCGTGCCGATCACGAGCAGTTCCGGCTTGCCGTCGCGCGTCTCGAAGATCGAATGGGTCCAGGTCTCGCCCTCCCGGCCATTGATGCGGGCCTTGTTGAGGGTTCTGCCGTCGGGCAAGCGCTCTGTGTATTCGCAGATGCCGGGCACTTTCTCGCAGTTGTGGGGTGTGTATTGGGTAGAACCGCGGCCATCGACTTGGCGGGCCAGGAAGCGGCCGTCATTGTCGAGGACCACCTTGCCGTACCGTGTCCAGCCCGTTCCGTTGCGTAGGTCGAGGCGGTAGCTGCGGTCTCTGTCCTCGGTTGGGGTCATGCGCAGGACGGCGCCGCTGCAGAACTCGTAATAGAAGCTGTCGGCCGGCGCCGCCGGGCTCGGCGCCGCGCTGAAGCCCAGGAATGCGGTGCATGCCGCGAGAAGGGCGTGGGGCCGGGTCATCGCACGATCTCGATATGGGCGCGGATGCCGCCGCACCGGCTCCTGTTTGGGATCTTCACGTCGGAGTGCTCGGTCACCTGGGTGCCGATATCGAGTGAGGGCAAGGCCACCTCTATGCTCCGCGTGGTGGTGCCTTGGGTCAGCGGTTGAATGCGCACCACGGCCCCGTCGCCCGCGGGCTCTGCCGTAATGGCATAGTCATAACCCCCATCGCTACCGGCAGAGGCGACCCGGAGTGCGCGTCCACCTTCCGTGAGCGGTACGGTGATGGTGCCGAGATCGCCGGGGCTGATGCATTGGCGGCGCGTGCGTGCCCATTCGGTGTCAATGCGGAGCGTTAGCGCGCCCTCCGCCCGGCGGCTGGGGGGAAGATCCGGTTCCGCGCGGGCGAGCGGTTCGGGCTCAGGCTTCGCGGGCGGCGCTACCTTCGGTTCGGGCTGGTCTGTCGCGGTGTTTCCAGCCGGCGCCTGTGGCGTGAAATAAAAATCGCCGATCAGCGATGAGCTATCCCAGGGGGTCTGCAGCCCATCCGTTTCCTGGAGGACATTGATGCGGACCTGTTTGAACATCTGCTCTATCGGTAAACCGGGGACCTCAATGGCCCGGGCGAGCGCGGCGGAATAGGGACTGTTGGCGCCGTCGCCGTCATAGGCGAGTTCGCCCGGCGCCGTCGCATGGGCGACGAAGCTGCCGGTCGGCGCGTCCATCTGTGCCAGACCTTGGGTCGCCGAGCGGAAGCTGCGGGCAAACGGATTGTTCCGGCAGGCGTCGAGGATCACGATGTTGGTCGCATTGCCGGCGCCCTCCATCTGGCGGAGGACCCAATTCGCCTCGACCCCCTCGATCTCCAGATCGGACTCTTTGCGGATGCCGGCCGCGACCGGGATCAGAAAGTTATGGCCCTGCGCCTGCACCCCGTGGCCGGCGAAGTAGAAAAGGCCGGTGGCGTCGCGGCCCGCGGCCTGAAGCCGGTCGCCGAAATCGCGGATTGCCCGCTTCATCGCCCGTTGCTCCGCGTCGACCAGGAGGGTGACGTCGAAGCCTGCTCTCCCCAGGGTGCGGCTGATCAGCCGGGCGTCGTTGGCTGGATTTGCGAGGGGGCCGAGCGCGTCGTAGGCGCCATTGCCGATCACGAGCGCGATGCGATCGGCCGCTTGGGCCGGTGCCGTGCCAAGCAACCAGGCTGCGAGGATCCCGATGACGCAGAGACGCATATGCACAACTGACCTCCCCATCTCACCGCGCGATGTCGGACGCTACCGCAGCGCTGCCTGGAATGCACGCATCCGGGGCCGGTGTCGTTCTGGGCGGTGGCGAACGATGCGGAATCGCGGGCGTGCCGCCCGCGATAGGTTCGAACTCAGACCCGGTCCGGGCTGTGGACAGCCCGGACCGGGCGGGCGCACCGCTGCGCCGGGTCTGCGTCGGGCGGACAGGCAGCAAAGGCTTGGCTGAGAAGACCACCTGAGCGGTCCCGGCGCGCAACCGCAGCGGCCTTGCAGTACGCGAGACGAGCCGCGCAAGCGCTGTCGCTAGCGCGACCCTTGGCCCGTTCAGGCGGCTGCCCGTCAGCGGGCGTTGATGCGGAGCGCATAGGCGGCCGCGAAGGGTGCGAGCGCTGTAGCAAAGAGGGTCAGGGCGCCGAGAAGACCGAGACTTGGCCCATAGGCGAGGTCGAGGGCGGCGTTCTGGACTGCGCGGGCCCCGAAGATCAGCGTCGGGATATAGAGCGGCAGAACCAGCACCGAGAGCAGGAGGCCGCCGCGGCGGATGCCCACAGTGATCGCAGCCCCGACCGCGCCGAGCAGGCTGAGCGCCGGCGTTCCGATGGCCATGGCGGCAAGGAGCGCAGGCGTCGCCTCGGCCGGCAGGCGCAGCGTGAGGCCCAGGAGCGGTGCGAGGAACGTGATTGGCAGCCCGGTGGTCAGCCAGTGGGCCATGGCTTTAGCGAGGACGATCTGTTCGAGCGCCAAGGGCGAGAGCATCAGCTGATCGAGCGTGCCGTCCTCGAAATCGGCCTGAAAGAGCCGATCGAGGCTGAGCAGCGTGGCGAGCAACGCTGCGATCCAAAGCGCGCCTGGGGCGATGCGGGCCAGGGTTTCGGTCTCCCGCCCCACCCCGAGGGGGATCAAGACGACCGCAAGCATGAAGAAGCCGAGCGCGATGGCACCGCCGCCGCCGAGGCGGAGGGCAAGGCGGAGGTCGCGGACGATCAGGCCAACCAGGCCGCTCACCGCCACGCGCCCTCCAGGAACGGGTCTGGATTGCCGGCTCGCCTCGGGATCTGGTCCGGCGGCAGTTCGATCTGCGTCGCCTGTGCGAGCCCGAGGTCCTGATGCGTGGCGATCAGGGCGAGGCCGCCGCCAGCCAAATGTTCCTCGATCAGGGCGGTTAAACGGCGGGCAGAGGCGGTGTCGAGCGAGACGGTAGGCTCGTCGAGCAGCCAGAGGCGCCGGTCTTGGACCATCAGCCGGGCGAGGCCGAGGCGTCGTCTCTGCCCCGCCGAGCAGAGCGCTGCCGGCTCGGCAGCAAGACCGGCAAGGTCAAAGTGGTCGAGCGCGGCCTCGACCATATCCGGCGTGGCGCCATAGATCCGCGCCCAATGGGCGAGGTTTTCCCGCACCGTGAGCGGCAGTTTGATGGCGTCGAGATGCCCAGTATAGGCAACTTGTTCCTGAAAGTCGCTGCAATCCCGCGTGAGGCTCAGCCCGTTGAGCTGGGCGTCCCCGGCCTCGACCGGCAGGAACCCGGCCAAGGCCCGCAGCAGAGTCGATTTTCCTGCGCCGTTTGGGCCGCGGATCTGCGCCGCCTCTCCCGCCTGTAGGCGAAAAGTCAGTCCGCGAACGACCATCCGGCCCGCCCGCCGGCAT
Organism: Pseudomonadota bacterium; assembly: GCA_039513195.1. GTDB lineage: Bacteria > Pseudomonadota > Alphaproteobacteria > Rhodobacterales > Rhodobacteraceae > Thermohalobaculum. Next base: position 28,594 of record JBCCRM010000028.1, on the reverse strand, counting down.
GCAAGATCTGTGACTTCGAGCGACATCCGCCCGTCCATAGACCGCACCGCTGGGGTTTGGAAAGCGGCAGAGCCCGCATGCAACGCCGCGCAACATTCTTTCACAGTTCGCGGAGGTTGCGTTGACTGCTCCCTTCGCATGGGCCACGTCCCGCGACATGGGGGTGCATTGCACGACCCGTGTAATTCGGACATAGACGGCGCGATAGCCATGCCGGGACCGCCTCTGCGACCGGTCATTTGCCAAAAAGGGGGTCTCGCCATGCCCATCACCACCGGTCATGACACGTCGGGAGCGCGCCGGGCGCTGAGTGTGGGCGAGAAGACCTATGCCTATTACTCTATCGCGGCGGCGGAGGCCGCCGGGCTCGGCGACTTTTCGCGCCTGCCGGCGGTGCTGAAAGTGTTGCTGGAGAACCTGTTGCGTTTCGAAGACGGCAAGACGGTCACGGTGGAGGACATCAGGGCATTCTCCGACTGGGCGGAGCAGGGCGGCAAGGCGCCGCGAGAGATCGCCTACCGCCCGGCGCGAGTGCTGTTGCAGGACTTCACCGGCGTTCCGGCAGTCGTTGACCTTGCGGCGATGCGCGACGCGATCGTGAAGCTTGGCGGCGACGCCGAGCGGATCAATCCGCTCAACCCTGTGGACCTGGTGATCGACCATTCTGTGATGGTCGACGAGTTCGGCAATCCGCGCGCCTTCCAGCTCAATGTCGACCGGGAATACCAGCGCAATGGCGAGCGCTATGAGTTCCTGAAATGGGGCCAGGGTGCTTTCGACAATTTTCGGGTGGTGCCGCCGGGGACTGGGATCTGCCACCAGGTGAACCTGGAATATCTGGCCCAGGCGGTCTGGACCGACACCGACCAGGCGGGCACCGAAGTCGCCTATCCCGATACCCTGGTGGGCACGGACAGCCATACCACCATGGTCAATGGAATGGCTGTGCTCGGCTGGGGCGTCGGCGGCATCGAGGCCGAGGCGGCAATGCTTGGACAGCCCATTTCGATGCTGATCCCAGAGGTCATCGGCTTTCAGCTGACCGGTAAGCTGAAGGAGGGCGTGACTGCGACCGACCTGGTGCTAACCGTGACGCAGATGCTGCGGGCCAAGGGCGTAGTCGGCAAGTTCGTCGAGTTCTATGGCGAGGGGCTGGACAGTCTCCCGTTGGCCGACCGGGCGACGATCGGCAATATGGCGCCGGAATACGGGGCGACCTGCGGGTTTTTCCCGATCGACGACGAGACGTTGCGGTTTCTTCGCGTCTCCGGCCGGGAGGAGGAGCGCATCGCCCTGGTCGAGGCCTACGCGAAGGAAAACGGGTTCTGGCGCGGTTCGAATTACGCACCGATCTACACTGATACACTGAGCCTCGACATGGGTACGGTGGAGCCGTCGATCTCTGGTCCGAAGCGCCCGCAGGATAAGATCCTGCTGTCGGAGGCGGCACCCGCCTTCGCCAAAGTGGTCGACGATTATCGGTCCGGCGGTGCGGCCAAGACCGCGGCGGTGGAGGGGGAGGATTTCCAGATCCACGATGGCTCGGTGGTGATCGCGGCCATTACCTCCTGCACGAACACGTCCAACCCCTATGTGATGATCGGCGCAGGGCTCGTCGCGCGCAAAGCCCGCGCGCTCGGTCTGACCCGGAAGCCTTGGGTGAAGACCTCGCTGGCGCCCGGCAGCCAGGTCGTGACCGAGTATTTGGAGGCCGCCGGCCTGCAGGAGGATCTGGACGCGCTCGGCTTCAATCTGGTCGGCTATGGCTGCACGACCTGCATCGGGAATTCTGGACCGCTGCCGGAGGCGGTGTCGAAGGCGGTGAACGATGGTGATCTGGTGGTTGCCTCGGTCCTGTCCGGCAATCGGAACTTCGAGGGTCGGGTCAATCCGGATGTGCGGTCGAACTACCTCGCCTCGCCGCCGCTCTGCGTGGTTTATGCCATCGCCGGCGACATGAACATCGATGTGACCCGGGACCCGATTGGCGAGACACCGGATGGCAGCCCGGTCTTCATGAAAGATGTTTGGCCGACGGCAGCCGAAGTCGCGGATCTGGTCGAGAGGACCGTGACGCGTCAGGCTTTCCGGTCGAAATATGCCGATGTCTTCAAGGGCGACGAGATGTGGCAGGGTATCGATGCTGGCGGCGGGCTGACCTATCACTGGCCCTCGACCTCGACCTACGTCCAGCACCCGCCGTATTTTCAAGGCATGGGGCCGGAGAAGGGTGCGATCCACAATATCGAGGGCGCGCGGATCCTGGCGATGCTGGCGGACAGCGTGACCACCGACCACATCTCCCCTGCTGGCAGCTTCAAGGCGGAAACGCCGGCGGGCCGGTTTTTAACCAGCAGCCAGGTGCCGGTGCGCGACTTCAACTCATATGGCTCGCGCCGCGGTAATCACGAGATCATGATGCGCGGCACCTTCGCCAATATCCGGATAAAGAACGAGATGTTGGATGGGGTGGAGGGCGGCTTCACCAAGGGGCCGGACGGTGCTCAGGCGGCCATCTATGATGCGGCGATGGCCTGGGCGGAGCTGGACGTGCCGCTGGTGATCGTGGCCGGCAAGGAGTACGGCACCGGGTCGTCGCGGGATTGGGCGGCGAAGGGCACGGCGCTGCTGGGCGTGAAGGCGGTGATCGCCGAAAGCTTCGAGCGGATCCACCGCTCGAACCTGGTGGGTATGGGGGTGATCCCCTTCGAGTTCACCGATGGTGAGAGCCGAAAGACGCTGGGCCTAACCGGGGATGAGAGCATCTCGATTTCCGGGATCGCCGGGACGACCAAACCGCGCCAGAACGTGCCCTGCACGATTACATATAAAGATGGGTCGGTGAAGGAGATCGCGCTTCTGTGCCGGATCGATACCGAGATCGAGATCGAATATGTCGAGCATGGCGGGGTCTTGCACTACGTGCTGCGCGACCTGGCCGCCGCCTAATCCGGCGGTGATTGCAGGCTGAGAACCGGCCCCAGATAGGACGGTTGCGGGCCGGGAACCGGCCCGCGGGGGCGCCGCGCCATCCGCCGCCCGATGTGTCGCCGTCTCACCCGCGGCGGTTTGCAACCAAAGGCGTCGTTGGCCACGCCGCCAGCGCACGCGGCCCCGGGGGTGGCGCCGGGTGGATGATCCGAATCACCGCCGACAAATAATGCCGCGGCGCAGCAAAATTTCCTAGCTACCAAATCTCCACAATCCGGTGGCACGATTCGCATTACCGGGCCGAGCCGGGACCGTGCCGAAACGCGCGCCGGATCGGGCCGCAAACGAGCAGAAGGAGAAGCGATGTCCTTCAGATGACAAAGACAGACCGCGACTTTCGCCGTCAGCTCGACGGCTACTCGCTGGTGACGGCCGAAATCGTCTACCGCATGCCCGACGCCCTGAGCCTGCTGCAAACCTATGTTTGGCAGGACTACGATTTGGCGCCGGAGTTCCCCAACCTCCACAAATTCCTCGACTTTTGGCAACGAGAGCTCGACGGCCCTTTGCACTCCGTGCGCTTCGCGTCGGATCAGCTTTTGGGCCCGCGGGAGATGCGATACGGCATGGCGGAGTTCGCGATCCATTAGCCCGGCGTTTCCGCCGACTGACATAGACGTGACGCAGGCTTGATTGGTGCAGTGCATCTGTGCGGCGTAAATACTCATCATGCGCTTCATCCGTCACGTCATCGCCTCCGTCGGGCTGGCCGCCGCGCTTCTGCCGGCCACCGCGGCATACACTGAAGCCGGCGAAATAACCGCGCCGGTGATCGTGGAATTATTCACGAGCCAGGGTTGTAGTTCTTGCCCGCCCGCAGACGCCTATCTCGCGGAACTCGCGGGGCGCGGGGACGTTATCGCGCTTTCGCTGCATGTCGACTACTGGGACTATCTCGGATGGCGTGACACCTTTGCCCAGAGGGCGTTCACCGAGCGGCAATACGAGTACCGCGACGCGTGGAGCGCGCGGGTCGTCTACACACCACAGCTTGTCGTGCAGGGCCGCCGGATCGATCCTGGGTCGCAGATCAGACAGGTCGAAGATGCTCTTTCGCGGATTCCGAGACCCGAGACCGGAATTGCAGTCCTGGAGAGCGACGGGGGTTTAAGAGCCGATCTCAACCCTGGGATAGTCGCCGCTGGGCAGGTTTGGATCGCGCGGTATCGCCAGGAAGAGACGGTGAAGATCAATCGCGGCGAAAACGCCGGAGAAGCGATTACCTACCATAACATCGTCACCGAAATCATGCCCTATGGCACGTGGGACGGGACCAGCGTTCGGTCGATCGACCTGCCCATCCCGACCCCGGGAGAGGGCGTCGTGATCTGGGTCCAAGCACCGGGGAATGGGCCGATCCTGAATGCGGCGGGCTACGAGCCGGACGCGTGACCGGAGCGCCGGCGTTCAAAGGCGCTTTTGTTTCCACCGGCGCTGCAGCCACAGCCATTGTTCGGGTTCTGACCGGATCCAGGCGGAGATGCGATCATTGGCCTCGGCCATCACATCCAGTGGCGCTTCGGCCTGGATCGGTCCTTCGAACACGACCTCCAGCCGCTGTTCGGCCAGGTTCCGGATCGACCGTGCGGTCAAGATCGTTGCGCCGGCGCGCCGAGCTATTTCGGCCGCAGTGAGCATCGTCTCGGCCGGATGGCCGAGGAACGGGATCAGCGGTGCGCCCGTGTTGCGCTGGTCGACCAAGATCAGCACCGTGCCGCCCCGCGCCACATGTGCCATAAGCTGGCGCACCCCGGCGCGACCTTTGATGAGGATCGGATCCCCCGCGGCAGTGATCAGATTCTGCGTATAGCGGTCGAGATAGCGGTTGTTGAAATGGCGGCGCAAGATCCCGCAATTGACGCCGACCTGCCGGGCCGCCAGGCGGATCCCTTCCCAATTGCCGAAATGCGCGCTCAGGATAACCGTTCCCTTGCCGGTCTCGGCGGCGGCGCGTAAATGGTCGGTTCCCTCCGCCACGACCTCGACCTCGCCGGCGAACCGGCGGAAACGCGAATACTCGACCATGAGGCGCATGAAGTTCTGGCCGGCGCCCCGGATGATCTCGCTCTGCCGTGTCGCGGTCATCTCCGGCCAAACTCTGCTGAGGTTCTCTTTCGCCCGCCGTCGGAGTCCGGGCAGCATGAGAGCCAGCCAACCGCCGAGCGGGGCGAGCGTCCCGGTCAGCCAGCGCGTCGGCACCCAAAGCGTACCGAAATGGAAGACGCCGCAGAGCCCGAATTCCAGCGCCTCGACCGCCCGCGTAGTCCAGCGGTCGCGCGTCATGTAGTGGCTGCGCCTGGTCATCCTTTGCCTCGGCCGGTCAACGTCGCGAAGCGCCAAGCGAGCATTCCCGTCGCTGCGATGCAAGATAGGATGATTGCGACCGCAAGTCCCCGTTCGTCCCAGCCCGACCAAGTGGCAAACCACCAGCCCAGGGGAACCATCAAGACGAAGAACGCGCTGAAATAGGCGAGGATGGCGATCCAGGCATCGCCGAGCGCGCGGACGGCTTGGCCCATAACCACTTGCGCAGCATCGGGAATGAAGATGAAGGCCGCGACGGCGATGACCGCTGCCGCCCTGAGCGCGAGTTCCGGGTCGTTGGTGTAGAGCGCGCCGATCTCGATCCGCCAGAGGATCGCCAAAACCGCGAGAGCGGACATGATCACCACTGCGGTACCAAGCCCTGTCCATCCCGCGAAAGCGGCCTCTGCAGGCCGTCCCTTGCCGGTTTCGATGCCAACCCGGACGCCCGTGGCGATGGCAAGGCCGAGGCCGATCATGAAGACCGTCGACACCAGGTTATGGGAGATGGAATAGGCGGCGAGCGGCAGCGTCCCCATGCCGGCAGCCAACAGGTTCATAGCCGTGAAACCGACCGTTTCGCAGCCGTTGGAGAGCCCTGCGGAGAGGCCCAGCTTGCGCATCATCGCCCCGGATCGCCAGCCGCCCGGACCCCAAAACGTCTCCCAAGGGCCGATGACGCCGGCCGCGCGCGGCTCCGACTGGCGGAGGATGAATGCGGCGAGGGCGAGCGCCGCCCCAATCCGCACCAAGGTAGAAGCGAGGGCCGCGCCCGCTGCGCCAAGCTCTGGCATGCCGGCATTCCCAAAGATCAGGAGCCAATTCAGTGCGGCATTCGCAATGTTCGCGAACAGCATCGTCCAAAGCGCTGCCATGGGCCGTCGCGTCGCCTCGAGATAGAAGGCACAGACCGCGAAGATGACTTGCGCCACCAAGCCCGGTGCCAGCACCCTGGCGACGATGCCGGCTTCGTCCGTCAATGGTCCATCTTGGCCGATCACGACGAGAAGCCAGGCGGCCTGCCAAACGATCCAGGCCCCGAAGATCGAAACCACCCCGCCCCAGACCATGGCCCGCCGCCAAGCCCGCCCGCAGGCTTGCCAATCGCCGCGGCCGTAAGCCTGCGCCGTCTCAGCAATCACGCCAGAGCCGAGGCCGATGGACATCACCAGCACCGGCACGAAGATCGCCAGGGCGAGGCTTGCCACCCCTACGGCCTCTGGGCTGTAGCGGCCCAGCATCGCGATATCGGTAAAGGCCATAACCAGAATGCCGGCGCGGGACAGCATCACGGGCCAGGCGAGGCGCAGAAGCTCGCCCAAGTGACGGGCCAACCGCGGCCCAAAGCGTTCCGCGGGCAGGGCTGGGCCCCGAACGCGGTCGGTCTCGGTCATCGAAGCTCCTGGGCAGTGCGCCTCTGCCGAGAGGCAGGCGTTGGACCCCGTCTCTCTAGGCTATCGGCTGCGGGGCGTCTAGCAGCGCGCTTAGGACGGTGTCGGCACAGCCACGCCGATCATGCAGTCGCGGGTGACGATGGCGGCAAGTCGGTCTGCATCCCACCCCTCGGTCCCATCGGGGCGGGCCGGCAGCACGAGATAGCGCATATCGGCGGTCGAGTCGTGAACCCGGACCGTGACATGGTCGGGCAGCGCGAGCCCAAATTCGGAAAGGACCTTACGCGGCTCCCGTACCGTGCGGGACCGGTAGGCGCGGCTTTTGTACCAGTCGGGCGGCAAGCCGAGCAGGTTGCGCGGGTAGCAAGAGCAGAGCGTGCAGACGACGACGTTATGCGCCTTTGCAGTGTTTTCGACCGCAATGAGTTTCACCGGATCGATGGCGAGATCCATCTCGCGGCAGGCGGCCGACCCGTCGGCGAGCAGGCGGGCCTTGAAGTCGGGATCGGTCCATGCCCGCGCGACCACGGCAGCGCCCATGGCCGGGCTGCGCGCATCCATCGCATCGATCTGGCGGGCAATCTCGTCGGCCGTGGTGATGCCCTTTTCCACGAGCAGCTCGCGCACCGCGATCTCCATGCGCTGCCAATAGGTCAGCGGGCCGTCGTCATCTGGGCGGTAGGGATGGCCCGAGGGGCTCGAACCGTGATGGTCATGGGGCATCAGAGGACCTCCAGCCAATGCTCGTAGATCTCGACATCCACCGTGTCGTCCGGGCGTTCGGCGTCGTGGCCCCAAAGCTCGGCCATTGAGAAACGCACGCGGTAGAGGCACCGGCCGGGCTGTCCGTCGCGGCGATACGCCAATTCTTCGGGGTTGGGAAAATCGCCGCACAGGCGCTCGACCCGGCCCTTTCTGCCGCGCAGATACCAAGGGGTGCGGATATGCCCCGGTGCCGCGCCGGCTTTCACCCGGACCGCGTCGCCCGGTGCGAAACCCGGTGCGGCGGCCGGATAGGGCGGCGCCACCGGCGCGGGAGCGATGTCTGGCAGCATCACGCCTCCCCCTGCGCGGCCCCATAAGTGCCGCCACGGGCGGCCACGACTTCCATGCGGGCGTTCAGGTCTTCGACCGAAAAGGCGCCGGCCTCGATCAAGTTTTGGGTGACCGAATGCATCCAGCGCTCGTAATAGGTCATCGTGTCGAAGCTCTCGGCCGGCATATCTTCGAGCACCCGGCGAAGCCCATCGACGCTGAAATAGCCTTTGAGCGCGCAAAGCACCATCAGGGCATCGACCCGCTTTTCCCAAAGAGCGTAGTCATGCTCGGCCGCGTTTATCTCACCAGCCGCGCCGCCGCCCATATCGTGCCAGCGCCGCCCGGTTGGACTGTCATTCGATTGGGTCATGCCATGAGACTAGCGTCATCCGAAGGGGTCGGAAAGACCGCAGTGAGCGCGTGCGGCCGGCAATGCGCCGAACCGATCATACGATTGCGACACTGATCCCCTATGCGTCCGGGGCAAACCGCTTATCATTCCGAACAGATTGGGAAACGGGGAGGTATCAATGATCCGAATCATGACTTTCATCGCCGCCGGCGCGGTTTCGGCTGGCTTGGCCTTCGCTGGTGAGGTTGCGGCGCCGGAAGGTGCGGAGGTTTACTTTATCAACATCAAGGATGGCGATCGCCTGCAGAACCCGGTGACGATCCAGTTTGGCGCCAAGAATATCGGTATCGCGCCGGCGGGCGTCGAAGTGGAGATGACCGGGCATCACCATTTGATCATCAACGAGGCGATCGAGGGCGAGGAGTTGAACGAGCCAATCCCCGCCGACGATAACCACAAGCATTTTGGCGGCGGGCAGACCGAGGTGACGTTGGATCTGCCGATCGGCACCCATACGCTGCAACTGGTGATGGGCGATCTCTTCCACGTTCCGCACGAGCCGCCGATCATGTCGGAGCGCATCTCCATCACCGTCGAATAGGCCGCGCGCCCGCCGCGATCGAGTCTTGCCCGGCTCGCCTTCGGCCTGACGGCTCTTACCTCGCCGGCGCACAGCGGCACAGTGAGCGCCCGGCCTCCGCCGCTGACGCTGCGGCGCGGGCGCCTTTAGGGGTAGTCGAAGAAGACTGTAAGGTTGTTCGCGGGCATGCGCTGGATCTCGGGCGGAGCGAAGCCTGCACGCTTGGCCAAGGCCGTTATGGCGTTGAGGTCGCGGACGCCCCAAGCTGGGTTCTTCGCGCGCAGTGCCCGGTCGAAGCTGGCATTGCTGTCGGCGGTGTGGCATCCGCCCTCGGCAAACGGGCCGTAGAAGATCAGCACACCGCCCGCGGCGAGAACCCGGGCCGCACCGGCCACAATCCCCTCTGCCACCGTCCAAGGCGCAATGTGCACGACATTCGATGCGTAGATCGCATGATAGGGCGCCATCGCCCTGACCGGGGGGAGAGCGGGCCAATCTGCGGTCGCATCAAGGGCGATCCCCTCCGCAAGGTTCGGTGGCCCGAGCGCGCTGCGCCACGCAGCGATGCTTTTAAGTTGGGCAGGATCCGGATCAGATGGCAGCCAGGTAAGATGCGAAAACCGTTTTGAGAACAGGGCGGCGGGCTGGCCTGTCCCTGCGCCGATTTCCAGAACCGTACCTGTCGCCGCATCGAGCCGAGGCGCCAGGGCGGCGCAGATCGGCTCGAAGTTGCGCGCTACGACCGGCGAGTAGAGCCGGCCATCGTCTTCGGACGGGTTGTTCTCGGGTGCGTTGCGGGCAGAACAGCGATGGGAGTCGCTTTCCCCAACACCTACCATCCGGTCAGACCTTCGCGGGTGCGATCACCATCGTCATCTGTCGCCCCTCGAGCCGGGGCATCGATTCGACCTTGCCCAGGGTGTCTATATCGCCCGCCACCCGTTGCAGCAGATCGCGCCCGAGTTCCTGATGCGCCATCTCGCGCCCTCGAAACCTCAGGGTGACCTTCACTTTGTCGCCACCTTCCAGAAACTTCGTCACCGACCGCATCTTCACGTCATAGTCATGCGTGTCGATGTTCGGGCGGAACTTCACTTCCTTGATTTCGATGGTCTTTTGCTTTTTGCGGGCCTCTGCGGCCTTTTTCTGCTGTTCGTATTTGAATTTGCCGAGATCCATGATCTTACAGACGGGCGGTCTAGCGCTCGGAGAGATCTCGACGAGCTCTAGGCCGACCCGTTCGGCCATTTCGACCCCCTCGGCAGGGCTGACCACGCCCACATTATTGCCGTCTTCGTCGATCAGGCGAATTTCCGGCACGCGGATCTGCCGGTTTACGCGCGGCCCCGTCTCTCGGGTCGGCGGCGCGTTGTGCGGTCGTCTGGCGATGGTTGCAACTCCTCGATTGCGCCGAGAACCTCGGCCGTCAGCTGTGTTCCAGGCCGCCCCGATCTGGAGGCCGGCAGCACACTATATACAACCGAGATACTAAGGCGAAAAGGGGACTCGCCCCTTCTCCACCCATGGCTGAGAGGGGGCGAGCAGGCCGTATCCGCGAGATCACTCGAAATCTTCGGGGACGCGGCTGTTGCCGAGCAGGAGCACCGTAGGCTTGGTCGGCAAAGTCTCCAGCGACACCGTGATCGTCCTGCTATCGCTCCGGCGAACCTCGAAGGTATCGCGCATGCCGTCTAGGAACTGCGCCATCGAGCGCGGCCCAAAGGCGTGCATCGGCAGCACCAACCGGGCTTTGAGGCGTTTCAGCACATCGGCCATCCCGGCCAGATCCAGGGTATAGACGCCGTCCACCGGCGCCATGACGATGTCGAGCTTGCCGAGCAGCGCATAGTGGTGCTCCTCCAACACGTGGTGGAGATGGCCGAGATGGCCGATGCAAAGATCGGCGACTTCGAAAACGAAGATCGAGTTCCCGTCGGCCTCCGGCTCGCCCCAGCCGCGGATATCGGTGGTGACATTGCGAATCACCACATCGCGCAGCTCCAGCTTGTGCTCCGCCGGGCTGCCCCCCGCCGGATTCCAGCCGCGCAGCACATGCCCGATCGCCGGGTCGGGGAAATCGGTGTAGTGGGTTTCATGCGCTTTGTTCATGGTTACGACGGTCGGCAAGCCCCCGTCGCCATGGGCGCCGAAATAGTCGGTGGCGATTACCACGCCCTCGGCCGTCTCCACCCGGAATGTCGAATGCGAGACGAAGGTGATCTTTACCTCCGGCGACACACTCGCGATCGGACCGAGCGTCGCGTAGCGCACGCCCGGGATGTCCCGCACGAAGGCATAGCAGGTACTGGCGACTGCCATGCCTGGACCCATAATGACGAGCAAGAAGGCGAGGGCTGCTCCGCGCATGGTGATCCGCTCCCAAATCCAACAATACATGTCAGATAGGGCCGCTGATCGCCGCGTCAGGCGGAAATCGGCTCTGAAAAGAAGATCAAAAACCCGTCCGGATCGCGCACATGCATCTCGCGCGTGCCATAGCCGGTGCTGTGGGGTGGACGGAAGCGCCGCTCGTGCAGCCGTTCCAGCCCGGGGCGGAGTTCGCGATAGAGATCGTCCAGGTCGGAGACGCGCAGATAGGCGGAGAAGAATTCGCCGGTCGCGCGCACCGCACTGAGATCGCCGAGCGCCATCAGCATGATCTGCGCCTGGTCCCGCGCCACCAGGGCCGAGGTGTTGGCGCTATTCCGCTGGCGCAGTTCGAAGCGGAGGACTTCGAGATAAAACGGCAGCGACACCGAGATGCTGCGCACCGGGATGATCGGGGCGAGCGACAAGATCCGGGCCCGCCCTGGCGGCGGGGTCGTTGTGGCATCTGGGTCCTTCGTTTCGGCTGCGCTTGCCATGGCCATCCTCCCCGCATCCGATCACGGGCAGGTTTATCTATAGAAACCTTTGCGCAAAGGAAATGGCAGTGAGAGACTGCACAGCAGCCACGAAGGGAGGACCCATGTTAGAGACCACCTCCGAAGCTGACCGCGGACCTTGGCAAGAGCCGAGTGGAATGCCGCCCGTCCGTGTCGCGACATACGACGACTTGCACGCAGCGCTGCGGGCAGGTTGGTCCGATTTCTGCCAGACGCCCGCGCTCGGCATGATGGTCGGCGCGATCTACATGGTAGGCGGCTGGCTGTTGATCGCCGTGCTGGAGGCGCGGGAGCTGCGCGGCCTTACCTTTCCCGTGATCGCCGGTTTCGCACTGATCGGACCCTTCGTCGCGACGGTCCTTTACGAGTTAAGCCGACGCCGCGAAATGGGCCTGGGCTTTGGGTTCAACGATGTCCCAGAGATCGTCGCCGGCACCGCGCGCCGGCAGATCGTGTTCCTGGGCTTTGCACTGATGTTTTGGTTGGCTGTGTGGATCCGGGTGGGTTTGCTGGTCTACGCCTTGCACTTCTCTGCCGACCCGTCGGGCTTCTGGCAGATGGGGCCGGCCTTCTTCACGACGATGAACGGCCTCAGCTTTCTCCTGGTTGGGCACGCATTCGGCTTCGTCTTCGCGGCCGTGGCGTTCTGCCTGACCGTGGTGGCCTTCCCGTTCTTGTTGGACCGGGACGCGGATGTCATCACGGCGGTCGTGACAAGCTTCAAGACCGTCTTGGCCAGTCCGTTGGTGATGGGGACCTGGGCGGTCATGATCGCGGTCGTGATGGCGGTCGCGTCGATCCCTTTGTTCCTGGGCTTCTTGGTAGCGCTGCCGGTCTTGGGCCACGCGTCGTGGCATCTCTATCGCCGTTTGGTCGCAGCCTAGAGCATTTTTCAGCCAATCTGGATCAGATTGGCGTCGTGAAAATGCGCCCGAGCGATATCTTAGAGCGCAAGACCCGATGCAATCGGGTCGGACGGCGCTGTAGGCTCGCCGCTGGCCCGGCGGGCGGCTATACCGGGGCTGCCCGCCTTTTTGACACGGCGTAGGCCGTCCCCCATGTGGCGAGAGAGACCAGGGCTGGGACGAGATCCCGGCCGCGGTCCGTGAGGCTGTACTCCACCTTTGGCGGCACCTGGGCGTAGACCTTTCGGTGAATCAGCCCGTCCGCCTCCAGCTCTCGCAATTGGTTGGTGAGCGTCCGCTGCGAGATCTTCGGGAAGAGTCGTAACAGCGCGCTGAAGCGGCGGGTTTCCTCGGAAACCGAAAACAGAAGAGAGGCCTTCCACTTCCCGCCGATAACATCCAGGGCGGCTTCGATGGGGCAGTTCTCATAGGTCTCGTGCCGCTGCTTTCGGGTCATCCGTCTCGCCTCACAGTGAAGAATGGCGCCCTATCGGCGGTGTTTTTGCGTACTGGCGCCGCGATCACGCCTCCATCATACCGGCAACATCGCAGGGAAGGAAAGGAACCTCGGATGTCCCCAGAGCTGTATTGGCTGGCCGCGACGGCCTTGATGACCGCCGTGTTGTGGGTGCCCTATATCCTCGTCGTCCTGGCCGAGATGGGGCCGGTCACCGCGCTGACCCAAAGGATCGGCGATGCCCCGCCTAAAGCCGCATGGGCGGCCAGGTCTCAACATGCGCATCGCAACGCGGTCGAGAACCTGGTGGTTTTCGCGCCACTCGCCCTGGGCGTCCATCTGGCCGGGGTCGGGACGGAGACGACGGCCTTCGCCTGCATGGCGTTCTTCTCCCTCCGCGCCGCCCACTACGTCGTCTACATGGCTGGTATACCAGTGGTGCGTACGGTCATCTTCTTCGGGGGCGTGATCTGCCAGATCGTGCTGGCCGTCACCCTCCTTTCGGCCGGCACGGGCTCCGTGAGTTAGTCGCGTCATCATACTGGCTCGGTGCCGCCCGACGCGCCGGTCCCGGCCTGTGCGTGGTCAATTCAGATCCGGGGGCGCAGCTTCCGCGCTTAGGGCGGCGATCGTCTCGGCGAGCGGTTGAACCCTTTGGCCCTGTTGGCCGAGGCGCCGGACGGCGACGGTCTGGCCCTCGACCTCCTGGCGCCCGACCGCGAGTATTGCCGGGACATGCTGGGTCGAGTGCTCCCGGACCTTGTAGTTGATCTTCTCGTTCCTGAGATCTGCCTCCACTCGGAGGCCCGCGGCGGTGAGGGCGGCAACGACCTCCTGCGCATAGGCATCGGCATCCGAGACGATGGTCGCAACCACCACTTGCCGCGGCGCGAGCCACAGTGGGAACCGCCCTGCACAGTTCTCGATGAGAATGCCGAGGAACCGCTCGAACGACCCCAAGATAGCCCGGTGCATCATCACCGGCCGCTTCTTCGACCCGTCCGCAGCGACATACTCCGCATCGAGCCGCTCCGGCAGGTTGAAATCCGCCTGGAACGTCCCGCACTGCCATTCCCGCCCGATGGCATCGGTGAGCTTGAAGTCGAGCTTTGGGCCGTAGAACGCGCCCTCGCCGGGATCGACTTCGAAGTCATTGGTGACTTTGCGCACTGCCGCTTCCAGCGCAGCCTCGGCCTTGTCCCAAACTTCATCGGAACCGACCCGTACATCCGGGCGGGTCGAGAGCTTGATATCGAAACTGTCGAAGCCGAGATCGCGGTAGATCGATCCCAGCAGGGCGATGAACCGCGCGGTCTCCTCCTCGATCTGATCCTCGGTGCAGAAGATATGCGCATCGTCCTGGGTGAAGGCGCGAACCCGCATTAGCCCATGCATCGAGCCGGAGCTTTCGTAGCGGTGGCACATCCCGAATTCGGAGACGCGCATGGGCAAGTCGCGATAGCTCCTGAGAGAGCGGTTGAAGATCTGCACATGACCAGGGCAGTTCATCGGCTTTAAGGCGTTCACCCGCTTTTCGTTGGCATGTTCCTCGTCGATTTCGGTGAGGAACATGTTCTCGCGGTACTTGTCCCAGTGCCCTGAGCGTTCCCAGAGCACGCGGTCGATCACCTGGGGCGTGCGGATCTCGTGATAGCCTGCGGCATTCTGCCGCCGACGTACATAGTCTTCGAGGGCACGGTAGAGCGCCGTCCCGTTGGGGTGCCAGAACACCATGCCCGGGGCTTCTTCTTGGAAGTGAAAAAGTTCCATCTCGCGACCGATTCGGCGGTGGTCGCGTTTGGCAGCCTCCTCGAGCATATGGAGATGGGCGGCGAGATCGGCCTTGGTGCGGAAGGCGATGCCATAGATCCGCTGCAGCATCTTGTTGCGGCTGTCGCCCCGCCAATAGGCGCCGGCGACGGACATCAGCTTGAAGGCGTCGGGCGGGACCTGGCCGGTATGGGCGAGATGCGGTCCGCGGCAGAGATCCTGCCAGTCCCCATGCCAATACATACGGATCGGCTCGCCCGCCGGGATCGCCTCTACCAGCTCGACCTTATAGGGCTCGGCTGTCTCTTTGTAATGCGCTATGGAGTCGGCGCGCTCCCAGACCTCGGTCCGGACTGGATCGCGGGCGGCGATGATCTCGCGCATGCGCTTTTCGATCGCGGGAAAGTCCTCCGTGGTAAAGGGGGTGTCGCGGTCGAAATCGTAGTACCAGCCATTTTCGATCACCGGGCCGATGGTGACCTTGGTGTCCGGATAAAGCTCCTGCACGGCGCGGGCCATGATATGCGCGCAGTCATGGCGGATCAGCTCCAGTGCCTCCGCGTCCTTTGCGGTAACGATGGCCAGGCGGCTGTCCGCCTGAATCGGTTCGGAGAGATCTGCGAGCGTGCCGTCTATCCGGCAGGCGATGGCGGCCTTGCCAAGGGATTTGGAGATATCCGCCGCCACCTCGGCGCCCGTCGTGCCGGTTGCATAGCTGCGGGTCGCGCCGTCGGGCAGCGTGATCTTCACAGATGCGTCGGACATCGGGGCCTCCTGTTCTTGGGCGTCTATTGCGGGCGGCACCATCCGGGCGGTGCGAGAGCCTGTCAAGGAGCGGAGCGGGATGGGGGCGTTGGTGCCGCCGCGATGCCTGCCCGGCCCTTGGCGGGATCGGTGCCCGCGGCGGAGAAGCGACGGTAGCGCAGGTGGCGATGCTGCAAGCGCGGCTCACCGGTTGGTGCGCAGATGTGGCGCAGCGCTGGTCCGGGGGCCGCAACAGAGGGCAGCTCTCGAAGCGGGAGGCTCAGGCCCATCCCCGCCCGAGCACGTCGCTTCCGGAGGGACCCACGGCTCGGTGGCTGGGTTTCCGGTGAGGTTTGGACTGCCGCCAAGTCGGAGAATTCTCGAGGGCCGAAAACCGGAGGTCAGAGGGTTTGGCCAAAGGGTCGCCCCGCGGCCCATTCATAGACGCTGAGCGTCGCCCGCTGCATGGCGCCCACGGTGTATCGGCTATGCACCCGGGCGCGCGCCGCCATCGCGCGGTGTGCCTGGATCGACGGATCGATCTCAAGCGCCTCGTTCAGCACCGCGGCGAGTGCGGATGCATCGCCGGCAGGGTAGAGCCAGCCGCCCTCGCCATGCACCACCGTCTCCCGCGCGCCGCCATGATCGGTCGCGACCACCGGGCGGCCCATGGCCTGTGCCTCCACAGCAACCCGACCGAACGCCTCCGGCTCCGTCGACGCGGAGACCACCACCGAGGCGAGCTTATAGGCCGCCGGCATGTCGGAGACCGCATCGGCGAGGCGGATGCAATCGATCGCATCCACCGCCAGGACTCGCTTCTCGAGCTTCTCCCGGTAGCCTGAGCCACCGTCGTCGCCGACGATCATCGCCAGAAAATCCGCTCCGCCGCGCATGGCCTTCAGTCGAGTCGCAGCCTCGATCAGCGTCTCGGCGCCCTTCCAGCGGGTTAGCCGACCCGGCAGCATGATCATCGGCCGCGGATCGTCGAGGAGGCCCCAAGCCTCCGCCAGGGCCGCGGTGCGTTCGTTGCCGACCACATCCTCGGAGAACACATTCGTATCGGCGCCGCGATGGATTACCACGATCCGGTCCGGATCGACGCGGTGCCGCTCGACGATCAGATCGCGGATGAACTCCGAGATCGCGATCACCGGCCGTCCGCGCGCCATCACCGAGTTGTAAAGCCGCTTCAGCGGCAAATTCTCGTGGTAGGTGCCGTGATAGGTGGTGACGAAAGCGGTACCGGTCATCCGCGCAGCCAGGAAGGCGGACCACCCCGGCGCGCGGGAGCGGGCATGGACCACATGCACCTGCTCCTCCCGGATCAGTCGCCGCAGGATCAGCGCGTTTTGCAGGATGTTGAACGGATTCTTGGTCGCCGCGTTCATCTCGAAGATCTCGCCGCCGGCGCGCATGCAGCGAGCCGAAAGCTGACCCCCAGCCGTGGCGATGATCGCTCGCCCGCCGGCCGCGGTGATCGCCTCGGTCACCTCCAATGTGCCGCGCTCCACTCCTCCCAGATTGAGCCTTGGCACCACTTGCAGAACCGTGAGAGGCCTGTGCTCTTCCCGCGCACCTTCCGCGACGATAGGCTCGCCCGCGGTGTCGCCGGTGATGGAGGACAACGCGGACATGGACGCTCCAAACTATCTTGAACTGTCTCCCCAGCGCCGGATCGCTTATCACAAGACCCGCGGCGATGGCGATGGCGGAATGCTGCCCGGTCTGGTTTTTCTGGGCGGCTACAGCTCCGACATGACCGGCACGAAGGCAATTTGGATCGAGGACTGGGCGAGGGCGCGCGGCCGGCACTTCCTGCGGTTCGACTATCGCGGCCACGGCGCCAGCTCGGCCCGGTTCGAGGAAGGCACCATCGGGGATTGGGCGGACGACGCTTACGAGGCGATCACCCGGCTAACTGAGGGACCGCAGGTGCTGATTGGTTCCTCGATGGGGGGTTGGATCGCGCTTTTGCTGGCGCGTCGAGCGCCGGCTTTGGTCGCAGGCATCATCGGCATCGCCGCGGCGCCGGATTTCAGCGAGGACGGGATCTGGGCAGAGCTCGACGAGCATGAGCGCCGAAAGCTGATGGCGGAAGGGCGGCTCGAACTGCCCTCTGACTATGGCGATGAGCCGATGGTGGTGACAAGGCGCTTGGTCGAGGAAGGCCGATCGCAGCTTGTGCTCCGCTCGGCCCTGGTAGTCGACGCCCCTGTCCGCCTGCTGCATGGGACCGCAGATGCGGATGTGCCCCAGGCGGTCGCGCTGAGGCTGCTGGATCATCTGACATGCCCGGATGTCCGTCTGACCCTCGTCAAAGGGGCGGGCCACCGGTTTTCGGAGCCGAGCGAGCTAGCCCTGATCGGCAAGACCCTGCATGGCATTACCCGGGCGACCGGGAACGACGCCTAATAGGGGATCGCCTTGCCCTGGTAATCCTCGAAAACGCCTGTCGCCGACAGATCCAGCGCCTCGAAACGCGCGAGGAGGCCGGAAGCGCTTTCGGCCACGTCGATATCGGCCTGCGTGCCGCCCATATCTGTACGAACCCAGCCCGGGTGGTAAGCGCCTACGGCGACGCCATGGGCCTTCAGGTCCATCGCCAGATTGCGGGCCAGATTCGTCACCGCCGCCTTCGAGGACCGGTAGATATAGCTGCCCCCGGGAGCCCGGGCGCTCGATGCCATGATCGAGGAGACCACCGCCACCCGGCCGCGGTTGGCGCGTTCCAGATGCGGCAGGAAGGCGCGCACGGTAAAGAAGACACCAGCGACATTGGTCATCAGCACATCTTGCCACGCGTCGGCGCTGTAGGCGGGGTCGTCGATCCCGCCGCGGGCCAAGTATTGCCCGGCATTGCACACCAAAAGCTCGATGGGGGCCTTCTCCCCCTCCGCGATACCGGCCAGTTGGCCCGGGTCAGTTACATCGGCGCCGACAACCTCGATAACGCCCGGCCCCGTAGCTTTCGCAGCGTCGTTCAGGGCCGATGCGTCTCCCGGACGGCGGGCGGTCGCAATCACGCGGTGGCCGGCCCCGGCCGCCTGCCGCGCGATCTCTAGCCCGATTCCGCGATTTGCGCCTGTGATGAGAAAGGTCTGGGCCATTCGTCCCCCATTGCTCTGTCCGATGCTGCGCACGATGGTAGGCATCGTCGCTCCGCACCGCCAGGGTCCGGGCGAGCCAGAGGGAGGAACCAATGCAAAGCACCTATCGCCATGCGCTGATCATCGGCGCGGGCACTGGCCTGTCGGCCTCGCTGGCCCGTCTGTTCGCGATAAAGGGGTTGAGGGTGAGCCTCGCCTCGCGCGGGACCGGGGACCTGAGCGCGCTGGCGGCGGAAACCGGGGCCACCTTGCATGGTTGCGACGCGGCGGCGCGATCCTCGATCGACGCGCTTTTCGCGGCGCTCGACGGCGAGGGGGCACCGGATGTGGTAGTCTATAACCCGTCGTCCCGTGTCCGCGGACCCTTTATCGAGCTCGACGCTGCGGCGGTGGAGATGGCGGTGCAGATCACCGCCCTCGGGGCCTTCCACGCGGCGCAGGAGGCGGTTCGGCGGATGCTACCGAACCGGCACGGCGCGATTTTGTTCACCGGCGCGTCTGCGGGGGTGAAGGGCTATCCGCAATCCGCTTCCTTCGCGATGGGTAAGTTCGCGATGCGTGGGCTGGCGCAATCAATGGCACGGGAGCTGCATCCGCAGGGCATCCATATCGGCCATTTCGTTATCGACGGCGGTATTCGGAACGCCGCGCGCCCGGGACGCGTAGATGCGCCGGACAATCCGGACTCGATGCTGGATCCGGACGCCATCGCCCGCAGCTATTGGCACTTCCTGGAGCAGGATCGATCCTCCTGGGCTTGGGAGATCGAGCTTCGACCCTGGGTCGAGCGGTTCTAGCGGCGCTGCGATGCGATGGGATCGGGCCGGTCCCCGGTTGGCTCCACAGGATCTCCGATCGCGATCTGGCCGCCCGCCAGCACCTCGGCCGTTATCCCGCCATGGCCTCGCGTCGCCGCATAGCCCCCATGGCCGAGTGCGGTCTCGATGCGCGAACAGGGCGCGCAGAGGCCGGTGCCGCGCAGCCTGACTGTGCCTATACGGAACGCGGCGCTGCGCAGGCCGAGCAGATTTATGCCGGAAATGACGATGTTCCGGCGCAGCGATGCCGGATCGACGCTCACCGCGCCGCAGAGGGCGGCGATCACCGGCAAGTGTTCCGCCTGGATAAGGGTCACCGCGCGCTTTCCGGGCGCCGCCCGATGGTCGCCCTGAAGCCCGGTGACGGTGACATCGGCTGCTCTCACCGCCTCGACCCGCGCCAATCTCTCTGGCCGCAGGCCGATCCAAGTGACAATTCCACGCTGTGCATAGCGCGTTGTGAGCGCCGCGATGGTCGTCGCAGGCAAAGCCGTCACAGCACCATTCCGACCACCATGATCCCGAGGCCCATGAAGGCGGTGCTGACTGCGAGCATATGCTGCCAGATCAGCCGGCGCATTGCGCTCTGGGCCTCTTCGGCGGCGAGTTCGCCGCTGCGAATCGCCTGCGCCCGGAAGATGCAACGTACCAATAGTCCGAGCCCCAGAAGCACCAAGCCCAGCCCAAAATACGCTACTGCCGACATTCGACGCCCCTGCTCCTCAGCCAGTGACGCCTCTGTCGCCTTTGCCGCCGTCATATGCAAGGGACAGGCCTTGCCTTATTGCTCTCGACGCTCACTTTCGCCGTAGACGGTGGTCTCGACGAAGAGTACCATATTGATACTGGAGTTGAGGAGATCTCGATGGTCTTTGCTGTTGTCGGCCTCTTGGGTGCTATGCTTCTGGGCATGATTGTCATCCGTGCGATGGCCGAAGAGAAGCCGGAGCCCCGCCGGATCCCGGTTAAGGTCCGGGATCGGCGCCGTCCTCGCTGATCAGGACGGAAAATCGCACAGAGAACCCGCCCGTTCTTCGGGCGGCATGCATCCAGGACAGTGCACAGATCGCGGCAATTTTGAATGCCGAGATCATTGAGGGTACGGCGTCTTGGACGGAAACCCCAAAATCGATCTCTGAAATCGAGTCTTGGTATGATGAGCGGTTGGCGGCGGGCTACGCCGTTCTGGTGATCGCTGATCATCAACGTGTGTGCGCGTATGGCTCCTATGGTGCTTTCCGCAAGGGCGAGGGGTATCGCGAGACCGTCGAGCACAGCGTCTATGTCGCCGCCAATCAACGGCGCCGTGGCCACGGGCGCCGGCTGCTGGAGGGCCTAATAGACCATGCCGCCGTGGCGGGCTTTCGGCGAATGATTGGCGGGGTCAGCGCAGATCAGGAAGCGAGTCTTGCCCTGCACCGGACCCTTGGCTTTCGGGAGGCCGGCCGCCTGCCAGGTGTCGGCGTAAAGCATGGCCGCCGCCTGGACTTAGTCTTGATGCTCCGGGTGCTCGGCGCGGACTGATCGTGCCGCATTTCGCCGTGGCCCGTACTGGTCAGGCGGTGACGCGCGCGTCATGATCTCGATATGTCCATCTGGTCCCGACTCGCTGAAGCCTTCGCGGCGCTGCGGAGCGGTGCGCCCCTCTCGGAAGTGTTCGAGAAGGCGACCACCGCGCCGGAGCATCGGGTTGCCTTCACGATTGCGGTGATCGCGCTCGGCGCCAAGATGGCGAAGGCGGATGGCACGGTGACCCGGGACGAGATCGCCGCGTTTCGCCAGATTTTCTCCATCCCGCCGGAGGCGGAGGCAGAGGCCGCGCGGCTCTACAATCTCGCCCGTACCGAGGTGACCGGCTATGACGTCTATGCCCGTCGCATTGCACGGATGTTCCGCGAACGGCCCGAGGTTCTCGGCGATCTGCTGGAAGGCCTGGTGTTCATCGCCATGGCCGATGGCGAGTACCATCCGGGCGAGGCGGCGTTTCTGGAAGAGGTCGCTCAGATCTTCCGCATTGACTCCGCTGAGTTTCGCGCCATCCGGGCGCGTCATTTACCGGGAGAAATGGATCCCTACGCCGTTCTCGGTCTCCCTCCCGGCAGCGATGATCAGGCCTTGCGCGGCGCTTATCGAAAACTGGTCCGGGACCTGCACCCGGACCAGATGATCGCCCGTGGTGTGCCGGAGGAAGCGCGGCGCCTTGCCGAACAACGCCTCGCGCGCATCAACGACGCCTATGATCAGATCATGGCGGAGCGGGCCTGACGCTAACCCAAAGCTGCGAAACTGCCCGAGTGGTAGACGAGGGCGCGACCCTCGCGCCGGCTGTAGGCGGCTACGCGACCGATCAAAACGTCGTGATCGCCCGCGGTCATGCGCTCGTAGATCGCGCAGTCGAACTGTGCCAGCGTCCCTTCGATCAGCGGTGCACCTGTCCCGCCGGGCTGCCATGCCACGGTCGCGAATTTGTCCGCCCCACGGGTAGCAAAGATCTTTGCGGTCTCCTCCTGATTGGCGGCGAGGACATTGACCGCGAAACTGCCGGTCGCGCAGAAAATCGCATAGCTGGCCGCGGTATGGGCTAGGCAGACCAGCAAAAGCGGCGGTTCCAACGACACCGATGTGAAAGAGTTGGCCGTAAATCCGACCGGCTCGCCATTCTCTGGATCGCTGGCGGTAACGATGGTCACGCCAGTGGCGAACGCGCCAAGCGCGCGTCTTAGCCCCTGCTTGTCGTCCGGCGACAGCATGCGTCGACCCTCACTCCATGCCCCGATCAAATAGTATTTCAGCGGGCTTAAACACCTGGAATCTCCTGCCGGACCCACGCGGTCAGGATCGACCGCGCAATCGCGTCCGCCCGGGGCGAGACAAATTTGTGGTGCACACCTGCTAAGATTTCGCCCATGACGTTGCGCGACACCCACATTGCGTCCTGCAGTTCCTGATCGCGGCGGGTGATCTCGTCGTTTTTGGCGATGCCAATGCAGCCCAGCATGAGTGAGGAGGGGAACGGCCAGGGTTGGCAGGCGAGATAGCGAACATCGCCAACCTCGATCCCGGCCTCTTCCAGGGTCTCTCTTCGCACCGCCTCCTCGATGGTCTCGCCGGGCTCCATGAAGCCGGCAAGGAGCGAATAGAGCCCCTCGGGCCATTCCGGTTGGCGGCCGACCAGGGCCCGCTCCTCCCGCAGGATCAACATGATCACTACCGGGTCGGTCCGCGGAAAATGGTTTGCTCCGCAGACCGTGCAGCGCCGTCGCCACCCGCCGTTCTCCGCCACACTCGGCTGGCCGCAGCGGGCGCAATAGGGGTGGATCAGGTGCCAGCCCATCAGGCCCTTGGCGACCGCGGCAAGGGTTGCTTCGACATCCCGCAGCTGCCCTGCGATCGAGCGGAGATCGATGAATTTTGCGCCGTCGCCGAACAGCTCCAGAGTCTGTTCCGCCGTCATGCGGGAGAAATCTGCAGCAAAGCGAGGCGCCTGGTCTTGCAGCCCCAAGAAGATCGGCGTCTCGGTCAGCTCCGCCATATAGCTGCCCTCCATCCGGATCCAGCCGAGCACCGGGTTGTCCGTGCGCAAATCGACCAGAATCTTCCCCTGCCAAAGCGGCAGCAGCCCGGCATGGCGGTGTCCGACCAAGTCCCGCGTCAGGTCGCGCAGATGGGCAGCACGGTCATAGTCGCCGGGAGAGGCGGCGAAAGTCACGGGTTGGCGGAGGATCATATGGCGACGGCTCGATCGGCAGTTGGGGCTGCCGTTCTTCTGGCACGTCGCCTGCAGCAGGGCAACGCGTGCACCGCCTATTGCGCCACCGGCGCGGTGATCCCGTCACAGGCATTCGGCCGCGCGAGGGCACCGAGGTCGAAGACATCCGCGAACACGCCGCCGAGCCTTAGCCGCGCCTCGGATGGCGCGTCATAGATCACCAGTACGGCGGACGGCCCGGCGTCGGGCCAGGACAGCACTGCCTCCGGGTGATCGAAGGCGGCGTGGTAGGGCAGCTCGGCCAGGTGCTGCAGGCTATCCTCGTTCACGATCCCGGGGGCCGGGCTGTTAGCGCCGCCGACCCAGCGCAGCAGGCGTGCCGGCCCGTCGGAGGACAGCGTCGGCCCGACCAAAACTAGGATATCGTCGCCCTCGAAGAACAGATCGCGGACGCCCAAGCCCTCTGCGCGTAGGAAATGACAGCGGTAACGTGCTCTGCCGTCGATCCGGCGCGCTTTTAGCTGATGGTGGCCAACCTCCTTCAACTGCATCTCGACGACCACGGCGTGCCCGCGGATCACCGGGCCGCGCAGTCCTATCCACGCGGTCATGCCGCGCACCGCCAGTCCCTCGATATCGAGACCGTTTTCCTTCGATGGGATGTCCAGGAACGGCGCTAAGACCTCGTCGCGGCGCAGCCAGTCGATCAGTTTAGAGGCGGTCGGTGTGGCCTCGACCCATTGCGCCCGCCGCGCGCCTTCGGCCCGCGCCGGACGGTAGCGGCCCGGCCCCTCGCCGATCAGCGGCACCCGCGCCAGCAGGAACCTGTTTGGGTCCCGCACGATCCGCCGCAACCGGTCGGGATCGCCTTTTGGTCTCTTGCGTTTCAGCGAGTGGCTGCCGATGAGCCAAAGCCAGTCGCCGTCGATGGCCAGCCCCTCGATATCCGCTTCGCTATCGTCGCCCGCCGGCAGGTCGACATAGTCGGCCAACCGCAGATGCTCGTGCGCCCCCCAGGAGCCGTCTGCGAGGCGCATCAGTCGCTCCAGGCTCGCGGTCTCGTCGCAGGCCACGAACATGGTGTCTTCGATGCGGGCTGCGGCCGAGAGATCCTGCTCCAACGGTATCCTCGGTGCACCGGGGTCCGACAGGTCTAAAAGTACCCGGGCCGATGGTTTCGAAAGGCAAAAACCCATGGCATCCATGTATGGCACGATCCGCTGAAAGTGGTAGCGGGCGGCGGGCGACATTGTCTATGGCGTCGGAGAAGCGGTTGCTCGAACCGGCGATCCCGCCTATGTCTGTTGGCGAGAGGTTGGCGCGGGCGAGCGCCTCGCCAACCCGGTCAGGTCCGGAAGGAAGCAGCCGTAACGAGCCCCGTTCGGGTCGTTGTCCAGCCTCTCACCCCCACCCATCTCCGTCGCGGGTTACCGAGCAACCGCTTTCCCTCGGCGACCGGACCCTCTAGGCTGACGGCACCTCCGCAGACGAGCGATCATGAGCGATATGCAAGATAGCCCGGCCTACATGGTGTTGGCCCGGAAGTACCGCCCGGGGCATTTCCGCGACCTGATCGGGCAGGAAGCGATGGTGCGCACCCTGACGAATGCCTTCGCCCATGACCGCATCGCCCATGCCTTCATGCTGACCGGCGTGCGCGGGGTCGGCAAAACTACCACGGCGCGAATCATTGCAAAGGGGCTCAACTGCACTGGCCGCGGCGACGGGCCGACTATTGACCCCTGCGGCGACTGCTCCGCGTGCCTGTCCATCGCCGATGGCCGGAATGTCGATGTGATCGAGATGGACGCCGCCTCTAACACCGGGGTCGACGATATCCGAGAGATCATCGACGGCGTGCGGTACCGGGCGGCGGAGGCGCGGTACAAGGTCTATATCATCGACGAAATTCACATGCTGTCGAAGAACGCCTTCAACGCGCTCCTCAAGACGCTGGAGGAGCCGCCGGAGCATGTGAAGTTCATCTTTGCGACCACCGAGATCCGGAAAGTGCCGGTCACTGTCCTTAGCCGCTGCCAGCGCTTCGACCTGCGTCGGATCGAGCCGGAGGCGATGATCGACCATCTCGCCCGGGTAACGGAGAAGGAGGGGGCTGCGGTTGATCGCGAGGCGCTGGCCCTGATCACCCGGGCGGCCGAGGGGTCGGTCCGCGATGCGCTCTCCCTCCTCGATCAGGCGATCGCCCATGGCACCGGTGGCACCGTCGGCGCGGCGGAGATGCGGGCGATGCTCGGCCTCGCCGACCGGGGGCGCGTGTTCGACCTCTTCGAGGCGGTGATGCGCGGCGATGCCGCCGCGGCCTTGGCTGAACTTGGTGGGCAGTATGCCGATGGGGCCGACCCTGCGGTGGTGCTCCGCGACTTGGCCGAGTTGACGCACTGGATCTCGGTCCTCCGGATCTCCAACTCGGCGGCCGAGGATCCGACCATCAGCGCCGAGGAGCGGGCGCGGGGACAGGATCTCGCGCGCCGGCTCGAGATGCGGGTGCTGACCCGGGCCTGGCAGATGCTGCTAAAGGCATTGGACGAAGTGGCCACTGCGCCCACCCCGATGATGGCGGCGGAGATGGCGGTGATCCGGCTCACCCATGTCGCCGATCTGCCGACGCCGGGCGAGCTGGTCCGGCGGTTGGAGGATGGGGCACGCAGCAGCCCGCCGGCTCCGCCAGCGCCAGCGCGGACACGGGAGCCTGCGCCCCAGGCGGCAGCGTCTTCTCCGCTGGTTCGCGACCCTCTGCCTTCTGGCCCGCCGCCGACTGCATCGCCGAGCGCCCCCCGGCTTCAGGCCATTCAGGGCGGCGCGGCAGCGGCCGTCCAGCAGGTCGCCGAACCGATTGCTGCGATGCCGGCTGCCGGCAGCGACAGTTTCGCGGACGCCGTTGCGATCATCGCCGATGCCAAGGACATGCTGCTGCTGCATCAGGTCGAGCGTTTCGTCCGCCCCGTACGCTGCCGTGCGGGCAGCCTGGAGTTCAACCCCGCCCCAGGTGCGCCGGCTGACCTCGCGGGCCGGCTCTCTGCTGCGCTGGCGGGTATCAGCGGCACCCGCTGGTCGGTGATCGTCAGCGACGCACCGGGTGGGCCCACGATCGCAGAGGAGAAGGCGAAGGCGGAGGGCGTGCTGCGGGCCGAGATCGAGGACCATCCCCTCGTTCTTGCGGCCATGGCGGCCTTTCCCGGCGCCCGGATTGCCGCGGTCCGCCCGCTTACCCCGGAGATGCCGGAGCCTGAGCCCGCGGCATTCGATCCGGACACCAACTTGGTCGACATCGATGGCGACCTGATCGATGGCGAAGACCCGTTCGAGGAGGATTTGTGACATGCTGAAGGGACTTGGCGATCTTTCCGGTCTGATGAAACAGGCCCAGGAGATGCAACAGAAAATGGCCGAAGCGCAGGAGCGGATCGCCGAGATCGAGGCGGAAGGCTCGGCCGGTGCTGGCATGGTCGTCGCGGTCGCCTCGGGGCAGGGCCAGGTCAAACGCCTGACCGTCGACCCCTCGCTGCTCGACGGGACCGAGGATAAGGCTGTGCTGGAGGACCTGGTAGTCGCCGCCGTCAACGATGCCGTGCGCCGGGCGAAGGAGGCTGGGCAGACGGAGATGGCCAAGGTGACCGAGGGGCTGCCGCTGCCTCCCGGCATGAAGCTCCCCTTCGGCTGAGGCGGTGACGGGAGGGACGTTCCAGGCGGCTGCCTATGGTGGGCCGGGCTGGCAACCGCGAGAGGCGACCCATGCTGCCGAGATCGGCGGCATCTGGGCGACCTGCGGGATCGACAGCGAATGGCGGCCCCTGACCAAGGTGCTGCTGTGTCGACCAGGTCCGGAATTGGCGCAAGCGGATACAGATGCGGCGCAGTTTCTTGCCCCCCTAGACGTGGCGCAGGCACAAGACGAGCATGACCGGATCGCCGAGACATATCGGGCCGAGGGGGTCGAGGTCCTGTTGGTCGGGGATGCGCCGGTGCCGACACCCAACCGGATGTTCTGCGCCGATCTCTTTGTCATGACCCCCGATGGCGCGATCTTGGCGCGCCCGGCCTCAGCCGTCCGGGCGGGGGAAGAAGTGGCTGTCGCTGCCGCCTTGGCGGCGGCACGAGTACCGATCCTCGCCACTCTGACCGGGAAGGCCAGCTTCGAGGGGGCGGATCTGCTCTGGCTCGACGAGACTTCCGCCCTGATCGGCCGCGGGCTTCGCACCAATCGCGAGGCGGTGGCGCAGCTTTCCATGGTGTTCGCCAGGATCGGCACCCTCGCGGTGGTGGTCGATATGCCGTTCGGGACGATGCATTTGATGGGCATGTTGCGGATCGCCGACCGCGATCTGGCGATCTGCTGGCCGCGCCGGACCCCCCATGCGGCGGTCGAAGCACTGCACGACCGCGGCTATCGCGTGGCGTTCCTGCCGGATCTGGGCGAGGCGGAGATGGCCACAGCGCTGAACTTCGTGACCTTGGGGCCGCGTAGGATCCTGATGTCGGGCGACAATCCGCAGGCGCGGGCGTTCTACGAGGGCCTCGGGATCACGGTGACGGCGACCTCTGTCACCGAGCTCCGCAAGGCTGCCGGGGCGGTCGGCTGCCTGACCGGTATCGTCGCCCGAGCGCGCGCCGGAGCCGCCCAGTGAGCAGTGGGCGGGGGTGTCGCCATCGATGAGCGGCGGGCCGGAAATCGATCGTCTGATCGAGCTGATGGCGAAGCTGCCGGGCCTCGGTCCGCGCTCCGCGCGCCGGGCGGCGCTGACCCTGGTAAAGCGGCGGGAGCGGCTGCTAGAGCCGCTTGCCAAGGCCATGGCCGATGTGGCGGCCCATGTGAAGACCTGCTCGATCTGCGGCAATATCGGGACCCGGACGCCCTGCGCGATTTGCAGCGATCCGCGCCGCGACCCTTCCAAGCTCTGTGTGGTAGAGGAGGTTGCCGATCTCTGGGCGTTGGAACGGGCGGCGGTGTTCCGTGGGCGATACCATGTGCTGGGGGGCGTTCTCTCGGCCCTCGACGGGGTCACGCCGGAGAGCCTGCGGATCCCCGAATTGGCGGAGCGGGTGCGCGTTCAGGAGATCAGTGAGGTGATTCTTGCTCTTAACGCTACGCTCGACGGCCAGACCACCATGCATGTGATCGCCGACGCGCTGGCCGACACAGGCGCCACGGTCACTTCCTTGGCGAAGGGCGTGCCGGTCGGTGGGGAGCTCGACTATCTCGACGATGGGACGATTTCGACGGCTCTTGCCGCCCGCAAGGCGTTCTAGCGAAAGCCGCCAGACAAACCCCTCCAATTCATCAGCAACTGCGATGCACAAACAGTCACAGAGGAGGTGCATCCTCTTCCGGTCACGTTTGCGCGCTGTGGAACGCGGTCAGGCAACACAGTTTTTTAGTAACCGGCCGGTTGGGGCCGCCTTGCGAGTTTCCGATTTGATTTGTGAACTGGGTCTCAATTGACGTCGGTAACGACGTCGCTTGAGAGGGTAGGACATGGCGCAGGAGATCCTGGTCGGGCCCGAGCGTCGGCGCCGAT